>NZ_JBWKGY010000007.1:0-416426 GCF_056433525.1 Streptomyces sp. NPDC044704
GGGGGGGGGGGCCCCGCCCCCCCCCCCCCGCCGCGCCCCCCCCAAAACCCCCCCCCCCCCCCCCCCCCCCCCCCCCCCCCCCCCCCGCCCCCGGCCCCACCGCAGCCCCCGCCGCCCCACCGCAGCCCCCGCCGCCCCACCTGAACCCCGCCCCCCGCCGGTGCCGACACCCCGCACCCCCGCCCGGCCAGGGCAAGGTCAGCCCCCCACCCCCACCGCCCCCGGCAAGGTGAGCACCGCCAACGCCCCGCCCCCCTCCGCCCGGCGGAACTCCAGCCGTGCCCCGATCACCTCCGCCTGACCGGCCGCGATCGTCAGCCCCAGCCCGTGCCCCTTGCCGCCGCTGCGGAACCGCTGCGGCCCCCGCTCCAGCAGGTAGTCCGGGTACCCGTCCCCGTGGTCCCGTACGGTCACCACCGGCCCGTCCACGGTCACCACCACCGGCCCCCGCCCGTGCTTGTGCGCGTTCGCGACCAGATTCCCCAGCACCCGCTCCAGCCGCCGCCGGTCCGTTTCCACGTGCGCGTCCCGAAGGACCACCACCTCCGTCGCGCCCCCGGCAGCCGCCCCCGCCCCCGCCGCGCCAGCACCCCGCACCACCCTGCGCACCAGCCGCTCCAGCTGGTGCAGATCCGTCTCGACCACCTCGCTCCGCGAGTCCAGCCGCGAGATCTCCAGCAGGTCCTCCGTCAGCTGCCGCATCGTCCGTACGCGCTCCCGCACCAGCTCCGTCGGCCGCCCCTCCGGCAGGAGTTCCGACGCCGCCTGCAACCCGGTGAGCGGCGTGCGCAGCTCGTGCGCGACGTCCGCCGTGAACCGCTGTTCGCTCAGCAGCTTGTCCTGCAGCGTGCCGGCCATCGTGTCCAGGGCCCCGGCCACCGTCGACACCTCGTCCTGGTGCCGCGCCGGATCCTTCGTACGCGGGTCCCCGACCCGCGCGTCCAGGTCGCCGTGGCTGATCCGCCGCGCGACCGTCGCCGTCTGGTGCAGCCGCCGCGTCACCCGCGTCACCGCGAACGCCCCCACCAGCAGCGTTCCGCCGAGCGCCAGCGCCGACGAGCCGATGATCGCGTTGTCCAGCCCGGTGATGGTCCGCGCGCTCTGGCCGTAGTCGACGGCCGTGGCCAGCGCCCGCCCGTCGGCCGGCGCGGCGGCCCACATCACCGGCCGACCCTGCTGGTCGGCCACCAGCGTGCCCCGCCGCCCGCTCACCGCGAGGGCCCGCAGCTCCGGCGGCAGCCCGGCCGGGTCCAGCCCCGACTCCGGCGGCAGGGCCTCGCCGGCCTCGTACGCCAGCGCGGCTTCGGCCAGCCTGCCCAGGGCCTTGTCCCGGGCCGTCGCCACGGTCTGCCGGGTCACCTCGACGTGCACCAGCACGCCCAGCACCGCCGCCAGCGAGCAGCACATCACCACGATGAAGCACGCCGACTTCCAGGTCAGCGTCGCCGTCCACGCGGGCAGCCGCATCCTCACCAGGCCCCCGCCCCCGCCCCCGCCCCCGCCCCCGGCCGCGCCGAGCCCTGCGGGTTCGCCGGGATCCGGACGATCTGCTCCCGCGTCGGCAGCATCGAGCGCTGCTTCTCGTCCCACGACCAGGCGGTGATCAGCTCGTAGCCGGGGTTGCCGCTCGGCACCCGCAGGACGACGTCCCGCCCGGCCAGTTCCACGGCGACGACGGTCTGCGTGGTCGCCATGATCCGGTTGAGCCGGCCGTCCGGATCTGCCGTGTACACCCGTACGGACATCATCTTGTCGGGGAACTCGATGCCGATCACGAGCTCGTCCTTGCCGTTCCCGGTGAGGTCCCGGTAGTACGGCGCCAGCACCGGGCACTTCCCCGGCTCCGCCCCCTCCGTCCCGCAGGCCAGGATCGCCGCGGCGGTCTCCGGGTACATGCCGTCGGGGCCGACGTCGGCGTTCGGATGCGCCCGCAGCTCCGCCTGGACCAGGGCCACGGGATCGACGGTGTGCACGTTCTGGCCGGGAACCCGCGGCAGTCCCGGTACGTACTCCGGCGGCGCGCCCCCCGGATCGGCGGGCGGTACGTCGGCACCCCTGCGCTCCGGCCACAGGTGTACGGGCCCGCTCGCCGTCGGGGTCGGCCCGGCAGACACCAGCCCGCCGGTGTCGCCGCACCCCGCCGTCAGCGCCAGCGCCGACAGCACCGGGGCCACCAGGAGCGCACGGAAGGAGAACACGGGCACGGCGGCTGGCCCCTCCTCTCGCGGTACACGGCATCGACGGTCGTACCGGCAACCTTATGCGGAGGTACGCCCGTTTTGCCGGTCGGTCCGAGTGCCGGACCCGGGGTCAGCCGTCGGTGCGGCCGCGCCGCAGCATGGCGAACCCCAGCCCGCCCGCGCCGATCGCCGCGATCCCGCCGCCCGCGGCGAGCAGCAGCATCCCCTCGCCGGGCCCGTCGGCCAGGGTGCTGAGCCGCAGCGCCTCGGCGGTCCCCGCGGCGCCGTCGTTCGCGGAACCGCCCGCCGGGTGCCGCACCGACACGGGGACGACCTGCCCGCTGCGCGTCCCGGTCTTGTGCCCGTCCCCGTCCACCGCGTGCGCGCCGTCGCCCGGACCCGCGTCACCGACCCAGGACGTGAGCCGGCCGTCGGGCCGCAGCGCGGCGTGCAGCTCGCCGGTGTTGCCGAAGCCGGTGAAGCCGTCACGGCTGGTCAGCGTGGCCACCGCGACCCCGGAACGCAGGATGTCGGCCTGGTACGCGTCCTGCCCGACGCGGTACACCCTCGCGGTCGACCGGCCGTCGGCCAGGGCGACGCTCCTGACCAGCGTCCGCTGCGTCGCGGAAGCGGCCGGGACCGCGTCGGCGAAGGCGTCGGCGGACGCGGCGGCGCCGGTCAGGACCGGCAGACCGGCGGCGCACGCGGCCACGACGGCGGCGCGGGCGAGGGTGCGGCGGCGGGCGGTGTTCACGGAATTCCTTCGGGCAGGTCGGCGGCGGGCGTGTTCAGGTGGGATAAAAGTAGGCGCCGGCCGTTGCGGTACAGCCGTGTTCTTGTAACAGCGAGGCAGCAGGGACCCGACGGAGTCGTTACACAGCCGAGGGATCGCCCCGCACGCGGCCGGGGGATTGCCCCGCGGCCCACCGCCTGCTCCCATGGACGGCGGGGGTGACGGCGATGCGCGGACTCAGAGTGCTGCCGAGCGGCCGGCCCGGCCGCGGCCGGCTGTACGTCAACGGACCGGACGGCCGGGCGGTGGCCTGGTACGACCGGCAGCCCAACCGGATCAGCCTGCTGGCGGACGACCAGCGCGAGGCCGTACTGGCCGCCTTGCGCCCGTACCTGACCGGCGACTGGACGCTCGGGCCGCCGCCGGTCCCCACCCCCGCCGAACTGCGCCGCCTCTTCCTCGCGCCGGACGACGACCTGGCCCCGAACCGTCCGGGGGAGACCCTGCTGGGCGAGCTGGCCCACGGTTCGCCGGGCACCAGGGCCCGGCACCGCATGCGCCAGGACCTCCAGGCGCGGCAACGGACCGGCGTGGAGCTGGAGGCGCTGGAAGCCGCGGACTGGCGGGCCGTGCACGACGTACCGCTGCCGGGGCTGGGCCTGCTGGACCACCTGCTCATCGGCCCGCCGGGGGTCTTCGCGATCCGGTCCGTCCCGGGGCGCCGCCAGCGCGTCCAGGCCGGCGACCTGCTCCTCACCGTGGGCCGCGCCGAACCCCGCCCCGACCCCCGCTGGATCCGCCGCGCGGCGGCCCGCGCCGCCCGCGCCCTGTCCGCACCGGTCGTCCCGGTCCTGGCGGTGGCGGACGCCTCGCGCGTGGAGGTGGCCCCGAGCCTGCGCGACATCCGCGTCCTCCAGCCCCCGACGGCCGCCGCCGACCTCGCCGCGGCGCCCGTCACCCTCAAACTCCCGGACGTCGAAGCCCTCTTCACCACAGCCCGCACCCGCACCACCTGGCACCTACACCCCCCAGCCCCCACCCCCTGACCCCCCCACCCGCCCCCTGCGCAAGCTGCCGCTCCCGCGCGGGCTGCCCCCCGCCCGGGCTGCCCCCAACCTCCGGGCCGCCGCCCGGGCGCCCCCCGCCATCCGCCCCTGCGCGAACTGCCGCTCCCGCGCGGGGTGCCGCCCTGCGCCGCCCGCGCCGGGTGTCGGCCGTGCCAGGGCCGCTGCCCTCGGGGTGCTGCCCGCCCTCCGCCCGGGCGGTGTCCCGGGCGCCCCCGCCAGCCGCCGTCAGGCGGAAGCGCGTTTGCGGGGTGCGGCCGGGGTGGTCTTCTTCGCAGCCGCCGCCGTTTTCTTCCCCGTCGTCCCCGAAGCCGCCTTCTTCGCCGTCGACTTGGCGGTCTTCGTGGTCTTCGCAGCCTTCGCCCCGCCCGCCGACCTCGACGCGGCCGTGCCGGTGGTCTTCTTCGCCGCGCCCGCCCCGCTCGCCGACGCCGTCTTCTTCGCCGTCGACGTCGACTTCTTCCCGCCCACCGCCTTCGGCGCGGCCGCGGCAGCCCTGCCCGCAGCCGCCTTCCGCCGGATCGGCGTCACCTCGGCCGGAGCCTGCGCCCGCGCCCCCTCGGCCGGCCCGGCCTGCGGGCTGCCCTCCCCCCGGGACTCCTTGGCCGCCCGTACGCTCTTCTCCAGCGCGGCCATCAGGTCGATCACCTGGCCCCCGGCCGGTTCCACCACCGCCTCGGACGGCTCGAACGCCCCACCCGCCTTCGCCGTGATCATCGCCTCCACGGCCTCCCGGTAGTCGTCGTGCAGCGAGGCCATCTCCACCTCCCCGAGCGTCGCCATCAGCGCGTCCGCCAGGTCGAGTTCGGCCTCCCGCACGGAGACGTCCGCCTCCGGAGCCACCCCCTCCGGCGCCCGGATCTCGTCCGGCCACAACAGCCCGTGCATCGCGATCACGTCGTCGACGACCCGCAGCATCCCGAGCCGCTCCCGCCCCCGCAGCGCGTACTTCGCGATCGCCACCTTCCGGCTCCGCTTCAGCGCCTCCCGCAGCAGCGTGTACGGCTTCGCGGCCGTCGGCCCGTTCGCCGCGAGGTAGTACGCGGCGTCCAGCTGGAGCGGATCGATCTCCTCCGACGGTACGAACGACATGATCTCGATCGTCCTCGCGGTGGCGATCGGCAGCTGCGCCAGATCCTCGTCGGTGATCGGGATGACGGACCCGTCCGCCTCCTCGTACCCCTTGCCGATCTCGGCGCCCGACACCTCCTCGCCGTCCAGCTCGCACACCTTGCGGTAGCGGATCCGCCCGCCGTCGGCGAGGTGGATCTGACGGAAGGAGATCGAGTGGCTCTCGGTGGCGTTGACCAGCTTGATCGGAATGCTGACCAAGCCGAAGGAGATCGCCCCGTTCCAAATGGATCGCACGGTTCCTCCTGATTCGTGGCAATCTCATCGTATGACGCCGATCACCATGGTGGAGGGGCGTCGCATCGCGCTCAGCAACCTGGACAAGGTCCTGTACCCGGGTTCCGGCTACACCAAGGGCGAGGTGCTGCACTACTACGCCACCGTCGCGGGCTCCCTCCTCGCGCACGTCCGGAACCGGCCGGTCTCCTTCCTGCGCTATCCCGACGGCCCGGACGGCCAGCTCTTCTTCACGAAGAACCCGCCGCCCGGCACGCCCGACTGGGTGAGGACCGCCCGCGTCCCCCGCTCCGAGGACGAATCCGCCGAACAGGTGATCGTCGACGACCTGCCCACCCTCATGTGGGCGGCCAACCTCGTCGTCGAGTTCCACACCCCCCAGTGGACTGCCGACCGCCCCGCCGTCGCCGACCGGATCGTCTTCGACCTCGACCCCGGCCCGCCCGCCACCGTCGTCGAATGCTGCGCCGCCGCCCTCTGGCTGCGCGAGCGCCTCGCCGCCGACGGACTGCGCTCCTACGCCAAGACCTCCGGCTCCAAGGGCCTCCACCTGGCCGTTCCCCTGGAGCCCACCCCCTCCGAGCAGGTGTCCGCGTACGCCAAGACCCTCGCCCAGGAGGCCGAACGCGAACTCCCCGACCTGGTCGTCCACCGGATGGCCAAGGCGCTGCGCCCCGGCAAGGTCTTCGTCGACCACAGCCAGAACGCCGCCGCCAAGACCACCGCCGCCCCCTACACGCTCCGCGCCCGGCAGCTGCCCACCGTCTCCGCGCCCGTCTCCTGGGAAGAGGTCGGCGCCTGCCGGACCGCCTCCGACCTGGTGTTCCTCGCCGACGACATCCCGCCCCGGCTCGCCCGGGACGGCGATCTCCTCGCCCCGCTGCTCGATCCCGGCCTGGCCGGGAGGCTGCCGTGAGCGCGGGTACCGGGCCCGTACGGGTCGCGCTCGCCTCCTCCGTACGGACCCTGCCGCGCGGGGCGGGCCTCGCGTACGAGCCGAAGTTCGACGGACACCGCCTGGTCGTCGTGCGGACGGCGCAGGACGTCGTGCTCCAGGCCCGCTCCGGCCGGATCGTCACCGCGGCCTTCCCCGATCTCGCGGCGGCCGCCCGGCAATTGCCCGCCGGGACCGTCCTGGACGGGGAGGTGGTGGTCTGGCACGCGGGCCGCACCGACTTCGCGCTCGTGCAGCGGCGTGCCGCGGCCGCGACGGCCGCCCGGGCCGCCGTCCTCGCACAGACCCTGCCCGCCTCGTACGCCGCCTTCGACGTACTGGAACTGGCCGGGCTGGACGTCCGCGCCCGACCCTACGAACGCCGCCGCGCCCTGCTCGTCGACCTCCTGCTGCCGCTCGGACCGCCCCTTCAGCCGGTGCCGATGACGACCGACCCGGAGCTGGCCGAGACCTGGTACGAGACCCTGCCGGCCAGCGGCATCGAGGGCCTGGTCGTCAAACGGCTCGACCAGGCCTACCCGGCCGGCCGGCGCGGCTGGCGCAAGCTCCGCCACACCGACGTCCGGGACGCGGCGGCCGTCGGCTACACCGGCACCCCGCGCCGCCCCGTGGCGCTGGTGCTGGTCCTGCCGGGGGAGGAGGACGAGCCGCCGCTGGTGTCGAGCCCGCTGGCGGCCGCGCTGCGCGCCGAGCTGGCCAACGCGGTGGCCGCCCGTACGGAGACCGCCCCCGGCGGGGGCACGGTCACCGCGATCGGGTTCGGCGAAGTGCCGTTCCGTCCCCTCGACCCGCCGCTCGCGGCGGAGGTCCGCCACAGCTCGGCCCGCCACCCGCCGCCGGAGGTGCTTCGGCTGCGGACGGACCTTTGAGGAGTCGTCGTGACACGGCCGGGCCGCGCCGGGAGACCGCCGGCAGACCTCCGGCCCGCGCGGGAGGCGCGGGCCGGAGGCCGTGGGGCAGGGCGGGGGGTCGGGGAGGGGCGGGTGTGGGCGGGCGTGGGCGTCAGGCGTGAGCGCCGCGTCCCGCGTCGGGCGGGGCTCCGGGCTGGACGTGGGGGTCAGGGCCTTCCACGTGCTCGTAGCCGGACTCCCGCTCGGCGCGGGCCTCGTCCTGGTGGCTGTGGGTGGTGGAGCCGAAGTTGCCGTAGCCCTGCATCTCGTGGGGCCTCAGGCCGCCCTCCGGGATCTCCACGGACTCCCGCTCCTCGCGGACCTCGTAGACGGCACCGCCGTCGGGCAGGTGCGGCTGGCTCTCGGCGGTCGGCGGTGGCGGCTCGTGCTCCCGCACGCGCCGGCCGAGGATGAACCCGCCGAGCAGGAAGCCGGCCACGACGATGCCGACGACCAGGAACCAGGCGATGTCGGTCAGGGTCGAGTCGACGCTCAGGATCATGTCCATACATCCTATTTTCCCGCTTTCGCACCGAATGCACGCTCTCGCTGCGACGAATCTCCCCGTCCGTCTCCCCGCCCCCGGACCGACGGCCCCCTCACCGGCCCCTCCCCGGCCCTTCACCGGCCGCCGGAGCCACCCCTCGGCCGCCCGCGCACCGGACCCGGCGCGTGTACTCCGAACGGATGAGACGGGGGTACCGGCCCGCCGTCGGAGCGGGCCGGTACCCCCGTGCCGGTCACCTCAAGGGACCGTCGGAATCCCGCAGCCCCCGAGCGCCCCGCCCCCCGAGCACCCCGAGGATCTCGGCGCAGATCGCGAGGGCCGTCTCCGCCGGGGTCTTGGCGCCGAGGTCCAGCCCGATCGGCCCGTGTACCAGCGCCAGCCGGTCCTCGCCGACCCCCGCGGCGAGCAGCCCCTCCCGGCGCCGGGCCGTGGTCCGCCGCGAGCCGAGCGCACCGACGTACGGGATCCCGAGCGAGAGGGCCGTCCGCAGGGTCGGCACGTCGAAGTCGGGCTCGTGGCTGAGCAGCACCAGACAGGCCGCGTCCCGGTGGTCGGCGAGCACCTTCCCGGCCTCGGCCGCCGTGTGCACCACGACCGACTCCCAGCCCAGCAGCGCGGCCTGCCGTCCGATGACGTCGGCGAGCTCCCCGCCACCCCCGATCACCACGTGCGGAGCGGACGGGTACGCCTCGACGAGCACCAGCCCGGACCCCGGCCCCCCGTACAGCGCGTCCCGCCCGGGCCGCCGGGTCCCCAGCAGCTCACCGGCCCGCCGCTCGGCGTCGTCGGCCGGGGTGCCGCCCGCCCGCACGACCCGGCTCACCGCACTGTCGGCCGTCTCGTCCAGCCGCGTCACGAGGGCCACCCCGGCACCCGTCCCGAGCAGCTCCCACCACTGCGCCGGGATCTCCGCCAGCGGCTGGAGCAGTACCTCGGCCTGCCCGCCACAGGTCAGCCGGGCCTCGACGGCCTCGCCCGCGCCGACCGACACCTCGCACACCCGCGCGCTCCGCCCCGGGGCCATCGCCGCGGCCTCGGCGACGAGTTCGGCGTCGAACACCCCCCGGTACAGGGCCCCGACGCACTCACCGCGCGCGTCCACGAGCACCGCCCCGGAGGGATCCCGGGGCCCGAACCCCTGCTCCGTCACGGGCCGCGCCAGGAACCCGGCCCGTCCCTCGGCCACCCACCGCAGTGCCGTCTCCGCCAGCTCACGCATGCTCGTCGCCCCATCCTCTACGCGCCGTATCCCGCAAAGCACCTGGTCAGCGGCACAAAGCGGCCTCACCGCCCACCCTATGCACGCCCCCGGCCCGCCCCCACCCCCCAAATCCCACAGACCGCACCCCGCCCCCTCGTACGGACCACCGGAAGGCCCGCACCGGCCACCGGCCGGCGTTCCGTCGCCCCCGTGTCCCGTCGCCGGGACACCGCCGGGACCCGCTCACGGCGGCGGCGGGCGCCCTTTACCCGACGGCGCGGCCCCCTGTCACCCCCTCACGGGCCGGCCCCCGCGCTTTCGGCGGCACAGGCCGTCCTCGTCTGGACATCGAGCGCTTCCGGTTCGTTGACTGATCGCCGAGGACGCTTCACGGAAGGCCGCGGGGCCGGCAGCGCCACGGCCGAGAGAGGGGAACAACATGCGCATGCGCCACGCACTGACCGGTCTGACCCTGGGGAGTGCGCTCGCCCTGGGAGGTACGGCCGTGGCGGCCCATGCGGCCGAGCCCGCGCGATCAGCGGAGGCGTCGGCCCGCGAAACGAACGCGGTCCCGTCGGAGAAGCACCACCACGGCACCTACTGGACCCTGGCGCAGTGCCAGGCGGCCGGAGCATCCCAGAGCCTCCCCTACACCTGCGAACCGTTCATCTTCGGAGCCCCCACGGTGCAGTGGGCCCTGTACCTCCGCTACTGACCGGCCCCGCGGCGGGCGGAGGTTCGGACGACGAGCCTCTCCGACCCCCAGCGGACGACGAGTTCCAGCGCACGGCGGCCACCCCCAAGGTGCCCCCACCCCCGGCTCCGCCGGATCCCCCGCCACAGCAGGGCAGTTGGCCGCACATACGCGAAGACCCCGTCTCAGCGTTGCCGCTGATGGCGGGGTCTTTGGGCACTCCTTGCGAAGTGCCCCCGGCAGGATTCGAACCTGCGCACACGGCTCCGGAGGCCGTTGCTCTATCCCCTGAGCTACGGGGGCGTGTCGTTCGCTTTGCGGCGACGGGTTGAACACTACCAGCTCCCGCGGGGTGATCAGGAACCGATTTGGGCGGGAGAGGGAGGTCCGTCGCCCGGAGGGGGTGGAAGTGGCGAAAACCCGGACGCGGGGGCCGGGGCGGACCTACTCTCGAGTTGTGCCAGGCGCCTCGGGCCGGGTGCTTGTTGTCGACGACAACAAGGTCATCCGGCAGCTGATCAAGGTCAATCTCGAGCTGGAGGGCTTCGAGGTCGTGACCGCGAACGATGGTGCCGAGTGCCTGGACGTCGTCCACCGCGTGAACCCCGACGCGATCACCCTTGATGTGGTCATGCCCCGGCTGGACGGGTTCGGGGCGGCCGCGCAGCTGCGGGCCGATCCGCGGACCCGGCACCTGCCCGTCGCCATCGTGAGCGCCTGCACGCAGTACGAGGTGGAGGCCGGGATCGCCGCCGGGGTCGACGCGTTCATCGCCAAACCCTTCGAGCCCGCCGAGCTGGTGCGCGTCGTCCGCAGGCTCGTCGAGCGCCGGGACCGCCGCGAGCGGAAGGGCACGCCCGCAGGGAGAGGGGGGAGGGGCTGACCCCGCTGACCCCACCGTCGGCAACCCCTCTTCACAGGCCCCCGGCCGGCCCCCTGTTCACATGGCGAAACCCGATGCATGGCGACCGGGCTTCTCCCCTAGGCTGGGTGGCGTGATCCCCGCCGACCTCTCTCGTGCCGTCGTACGTGCCGTACGCCGTGCCGTCGAGGACGGGGAACTGGCCGGCCCCGTGCCCGCCCGCGCGGTCGTCGAACGGACGCGGCCCGGCGGAGTGGGGGAGTACGCGTCCCCCGTCGCGTTCCAGGTCGCCAAGGGCGCCGGAGCGGCCCCCGCAGACGTCGCCCGGATCCTCGCCGGCCGGCTCGCCGCCGAACCCGGCATCGCGAACGTCGAGGTCACCGGCGCCGGTTTCCTGAACTTCACCCTCGCCTCCCGCTCCGCCGAGGCCCTCGTACGGGACATCCGCGCGCGCGGCACCCGGTACGGCCACGCCCCCGACGGCGAGCCGCGCGAGCGCGTCGTCCGCGAGGCCGTCGCCCGGATCCGCCGGAGCCAGGCGGCCGACCCCCACGACCCGCAGGCCGGCGCCGCCGTCGCTCCCGTGGCCCGCCGCGACGGAGACGTGGTCGCGGCCTACGGGGCCGACGCCGCCGCCTGGGCCATGCTCAGCGTTCCCGCGCGCGAGACCCCCTCGTTCACCGCCGGACTCCTCGTCCAGGACGAGTCGAGCGAGCTGTTCCGGATCCGGTACGCCCACGCGCGCGCCCGCGCGCTCCACCGGAACGCCGAGCACCTCGGATTCGCGGCGGAGGCGGGCGACACCGACGCCCCCGCGCTGCTGGCCGCGCTCGACGAGTACCCCCTGGTCCTGGAAGCCGCCGCGCACCACCGGGCGCCCGAACGGCTCGCCCGGCACCTCGTCACCGTCGCCGACGCGCTGCTCGACTTCCAGCACCACGTCCTGCCCCGGGGCGACGAGAAACCCTCGGCCGCCCACCGCGCCCGGCTGGCCCTCGCCGAAGCCGCCGGGACGGTGCTGGCCGGTGGCCTCGCCCTGCTCGGCATCGACGCCCCCGACTTCCTGTGACCCCCGAAGAGAGATTCCGATGAGCCGTTCCGCGCACCCCGCCGGGCCCCGCCACGCCGACGTCCTGCCCGAGGGCCACTACTCGCCGCCGCCCGCCGACCTGAACGTGCTGGACGAGAAGGTCTGGGCCCGCACCGTCACGCGGAACGACGAGGGCGTCGCGTGCGTCGGCGGCATCGAAGTGACCCGTCTCGCCGAGGAGTTCGGCACCCCCGCCTACTTCCTCGACGAGGAGGACTTCCGCGAGCGCTGCCGGGCCTGGGCGCACGCCTTCGGCAAGGACGCGGACGTCTTCTACGCGGGCAAGGCGTTCCTGTCCAAGGCCGTCGTGAAGTGGCTGAAGGAAGAAGGGCTGAACCTCGACGTCTGCTCGGGCGGCGAGCTGTCCACGGCGCTGGCCGGCGGCATGCCCGCCGACCGGATCGCCTACCACGGCAACAACAAGTCCGAGGCCGAGATCCGGCGGGCCGTCGAGGCGGGCGTCGGGCGCATCGTCCTCGACTCCTTCCAGGAGATCGCCCGCGTCGCGCACGTCGCCCGCGACCTGGGCGTACGCCAGCCCGTGCAGATCCGCGTCACGGTCGGCGTCGAGGCGCACACCCACGAGTTCATCGCGACCGCCCACGAGGACCAGAAGTTCGGCATCGCCGTCGCCGACGGCAGCGCCGCCGAGGCGGTGCGCCGTGCCCTCGGTCACGACAGCCTCGACCTGCTCGGCGTGCACTCCCACATCGGCTCGCAGATCTTCGACATGGCCGGCTTCGAGGTGTCCGCCAAGCGGGTGATCCGGCTCCTGGCCGCCGTACGCGACGAGCACGGCGTCGAGCTCCCCGAGATCGACCTCGGCGGCGGCCTCGGCATCGCCTACACCTCCTCCGACGACCCGCGCGAGCCCCACGAGATCGCCAAGGCCCTCACCGAGATCGTCGCCCGCGAATGCGAGAGCGCCGGACTGCGGGCACCGCGGATCTCCGTCGAGCCGGGCCGCGCCATCGTCGGCCCGACCGCCTTCACCCTGTACGAGGTCGGCACGATCAAGCCGCTCGAAGGACTGCGGACGTACGTCAGCGTCGACGGCGGCATGTCCGACAACATCCGCACCGCGCTCTACGACGCCGAGTACTCCGTCAACCTCGTCTCCCGCGTCTCCGACGCCGAGCCCATGCTCGTCCGTGTCGTCGGCAAGCACTGCGAGAGCGGTGACATCGTGGTCAAGGACGCGTTCCTGCCGGCCGACCTGGCGCCCGGCGACCTCCTCGCGGTGCCGGCCACCGGCGCCTACTGCCGGTCCATGGCCAGCAACTACAACCACGCGCTCCGCCCGCCCGTCGTCGCCGTGCGCGACGGACAGGCGCGGGTGATCGTCCGGCGCGAGACGGAGGAAGATCTCCTGCGGCTCGACCTCGGATGATCCGCATGTTTCCGGGAGAGGCCCGCAAACCCTGAAAATGGGTGTCTCACTCAATGGACCGAGGATGGAAACTGATGTCCATTGAGTGAGACTGGTTCACACCTGACGCGCAAACCGCGCGCCGGGGAGCGAAGAAAGATCGAAAGGCGTAGGTCGAATGATGCGTACGCGTCCGCTGAAGGTGGCGCTGCTGGGCTGTGGAGTGGTCGGCTCAGAGGTGGCGCGCATCATGACGACGCACGCCGACGACCTCACAGCCAGGATCGGCGCGCCGGTCGAGCTCGCGGGTGTCGCCGTGCGCCGCCCCTCCAAGGTCCGTGAGGGCATCGACCCCGCGCTCGTCACCACCGATGCGACCGCCCTCCTCAAACGGGGCGACATCGACGTGGTCATCGAGGTCATCGGCGGGATCGAGCCGGCCCGCACCCTGATCACCACCGCCTTCGAGAACGGCGCGTCCGTCGTGTCCGCGAACAAGGCGCTGCTCGCCCAGGACGGCGCCGCGCTGCACGCCGCCGCCGAGGCGCACGGACTGGACCTCTACTACGAGGCGGCCGTCGCCGGCGCCATCCCGCTGGTCCGCCCGATGCGCGAATCGCTCGCCGGCGACAAGATCAACCGGGTGATGGGCATCGTCAACGGCACGACGAACTTCATCCTCGACAAGATGGACTCGACCGGCGCCGGCTACCAGGAGGCCCTGGACGAGGCCACCGCCCTCGGGTACGCCGAGGCCGACCCGACCGCCGACGTCGAGGGCTACGACGCCGCCGCCAAGGCCGCGATCCTGGCCGGCATCGCCTTCCACACCCGGGTGCGCCTCGACGACGTGTACCGCGAGGGAATGACCGAGGTCAGCGCCGCGGACTTCGCCTCCGCCAAGCGCATGGGCTGCACCATCAAGCTCCTCGCCATCCTGGAGCGCGCCGCCGACGGCCAGTCCGTGACGGCCCGCGTGCACCCGGCGATGATCCCGCTGACCCATCCGCTGTCCTCCGTCCGCGAGGCGTACAACGCCGTCTTCGTGGAGGCGGAGGCCGCCGGCCGGCTCATGTTCTACGGTCCCGGCGCGGGTGGTTCGCCGACCGCGTCCGCGGTCCTCGGCGACCTCGTCGCGGTCTGCCGCAACAAGCTCGCCGAGGCAACGGGGCCCGGCGAGTCCGCTTATACCCAGCTGCCGGTCAGCACCATGGGCGACGTCGTCACCCGCTACCACATCAGCCTCGATGTGGCGGACAAGCCGGGCGTCCTCGCCCAGGTGGCGACGACCTTCGCGGAGCACGGCGTGTCGATCGACACGGTCCGCCAGCAGGGCAAGGACGGCGAGGCCTCCCTCGTCGTCGTCACTCACCGTGCGCCCGACGCCGCCCTTTCCGGGACCGTCGAGGCTCTGCGGAAGCTGGACACCGTCCGCGGTGTCGCCAGCATCATGCGCGTTGAAGGGGAGTAAGGACCCATGAGCAGCAATCGCACCCACCAGTGGCGCGGCATCATCGAGGAGTACCGGGACCGTCTGCCGGTGACGGCCACGACCCCCGTGGTCACGCTCCGCGAGGGAGGGACCCCGCTCGTCCCCGCCCAGGTGCTCTCCGAGCGCACCGGCTGTGAGGTCCACCTCAAGGTAGAGGGCGCGAACCCCACGGGGTCCTTCAAGGACCGCGGCATGACGATGGCGATCACCAAGGCCAAGGAGGACGGCGCCAAGGCCGTCATCTGCGCCTCCACGGGCAACACCTCCGCCTCGGCCGCCGCCTACGCGGTGCGCGCCGGGATGGTCTGCGCGGTGCTCGTTCCCCGCGGCAAGATCGCGCTGGGCAAGATGGGCCAGGCCCTCGTGCACGGCGCCAAGATCCTGCAGGTCGACGGCAACTTCGACGACTGCCTGGACCTGGCCCGCGCGCTGTCCGACAACTACCCGGTGGCGCTGGTCAATTCCGTCAACCCGGTGCGCATCGAGGGCCAGAAGACGGCCGCGTTCGAGATCGTGGACGCGCTCGGCGACGCCCCCGACATCCACGTGCTGCCCGTCGGCAACGCCGGCAACATCACCGCGTACTGGAAGGGCTTCAAGGAGTACAAGGCCGACGGCCTGGCCTCCCGTACGCCCCGCGTGTGGGGTTTCCAGGCCTCGGGTTCCGCGCCCATCGTGCGCGGCGAGATCGTCAAGGAGCCGCACACCATCGCCACCGCGATCCGGATCGGCAACCCGGCCTCCTGGGACTACGCGCTCGCAGCGCGGGACGAGTCGGGTGGCTTCATCGACGAGGTGACGGACCGCCAGATCCTGGCCGCCTACCGGCTGTTGGCCGCGCAGGAGGGCGTCTTCGTCGAGCCCGCCTCGGCCGCGTCCGTGGCCGGCCTGCTGAAGGCCGCCGAGGCCGGTCTCGTCGACCCGGGCCAGAAGGTCGTGTGCACCGTCACCGGCAACGGCCTGAAGGACCCCGACTGGGCGGTCGCCGGCGCTCCGCAGCCGGTCACCATTCCGGTGGACGCCGAGGCCGCGGCCGGCCGTCTCGGCCTGATCTGACCCGAGCTCCGGCTCGACCCCGAGTTGCCGGATTCCGGAAGCCTCCGGAATCCGGCAACTCGGCCCGTACGGCACCAAAAGTCAACGGAATTCAGCGGAAGAACGCGACACGCATCGTGCGCCTCCTGTGCGCCCTATGTCGCGAGAGAACCTTCCTTCGATACGCTGTACTTACATCCGCCACCGCGCATATGACCGCGGTGCTGCCCCGAGGGCCTTCGGGTGTCGTAGGTTCTCCAGTACATTCGCAGCGAAGATCCCGCACCGTCACCAGATCTCGCACAGTCACAAGGAGTGTCATCGACCGATGGCAGGTCCAGCGTTCCGCGCCGCCGCCGTACGAGTGCGCGTCCCCGCCAGCAGTGCCAACCTCGGCCCCGGCTTCGATGCCCTCGGCCTGGCCCTGGGGCTCTACGACGACGTGGTCGTCCGTGTCGCCGACTCCGGCCTGAACATCGACATCGCGGGTGAGGGCGCCGACACCCTCCCGCGGGACGAGAGCCACCTCCTCGTACGCTCCATGCGCACCGCCTTCGACCTGCTGGGCGGCCAGCCGCGCGGCCTGGAGGTCGTCTGCGCGAACCGCATCCCGCACGGCCGCGGCCTCGGTTCCTCCTCCGCCGCGATCTGCGCCGGCATCGTCGCGGCCCGCGCCGTGACCATAGGCGGCGAGGCGAAGCTCGACGACGCCGCGCTGCTGGAGCTCGCCACGGAGATCGAGGGACACCCCGACAACGTCGCCGCCTGTCTCCTCGGCGGTTTCACCCTCGCCTGGATGGACGGCGGCAGCGCCAGGGCGATCCGTATGGACCCTGCGGATTCCATCGTTCCGGTGGTCTTCGTCCCGTCCAAGCCGGTCCTGACCGAGACCGCGCGAGGACTCCTGCCGCGCACCGTCCCGCACGTGGACGCGGCCGTGAACGCGGGCCGGGCCGGCCTGCTCGTGGAGGCCCTGACCAGGCGTCCCGAGTTCCTGCTGCCCGCCACCGAGGACCGGCTGCACCAGGAGTACCGCTCCCCGGCGATGCCGGAGAGCGTGGCACTCGTGAACCGGCTGCGGGCGGACGGCATCCCCGCGGTCATCTCCGGCGCGGGCCCCACGGTCCTCGCGCTGGTCGACAACGACGCGGCCGACAAGGTCGCGCGGCTCGCCGGCGAGGGGTGGGCGGCCAACCGGCTCGCACTCGACTCCGCGGGCGCGAGCGTCCTTCCGCTGGGCACCCAGGGCGGCCAGTCCGTGTCCTAGCGACACGGCCCACCGGGCGGGCGGCCAGGGCAGGCCGCCCGCTGCCGGAAGGGCCGATTGCCGGTGATTGAGAGGGGGAATATCTGTTGGATCCGGTAGTGTTAGTCTCAAGTGCGCATCCGAAGCCGCCATGGCTCGGTGCTCAGTGTCCCCATCCGGGACCACCTTTCTTCCGGGAGCCTCCCCGACTGCTTTGATCGCTGCCAGCAGTTTCGAGCACGCTCCGGAATCGGCGTGACATTCCCACGCTTCCAGCTCGGGGGCTTCTCGCCGGAACCACCCACGCACGTTTCTCTCCGCCGTATCTCTATCGGCGGACCACCGCCCCGGCCGCGGTCCATGACCCATCAAGTCGTGGTCCGTTGTCGGACAGCACAACCGGTCGCCGAGCCAGACAGGCCGACGTCCGCTCCAGGGAAGGACCCTTCGTGAGCGACACCACCGATCTGATGGGCGCTGCCGACACCAACGTCGACACCAGTGCCCCCGCCGCGGGCGCCGCGCCCAAGCGTCGCCGCTCCGGCACCGGCCTCGAGGGCATGGTCCTGGCCGAGCTCCAGCAGGTCGCGTCGGGCCTCGGAATCAGGGGCACCGCGCGGATGCGCAAGAGCCAGCTGATCGAGGTCATCAAGGAGGCCCAGGGCGGCGGCAGCGCCCCCAAGGCCGCGGCCCCCGCCGCCGACGCCGCCGAGGCCAAGCCGAAGCGCCGCGCCACCAGCAAGGCCCGCACGGGCGAGGCCGCCGCACAGGCGCCCGCCGAGAAGGCGGCCGACAAGCCCGCCGACAAGCCCGCCGTACAGGCGCAGATCGACATCCCGGGCCAGCCCGCAGGAGGCCCCTCCCGCGCCGGCGAAGCCGAGCGGGGAGAGGACGCACCGGCCGGCGAGCGCCGCCGCCGTCGCGCCACCGCCCCCTCCGGCAGCCCGGAGTCCGCGGCCCCCGCCGCCGTGCAGGTCGAACAGAAGACCGAGGCCGCCCCGGCCGAGGCCACCACCGTCGCCGCCCAGGGCCAGTCCCCGGAGGCCACGGAGGGCCGTACCCGCCGTGACCGCCGCGACCGTGCCGACCGCGGTGACCGTGCCGAGCGCGGCGACCGCGGTGACCGTGCCGACCGCGGCGACCGTCAGCAGGGCCGTCGCGAGCGCGGCGCCAAGGCCGACGAGCAGGGCCAGGGCCAGGGTCAGAACCAGGGTCAGGGTCAGAGCCAGGGCCAGGGTGGTCAGGGCGGCGGCCGTCAGGACCGCGCCGACCGTCAGCAGCAGGGCGGCCGCGGCCAGGGCCAGCAGGGCCGTCAGGACCGTCAGGACAACGGCCCCCAGGACGACTTCGACGGTGAGGACGGCCGTCGCGGCCGTCGCGGACGCTACCGCGACCGCCGTGGCCGTCGCGGCCGCGACGAGTTCGCGCCGAACGAGCCGCAGGTCGCCGACGACGACGTGCTGATCCCCGTCGCGGGCATCCTCGACATCCTCGACAACTACGCGTTCATCCGGACCTCGGGCTACCTGCCCGGCCCCAACGACGTGTACGTCTCCCTCGCCCAGGTCCGCAAGGCCGGTCTGCGCAAGGGTGACCACACCACCGGTGCCGTGCGCCAGCCCAAGGACGGCGAGCGCCGCGAGAAGTTCAACGCCCTCGTGCGCCTGGACTCGGTCAACGGCATGGCGCCCGAATCCGGCCGCGGCCGCCCGGAGTTCCAGAAGCTGACCCCGCTGTACCCGCAGGACCGGCTCCGTCTGGAGACCGACCCGGGCGTGCTGACCACCCGCATCATCGACCTCGTGTCGCCGATCGGCAAGGGTCAGCGAGGCCTGATCGTGGCCCCGCCGAAGACCGGCAAGACCATGATCATGCAGGCAATCGCCAACGCGATCACCACCAACAACCCCGAGTGCCACCTGATGGTCGTCCTGGTCGACGAGCGTCCGGAAGAGGTCACCGACATGCAGCGGTCGGTCAAGGGCGAGGTCATCTCCTCGACCTTCGACCGCCCGGCCGAGGACCACACCACCGTCGCCGAGCTGGCCATCGAGCGCGCCAAGCGCCTCGTCGAGCTGGGTCACGACGTGGTCGTCCTGCTGGACTCCATCACCCGTCTGGGCCGCGCGTACAACCTCGCCGCCCCCGCCTCCGGCCGCATCCTGTCCGGT
The DNA here is from genome assembly GCF_056433525.1 of Streptomyces sp. NPDC044704. Taxonomy (NCBI): domain Bacteria; kingdom Bacillati; phylum Actinomycetota; class Actinomycetes; order Kitasatosporales; family Streptomycetaceae; genus Streptomyces; species Streptomyces sp. NPDC044704. The sequence goes on from NZ_JBWKGY010000007.1 coordinate 18,859, forward strand.
GGTGTCGACTCGACCGCGCTGTACCCGCCGAAGCGCTTCTTCGGTGCCGCGCGCAACATCGAGGACGGCGGCTCGCTGACCATCCTGGCCACCGCGCTGGTCGACACCGGCTCGCGCATGGACGAGGTGATCTTCGAGGAGTTCAAGGGCACCGGCAACATGGAGCTCAAGCTCGACCGCAAGCTCGCCGACAAGCGCATCTTCCCGGCCGTCGACGTCGACCCGTCGGGCACCCGCAAGGAGGAGATCCTCCTCAACGCGGAGGAGCTCGCCATCGTCTGGAAGCTGCGCCGGGTGCTGCACGCGCTCGACTCGCAGCAGGCGATCGAGCTGCTGCTCGACAAGATGAAGCAGACGAAGTCGAACGCCGAGTTCCTGATGCAGATCGCCAAGACCACGCCGGCGGGCAAGAACGACGACTGACCGCCGCCGCCTCGGCACCGCACCACCGGGACCGCCCCCACCGCAGCCGCGGCGGGGGCGGTCCCGCGTTCGTACGGCGTCCCGTACGTCACTCCGTGCGACCTTCACCACATGCGTGCCCCCGGCCGGGCGCACCCGGCGGCGTGCCCGCATCCCCGGGAAACCCCAGGTAAGGGCGGCGCCACGGCCCGCCCGCCCGAGGGGCCGCGAGAGGCCCCCGGGAAGGCTCGGGAGCTCCGGCGGGGAGAGGCGGGGGAAAGGCCCCGTACGGGCCGTGGAACCCTGGGAGCCGCTCCGCCGTCTGAGTGAGAGGACAGCGGGCAGACGTTCCGTACGGGCGGGCCTGAGCCAGGACTGAGGAGAGCATGAGCGAGGACAGCAGGGCCGGCGGCCGCCGGGCCGCGAGCCGGCGCCGACGTAAGCCGCCGCAGCGCCGCAAGGGCCTCACCGTGGCCGCGTGGACCGCCGCCGGCGTGGTCCTGCTCGGCGGCACGGGCCTCGGGTACTTCTACTTCAAGCTCAACGGCAACCTGAAGACCGTCGACATCGACCAGGCCCTCGGCAAGGACCGCCCGGCCAACGTGGACAACGGCTCCATGGACATCCTCGTCCTCGGCTCCGACTCCCGCGGCGGCGCCAACGGCGAGTACGGCCGGGACGACGGCGGCTCGGCCCGCTCCGACACCGCGATGATCGTCCACCTCTACGAGGGCCACCAGAAGGCCAGCGTCATATCGATACCGCGCGACACGATGGGCCCGCGTCCCGCCTGCGCCACCGGCAAGGGGAAGACCGACCCGGGCAGGCAGCGCGCCCAGTTCAACGAGGCGTTCACCATCGGCGGGGCCGCCTGCGCGGTCAAGACCGTCGAGAAGATGTCGGGGATCCGCATGGACCACTACATCGAGGTCGACTTCACCGGTTTCAAGAAGATCATCGACAACCTCGGCGGTGTCGAGGTGACGACGACCAAGCCCATCAAGGACGCCGACAGCCACCTCGACCTCGCGGCCGGCACGAACAAGCTCAACGGGGAACAGGCCCTCGGCCTCGTCCGTACCCGCAAGAGCGTCGGCGACGGCACCGACCTGGGCCGAATACAGCTCCAGCAGGCCTTCATCAAGGCACTGATCAAGCAGGTCAAGGGCATCGGGATCTTCGACAACCCCAAGCGGCTCCTCGACCTCGCCGACTCCGCCACCAAGGCGATCACCACCGACAAGGCGCTCGGCGACGTGAAGTCCCTCATGGGCTTCGCCCAGGGACTCCAGGGCATCGACTCCCAGGACATGCACATGATCACCCTGCCGGTGGTCACGGACCCGCGGGACGAGAACCGCGTCGTGCCCCTGACGAAGGAGTCCAAGATGGTCTGGGACGCCCTGCTGGCCGACCAGCCGGTACCCGCCGAGGCCACGGCGACGTCCGTCGGGGACAAGAGCCCCGCCGCCGGGATCGTGCAGTAGCGGGGCGGGGAGCGGGCGGCGGCCGGGCGGGGAGCGCGCGGCCCCGGCCGGGAGGAATAGACCCCGGCCCCCCGCCGTTGAGGGGAGCGTCCTCAGAATTTTGACAGGCGGCCCGGTCCTGGCAGACTGGTCTGTCGGCCCCGGTTCACGCAGTGCGCAATTCGGCTCCTGCGACCCGGCGCCCTCCCGAATCTAGGAGACACCTTGAAGCGCGATGTTCACCCCGAGTACGTCGAGACCCAGGTCAGCTGCACCTGTGGCGCGTCGTTCACCACCCGTAGCACCCTGACCGAGGGCACCATCCGTGCCGAGGTCTGCTCCGAGTGCCACCCGTTCTACACGGGCAAGCAGAAGATCCTCGACACCGGTGGCCGCGTGGCCCGCTTCGAGGCCCGCTTCGGCAAGGGTGCGGCCAAGAAGTAGCGCGACCCAGGCGCCGGTCACCGGCCGCCCCCTGACCACGCGGGGGCGGCCGGACCGGCGCCTTTGTCGTCGTGTCGCCCACCCAGCCCTTTTTGACTTTCACCACAGGAGCACCCGATGTTCGAGGCGGTCGAGGAACTGATCGGCGAGCATGCCGATCTTGAGAAGAAGCTCGCCGACCCTTCGGTCCACTCCGATCAGGCCAACGCGCGCAAGCTGAACAAGCGCTACGCGGAGCTGACCCCGATCGTCGCGACCTTCCGTGCCTGGAAGCAGTCGGCCGAGGACATCGAGACGGCCAAGGAGTTCGCGGCCGACGACCCCGACTTCCACGCCGAGGTCAAGGAACTGACCGCACAGCGCGAAGAGCTCACCGAGAAGCTCCGCCTGCTGCTCGTTCCGCGCGACCCCAGCGACGACAAGGACGTGCTCCTGGAGGTCAAGGCCGGAGCCGGCGGCGACGAGTCCGCCCTCTTCGCCGGCGACCTGCTGCGCATGTACCTGCGCTACGCCGAGCGCGTGGGCTGGAAGACCGAGATCATCGACGCCACCGAGTCCGAGCTCGGCGGCTACAAGGACGTCCAGGTCTCCGTCCGCACCAAGGGCGGCAACGGCGCCACCGAGCCCGGCCAGGGCGTGTGGGCCCGCCTGAAGTACGAGGGCGGCGTGCACCGCGTCCAGCGCGTTCCGGCCACCGAGTCCCAGGGCCGCATCCACACCTCCGCCGCCGGCGTGCTCGTCACCCCGGAGGCCGAGGAGGTCGAGGTCGAGATCAACATGAACGACCTGCGCATCGACGTGTACCGCTCCTCGGGCCCCGGCGGCCAGTCCGTCAACACCACCGACTCCGCGGTGCGCATCACCCACCTGCCGACCGGCGTGGTCGCCTCCTGCCAGAACGAGAAGAGCCAGCTCCAGAACAAGGAGCAGGCCATGCGCATCCTGCGGTCGCGCCTGCTGGCCGCCGCGCAGGAAGCCGCCGAGCAGGAGGCCTCCGACGTGCGCCGCAGCCAGGTGCGCAGCGTGGACCGGTCCGAGAAGATCCGTACGTACAACTACCCGGAAAACCGGATCTCGGACCACCGGACCGGTTTCAAGGCGTACAACTTGGACCAGGTGCTCGACGGCGACCTCGACGCGGTCATCCAGGCCTGCGTCGACACGGATTCCGCGGCCAAGCTCGCCGCCGCACACTGATTGCTGCCTGATCCCCGCACCACCCCCCCCGTACGACAGCAGCCCGGAGGAACAGCGTGAACTTGCTGCTTGCCGAGGTGGCCCAGGCTACCCAGCGGCTGGCCGCCGCCGGCGTGCCCTCACCGCGCTTCGACGCGGAGGAGCTCGCGGCCTTCGTGCACGGCGTCAAGCGGGGGGAACTGCACCACGTCAAGGACGCGGACTTCGACGCCCGCTACTGGGAGGCCGTCGCCCGCCGCGAGGCGCGCGAGCCGCTCCAGCACATCACCGGCCGCGCCTTCTTCCGCTACCTGGAGCTCCAGGTCGGACCCGGGGTGTTCGTGCCCCGGCCCGAGACCGAGTCGGTCGTGGACTGGGCCATACAGGCCGTCCGGGCGATGGACGTCGTCGAGCCGCTGATCGTGGACCTGTGCACCGGCTCCGGCGCGATCGCGCTGGCCATGGCCCAGGAGGTGCCGCGCTCGCGCGTGCACGCGGTGGAGCTGTCCGAGGAAGCGCTGCGGTGGACCCGCAAGAACGCCGAGGGCTCCCGGGTCACCGTCCACCAGGGCGACGCGCTCAGCGCGCTGCCCGAGCTGGACGGACAGGTCGACCTGGTCATCTCCAACCCGCCGTACATCCCGCTCACCGAGTGGGAGTACGTCGCCCCGGAGGCCAGGGACCACGATCCCGAGATGGCGCTCTTCTCCGGGGAGGACGGCCTCGACACCATCCGCGGCATCGAGCGCACCGCCCACCGGCTGCTGCGCCCGGGCGGCATCGTCGTGATCGAGCACGCCGACACCCAGGGCGGCCAGGTGCCGTGGATCTTCGCCGACGAGCGCGGATGGGCCGACTCCGCCGACCACCCCGACCTCAACAACCGTCCGCGCTTCGCGACCGCCCGCAAGGCCCTGCCGTGACCCGCGCGACCCCCGCCCCCGACACCACCCCGCTGCACGAGGAGGCCCGCTGATGGCCCGGCGATACGACTGCAACGACGCGACGGACCGCAAGACGGGCCTGCGCGAAGCCGCATCCGCCGTGCGCCGCGGCGAGCTCGTCGTGCTGCCCACCGACACCCTGTACGGGATCGGCGCGGACGCCTTCAGTGCCGAGGCCGTCGGCGACCTGCTCGCCGCCAAGGGCCGGGGCCGCAACATGCCCACTCCCGTCCTCATCGGGTCCCCGAACACCCTGCACGGTCTGGTCACCGACTTCTCCGAGCAGGCGTGGGAGCTCGTCGACGCGTTCTGGCCGGGCGGCCTGACCCTCGTCGCCAAGCACCAGCCGTCGCTGGCGTGGGACCTCGGCGAGACCCGCGGCACCGTCGCCGTGCGCATGCCCCTGCACCCCGTCGCGATCGAGCTGCTGACCGAGGTCGGCCCGATGGCGGTGTCCTCGGCGAACCTGTCCGGGCACCCGGCGCCGGAGGACTGCGACGCGGCCCGCGAGATGCTCGGCGACTCGGTGTCCGTGTACCTGGACGGCGGTCCGACGCCGAGCACGCTGCCGTCGTCGATCGTCGACGTCACCGGGAAGGTACCCGTCCTGCTGCGCGAGGGGGCGCTGACCGCCGAGCAGCTGCGGGAGGTCGTACCCGACCTCGAGGTGGCCCCGTGAGCCCTGAGGGGCGTGGCATAGCCAGGGGCCATCTTTCTCCGGCGGCGGCCGGGGGAGGATCCTTCCGCATACTCCACGTCAGCACGGGCAACGTGTGCCGCTCGCCGATCACCGAGCGGCTGACGCGGCACGCCCTGTCGCACCGGCTGGGCGGCATCCCGGCCGGGGACCTGATCGTGGAGAGCGCCGGCACGTGGGGCCACGAGGGCGCGCCGATGGAGGCGAACGCCGCAGCGGTCCTCGCGGACTTCGGGGCCGACGCGTCCGGTTTCACCGGGCGCGAGCTGCTGGACGAGCACGTCATACGCGCCGACCTGGTGCTGACCGCCACCCGCGACCACCGGGCGCAGGTCATCTCGATGGGCCACTCGGCGGGACTGCGGACCTTCACGCTGAAGGAGTTCACCCGGCTGGTGCGGGCGATAGACCCGGCCACCCTGCCGCCGCTCGACGACGGCATGGCGGAGCGGGCCCGGGCCCTGGTACGGGCGGCCGCCGCGCTGCGCGGCTGGCTGCTGGCGCCGTCCCCCGACGCGGACGAGGTCTACGACCCGTACGGTGCGCCGATCACCTTCTTCCGCTCGATCGGCGACGAGATCAACCAGGCGCTGGACCCGGTGGTCACGGCCCTGACGGGCGTCACCGCTTCGCGCTGAGCGCGCCCGGCCGAGTGGTGCGCGGGGCGCATCGGGGCCGGGGTTCGACCCGGCGCCGGACCCGGTGGTCACGGCCCTGACGGGTGTCACGGCTCCGCGCCGCGTGCGCGAGGGGCGCGTCGGGCGGGGCGGGCCTACAGTGGCTTGTACCCCGGTACCCCCTGGAGTCGTGCCATGAGCGTCATCACGCAGCCGACGGACCTGCTCAGGCAGCAGGACCCGCAGATGGCCGACGTACTGGCGGGGGAGGCCCGGCGCCAGGCCGTGACGCTCCAGCTGAGCGCCGCCGAGAACTTCACCTCCACCGCCGTGCTCGCCGCCCTCGGCTCCGCGCTCGCCAACAAGTACGCCGAGGGCTACCCGGGCGCCCGGCACCACGGCGGCTGCGAGTACGCCGATCTGGCGGAACGGGTCGCGGTGGACCGGGCCAAGGCGCTGTTCGGGGTCGAGCACGCGAACGTGCAGCCCCACTCCGGATCCTCCGCCGTCCTGGCCGCCTACGCCGCGCTGCTGCGGCCCGGCGACACCGTCCTCGCGATGGGCCTGCCGTACGGCGGCCACCTCACCCACGGCTCGCCCGCGAACTTCTCCGGGCGCTGGTTCGACTTCGTCGGGTACGGGGTGGACGCGGAGACCGGGCTCATCGACTACGAGCAGGTGCAGGAGCTCGCCCGCACCCACCGGCCCAAGGCCATCGTCTGCGGCTCGATCTGCTACCCCCGTCACCCCGAGTACTCGGCCTTCCGCGAGATCGCCGACGAGGTGGGGGCCTTCCTCATCGCGGACGCCGCGCATCCGATCGGGCTGGTCGCCGGCGGGGCGGCGCCGAGCCCCGTCCCGTACGCCGACCTCGTCTGCGCGACCACGCACAAGGTGCTCCGCGGGCCCCGGGGCGGGATGATCCTGTGCGGCGCTGAGTTCGCCGAGCGCGTCGACCGGGCGGTGTTCCCCTTCACCCAGGGCGGCGCCCAGATGCACACCATCGCCGCCAAGGCGGTGGCGTTCGGGGAGGCGGCGGGGCCCGCCTTCGCCGGCTACGCGCACCGGGTCGTCGCCAACGCGCGGACCCTCGCCCGGGCCCTGGAGGACCGCGGTTTCGCGGTGACGACCGGCGGTACGGACACCCACCTGATCAGCGCCGACCCGGCATCGCTCGGCATCGACGGACCGACGGCGCGCGGCCGCCTCGCCGCCGCCGGGATCGTGCTGGACACCTGCGCCCTGCCGTACGGGGACCAGCGCGGCATCCGCCTCGGCACCGCGGCGGTCACCACGCAGGGCATGGGGGAGTCCGAGATGACCCGGATCGCGGACCTGTTCGCGGCCGCGCTGCGCGGGGAGGCCGCGGGGACCCGTACGGAGGTCGCCGACCTGACCGGGGGATTTCCCCCGTACGGGGTGCAATAGGGGCAAGCAGGGTGTACCGCAACCGCCAAGGGGTATGCGCGCGTCCTCTTCATCGGTGACATCGAGGCTAATGTGTGGGGCTGAGATGGCCGGCGATACATCTGGGGCAGCCCGTGCGTGAATATCTGCTGACGCTTTGCGTCACGGTCGCGGTGACCTACCTGCTGACCGGGCCCGTGCGGAAGTTCGCGATCGCGGCCGGGGCCATGCCGGAGATCCGCGCCCGTGACGTGCACCGCGAGCCCACGCCCCGCCTGGGCGGGATCGCCATGTTCGGCGGTCTGTGCGCGGGCCTGCTGGTCGCCGACCACCTGCGGAACCTCAACGGGGTCTTCGAGCTGTCGAACGAACCGCGGGCGCTGCTCTCCGGGGCCGCGCTGATCTGGCTGGTCGGCGTCCTGGACGACAAGTTCGAGATCGACGCCCTGATCAAGCTGGGCGCGCAGATGATCGCCGCGGGCGTGATGGTCATCCAGGGTCTGACGATCCTGTGGATCCCCGTTCCGGGCATCGGCACGGTCGCGCTCACCCAGTGGCAGGGCAACTTGCTGACCGTCGCCCTCGTCGTGATCACCATCAACGCGGTGAACTTCGTGGACGGCCTCGACGGACTGGCCGCGGGCATGGTCTGCATCGCCGCCACCGCGTTCTTCCTCTACGGGTACCGCATCTGGTTCGGCTACGGCATCGAGGCGGCCGCCCCGGCGACGCTGTTCGCGGCGATCCTGATGGGCATGTGCATCGGTTTCCTGCCGCACAACATGCATCCCGCCCGGATCTTCATGGGGGACTCCGGCTCGATGCTGATCGGCCTGGTGCTGGCCGCCGCGGCCATCTCGATGACGGGCCAGGTGGACCCGGACGCGATGGCCCTCTTCGCGGGCGGCGAGCGCAACGCGACGCACGCGATGCTCCCGGTGTTCATGCCGCTGGTGCTGCCGCTCACGATCATCGCGATCCCGATGGCGGACCTGGTCCTGGCCATCGTGCGGCGCACCTGGAACGGCCAGTCCCCCTTCGCGGCCGACCGCGGGCACCTGCACCACCGGCTGCTGGAACTCGGGCATTCCCACAGCCGCGCCGTACTGATCATGTACTTCTGGTCGGGCCTGATCGCCTTCGGCGCGGTGGCCTACTCGGTGCACTCCACCTCGATGTGGATCGTGCTCGCCATCTCGGCGCTGAGCGCCCTGGGCCTCGTACTGCTCCTCCTGCCGCGGTTCACCCCGCGGGCCCCGCGCTGGGCGGAGGGGCTGGTCCCGCCGCGCTACCGGCACGCGGCGCGGGCCGCGGAGGCGGCGGCGGAGGCGGCCGTGCGCGAGGACGAGGGCGCGGAGCCGGAGGCTCCGCGGCCCGTCGCGGTGGGTGTGTCCGGCGTCAACGGGGCGACCGCCGTAGGCCCCCGTTCGCGCCTTCCCGACCGGCGTAAGGCCGGATCCGCGCGCTGACGGCGCTGGAGCATGTCCGACATGGAAGCCCTTTAGCAGACAAGCCACCCGCCTGTCCTGCACACACGCGCATGGTCACTCTCATGTGTGACAGTCAGCACACCGGACAGGTAAAGCTCTCATCAAATAGTTTGTGATACCGTTCACTAAACCCGGCGACAGAGCCGAAGGACCGTAGTGCGACGGTCCATTGGCCCGAGGCTCTCACTCGGGCCGGGCTTACGCTCGTCCCGTACGAGTCCCGTTACCCCCACCATCACGCGGAGCCATGCGCCATGCTGTCCGATGACGCCCGATCCCTTCTGCAAACCGTCGTACCCACTGCTGCCGTCGGCCTCGTGGCCGCAGTCGTCAGCGGCGTGGTCGCGGGCGGTAAGGGGGCCATCGGGGCGGTCGCGGCCACGGTCGTCGTGATCCTGTTCATGGGTATCGGATTCGTCATCCTGCAGCGGACGGCCCGATCACTGCCGCATCTGTTCCAGATGATGGGTCTGGCGCTCTACACGACCCAGATCCTGCTGCTCTTCGTCTTCGTCGCCGTGTTCAAGAACACGACGCTGTTCAATCCCAGGGCATTCGCGATCACCATCGTCGCGGCGACCCTTGCTTGGATCGCTGCGCAGACGCGCGCGCACATGAAGGCCAAGATCCTTTACGTCGAACCCGAGTCCGCGAAGCGTGACAAGGGTGAGAAGCCCGAAAACACGGGGTCCTCTTCGTGAACGGTAGGGGCGGAATAAGTGCGCGTTCGAGAAGCTGCTATCGTCCGGTGCCAACTGCGGCATCGCGGGCGCGGGCATCTGAGCTGACGCCTGCTCAATCGCGAGGCTCACTGCCTACAAGCCGCCCCCACATCCGTAAGACCAGTCCCGTGCCGAACCGCGGCTGTGCGCCGCGCCGACACAACGAGGTTGCCGTACCTATGCGCCACGCTGAAGGAGCCCGCGGTGAGTGCTGACCCGACGCAGGTGCTCGCCTTCGAGACCGATTGCCACATCTTCGACGGCTGTGGTTTCCCGGCTCCTGGCCTGCACTCGTTCCTGTTCGAGCCGATCTTCGGCGACATGGACGGAGCCGTCTACTTCAACAAGACGATGCTCCTGGCCCTGCTCGGAACCGTCATCATCGTCGGATTCTTCTGGGCTGCCTTCGCCAAGCCGAAGCTGGTTCCGGGGAAGCTCCAGATGGTCGCCGAAGCCGGCTACGACTTCGTGCGCCGCGGCATCGTCTACGAGACGATGGGCAAGAAGGAAGGCGAGAAGTACGTCCCCTTCATGGTCGCGACGTTCTTCTTCGTCTGGATCCTGAACCTCTGGTCGATCATCCCGCTCGCCCAGTTCCCGGTGACCTCCGTCATCGCGTACCCGGCGGCCCTGGCCCTGGTCATCTACGTCATGTGGATGTCGGTCACCTTCAAGCGCCACGGGTTCGTCGGCGGTCTGAAGAACCTCACGGGCTACGACAAGTCGCTCGGCGGGATCCTGCCGCTGGTCATGCTGATCGAGTTCTTCTCGAACGTGATCGTCCGCCCCTTCACGCACGCGGTCCGTCTCTTCGCGAACATGTTCGCCGGTCACACGCTGCTTCTCCTCTTCACGATCGCCAGCTGGTACCTGCTGAACGGCATCGGCATCGCCTACGCCGGCGTGTCCTTCGTGATGGTCATCGTGATGACCGCGTTCGAGCTCTTCATCCAGGCTGTCCAGGCCTACGTCTTCGTGCTGCTGGCCTGCAGCTTCCTCCAGGGCGCCGTCGCCGAGCACCACTGACCGCCCCACCCCCAAACCACCAGTCGTCCGGTGGCCAACCCCCACCGGTCCATGAAAGAGAAGGAAGAACCGGCATGTCCGCTCTCCAGACCCTCGCTGCTGGCGTCGAAATCAAGGGCAACCTCGGCTCCATCGGTTACGGCCTCGCGGCCATCGGCCCCGGCGTCGGCGTCGGCATCATCTTCGGTAACGGCACCCAGGCCCTGGCCCGCCAGCCCGAGGCCGCCGGCCTGATCCGCGCCAACCAGATCCTCGGCTTCGCCTTCTGTGAGGCGCTCGCCCTCATCGGTCTGGTCATGCCGTTCGTCTACCCGACCTCCTGATCCCGGTAGCGAACAGACCCTTTAGACGGAAGGCACTGATGTGAACCCTCTGGTTCAGCTCGCGGCCACTGAGGCGGAAAACCCCCTCATCCCGCCGATCCCCGAGCTCGTCATCGGCCTGATCGCCTTTGTCATCGTCTTCGGTTTCCTCGCGAAGAAGCTCCTCCCGAACATCAACAAGGTTCTGGACGAGCGTCGCGAGGCCATCGAGGGTGGCATCGAGAAGGCTGAAGCAGCCCAGACCGAGGCCCAGAGCGTGCTGGAGCAGTACAAGGCCCAGCTCGCCGAGGCCCGGCACGAGGCCGCGCGCCTGCGCCAGGACGCGCTGGAGCAGGGCACTGCGCTCAAGGAAGAACTGCGCGCAGAGGGCCAGCGGCAGCGTGAGGAGATCATCGCTGCCGGTCACGCCCAGATCGCCGCGGACCGCAAGGCCGCCTCTCAGGCGCTGCGCCAGGACGTGGGCAAGCTCGCCACCGACCTGGCCGGAAAGCTCGTCGGCGAGTCCCTCGAGGACCACGCCCGGCAGAGCCGCACCATCGACCGCTTCCTCAGCGAGCTCGAGGAGAAGGCCGAGGCCGCCCGATGAACGGAGCGAGCCGCGAGGCGCTGGCCTCCGCACGCGAGCGTCTCGACGCGCTGACGGACAACACGTCCGTCGACGCGACGAAGCTCGCCGGTGAGCTGGCAGCCGTCACCGCGCTGCTCGACCGTGAGGTCTCGCTGCGTCGGGTCATCACGGACCCGGCGCAGTCCGGCGAGGCCAAGGCCGAGCTGGTCGGCCGTCTGCTGTCCGGCCAGGTGGGCGGGGAAACCCTCGACCTGGTGTCCGGCATGGCACGGTCGCGCTGGTCGCAGTCCCGTGACCTGGTGGACGCCCTGGAGGCTCTGGCGGCCACCGCCGACCTCACGGCGGCCCAGCAGGCCGGCGCGCTCGACAACGTCGAGGACGAGGTCTTCCGGTTCGGCCGGATCGTCGCCTCGAACACCGAGCTGCGCGCCGCACTGACCGATCGTGCGGCCACCGCCGCCGCCAAGAGCGAGCTGCTGCGCAGCCTGCTCGGCGGCAAGGCGAACGCCGTCACCGAGCGGCTGGTCGTCCGTCTTGTCACGCACCCGCGTGGACGTAGCCTGGAAGCGGGACTCGAGTCCCTTTCCACGCTCGCCGCCGAGCGCCGCAGCCGCATGGTCGCCACCGTGACCAGCGCGGTTCCGCTCAGCGACGTGCAGAAGCAGCGTCTCGGCGCGGTGCTGGCCAAGCTGTACGGCCGCCAGATGCACCTGAACCTCGACGTGGACCCCTCGGTCCTCGGCGGGATCACGGTGCGGGTCGGCGACGAGGTCATCGACGGCACCATCGCGGACCGCCTCGCAGAGGCGTCCCGCCGCATGGCCGGCTGACCAGCCACCAATAGAACAAAGCATTCCTAGCGGCCCGGTTGGGCCGTGCAGAACTTGCAGAAGATTCCTGGGGGTCGCCCCCAGACCCCTAAGAAGCTTCAGGCCCAACAAGGAGAGCAGGGAACCCAGATGGCGGAGCTCACGATCCGGCCGGAGGAGATCCGGGACGCACTGGAGAACTTTGTCCAGTCGTACCAGCCGGACGCGGCCTCGCGCGAGGAGGTCGGAACGGTCAGCGTTGCCGGCGACGGCATCGCGAAGGTGGAGGGCCTGCCCTCCGCCATGGCGAACGAGCTGCTGAAGTTCGAGGACGGCACCCTCGGTCTCGCCCTCAACCTCGACGAGCGCGAGATCGGCGCCGTCGTCCTCGGCGAGTTCAGCGGAATCGAGGAGGGCCAGCCGGTGCAGCGCACCGGCGAGGTGCTCTCCGTCGGCGTCGGCGAGGGCTACCTCGGCCGCGTCGTCGACCCGCTCGGCAACCCGATCGACGGTCTCGGCGAGATCGCGACCGAAGGCCGTCGCGCCCTCGAGCTGCAGGCCCCGGGCGTCATGGTCCGCAAGTCGGTCCACGAGCCCATGCAGACCGGCTACAAGGCCATCGACGCGATGGTCCCCGTCGGCCGTGGCCAGCGACAGCTGATCATCGGCGACCGCCAGACCGGCAAGACCGCCCTGGCCGTCGACACGATCATCAACCAGCGCGACAACTGGCGCTCGGGCGACGTGAACAAGCAGGTCCGCTGCATCTACGTCGCCATCGGCCAGAAGGGCTCGACCATCGCGTCCGTTCGCGGCGCCCTGGAAGACGCCGGCGCGCTCGAGTACACGACGATCGTCGCCGCCCCGGCGTCCGACCCGGCCGGCTTCAAGTACCTGGCGCCGTACACCGGTTCCGCCATCGGCCAGCACTGGATGTACGCCGGCAAGCACGTCCTGATCATCTTCGACGACCTGTCGAAGCAGGCCGATGCCTACCGCGCCGTGTCGCTGCTGCTGCGCCGCCCGCCGGGCCGTGAGGCCTACCCGGGTGACGTCTTCTACCTGCACTCCCGTCTGCTGGAGCGCTGCGCGAAGCTCTCCGACGACATGGGTGCCGGCTCGATGACCGGTCTGCCGATCGTCGAGACCAAGGCGAACGACGTGTCGGCGTTCATCCCGACCAACGTCATCTCCATCACCGACGGCCAGTGCTTCCTGGAGTCCGACCTGTTCAACGCGGGCCAGCGCCCGGCGCTGAACGTCGGTATCTCGGTCTCCCGCGTCGGTGGCTCCGCCCAGCACAAGGCCATGAAGCAGGTTTCCGGCCGTCTGCGCCTGGACCTCGCCCAGTACCGTGAGCTGGAGGCGTTCGCCGCCTTCGGTTCCGACCTGGACGCCGCGTCGAAGGCCTCGCTGGAGCGCGGCAAGCGTCTGGTCGAGCTGCTGAAGCAGGGCCAGTACCAGCCGATGCCCGTCGAGGAGCAGGTCGTCTCCGTCTGGGCCGGCACCACCGGCAAGATGGACGACGTTCCGGTGGGCGACATCCGTCGCTTCGAGTCGGAGCTGCTGGAGCACCTGCGCCGTGAGCGCAAGGACCTCCTCACCTCCATCGCCGACGGCGGCAAGATGTCGGACGACACCCTGACGTCGATCGCCGACGCCATCGCCGGCTTCAAGCAGCAGTTCGAGACCTCGGACGGCAAGCTCCTGGGCGAGGACGCGCCGGCCGTCAACGTCTCCAAGTGACGACGGAAGGGACCTGACTCATGGGAGCGCAGCTCCGGGTCTACAAGCGTCGCATCCGTGCCGTCACGGCGACCAAGAAGATCACCAAGGCGATGGAAATGATCGCCGCCTCGCGCATCGTCAAGGCGCAGCGCAAGGTGGCGGCATCGATGCCGTACGCGACCGAGCTCACCCGTGCGGTGACCGCGGTGGCGACCGGTTCGAACACCAAGCACGCCCTGACCACCGAGGTCGAGGCGCCGGTGCGCGCCGCGGTCCTGCTCGTCACGAGCGACCGCGGTCTGGCCGGCGGCTACTCCTCGAACGCCATCAAGCAGGCGGAGCGGCTCACCGAGCGGCTCCGCGGCGAGGGCAAGGAGGTCGACACGTACATCGTCGGCCGCAAGGGTCTGGCCTACTTCGGTTTCCGTGAGCGCAAGGTCGCGGATTCGTGGACCGGCTTCACCGACAGCCCGGCGTACGCCGACGCCAAGCGCGTCGCGGGGCCGCTGATCGAAGCCATCGAGAAGGACACGGCCGAGGGCGGCGTCGACGAGCTGCACATCGTCTACACGGAATTCGTGTCGATGATGACGCAGAACGCGGTCGACGGCCGGATGCTGCCGCTCAGCCTCGACAAGGGCGAAGAAGAGTCCGGCGCGAAGGGCGAGATCCTTCCGCTGTTCGACTTCGAGCCGTCGGCGGAGGACGTCCTCGACGCCCTGCTGCCGCGCTACGTCGAGAGCCGCATCTACAACGCACTGCTGCAGTCGGCCGCTTCCGAGCACGCCGCCCGCCGCCGCGCGATGAAGTCGGCGACCGACAACGCCGGAGACCTCATCAAGAGCCTCTCCCGGCTTGCCAACGCGGCCCGCCAGGCCGAAATCACCCAGGAAATCAGCGAGATCGTCGGTGGCGCGAGCGCCATGGCTGACGCGACCGCGGGGAGTGACAAGTAATGACGACCACTGTTGAGACGGCCGCCGCCACGGGCCGCGTCGCCCGGGTCATCGGCCCGGTCGTCGACGTGGAGTTCCCCGTCGACGCCATGCCCGACATCTACAACGCCCTCAAGGTCCAGGTCGCAGACCCGGCCGAGGACGGCAAGCTCAAGACCCTGACCCTCGAGGTCGCGCAGCACCTGGGTGACGGCGTCGTCCGTACCATCTCGATGCAGCCGACCGACGGCCTGGTCCGCCAGGCCCCGGTGACCGACACGGGCGAGGGCATCACCGTCCCCGTCGGTGACTTCACCAAGGGCAAGGTGTTCAACACCCTCGGTGAGGTGCTGAACTACCCGGAGGAGAACGCCAACGTCACCGAGCGCTGGCCGATCCACCGCAAGGCGCCCCGCTTCGACGAGCTCGAGTCGAAGACCGAGATGTTCGAGACCGGCGTCAAGGTCATCGACCTTCTCACCCCGTACGTCAAGGGTGGAAAGATCGGTCTGTTCGGTGGTGCCGGTGTCGGCAAGACCGTTCTGATCCAGGAAATGATCTACCGCGTCGCCAACAACCACGACGGTGTGTCGGTCTTCGCGGGCGTCGGTGAGCGTACCCGTGAGGGCAACGACCTCATCGAGGAAATGGCCGACTCCGGCGTCATCGACAAGACGGCGCTCGTCTTCGGCCAGATGGACGAGCCCCCGGGCACCCGTCTGCGCGTCGCCCTGGCCGGTCTGACCATGGCGGAGTACTTCCGCGATGTGCAGAAGCAGGACGTTCTGTTCTTCATCGACAACATCTTCCGGTACACCCAGGCGGGTTCCGAGGTGTCGACCCTGCTCGGCCGCATGCCCTCCGCGGTGGGTTACCAGCCGAACCTGGCCGACGAGATGGGTCTCCTCCAGGAGCGCATCACCTCGACCCGTGGTCACTCGATCACCTCGATGCAGGCGATCTACGTCCCCGCGGACGACCTGACCGACCCGGCGCCGGCGACCACCTTCGCCCACCTCGACGCGACGACGGTTCTTTCCCGTCCGATCTCCGAGAAGGGCATCTACCCGGCCGTGGACCCGCTGGACTCGACGTCCCGCATCCTCGACCCGCGGTACATCGCGGCGGACCACTACGCCACGGCGATGCGCGTCAAGGGGATCCTTCAGAAGTACAAGGACCTCCAGGACATCATCGCGATCCTCGGTATCGACGAGCTGGGCGAGGAGGACAAGCTCGTTGTCCACCGTGCCCGTCGCGTCGAGCGCTTCCTGTCGCAGAACACCCACGTGGCGAAGCAGTTCACCGGTGTGGACGGTTCGGACGTTCCGCTCGACGAGTCGATCACCGCGTTCAACGCGATCTGCGACGGTGACTACGACCACTTCCCCGAGCAGGCGTTCTTCCTGTGCGGTGGCATCGAGGACCTGAAGGCCAACGCCAAGGAGCTGGGCGTCTCCTAGTCGGCCGCGTTCTGCGGAACGCAGTCTTCGAAGAACGAAGGAGAGGGGCGGGGTACGTCCCGTCCCTCTCCCCACGCCCATTAGAATTTGACCCAACACCCGGCTGACCCGCCGGGTGGTGACCCGAGGAGCCACCTTGGCTGCTGAGCTGCACGTCGAGCTGGTCGCGGCGGACCGCAATGTCTGGTCCGGCGAGGCCACCCTTGTTGTCGCCCGCACCACGTCCGGCGACATCGGCGTCATGCCCGGTCACCAGCCGCTTCTCGGTGTGCTGGAATCGGGCCCGGTGACCATCCGTACCAGCGAGGGCGGCACTGTCGTCGCCGCGGTGCACGGCGGATTCATCTCGTTCGCGGACAACAAGCTGTCCCTGCTGGCCGAGATCGCCGAGCTCGCGGACGAGATCGACGTCCAGCGGGCGGAGCGGGCACTGGAGCGCGCGAAGTCGGAGGCCGACGCGGCCGCCGAACGTCGCGCCGATGTCCGGCTGCGCGCCGTAACGGGCTGACAGCCCGTCGGAGTTCCACCGCCGGCCCCCGGAGGGCGACCTCCGGGGGCCGGCAGACCTCAGCCGCGGTCCGTTCTGGAATTTTCCAGACCGGGTCGCGGCTGAGGCGATGTACGTCCGTCCTCGGACTTGTCCGGTGATGGGCACGGTCGTGTGCGGTGTTTCGATGAGCGAGGAGGTCGGTGAAGATGCTCCTCGCTCTGCTTGTGAGCGGCCTGGTCGTAGCCCTGGTGGTGATCGGGCTGTTTGTGTTCGGCCTGCGCCGCAGACTGATCCAGCGGTCCGGCGGGACCTTCGACTGCAGCCTGCGCTGGGGCGTGGCGGACGAGCCCGACGTCTCCGGCAAGGGCTGGGTGTACGGGGTCGCCCGCTACAGCGGTGACCGGATCGAGTGGTTCAGGGTGTTCTCGTACTCCCCGCGGCCGCGCCGGCTCCTGGAGCGCTCCTCCATCGAGGTGCTCGCCCGGCGTGCCCCCGAGGGCGAGGAGGAGCTGGCCCTGCTGTCCGACGCCGTCGTGCTCGGCTGTTCCCACCGGGGGACCCGCCTGGAGCTCGCGATGAGCGAGGACGCGCTGACTGGTTTCCTGGCCTGGCTGGAGGCGGCGCCTCCGGGGCAGCGGGTGAACGTGGCCTGAGGGCCGCGGCTCCCGGTACACGCGGAGAAGCCGGGGAGACGGGGGCGGACCCGTCTCCCCGGCTTCGTCTTTCACCGGGTCCGGCAGCCGGGGGTCACTGGAGGCCGGTGTGGATGGCGTTGGCGAGTTCACCGTTCGTGGTGTCGCCGCTGAACTCCCAGAAGAAGGCTCCCTTGAGGCCCTGCTGCTTGGCCCAGGTCATCTTCGAGGCCACCGTGGCGGGGGTGTCGTAGCTCCACCAGTTGCTGCCGCACTTGGCGTAGGCCGTGCCGGCGATGGTGCCGGTGCTGGGGCAGCTGGCCTTGAGGACCTTGTAGTCCTCGATGCCCTGCTCGTACGTGCCCGGCGCCGGGCCGGTGGCGGTGCCGCCGGGGGTCGCCTGGGTGACGCCGGTCCAGCCGCGGCCGTAGAAGCCGATGCCGAGGTTGAGCTTGGATCCGGCGATGCCCTTGCCCTTGAGCTTGGTGATCGCGGCCTCGGAGTTGAAGCCGTCCTGGGGGATGCCCGGGTAGGCGGTGAGCGGGGAGTGCGGGGCGGTCGGGCCCTGCGCCGCCCAGGCGCCGAAGAAGTCGTAGGTCATGACGTTGTAGAAGTCGACGTACTGGGCCGCGCCGCCGTAGTCGGCGGCGTCCAGCTTGCCCCCGTTGGAGCCGTCGGCGGAGATGGCGGCGGTGACCAGGTTGTTCGTGCCGAACTTGGCGCGCATGGCCTGCATCATGTTCTTCAGGGAGGCGGCGCCGCTGGTGTCGCAGGTCAGGCCGCAGGCGTTCGGGTACTCCCAGTCGAGGTCGATGCCGTCGAAGACGTCGGCCCAGCGCGGGTCCTCGACGAGGTCGTAGCAGGACTGGGCGAAGGCGGCCGGGTTCGCGGCGGCCTGGCCGAATCCGCCGGACCAGGTCCAGCCGCCGAAGGACCACAGGATCTTGATGTGGGGGTACTGGGCCTTCAGCTTGCGGAGCTGGTTGAAGTTGCCGCGCAGCGGCTGGTCCCAGGTGTCGGCCTTGCCGTCGACGCTCTGGTCGGCGGTGTACGCCTTGTCGTAGTCCGCGTAGGAGTCGCCGATGGTGCACTTGCCGCCCTGGACGTTGCCGAAGGCGTAGTTGATGTGGGTGATCTTCGCGGCGGAGCCGGAGGTGACCAGGTTCTTCACGTGGTAGTTGCGCTGGTAGACGCCCCAGTTCGTGAAGTAGCCCAGCTTGACCTTGGAGCCGGCGCCCGGGTCCGTGCCGCCGCCGCCCGGGGTGGTGACGGAGAGCTCGCCGGAGGGGGGTCCGGTCTGGTCGGCGGTGTCGCGGGCGGTGACCGCGTAGGCGTACGTGGTGCCCTTGGTCAGGCCGGAGTCGCCGTAGGTGGTGCCCGTGACCGTGGCGACCTTGGCGCCGTTGCGGTACACGTCGTAGTTCTTGACGCCCTTGTCGTCGGTGGCCGCCGGCCAGGAAAGGGTCAGCGCGGTCTCGGTGACGGCGGAGGCGGTGGGGGTGCCGGGGGCCGAGGGCGGGGCGTCGCCGGGCTGGGTGCCGCCGTCACAGGAACCGCCGTTGATCTTGCAGCCGGCGGGGGCGCCGGTGCCGGTGCCGTTGAACCCGAAGGTGACGCTCTGGCCGGGGGTGAGGGTGCCGTTCCAGCCGACGTTCTTGGCGGTCCAGTGGTTGCCCGCGCTGGTGACCGTCGCGTCCCAGGCGGAGGTGACCCTGGTGCCGGCGGGGTAGTCCCACTCCACGGTCCAGCTGGTCAGCGTGGTGGTGCCGGTGTTCTTCACCGTCCACTTGCCCTCGAAGCCGGAGCCCCAGTCGGAGGCCTTGGTGTAGGTCGCCGTCGCGGAGGTGGCCGCCTGTGCGGGTCCGGCCAGGCCGACGAGGCCGGCGATGGGCAGGGCGAAGGCGGCCACCGTGGCGGCCAGCCTTCTGAACAGACGGGTGCGTTGCGGGGGTGCTGTGCTCAAGGGTGCTCCTCCGTAGGTCCGTACCGGTCGTGGGGCCGACCGGTACATGGGGGTGGGACCTGCGCCGCCCGTGAGCACGCCTCTTCACGACGATTGTCATGGCACGCTCACCACAGTGTTTCGGTGAGACTAGAAAGGTCTGGACCAACCGTCAAGAGGTCCAGACCTCACCTCCAGTAGCCGTCTAGATCCCCAACTCCTGCGCCAGTACGGCTGCTTGGACCCGGCTGCGCAGCTCCAGCTTCCCCAGCAGCCGACTGACGTGCGTCTTCACCGTCGCCTCCGCCATCTCCAGGCGTACGGCGATCTCGGCGTTCGACAGACCCGCGCCCAGGGCGCCGAGCACCTCCCGCTCGCGCCGCGTCAGCGACTCCACCGCCGCGGCCGTCTCCGGCCGTACCGAGCGCTCCGGTGCGCGCGGCGCCGCGAACTCGGCGATCAGGCGCCGGGTCACCGCGGGTGCGATCAGCCCCTCCCCGCGCGCCACCGTACGGACCGCCCCGATCAGTTCCGCCGCGTCGGCGTCCTTCAGCAGGAAACCGGCGGCACCCGCCCGCAGCGCGCCGAAGACGTACTCGTCCAGATCGAAGGTGGTCAGTACGAGGACGTCCGCCAGCCCCTCCTCGACCACCTGCCGGGTGGCCGAAACCCCGTCCAGGCGGGGCATCTGCACGTCCATGAGGACCAGATCCGGACGGATGTCACGGGCGAGGCGCACGGCCTCCTCACCGTCGGCGGCCTCGCCCACCACCTCGATGTCGCCCGCGCTGCGCAGGATCAGCACGAGGCCCGCCCGCACCGCGCTCTGGTCCTCGGCGACCAGTACCCGGATCTTCTGCCGCTGGTTCATGCCGGTACGACCCTCTCCTCGGCGGGCAGCGTCGCCCGCACCTGCCAGACGGACCCCGCCGGGCCCGCCGTGAACGTTCCGCCGAGCAGGTCGGCCCGCTCGCGCATGCCGATCAGACCCGCCCCGGACCCGGGGGCGCGGGGGCCGTGGCGGCCCTCGTACGGGGAGTCGACCGCCACGGACAGCAGTCCGTCGGCCGAGGCCACCCGGAGGGTGACGGTGCCGGGGGCGGCGTGCTTGAGGGCATTGGTCAGGGACTCCTGCACGATCCGGTACGCCGCCAGCTCCACCGGGGCGGGCAGCGACTGCCCGGCCGGGCGGGCGTCGTGCAGGACGAAGTCCAGCCCGCTCGCGGCGCCGTTCGTCCGGGCCTGGGCCAGCAGCGCCTCCAGCCCGTCGAGGGTGGGTACCGCGACGGCCTCCTTCCCGGCGCCCGCGTCGCGCAGCAGCCCGATGAGCCGGCGCATCTCGGACAGCCCCTGCACGCTGTTCTCGCGGATCACCCCGAGGGCCTCGCGGCTCGTCGCGGGGGAGTCGATGGACAGCGCGGCGGTGGAGTGGATGGCGATCGCCGAGAGGTGGTTGGCCACCATGTCGTGCAGCTCGCGGGCCATCCGGGCGCGCTCGGCGGCCACCGCCTGCGACCGGTCCATTTCGGCCAGCAGCGCCGTCTGCTCGGCGCGCAGCCGGGCCGCGTTCGCCGCGTCGCGGTGGTTGCGCAGGGTGGCGCCGGTCATGGCCGGGCCGAAGCTGACGATGCCCGCGACCACGCCGATCAGCAGGGCCTGCGGGGTGCGCAGCCAGGCGACGGAGCCGATGGTCAGGGCGACGGTGACCAGGCCGGTGCTGACCGGGAGCCTGCGGGCCAGGGCGGGTGGCCCGTAGAGGGCGGCCGCGTACATCAGGTCCGTGTACATGAGGACCGTGGCCAGGTTCCCCACCGTGAACTGGTCCGCGACGAGCGCGGCCGTGCCGACGGTCAGGGTCACCCCGGGGTTCGTGCGGCGCAGCAGCTCCATCGAGCCCATGGCCAGCAGCGGGACCAGGGCCGCCCACTCGGGGAAGCCGTGCCGGCTGTTGTTGCTGTGTACGCCGAGGGACCAGAGCAGCAGGCCCGCGAGCACGCTGACCAGCGCGATCAGGACGTCGTCGCGGTGGGGGCGGGGCAGCTTCGGGGTCACGGTCCCATCCAACACGCTGGAACGGCCGCGGGCCTCGCCACCGGGTCGTAACCCGGACTACATCGAAGGGTGCAGCGGCCTTTCGTCACTGGAGACGACGCGTCCGGCCCGGACGGACGACAGGCTGGAAAGGCACCGGAGATCCCGGACACGAACGAACGGAGAGCCCCGTGATCGTCGCGCTGATCATCGCCTGTGAGGTCGGCTTCTGGGTCCTGCTGGCAGCCGGTCTGGGCCTGCGGTACCTGGCGAAGATGCCCCGGCTGGGGGCGGCGGTCCTGCTGTGCGAGCCGCTGCTGGAGCTGGTCCTGCTGGTCGTCACCACCCTCGACCTGAAGACCGGCGCCGCCCCCGACTGGAAGCACGGCGTGGCCGCCCTGTACATCGGCTACACGGTCGCCTACGGCCACTACACGGTGAAGTGGCTCGACGGCCACGCCGCGTACCGGCTGGCCGGCGGACCGAAGCCGGCCGGCGCCGGCCACGGCATGGCGCGGGCCCGCCACGAATGGAAGCTGTGGGTCCGTACGGTCCTCGCGGCGGCCGTGGCCCTCTGCCTGCTCCAGGCCGCCGTCTGGTACGTCGGCGACGCGGGCGACACCAGCTCGCTCACGGGCTACCAGGGCGCCGCCCTGCGCATCGTCTTCATCCACGGCCTGGTCGCCGCCTGCTACACGATCTGGCCGAAGAAGGCCCCGGCGGGCGCCGGGACCGACCTCGTGAAGAGCGAGCGCTAGCGCTCGCCGCCCGGGACCCAGAGCACGTCCCCGACCTCCTTGTTGGCCACGCGGGCCAGGATGAACAGGAGGTCGGAGAGACGGTTCAGGTAGGTGGCCGTCAGGGGGTTCATCACCTCGCCGTGCACCTCCAGCGCCGCCCACGTCGAGCGCTCGGCGCGCCGGACCACCGTGCAGGCCTGGTGCAGCAGGGCCGCGCCGGGAGTGCCGCCGGGGAGGATGAAGCTGCGCAGCTTCTCCACCTGCTCCAGGAACAGGTCGCAGTCCGCCTCCAGCTTGTCGACGTAGAACTGCTCCACCCGCAGCGGCGGGTACTCCGGCTCCTCGACGACCGGCGTGCACAGGTCCGCGCCGACGTCGAACAGGTCGTTCTGCACCCGGACCAGGACCTTCACGACCTCCTCGGGGAGCGCGCCCAGCGCGATCGCCGTCCCGATGGCCGCGTTGGCCTCGTTCGCGTCGGCGTACGCGGAGATCCGCAGGTCGGTCTTGGCCGTACGGCTCATGTCGCCCAGGGCCGTCGTGCCCTTGTCGCCGGTACGGGTGTAGATGCGCGTGAGGTTCACCATGCGGTCAGGGTAGACGGGCCGGGGCGCAGGGGCCCGGCGCAGGCCAAGGGGCGGTGCTCCCGGGCGGACCGCGCCTGAACTGGGGGGCTGTGCAGGGGTGCTGGGCCGTACCAGTGTGATGTCCGTCATCTGAGACGTGACGCGTGTTACTTCGCGGTCACACCGCCCCTCACGGACGCTAGTCTCCGCCGGAGAGGCTACGAGACTGGGCCGTAGTGAGAGAACGAGGGGTGTGCAGTGGCTGGGAAGCTCGCCGTCATCGGTGCCGGACTGATGGGTTCCGGGATCGCTCAGGTCTCCGCTCAGGCGGGTTGGGACGTCGTCCTGCGTGACGTCACCGACGCCGCCCTGACCCGTGGAACGGACGGGATCAAGGCCTCGTACGACCGGTTCGTCGCCAAGGGCAAGCTGACGGCGGAGGACGCCGAGGCCGCCCTGGGCCGGATCACCACGACCACCGACCTCGGCGCGGTCGCCGACGCCGACATCGTCGTCGAGGCCGTCTTCGAGAAGCTCGAGGTCAAGCACGACATCTTCCGTGCCCTCGACGAGCTGGTCCGCGACGACGCGGTGCTCGCCTCCAACACCTCCGCCATCCCGATCACCAAGATCGCGGCCGTGACGAAGCGTCCGGAGCGGGTCGTCGGCGCGCACTTCTTCTCGCCCGTCCCGATGATGCAGCTGTGCGAGCTGGTGCGCGGCTACAAGACGAGCGACGAGACCCTCGCCACCACCCGGGCCTTCGCCGAATCCGTCGGAAAGACCTGCATCGTCGTCAACCGCGACGTCGCCGGCTTCGTGACGACCCGTCTGATCTCCGCGCTGGTCGTCGAGGCCGCGAAGCTCTACGAATCGGGCGTCGCCTCCGCCGAGGACATCGACATCGCCTGCAAGCTCGGCTTCGGACACGCCATGGGCCCGCTCGCGACCGCCGACCTCACGGGCGTCGACATCCTGCTGCACGCCACCAGCAACATCTACACCGAGTCCCAGGACGAGAAGTTCGCGCCGCCGGAGCTGATGCGCCGCATGGTGGACGCGGGCGACTTCGGCCGCAAGAGCGGCCAGGGTTTCTACAAGCACTGAGCACCACCGTTCGAATGCCTTCACCCTCCGGGGTGAATTAGGTATCGGTTCGCTCACGGTCGGCAACTTCCCTGCCCGCGCGGCAGTCAGTTGCAGTGAGAGTTGCCGACCACGGGTCAGTCGGACCACACGTACGCAGTACAGCCGGGGAGTACACATGCACATCAGGGGCGACCACGCCGAACTCGCAGTCGGGGGACGCCTCGACGTGCGCAGCGCGGCGGACGCCCGTACGGCCCTGCACAGTGCCCTCGACGACGGCCACGGCGACCTCGTGCTCGACCTGACCGGACTCGACTCCTGGGACGCGACCGGACTCGGCGTGATCATGGGGGCGCACCGGAGGGCCGGCCGGACCGGGCGGCGCCTCGTGCTGCGCGGGGTCCCGGCCCAGATGCAGCGGCTCCTCGTGGCGACCCGGCTGCACCGCATCCTCGCGATCGAGGGCGGGCTGGAAGCGGAGTCCCTGCCCCGGGTGTGACGGTGCCCGGGGCGTGACCCCGCCCCGGGGCCCGTTCCGTGCGGGCGCCCGGCCGCCGGCGCCGGAGAAATGGGCTGCGCGTTCCGGCCGGCTCCGCTTTCATGGCCGCATGGTGTCCACCGACCGCTTGCTGGCCTTCGCGGCCATGTCCTTCCTGCTGATCGTGATCCCCGGGCCCAGCGTCCTGTTCGTCATCGGCCGGGCCCTGGCCCAGGGCCGGCGCGCCGCGCTGACCACGGTCCTCGGCAACACGCTCGGCGCGTACGTGCTCGTCGTGGCCGTCGCCCTCGGCGTCGGCGCCGTGGTCGAACGCTCGGTGCTGATCTTCACGGGGCTCAAGCTGATCGGCGCCGCCTACCTCGTGTACCTCGGGGTCAAGGCCTGGAGGCAGCGCGGCGCACTGCACGCGGCCGTCACCGGCGACGCACCGCCGGCGCACGGCAGCCTGCGGACGCTGGGGGAGGGGTTCGTCGTCGGCGTGGCCAACCCCAAGACGATGGTGTTCTTCGCCGCGGTGCTGCCCCAGTTCGTGGACCGCGCCGCCGGACACGTGCCGGCGCAGATGCTGGTCCTCGGCCTGGTCTTCAACCTGATCGCGATCGTCTCCGACAGCGGGTGGGGGCTGGTCGCGGCCACCACCCGGGACTGGTTCGCGGGCTCACCGCGACGCCTCTCCCTGGTCGGCGGGACCGGCGGACTCACCATGATCGGCCTCGGCGTCACCGTGGCCGTGACCGGGCGGACGGACTGAGACACGGGCGGCGGCCGGCCGCCGCCCGACGGCCGGAAAATCGTAACGGTCCGGTGGTGAAGGCACCCCGGCGGTTCCCGCGCGACCGGCCACGGTCTAGGGTTCGGGCGGAAACCGGACCAGTAGCGACAGCGGCGTGAGCGAAGGCCGGACGTAATGACGGCGGCGGCGCGCGCGACGCGATCGGGGGACTTGGTCATGGACCGTACACAGGGGCAGTCCGATCGGGACGAACAGCCCACGGGGCAGACCCGGGCACTGCCGGCAGGCCCGCCGGCAGCACAGTCGCCGACAGGGCAGACGCCGACAGCACAGTCGCCGGCAGCACAGCCGGCGGCAGGGCAGCCGGAGGGCGGGCCGGGCGGCCGGGCCGCCACGGCGCCCGCACGCGTCGTCACACTGACCGCCGGCCCCTTCACCCTCACCGTCAACCCCGTCGACGGCAGCGAGATCGAGCCCCGTCGCCCCGGCACGCCGAAGGGCCGCCCCGCCAAGCGCGCCGCGGCCGCCCGCGCCGCCCGCGACGCCGCCGCACGGCCGCCCGTACTGCCCGGACCGCCCCTGCCCGCCCGGCCCCTCATGGAGCGCGCCGAGGAGCGGGAGCGCCTGGTCCGGCTGCTGGGCCGCGGGCGCTCCGTACGGCTCACCGGGGCCGCCGGCTCGGGCCGTACCGCGCTCCTCGACTCCGTCGCCGACGCCTGCGCGGGCCTCGCCCCGGACGGCGTCGTCCGGCTCAGCGGCCACGGGCAGCACCAGCCCGGCGAACTGCTGTACGCGCTGTACGCGGCCGTCCACGACGCGGCCGACGAACGGCCCGACCGTACGGAACTCCTCGCCCGGGTCGGGGAGATCGGCGCCATCGTGCTCCTCGACGACCTGGAACTCGGTGGCACCGCCCTCGACGAGCTGCTGCGCGCCACCCCCGAATGCGCCTACCTGCTCGCCGCCACCCCCGACACCAAGGCGCCCTCCGACGACTCGCACCTGGAGGAGGTCTTCCTCGGCGGGCTCGGCAAGGCCGACTGCGTCCTGCTGCTGGAGGCCGCCACCGGACGGGCGCTGACGGAGGAGGAGACCGTCTGGGCCGCGGACCTGCGCTTCGCCTCCGAAGGGCTGCCGCTGCGCTTCGTCCAGGCGGCCGCGCTGCTGCGCCAGCGCGACGAGCTGAACCGGCCCACCGCCGAGGACGACGACGAGGAACCGGGGGTCTTCGAGGAGCGCCCCCGCGACCCCGCCCACGTGCCGCTGCCCACGCTGGCCGAGGCCGCCGCCCCCGCCGAACTGCTGGCCTCCCGGGTCAGCGAGTCCGCCCGGGCCGCCCTGCGGATCGCCTGCGCCCTCGGCGGGGAACTCCCGCACCACGCCCACCTGCCCGCGCTGGTCGGGGACACCCACGCCGACTCCGCCGTCGCGGAACTCCTCGGCTGCGGGCTGATCACCCCGGTCGGGCCCCGGTACCGGCTCGCCGAGGGGGTCGCACGGCAGCTGGAGGAGGCCGGGTACGGGGAGACCGCCACCGAGGAGGCCCGGACCGCCGCCCGGCACTACGCCTGGTGGACCGGCCACGCCTCGGTGACCCCGGAGCGGGTCGCGGCCGAGGCCGACGCCGTGCTGGCCGCCCTGGCGGGCGCCGACGTGGTGGCCGCCGTACTCCTGGCCCGGACGGCCGCCCCGGCCTTCGCGGCGTCGCTGCACTGGGAGGCCTGGGAGCGGGTGCTGCGCTCGGGCGCCGAAGCCGCCCGCAAGGCCGGGGAGGTCGCCGAGCAGGCGTACTTCCACCACGAGCTGGGCGTGCTCGCGCTGTGCGAGGGACGTCTCGACCGGGCGCGCGCCGAGCTGGAGGCCTCCATCGGGCTGCGCGGCGCGCTCGCGGACAAGCGCGGAACGGTGGCCGGACGCCGGGCGCTGGCCCTGGTCACCGACCGGGAGGCGACGGGGGCCCTGGCCTCCCCGCCGCTGCGTCTGGAGCCCCCGGCGGCCGCGCCGGGCGCCGTCCCCCCGGCCCTGCCCACCGCCGGACCGGGCTCCGCCGTACCCCCTGCCCTGCCCGCCGCCGGACCGAGCGCGGCCACCCGGCCGCTGCCCGCGGCCGGACCGGTCCCGCCGTCCGCCGCGATAACCAAGGCGCTGCCGGCGACCAGACCGGCGCCCGGCGCCGCACCGGCCGCCGCCCTGACGCCGTTCCCGAGCCTCGCCCCGCCCCGCGGGCCGTCCGGCACCTCCGGTACCACCGGCACCTCCGGCACCTCCGGCCCCTTTGGCCCCGCCGGCTCCACCGGTCTTCCGGCCCTTTCCGGGGCGTCCGGCTCTCCGGTCTCCTCCGGCCCTGCCCGCCCCTCCGGCCCCTCCGGTACGGACGCCGTCACACAGGTCACTCCCGTGATCCGCAGCGTCGGCCCCGGCTCCGCCCCCTCGGCCCCCACGACCCTGTCGGCGGTCTTCGAGGACGCGTTCCCGCCGCTCACCAAGCCCGCCCCCGCCCCCGCGCCCGAGCCGGCCCCGGCCGCCGGCCCGGAGTCCCGCCGCAAGACCGTGCTGCTGGCCGCGGCCGGGGTGCTGACGGTGGCGGCGCTCGGCACCGTGATCGGCCTGGCCCTGACCTCGGGGGAGGAGGAGGCGCCCGCGAAGCCCGCGGTGTCCTCGACGCCGACCCCCGTGGTGCCGGATCCGCCGGCGGTCCCGGGCACGACGGGCAGCGACCCCGCCCCCGAGCCGGGCACGACGCCCCCGCCCGCAGACCCCGCCGACCCCGAGCCCGCCCCGAGCGGCGCCGCACCCGGCCAGGCCCCGACCTCCCGGGCGACCCCGCCGCGCCGCCCGGAGACCTCCCCGAACAAGCCGAACCCGCCGCAGCCGCCGACGAAGCCGACGCCCACCCCGACCCCGACGCCCCCCGACCCGGGCACCCCGACACCCAGCCAGAGCGCGACGGAACCGCTGCCGCCGACCGGGACGGCGGAGCCCCCGGCGACGACCCCCGCGAGCGTCAGCGCCCCGGCGGCCGGCAACTCCCCGACGGCCACGACGACGTAGCCGCCCGAGAACGCCGACGGCCCCCGAGCCAGGGCTCGGGGGCCGAACGGCAGACGGGTCGGAAGGGTCAGAACAGGCGGAGCTTGTCGTCCTCGATGCCGCGCATGGCGTTGTAGTCGAGCACCACGCAGTCCATGCCCCGGTCGTTCGCGAGCACGCGCGCCTGCGGCTTGATCTCCTGGGCCGCGAACACGCCCCGGACGGGGGCCAGGTGCGGATCCCGGTTCAGCAGCTCCAGGTAGCGGGTGAGCTGTTCGACGCCGTCGATCTCCCCGCGCCGCTTGATCTCCACGGCCACCGTCGCGCCGGAGGCGTCCCGGCACAGGATGTCGACCGGGCCGATCGCCGTCATGTACTCGCGCCGGATCAGGGTGTAGCCCTCGCCCAGGGTGTCGATGCGGTCGGCGAGCAGCTCCTGGAGGTGCGCCTCGACGCCGTCCTTGATCAGCCCGGGGTCGGTGCCCAGCTCGTGGGAGGAGTCGTGGAGGACTTCCTCCATGGTGATGATGAGCTTCTCGCCCGCCTTGTTGACGACGGTCCAGACGCCCGCGTCGTCACCGCTCCCCTCCTTGAGGGTGCACGGAGGCGACATCCAGTTGAGCGGTTTGTACGCCCGGTCGTCCGCGTGGATCGAGACACTGCCGTCGGCCTTCACGAGGATCAGACGGGGTGCCGAGGGCAGATGGGCGGTGAGCCGGCCCGCGTAGTCGACGGAGCAGCGGGCAATGACGAGACGCATGGTCGGCAACGCTACTCGACGGATGCGCCTCCACGCGATTCGCCCCTGAAAGCCCCGTTCGCCGATGGCGCGTTGTATGCGCATTCTCCTGGTGCGGTACCCGGTGGGCGCCTACCGTGGTGAGCGGGAGGTTGTCGAACGTGCACACTGCGTCGCGATCTCCTTCCCTGCCCGTAAGACTCCGGCAACCCAAACGGCCGGGGTCACGAGAGGAGAACCCATGTCGCTCGACGTCTCACCGGCCCTACTCGAACAGGCCGAGCGAGGCGAGGTCGACGAAGCCGCCTTCGTCGACTGCGTCCGGACCTCCCTGCCTTACGCATGGGAGATGATCAGCTCGTTGACGGCCCAGCTGGAGGTTGAGGGCGGAGAGTTCGCCGACAACCAGACGCCGCCGCCGGACGAGCAGGCGCGCGGGCAGCTGCTGCGCGCGCTGGCGAGTGACGCGATACGTGGTGCGCTGCAGCGGCACTTCGGGGTGCGCCTGGCATTCCAGAACTGTCACCGTGTGGCGGTGTTCCCGCTGGATTCCTCGTCGGATGAGAGGCACGCCCGGTTCACCTCGATCCGCGGCCAGCTGCTCAACCAGTCTCCGGAGCTGCGGGACTGCTAGGTACTTCGCTGCCGCTCCGTGTCGCGGGAGGTGCGACTGACACCGGAGCGGCAGCCCGGACCCGGCCCTTGCGGTACCCGGGCAGGTGTCCCTGACCGGTGCCTCTGACGGGTGCCTCTGACCGGTGCCCCGGTGCCTCAGGCTCCGGCGGCCTCCAGCCGCGGCAGTACCTCGGCGCCGAGCCGCCGTACGTTCTCCTCCGTGGCGGCGAGGTCGCCGGAACCCTCCGTCAGCAGGGCGAAACGCGTGATCCCGGTCCGCTCCGAGGTCGCGGCCAGCCGGTCCGCCGCCAGCCGCGGGGTGCCGACGGGATGCAGCTCGCAGAGCAGCTCCGTGTACGCGACGGGGTCCCGCATCGCGCGCTGCCGGCCGTCGACCGTGACGTGCGCGTCCAGGCCCTGGCGCAACCATCCCGGCATCGCCTTCACCAGGGTCTCGCGGGCGTCCGCCGTCCGGTCCGCGAGCTGGACGACCCCCGCCGAGACGTGCCCGGCGGCCCGTACCGCCTCCGGCGCGTGCCCCGCCGCCAGCGCGGTCCGCCGCCACAGCGCGACCATCGCCGCCTTGTCCTCGTCGCCGCAGTGCATGCCCAGCAGCATCGGCAGTCCGCGCTCCGCGGCCGTGCGCACCGACGCCGGGGAGGTGCAGGCGACGATCACTTCCGGCCCACTCCCGTCCCCGTCCAGCGCCTCGTCCGGACGCGGTACGACGGCCACCTCGCGGAAGGCGTGCCGCTCGCCGGCCGCCCCCACGCGCGGCTCCGACAGCCACCGCCGCAGCAGGTCGAGGTCCTCCGGGAAGCCGTTCTCGTACGCCTCCAGGCCGCCCCCGAACACCTCCAGGTCCACCCACGGCCCGCCCCGGCCCACCCCGAGGGTGAACCGGCCCCCCGAGGTGACGTGCAGCAGGGCGGCCTGCTCCCCGAGGGCCACCGGATGCGTGCTCGGCAGCACGCTCACCGCCGTCCCCACCCGCAGCCGCCGGGTCCGCCCCAGCAGCAGCGCCGCCAGGGTCACCGCCGACGGGCACACGCCGTACGGCACGAAATGGTGCTCGGCCAGCCAGACCGAGTCCAGCCCGGCCTCCTCGGCGACCTCGGCGGTCCGCACCGCCCGGTGCAGCGCCTCCCCCTGCCCCTGACCCGGGAACTGGGCCCCCAGTACGAACGCTCCTACGCGCATCGCCTTCATCCTCCTCGCGGCTGACGCGGCCTCCCCCAGGCGGACCGACTCGTTGATGGCATCAACGTCTGCTGGCAACAACGTCTGACACGTGCCAAAGGCACGGCCTGACGGGAAAGTTATTGAGATTGTCGGGTCGGTCCGCCGATGCCGGTCGGCCTTCCTCGGACACCCTGCGGGTACCCCGGCTCGCTGCGCGTAGTCTGGGAGAAAGTCACTGCCGCCCGCCCTTTCGTGAGGTATACGTGTCACCGCGCCACAACCGCCCCAGGGGCGGCGAGACTCCGGACGAACGACCCCACACCGGCCTCGACCGGTACGGGCTGGAGCGGACCGAGGAGTACCAGGGCGAGGAGTGGAAGGTCCGGCACGTCGCGGGCGCCAGCGCGGCGGGGAAGCGCTACCGCTGCCCCGGCTGCGACCAGGAGATCCCCTCGGGCACCCCGCACCTCGTGGCCTGGCCCGAGTACGGCGGGGTGGACGACCGGCGGCACTGGCACAAGGCCTGCTGGAACGCGAAGGACCGCCGCACCTCCAAGGTGCAGCGGTCCCGGAACGCCCCCAAGTACTGACGGGACGCGGCGTCAGACGTCCCGGCGCCGCACCACGACGTACGAGGCGGCCACGGCGATCGCCGTCACCGTGACGAGCAGCAGCAGCTGCGCCCAGTCGCCGGGCATCGCCGAGCCCTCCACGGTCGCGTCGTCCGCCACCCCGAAGAGCTGGACGAGCGCGACGGGTGCGTTGAAGCGGGTGACGGCCCGGCCGATGGCCTCGGTGGCGGGCCAGACGCTCAGTATCGTGCCGAGCACGGGCGGCAGGGTGACCACGCCCAGCATGACGGCGATGCCGCCCGCGGAGTGCCGCACCAGGGCCCCGACGGCCAGCGACAGGACGCCCAGCAGCATGACGTAGAAACAGCCGGCCAGTGCGCCCGCCCACTCCGCGGCGTAGTGGGGTCCGGCGGCCTGCCCGTTGTGCAGGAGGGCGGCGGAGAAGCCGACCACGGCCACCGAGCCGACGGTGACGCCGAAGGACACGGCGCCGAAGACGAGGTACTTCGCGGTCAGCACCCGCAGCCGTTCGGGGGCGGCGGTGAAGGTGGTGCGGACCAGTCCGGTGCCGTACTCGGAGGTGATCGTCAGCACGCCGAGCACGATCACGGCGACCTGGCCGACCATCAGGCCGAAGAGCGCCGGCCCCGTGTACGGGATCGTCATGTAGTCCGCGGACCGGGTCTGGACGATGGCCAGCAGGCCGACGCCGACCACCAGGGCCACGAGCGAGCCGAGCGTCCACAGGGTGGAGCGCACGGAGGTCAGCTTGGTCCACTCCGAGGCCAGCGCGTGGCCCAGGTGCGGCCGCGGCGTGGGCATCGGCGAGGTGTAGGTCGCGGTCGGTGCGGGGCGGCCGGTCATCTGGGGTCCTCGGAGGTGCTCTCGGTGCTCGCGGTCTGCTCGGTGTTCCCGGCGGGGTCCGTCCCGGTCCGCCGTGCGGCGGGGGCGAGGTCGGCGGCGCTGCCGGGCATCAGGAAGGGCCGGGCGCCCGCCGCGGGGGGCGGGGGAGCGAAGAAGCTCGCCGCGGTCTCCGTCGGGACCTCGGGAGCCGCCTCCTCCTCCCAGTCCGGGACGGTCAGCGGTTCGGGCTCCCACAGCTCGGCGCGGGGGTCGTCGGTGGAGGTGTACTCCAGCGAGGACTGGGTCATCCGCATGTAGGCCTCCTCCAGCGAGGCCCGGTGCGGGGACAGCTCCCACAGCCGTACCCCGGCCTCGTGGGCGAGGTCGCTGATGCGGGGGAGGTCCAGGCCGGTGACCCGCAGGGTCCCGCCGTTCTCCTGGAGGACCCGGCCGCCCGCCTTGGCGAGGGCGGCGGCGAGGACGACGCGGCCGTCGGGCCGGTCCCCGGCGGGACGGACCCGTGCGAATCCGGCCGAGTTGTGCGTGATGAAGTCCTGGGTGCTCATGTCGGCCAGCAGCCGGCCCCGGCCGATCACGATCAGGTGGTCGGCGGTCAGCGCCATCTCGCTCATGAGGTGCGAGGAGACGAAGACGGTGCGGCCCTCCGCGGCGAGCTGCCGCATCAGGTTGCGGACCCAGAGGATGCCCTCGGGGTCGAGGCCGTTGACCGGCTCGTCGAAGAGCAGCACCTGGGGGTCGCCCAGGAGGGCGGTCGCGATGCCGAGCCGCTGGCCCATGCCGAGGGAGAAGCCCTTGGTGCGCTGCCGGGCCACGTCCTGGAGGCCGACCACGCCCAGTACCTCGTCGACCCGCTTCTCGGGGATCCCGGAGAGCTGGGCGACGGACAGCAGGTGGGTGCGGGCCTTGCGGCCGCCGTGCACGGCCTTGGCGTCGAGGAGGGCGCCGACGTGCCGCTGGGCGTTCGGCAGCTGCCGGAAGGGCATGCCGTTGATCGTGACGTGGCCCGAGGTGGGCCGGTCGAGACCGACGATCATGCGCATGGTGGTGGACTTCCCGGAGCCGTTGGGCCCCAGGAAACCGGTGACGTGACCCGGCCTGACCTGGAAGGACAGCTGGTCGACGGCGGTCTTCGCGCCGAAGCGCTTGGTCAGGCCGACTGCCTCGATCATCGTGCTGCCCCTTGCCAGGCCCGGAAGGCTCTCGTCCGTATAACCCTTAAGAGGATATCGAGCGTACGTCGGTTCCCACCCGGGCCGGATCCCTGAGCTGCCCCTGAGATCCGACCCGGGGATGACCCGTAGTACCTGGGGCGTCCGTCCTGCGACGGACGCCCCGTCTCACCCCTCCGTCACGCGTCGCGCTTCTTCAGCACCAGGTAGCCGCCGAGTACCGCTGCCAGCACCCACAGGAGCATGATCCCGAGGCCGCCCCACGGGCCGTACGGCGTTTCGGCGCTGTCCATGGCGCCCGGCACGACCTGCATGATCTTGGAGCCGGCCTGGTCCGGGAAGTACTGGGCCACCTTCCGGGTGGTCTCGACGGCCCCGAGGATGGTCGAGACCAGGAAGAAGAACGGCATCAGGATGCCGAGCGCCAGCATCTGGCTGCGCAGGATCGTGGTCACGCCCATCGAGAAGAGCGCGATCAGCGCCATGTAGAGCCCGGCGCCGATCACCGCCCGCAGGACGTTGTCCTCGCCGATGCCGATGCTGCGGTCGCCCAGGATGGCCTGGCCCAGGAAGAACGAGAGGAAGCTGGTCAGCAGGCCCACGACCAGCGCGAGCGCCGTCGCGACGGTGAGCTTGCCGAACAGGAAGCCCGCCCGGCCCGGCACGGCGGCCAGCGAGGTGCGGATCATGCCCGAGCTGTACTCGCTGCCGACCACCAGGACGCCGAACACGATCATCGCGAGCTGCCCGAGGGTCATGCCCGCGAAGCTCGCGAGGGTGGGGTCGAAGGTGATCTGCTGTTCCTTCGGCATGTCGTCGAAGGTGGAGTTGAACAGCGCGCACAGCGCGGCGCTGATGCCCACCGTGACGACGAGCGCGGAGGCCAGGGTCCACGTGGTGGAGGCGACCGTACGGATCTTGGTCCACTCGGAGCGGAGGACTGCGGAGAAAGCCATGATCACTCGCCGTCCTTGCGCATCGCGTCGTAGCCGGCGCCCCAGGCGGGGGCGTCCGCCGGGCCCACGGCCTGGGGCGCCGGCGGACCGGGCACCCCCGGAGCGTGGGCGTGGTACTCGACGGAGTCCGCCGTCATGCGCATGAACGCTTCCTCCAGTGAAGCCCGTTGCGGGCTGAGTTCGTGCAGCACGATCTGGTGCTGGGCGGCCAGTTCGCCGAGCCGCTCCGGCCCCACGCCGTCGATCTCCAGCGCGCCGGTGGCCGGCACGCTGACCGCGGTGATCCCGGCCTCGTGCAGGACGTCCTTGAGCCGTTCCTGCTGCGGAGAGCGCAGCCGTACGAAACTCCGCGAGTTCTGCTGGATGAAATCGGCCATCGACAAGTCGGCGAGCAGCTTTCCCTGCCCGATGACCACCAAATGGTCTGCGGTCAGGGCCATTTCGCTCATCAGGTGAGAGGAGACGAAGATCGTCCGGCCTTCGGCGGCCAGACCCTTCATGAGATTGCGGATCCAGAGAATTCCCTCCGGGTCCAGACCATTGACGGGTTCGTCGAACATGAGGATCTCCGGATCCCCGAGCAGTGCGGAGGCGATTCCCAGCCTCTGCCCCATCCCGAGCGAAAATCCTTTCGACTTCTTCTTGGCCACGGCCGTCAGTCCGACCAGGTCCAGCACCTCGGCCACCCGGCTCTCCGGGATCCGGTTCGACTGGGCGAGGCAGAGAAGGTTGTTGTACGCGCTGCGCGCGCCGTTCATGGCTTTCGCGTCCAGCAGCGCTCCGATGTACTTCAGCGGCTCCGGCAGGTCCCGGTAGTGCTTGCCGTCGATCCTGACCGTCCCGCTGGTCGGGTTGTCGAGGTCGAGCATCATGCGCATGGTCGTGGACTTCCCGGCCCCGTTGGGGCCGAGGAAGCCGGTCACCACCCCCGGTTTGACCTGGAAGCTGAGGTGGTCCACGGCGGTCTTCGCGCCGAATCGTTTGGTAAGGCCCTCGAGCTCGATCATGCCGACACGCTAGAACGCCGAAGGGCCGTGCGCCACCTCGAAAGGGTGACGCACGGCCCACGGAATCATACTTTCGCTACCAGCGAGTACCAGGCGCCCTTCGGCGGACCGCCCTACCGGCTCTGCTGGGCCGGGACACCACGGGTCACCGGCTCGTCGTCGATCGGGGAACCCGCGGCCGCGACGGCCGCTCCCGTCAGCGTCGCCAGCATCTCGCGGACGTTGGTCAGCTGCGCGTTGATGGAGTCGCGGCGGTTGGTGAGCGCCGCCAGCTCGCGCTCGGACTCGCTGCGGATCCGGTCGGCCTTGGCGTTGGCGTCGGCGACGATGTCCTCGGCCTGGCGCTGCGCGGTCTCCACGGTCTGGCGGGCCCGGCGTTCGGCGTCCGTACGGAGCTTCTCGGCTTCCAGGCGCAGCTGCTCCGCGCGGTGCTCGATCTCCGCCAGACGCTTTTCGGCCTTCTGCTGACGCGAGGCCAGGTCGCGCTCCGACTGCTCGCGGCGCTTGGCCAGGTTGGTCTCGAAGTCCGCGGCGGCCTGGGCGGCCTTGGCGCGGGTCTCCTCGAACAGCGCGTCGGCCTCCTCGCGCTTGGAGGCCGCGTCCTTCTGCGCCTCCGCACGCAGGGTGGAGGCGTCACCCTTGGCCTTCTCGACGATGCGGACGCCCTCGTCCTCCGCCTTCGACTTGCGGTCCGCCGCGAAGGACTCGGCGTCGTTGCGCACCTGCTGGGCCGCCGACTCGGCCAGCTCCCGGTGCTGCTCCGCCGCGCGACGGGCCTCCTCGCGCAGGTCCTTCGCCTCCTCCTCGGCCAGCCGCAGGATCTTCTCGACCCGGGCGCCGAGGCCGGCGTACGACGGCTCGGCGTCGCTCACCTGGGCCTGGGCGTTCTGCGTCTCGAGGTGCAGCTCCTCGATCCGCTTTTCCAGAGAGTTGATACGTCCCAGTGCGCTGTCGCGGTCGGAGACCAGCTTGGTAATGCGGTCGTCCACCTGACCGCGGTCGTAACCACGCCGCACGAGCTCGAAGCCGAAGGGGGAGGAAGTGTCGCTCATGGGGTTCCTGTCGAATGAGACCGATGAGGTGCTACGTGAGGTGTTAAGGGGAATCCTAGGCGCCCGGGCGGCGTGTCATCGAGTCAATCCGCGTTTGCCCTGGACAATGACACCCCTTTTGAGTGGCAAGGCGACAGAATGCTTGTCACTCGTCCGCCTGAACCTTCATCAGAAGCACACATCCATACGTTCTGACTAGCCCTCTGACGCCTTACCACCCGAACGAGTGGAACCCGCTGTTGCGCCGGCCTTCACGCCCCCCGCGCCCTGGCCGCCGATCAGGGGCTTTCCGCCACCCGAAGGCGCCTCGAATGATTCCAACGCCTCAAGAACGTCCTGGACACGGGAGATCTCCGCCTGAATGTCCTCGCGCCTGCGCACCAGGACCTCCAGCTCGCGGCGGCCCTCCTCGACCAGCCGCTCCGCCTCCGCACGCGCCTCGGCGAGGGTCTTCTCGGCCTCCCGCGTGAGCTCGGCCTTCTTCGTCTCGGCCTCCTTGAGCAGCGCCTCCGCCTTGCGCACCGCCGCGATCCGGACCTTGCCGGCCTCGCTGCTCGCGTCCGACACCATGGCCTTGGCCTTCGCCTCGGCCTCGACGCTCTGCTCGGTCGCCGCCCGCACCAGCTTGTCGACGCGCTCGCCGGCCGACTTCATCTGCTCCGCCGACTCCCGGCGGGCCCGCTCGTGCAGTTCCTCGACCTCGGACTCGACCCGGGAGCGCAGCTCCTCCGCCCGCTCCCTTATGGCGGCGGCGTCCGTACGCGCCCCCACCAGCAGCTCGTTCGCGTCCGTACGGGCCTTCTCCACCGTGGAGTTGCCCTCGACGGTCGCCTCCGAGGTGATCCGCGCCGCCTCCTTGCGCGCCGCGTCGACCATCGCGTCCGCCTGCTCCTCGGCCGCCGTGGTGGCGGCCAGGGCCTGCCGGCCGGCGTCGGAGGTGAGCTTCTCCGCCTCCGCCGAGGCCTCCGTGATGAGCCGGTCGACCTGCTCCGCGGCCTCGCTGCGCCGCTTGTTGGCCGCCTCCCGGGCCTCGTCCAGCAGCCGCTCGGACTCCGTACGGGCCTCCGCGCGGGTGCGCTCGGCCGCGGCCGCGGCCTCCGCCTTGACCCGCTCGGCCTCCGCCCGGGTACGGGTCGCGTGCTCCTGCGCCGAGGACAGCGCCTCCGCCGCCTCCGCGCGCAGCCGCTCCGCTTCGGTCTGCGCCTCGCCGACGGTGCGTTCGTTGTCCTTGCGGGTCCGCTCCGTGAGCTTCTCCGCCTCCGACGCCGCCTCGGTGATGAGCCGGTCCGCCTGCTCGGCGGCCTCCGTGCGGAGCCGTCCCGCCTCGGTACGGGCCTCGTCGAGCGTCTGCTCGGCGTCCCGCTCCGCGCCGGCCAGGGTCTCGTTCGCCGCGACCGTGACGCGGTCGGCCTCCGCGGTGGCCTCGCCGATGATCCGGCCGCCCTCCGCGCGGGCCTCGTCCAGGGCCGACGCCGCCTCGGCGCGCAGCCGCTCGGCCTCGGCCGCGGCCTCGCCGACGGTGGCCTCGTTGGCCGCGCGGGTCTCCTCGACCAGCCGGTCGCCCTCGGCGCGGGCGTCCACCAGGATCCGCGTCGAATCCCGCTCGGCCGCCGCCAGGGTCTCGGCCGCCTGGGCGGTGAGCCGCTCCGCCTTCGCGGTGGCCTCGCCGACCGTGGCCTCGTTGGCGGCGCGGACCTCCTCGGTGAGGCGCTCGGCCTCCGCCGTCGCCCCGGTGATGAGGTGGTCCGCCTGCTCGGCGGCCTCGGTACGCAGCCGGCCGGCCTCGGTACGGGCCTCGTCCAGCGTGTTCGCCGCCTCGGCGCGGGTCGCCTCCGCGGCGGCCAGCGCCTCCGCGGTCAGCCGCTCCGCCTCCGCCGTGGCCTCGCCGACCGTGAGGGCGTTCGCCGCCAGGGTCTCCTCGGTGAGGCGCTCGGCCTCCGCGGTCGCCTCGGCGACGATCCGGGCGCCCTCGGTGCGGGACGCCTCCAGGGATTCCGCCGCCTCGCCGCGGATCCGGTTCGCGTCGTCCCGGGCGTCCGCCCGGGTGCGGGCCGCGTCGCGCTCCGAGGCCGCCAGGGCGTCCGTCGCCTCGGTGCGCACCCGCTGCGCGTACTCCGCGGTGTCCGTGCGCAGCTGCTCCGCCTCGGCGATCGCGTCGCCGACCGTGCGCTCCGCGAGGGCCTTCGCCGCGTCCGTCTCGACGCGGGCCTCGCTGCGGACGCGGGCCGCGTCCTCGGCCGCGCGCTCGCGCTCCGCCCGGGCGTCGGCGCGGACCCGGTCCGACTCCTCCTCCGCCTCGGTGCGCGTACGCTCCGCCGCGTGCTCGGCGGCGCTGCGCAGCCCGGCGATCTCCTCCTCGGCCTGCTCGTGCAGCCCGGCCACGGAGTCCCGTACCTGCTGGGCGGTGGCCTCGGCCGCCGCGACCACCTCGGACGCGCGCCGCTCGGCCTCCTCCGTCAGCCAGACCGCCTCGGCGGTGGCCTCCTCGGAGCGCTTGCGGGCCTGCGCGAGGAGTTCCTCGCTCTGCTCACGGGCCTGGGCCCGCTCGTTGCCGGCGTCCGTACGGGCCGCCGACAGGGTCTCCTCGGCCTCCCGGCGCCGCCGGGCGGCCTCCTCCTGGGCGGCGGACAGGGCCTCCGCGGCCTCCGCCGCGACCCGCTCCGCGGCCGCCTTGGCCTCGGCGCGCAGCCGGTCCGCGGTCTCCTGCGCCTCGCCGCGCACCCGCTCGGCCTCGGCCTCGGCCTCGCCGCGCAGCCGTACCGAGACCTGCTCGGCCTCCGCGCGGACCCGTCCGGCGTCCTCCGCCGCGTCCGTGCGCAGCTGGTCGGCCTCCGCCTGGGACTGGGCCTGGAGGGTGCGGATCCGCTCCGCCGACTCGGCGCGCAGCCGGTCGTTCTCCTCGGTGGTCTCCTTGCGGATGTTCTCCGCCGCGGCGCGGGCGTCGCGCAGCGTCTGCTCGGACGCGGTGAGGCGGGCCTCGGCGTCCGTGTGGAGCCGGACGAGCTCCTCGTCCGCCTCCGCGCGCTTCGCGGCGATGGCCTGCTCGGTCTCCTCGCGCCGGGCACGGGCCGCCGCGTCCGCCTCGGCGGCCAGGGCCTGCGCCTGCTCCTCGGCCTCGGCGCGCAGCCGCTCGGCCTCGGCGCGGGTGCGCTCCAGGGTCTCCTCGGCCTGCCGGCGCAGGGTGGTGGCGCGCTCCACGGCCTCGGCGCGGACCCGCTCGCTCTCGGCGGTGGCCCCGCCGCGCAGTTCGTCCGCGTCCGACTTGGCCTTGCCGAGGAGTTCCTCGGCGGTGCGGGCCGCCTCCTCGATCTGCTGGACCGCCTCGCGGCGGGCCTCCCCGCGGATCCGTTCGCCCTCGGCGACGGCCTCCGCGCGCAGCTGCTCGGCCTCGCCGCGCAGCCGGCGGGCCTCTCCCTGGAGCTCGACCGTACGGGCCCGGTACTCCTCGGTGTCGTCCTTGGCGGCGCCCTTGAGCTCGTCGGCCGTGGCCGCCGCCTGGAGGCGCAGCCGGTCGGCCTCGGACTCCGCCTCGCGGCGGATCCGTTCGGCCTCCTCGGAGGCGGCACGGGTGGTGGCCCGGGCGTCCTCCGAGGCCTTGTTCAGTACGTCCTCGGCGGTGCGCGCGGCCTTCGCCAGCTGCGCCGCGGTGTCCTCGGCGGCGGCCGTACGGGCCTGCTCGCCGGCCTCGGTGCGCAGCCGCTCCGCCTCGGCGCGGGCGTCGGCCAGCGCCTGCTCGGCCTCGGCCTTGAGGACCTCGGCCTCCTTGGTGGCCTCGCCGACCAGCCGGGCGACCTGCTCCTTGGCGGTCCGGGTGCGCTGCTCGTTGACGGACTCGGCCGAGGCGAGCTGCCGGGCGGCGCTCTCCTTGGCGTCGGCGAGGAGGGTCTCCGCCTCCGCGCGGGCCGTGCGCAGCGCCCCGTCGGCCTCCTGCACCCGGGCCTCGGCCACCCGGCCGAGGTCCATGGTCTGCTGCCGGGTCTGCTCGGCCTCGGCGGTGGTGCTGCTCCGGAGCCGTTCCGCGTGCTCGGTGGCCTCCTGGGCCTGTGCGGAGGCGGCGGCCAGCAGCCGCTCGGCCTCCTTGCGGGCGCGCAGCAGGGTCGACTCGGCCTCGCCGCGGGCGGCCTCGGCGTCGGAGGCGAGCCGGCGGCGGGCCTCCTCGACGGTGCGGGCGGCCTCGGCGCGGGCGGCGTTCAGCGCCTGCTCGGCCTCGGCGCGGGACTCGTCCATGAGCCGGCGGGCCTGGGACTCCGTACGGGCGCGCAGCTGCTCGGCCCAGGCGACGTTCTCGTTGACGTGCGCCTCGACGGTCTGGCGGCGCTCGTTGAGCTCCTGGTCCAGGCGCTGGCGGCGGTTGACGGCCTCGGAGTGCAGCTCGGCCTGGAGGCGCGCCTGGTGCTCGGCGTGTTCCTGGAGGATCCGCTGGGTCTGCGCCCGGGCGTCGCGCAGCTCGCGCTCGGCGTCGGAGCGCATCTGGTCGGCCTGGATCTGGGCATTGCGGAGCAGCTGCTCCGCCTGGTAGCCCATGTCCGCGCCGTCGTAGGCAGGGCGGGACGCGAGATTGCGGCGTACCTCATGGAGCTTGGCGCGCAGCACCTCGACCTGGTAGCCCAGGTCTTCCGCGTGCTGGACGGCCTTCCCGCGTTCCTTCTTCAGCCGCTCCATCTCGGCCTCGAAGCGCGAGAGGTGATCGGCCTCGGCCTGATGGCTCTCCTGGCTTTCGTAGCCCCGCACAGCGCGGTCCCATCCGTCCCCTGGTCGCAAGCTCATGTCCAAATGAGCATCGCTCGCCCGCTGAACGACGCCCCCGGGGAATGGTGTCAGATACCGGGGCAGGGGTCACAGGCCCCGACCCCGTCTCCGCACCGAACCCCGGCCGAGCCATGGCCACTCTACCGGCCGGGGAATCGGGGCATCAGTGCTCCGGGTTGGAGGTGACCAGTTCGGTGAGGACTCCGTGGCAGTCCTTGGGGTGGAGGAAGGTGATCCGGGAGCCCATGGAGCCGATGCGGGGCTGGTCGTAGAGGACGCGGACGCCCTTGCCGCGGATGGCTTCGGCGTCGCCGTCGACGTCGGCGGTGCCGAAGGCGATGTGGTGGACGCCCTCGCCGTTCTTGGCCAGCCACTTGCCGACCGCGGAGTCCTCGCGGGTGGGCTCCAGGAGCTGGAGGTAGGAGGCCCCGCCGTCGGAGGTCTCGTTGATCTTGAGCATGGCCTCGCGGACGCCCTGTTCCTCGTTGACCTCGGTGTGGAACACCTCGAATCCGTACGTGGCGCGGTAGAACTCGACGGTCTTGTCGAGGTCGAAGCAGGCGATCCCGATGTGGTCGATCCTTGTCAGCATGGGACCAGTGCACCGCCGCGGAGGGTGGTTACGCAACGTGCCAGCGATCACACCGACTGCCGGGTGACTGCGCGGGTACTGCTCAGTACATTCAGGTAAACCCTCGTTCACTCCTCATCCAAGGGGCTGTGCCTCATGTCCGGAACGAACAACACCACTTCAGTGATCGTCGCCGGGGCCCGCACGCCCATGGGGCGTCTGCTCGGCTCGCTGAAGTCCTTCTCGGGCGCCGACCTCGGCGGATTCGCCATCAAGTCCGCGCTGGAACGGGCCGGGATCTCCGGTGACCAGGTCCAGTACGTGATCATGGGCCAGGTGCTCCAGGCCGGCGCGGGCCAGATCCCCGCCCGCCAGGCCGCCGTCAAGGCGGGCATCCCCATGAACGTCCCGGCGCTGACGATCAACAAGGTCTGCCTGTCGGGTCTCGACGCCATCGCGCTCGCCGACCAGCTCATCCGCGCCGGTGAGTTCGACGTCGTGGTCGCGGGCGGCCAGGAGTCGATGACCAACGCCCCGCACCTGCTGCCGAAGTCCCGCGAGGGCTTCAAGTACGGCGCCATCGAGATGCTCGACGCGATGGCCTACGACGGCCTCACCGACGCCTTCGAGAACATCGCGATGGGCGAGTCCACCGAGAAGCACAACACCCGCCTGGGCATCGAGCGGGCCCCGCAGGACGAGTTCGCGGCCGCCTCCCACCAGCGCGCCGCCGCCGCGCAGAAGAACGGGATCTTCGAGGCCGAGATCACCCCGGTCGAGATCCCGCAGCGCAAGGGCGACCCGGTGCTGTTCTCCGCCGACGAGGGCATCCGCCCCGAGACCACGGCGGAGTCCCTCGGCAAGCTGCGCCCGGCGTTCGCGAAGGACGGCACCATCACCGCCGGCACCTCCTCGCAGATCAGCGACGGCGCCGCCGCCGTGGTCGTGATGAGCAAGGCGAAGGCGGAGGAGCTCGGCCTGGAGTGGATCGCCGAGATCGGCGCCCACGGCAACGTGGCCGGTCCGGACAACTCGCTCCAGTCGCAGCCGTCGAACGCGATCGCCCACGCCCTGAAGAAGGAGGGCCTGGAGGTCGCCGACCTGGACCTGATCGAGATCAACGAGGCCTTCGCGGCGGTCGCCGTGCAGTCAATGAAGGACCTCGGCGTGACCCCGGAAAAGGTGAACGTCAACGGTGGCGCCATTGCCCTGGGGCACCCGATCGGCATGTCCGGCGCCCGCGTGGTGCTGCACCTGGCGCTGGAGCTCAAGCGGCGCGGCGGCGGTGTCGGCGCCGCAGCGCTGTGCGGCGGCGGCGGGCAGGGCGACGCCCTCGTGATCCGCGTCCCGAAGGCGTAGGTGCCCGGATGGCGACGGTGGACGTCCCCACGCTGGTGGCACAGGCCCGCGAGGGCCGGCCGCGGGCGGTGGCCCGGCTGATCTCACTGGTCGAGGGGGCGTCCCCGCACCTGCGCGAGGTCATGGCCGCCCTGGCCCCGCTGACCGGCGGAGCGTACGTGGTCGGCCTGACCGGTTCGCCCGGCGTCGGCAAGTCGACGTCGACCTCGGCCCTCGTGTCGGCCTACCGCAAGGCCGGCAAGCGGGTCGGGGTGCTCGCCGTGGACCCGTCCTCGCCCTTCTCGGGCGGGGCGCTGCTCGGCGACCGGGTCAGGATGTCGGACCACGCCTCCGACCCGGGCGTGTACATCCGCTCCATGGCCACCCGGGGGCACCTGGGGGGCCTGGCCTGGGCCGCCCCGCAGGCGATCCGGGTGCTGGACGCGGCCGGCTGCGAGGTGATCCTGGTCGAGACGGTCGGGGTCGGGCAGTCGGAGGTGGAGATCGCCTCGCAGGCCGACACCTCGGTGGTGCTGCTCGCGCCCGGAATGGGCGACGGGATCCAGGCCGCGAAGGCCGGGATCCTGGAGATCGGCGACGTGTACGTGGTGAACAAGGCCGACCGGGACGGCGCGGACGCGACGGCCCGGGAGCTGAACCACATGCTGGGCCTGGGCGAGGCCCGCGGCCGGGACGACTGGCGGCCGCCGATCGTCAAGACGGTCGCGGCCCGCGGCCAGGGCATCGACGAACTGGTCGAGGCCCTGGAGAAGCACCGGGCGTGGATGGACGAGCGCGGGGTGCTGGCCGAGCGCCGGGCCGCGCGGGCGGCCCGGGAGGTCGAGACGATCGCGATCACCGCGCTGCGGGCCCGGCTGGCCGACCTGCACGGTGACGCCCGGCTCGACGCGCTGGCCCGCAAGGTGGCGGAGGGTGAGCTGGATCCGTACGCGGCCGCCGACGCGCTCCTCGACAGCCTCACGGAGGGCTGAGCGGCCGGCGGGGCGGGTGGGGGTGCCGTGCGGGCGCCCTCATCCGCCCCGCGGCCGTGCTGCGGGGCCTCAGTTGTTCCCGTAGCCGTCGCCGTCGTTGTCACCCTGGCCGTCGTCGCTGTCGTTGTCGTTGTCGCCGTCGTCCGACGAGGCCGTGACCTTGCCGTTCGTGGCGTTCACGTCGAAGTTCGCGGTCTTGCCGTCCTTGGTCTTGACCTCGACGTTCCAGTGCGGGGCGGCCCCGTTGTCGTCGTCGTCGTCCCAGTCGACGGACAGGACCGTGCCCGGGTGCGCGGCGAGGGCGGCCTTGACCGCCGCGGCGGCGGTGACCTTCGCCCCGCTCAGGCGCGCGTTCTCGGAGCTGTTGTCGTCCCGGTCCTTGTTGCGTTCCTTGACCGCGCCGGTGGCGGAGACCTCCAGCTCGGCGTTGGTGACGCCGTCCTTCCCGATCACGTTGACGTGCCAGATCGCGCCGTCCTTGTCGAGGGACTCGACGACGCCCGGGAAGTGCTTGAGGGCGGCCGCGGCGGCCCCTTCCGCGTCGACGTCCGCGCGGGCGGCGGCGGTGGACGCGGGAACGGATCTCGACGTGTCGGCGGACGCCGCCGAGGCGGCCGCCACCGGACCTCCCGCCATCAGGACGACGGACGCGGCCGCGGAAACGTACAGGTTGCGTTTCATGGGCTGGACCTCCTCGGGCCGGCCGAGGCGCTTACGGCTGCGCGGCGGACGGCCGGCGGTGAGCGAACACCGCCCATTGTCCGGCCGTCCGCCGGGCACGGCGCGCCGGGGCGCGCCC
The DNA here is from genome assembly GCF_056433525.1 of Streptomyces sp. NPDC044704. Taxonomy (NCBI): domain Bacteria; kingdom Bacillati; phylum Actinomycetota; class Actinomycetes; order Kitasatosporales; family Streptomycetaceae; genus Streptomyces; species Streptomyces sp. NPDC044704. The sequence goes on from NZ_JBWKGY010000007.1 coordinate 63,433, forward strand.
GCGGCTCAGATCTTGCCGCGGGTGCCCCGCAGGTGTTCCGCGACCGGGCCCAGCGACTCGCGCAGGGCCGCGAGGGCGGCCGGGGACAGCAGGTCGATGAAGTGCTCGCGCACGGACGCCACGTGGTGCGGGGCGACCTTGCGCATCGTCTCCATGCCCTCGTCCGTCAGGACCGCGTACAGGCCCCGGCGGTCGGACTCGCAGTTCACCCGGCGGACCAGGCCGGCCGCCTCCATTCGGGTGATCTGGTGCGACAGCCGGCTCTTCGACTGGAGCGTGGCGGTGGCCAGGTCGCTCATCCGCATCCGGTGGGCGTCCGACTCCGAGAGGTTCACCAGGATCTCGTAGTCGTTGTTGGTGAGTCCGAAGGGCTGGAGATCCTTTTCCAGCTGGTGCATCAGCAGTCTGCTGACGTCCAGGTGGGTGCGCCAGGCGCACTGTTCGGCATCGGTTAGCCAGCGGGTGGCCGTCTCGGTCTCCATGGTCTCCATGAATGAACTCTACCTAAGAAGTTGAATTACGTACAAAAATAGGAAGATCTGCGGAAGGTCACAGCCCGAAGCGTCGCTGCAGATCACCCAGCTGTCCCGGCATACGGGGCATGCCCACCTGGCCCTGCGCACCGTGCCCGGCGCCCGGAACGCCCTGAGCGCCGCCGGTGGCCGCGCCGGCGCCGACCGTGCCGACCGCCTGCTCCGCCATCAGCATCTCCGAGGACTGCAACAGCACCGTTCCCGCCCCCACGAACTCGAACTGGTGCTCCTCGCCCGACGCGCCGCCGAGGCCCGTCAGCGAGCGGATCCCGCCCATCACGCCCGACATGTAGCCGTGGTCGTAGTGGTGGCACGGAGAGGGGCAGTCGGCCCACCCCACCAGCGCCTGCGGATCCACACGCAGCGGCGGTTCCATGAACACCACCGGTCCGTTGGACGCCGCCACGAACTTCCCGGTTCCGATCAAGGTCAGGAACCCCGGCACGATCGACTGCTTCAGCGCGAGCGTGGGCTGGTACGCCAGCAGGTTCCCCGAGCGGATCGTCAGGTTGCCGTTCTCCAGGTCGTACGAGTTCACGTCGAAGGCCCGGTCGGCGAGCAGCATCTTGCCCTGCCCCTCGGCCACCACCCAGTCGCTCGCGTGCAGCGGCGAGTGGAAGCTCGTGCGCAGCAGCCGGTCGAAACGGCCGTGGCCGATGCCGTTGAACTCGATGCTCCCGTAGTACGAGATCATCTTGCCCTTCTGCAGGAACCACTGGCTGCCCTTGAGCTCCACGCAGAAGGTGTACGGGTTCACGTTGTCGTCGGAGGGCAGGGTGTACGGGTCGAAGACCGTCGGGCCGCCCGGTCCGCCGGTCACGGGACCAAAGTTCACAGCTTCTCCTCCGAGGCCTGTACGTACACCGCGCCCTGGCCGGACAGCTCCAGCTGGAACGCCTCGCCCGAGCCGCGCCCCACCATGTCCCGCCAGCCCAGCGCGGTGGAGAGCTTGTTCCTGACGTCCCCGTGGTGGGCCACGTACGCCTGCGGGTCGACGTGGACCGGCCGGTTCGGGGTGATGGGGAGCTCGATGACCCCGCCGTGGGCCATCACGGCGACCGCGCCGTGGCCCTTCAGAGTGGTCGTGAACAGGCCCTGGCCGGTCACCTGGCCGCGCACCATGCCCATGACCCCGCCCTGCGAGCCCATGAACATCGTGCCCTGCTGGAGGGTGCCGTCGAACGCGAGCAGCCGGTCGGCCTCCACGTGCAGGGTCTCGCCGGACAGGTTGATCACCTGGATGTGGTGGCCGCCGTGGCCGAACATCACCGTGCCGCTGCCCTCGACCGTCATCAGCGGGGTCTGCTCGTTCGCCACCCGGCGTCCGATCATGCCCATCACGCCGCCCTGACCCCCGGTCAGGCTGGGCGTGAAGGACACCTCGCCGCGGTAGGCCAGCATGGCGCCGCGCTGGCTGTACATCTTCTGGCCCGGGACCACCTGGGCCTCGACCATCTTCGAGTTGATCTCGCGGAACGGCATCAGACGTCGCCCCCGATGGTGTTGCGCTCGCTGGGCTGCACGTAGACCAGGCCCTCGCCCTCGAAGCGGATCTGGAAGGCCTCGCCGGAGCCCTCGCCGATCAGGGTGCGGAAGTTCACCCCGGACTGGAAGGACTGCCGCAGGTTCCCGGTGTGCGCGATGTACGCGCCCGGGTCCACCGAGAGCGGGTACTGGGCGCTGACGCGCAGCACCACCGCCGGGCCGTCGGACACGATCGCCGCCTGGCCGGAGCCCTCGACGGTCGTGGTGAAGAGCCCGTTGCCCGTCGAGGCGCCGCGCAGGCCCGTGAACGTCGTACCGGTGCGCAGGCCCGCGTCGGTGCACAGCAGGTTGCTGGACTCGACGTAGAGCTTGTCGCCGCGCAGGTCGACGAGGTTGATCTCGCTCGCGCGGTCCGCGAAGTAGCAGGTGCCGTGCCCCTGCACCTCCATCACCGTCATCTGTTCGCCGGTCAGCCGGCGCGTCACCATCCCGCGGAGGCCTTCGCCGCCGCCGGTCATCTTCTTGAAGGCCATCTGGCCGTCGTACGCGACCATGGCGCCGTTCTTCGCTTTCACGGCGTCACCGGTCAGGTCGACGGCGAGCACCTTGCTGCCTTGGAGTCGGAACTGAGCCACGGAAAAGAAGGTATCCGCAGCGGGCGGGGGCGAACAGGGCCCTGTGGCCGATATACGCCACACTCCGGCACGGCCCGGGGACCCGCGGGAAGATCCTCCGCAGCGGCTGAGACACTGGAACGGACCCCCGGCCGCCAGCCCCGAAGGTTCCACGTGGACATCAAGACCGCTTCCGCCCTGCACCGACTGCGCCTCATCTCCGTCCCGGAGGCCCTGTCGTTCCCGGCCCTGCTGATCTTCGGCTCGCTGCTGAGCCGGATCTCGGACATCGACTTCCTGATGATGCCGCTCGGCATCCTGCACGGCATCCTGTTCGTGATCTACGCGGTGTTCCTGCTCGACGTGTGGAACAAGGCGAAGTGGCCCGTGAAGAAGGTCGCCCTGTTCTTCGTCCTCGCGCTGCTGCCCTTCGGCGGGCTGTACGGCGACAAGCTGCTCAAGCGCGACGAGGCCGACAGCGTCGTGGCCGCCCGCGCCCGCCAGGCGGCCCAGGCATGATCGTCGCGTTCTCGGTGACCCCGCTGGGGGTCGGCGAAGAGGTCGGGGAGTACGTCGCCGACGCGGTCCGCGTCGTACGCGAGTCCGGGTTGCCCAACCGCACCGACGCGATGTTCACCACCGTCGAGGGCGAGTGGGACGAGGTGATGGACGTGGTCCGGCGCGCGGTGGCCGCGGTGGAGGCACGGGCGCCCCGGGTCTCCTTCATCCTCAAGGCCGACATCCGGCCCGGCGTCAGCGACGGCATGACCTCCAAGGTGGAGACGGTGGAACGGCACCTCGCCGAGGGCTGACCGCACCACCCCTGACGTCGAGGAGCGCCCCCGGCCGAGCGGCCGGGGGCGTTCGCGCGTCTGCGCGCGGTTCACTGCCGGGCGCGGCGGGCCAGGCCGAGGGCGTAGTCCGGCCACCACTCGCCGGCGTGCGGGCCGCCGCGGCAGGTGCCGTCGGACTCGCCGGGCCGCTTGATCCACAGGTACGCGTCCACGAGCGGGTCGCCCGTCCGGTCGCCCGGCGGCCTGCCCAGGGCCCGGCCGGGCGGGTTGCACCAGGCCTGGTGCCGGTCGCCCGGGAGCGGGCCCTCGCCGTTGCGGCCGGTGTCGATGACGAAGTGCTTGCCGCGGGTGGCCTTGGAGAGCCGGGCGCCGTACGCGCGGCTCGGGGCGTCGGGCTGGAAGCCGGAGACGTTCAGGGCGAAGCCGTCGGCGCGGGCGAGACCGGCCTTGAGGAGGGGCCCGACGAGGTCCGCCGGGTGCGGGATCCACGCCGGGTTGCCGGCGTCCAGGTAGACCTTGGTGTTCTTGTTCCGCTTGAGCCGGTCGACGGCCTCGGAGAGCAGGCGGTAGCGCTCGGCGTGGTGCGCGGCGGGGGTGCAGCCGGCGATGAGGTGCGGGACGGCCTCCGGCTCCAGGACGACGACGGCCCTGTCCCCGGCGACGGCGTCGGCGAAGGCGCCGATCCAGGCGCGGTACGCGCGGGCGTCGGGGGCGCCGCCGGTCGCGTGCGGACCGCAGCCGCGGTGCGGGAGGTTGTGCGCGACGAGCACCAGGGTCCGCCCGCCGGCCGCCTTCGCACCCGCCCGGGCCCGGCGGATCTCCGGGCCCGGGTCACCGCCCGGCACCCACAGGGCCGCCGGGCGGTCGGCGATCCGGCGCAGCACCTCGGCGTCGCCGTTGCGTCCCTGCGCCTCCCAGGCGGCGACCTGCCGGGCGGCGGCGCTCTGCGGATCGACCCAGAACGCGGACTCGGACGCCGACCCGGGCGCGGCGGGCGCGCCGGATCCGCGGGACGCGCCCGGGGCGGAGCCGGAGGTACAGGCGGAGGCGGCCGCGAGGAACAGGGCGAGCCCGAGGGCGGCGACGGAACGGCGTCTGGCGGCGGCGGACATCCGGCTCCTCGGGGACGGGGGCGCGGGGCGCGTGGGGGAGTGCGCGCGGCGAGCCCGGCAGGCCGGGCCATCGTGACATAACGGACAGTCATCCCCCGCACGCCACCACGCACCCGCCCCGGTGACGGCCCACCGTCCAACACCCGACCGGCCGTCCGGACCCCGCCCCACGTCCCCCGCCGGCCCAACCCCCGCCGCGCACCGGCCCTCGCGGGCGACCCGCGTTCGCTTCCGGTCCCGCGTCCGGCCCGTGCGCCGTGCACCGGGCCCCGCCTTCGGACCCTGCCGGGTACCCGCGTTCGGCCCGCGCCGGAAGCCGCGGCCGGCCAGGTGCCCGTCCTGCGTCGGGCTTCGTGGTCGGCCCGTGGCCTGGTGGGGCCGGGGTCAGGGAGTGCCGCCCGCCGCTAGGGCTATGGCCAGGGGGGTGCGTTCGTAGAGGACGTGGTGGCCGTGGCGGGAGGGGATCAGGAGGCCCGCCGCGCTCAGGGCCTTCAGGTGGGCCGAGACCGTCGAGGGGGCCAGGCCCAGCCGCCGGGCGAGGGCCGTCGTCGAAGCGGGCTCGTGCAGGGCGCACAGCACTTCGGCGCGGCCGCGCCCCAGCAGCCCGGCCAGCGCGCGCGGGGCCGGCCCGGCCGGAGCCGTCCACAGGGCGCCGATCCCGCGCGCCGGGTACACGAGGGTCGGCTGCCAGGGCGGGTCGTAGCCGCCCACCACCTCGGGCCACACGAACGCGCTCGGCATCAGCAGCAGCCCCTGGCCGCCCGCCTCGCGGTCGTGGTGGCCGGGGCGCTCGATGGTCAGGGTCGAACTCCCGCCGTGCCAGCGCAGGTCCGGGTGCAGGCCGTCGAACAGGGCCTCCAGCCCGCCCGCCGCCAGCCGCCGCGAGTGGAACAGGACGTCCGCCTCCAGCAGGGCCCGCAGCCGCGGCCAGTGCGGGGCGACCAGCGCCTCCCACGCCCGCTCCGTCAGATCGGCGAGCTCCCGAACCGCCCGCGCCGGATCGGCCATCATCCGCTGCCCGATGTCGCTCTCCAGCGCGCCCGGGGTGCAGACCAGCGAGCGGCGCAGGTCCTCCCGGGCCGCCTCCGGATCGGCCGCCCGGACCCGGGTGAGCTCCTCCTCGAACGTCACCGACGGGCCGAGCGGCGGCGGGCTCAGCAGGTCCGGATGGTGCCCCGCACGCGGCATCAGCAGCCACAGCGGCCGCAGGTCCAGCCCGGCCGCGGCGTTCCGGATCCGGCTCAGCCAGGGCAGGTGGTACGCCTGCCGGGCCGGCCGCATCAGGACCCGCACCGCCTCCTGCGTCTCCCAGCGCGGGGAGATCGCGAACCGGCAGCGGAGCAGGTCCGCCGCCCCGAACCGGAAGTGGTACCCCATGACCGCCCCTTGCCGTCCTCTCCCGCACCCGGGACCCGGCTCCCGGGCCCGGCTCCCGCCCCGCCCCCCGGATTCGCTCCCGGACGAATCGCTTCGGGCCAGCGTAGGTTCCGGCTCAAGGTGGCCGCCATGACATCCACGTCCCTCACGAAGGGCAGCGCCCCACCCGTCGGCTACCGCACCGTCTTCCGGGTCCGGGAGTTCCGTACGGTCTTCGCCGCGCACCTGCTGTCCCTGCTCGGCGTCGTCGTCACCGAGATCGCCCTCACCGTCCTCGTCTACCGCGCCACCGGCTCACCCCTGATGAGCGCCCTCACCTTCGCCCTCGGCTTCCTGCCCTACGCCCTCGGCGGCAGCCTGCTCGCCCCGCTCGCCGACCGGTACCCCGCCCGGCGGCTGCTCGTCGGCTGCGACCTGCTGTGCGCTGCCTGCGCGGCGGCCATGGTCTGGCCGGGCACGCCCGTGGCGGGCCTCCTCGCCCTGCGCTGCGCGACGGCGTTCGTCGCCCCGCTCTTCCAGGGCGTCCGCAGCGCCTCCCTCGCCGACGTACTCGGCCCCGGCGAGGCCTTCGTCCTCGGCCGCTCCCTGCTGCGCATGGTCTCCCAGAGCGCGCAGCTGGCCGGATTCGGCCTCGGCGGGCTGCTGCTCACCGTCCTCGCGCCGCGCGGGGCCATCGCCCTGACCGCCGCCGGGTTCCTGGCCTCCGCGCTGCTGCTGCGCCTCGGCACCCGCAGCCGGCCCGCCCGCGCCGCGGGACGGGCCGCGTCCCCGGGCAGCGGGCTGCGGGCACTGTTCGGGGACCGGCGGCTGCGGGCGCTCACCCTGCTGTGCTGGCTGCCGCCCGCCTTCGTCGTCGTGCCCGAGGCGCTGCTCACCCCGTACGCCGACGGCATCGGTGCCGGGACCGTCACCCTCGGGCTCCTCATGTGCGCGCTGCCCGTCGGCACCGTCGCGGGCGAGCTCTGGGCCGGCTCCGCGCTCACCGCCCGAACGCGTTCGCGGATCGTGGCGCCCCTCGCCGTCCTCGCCCCGCTGCCGCTGCTCGCGTACGCCGTCCGGCCCGCCGCCCCCGTCGTCCTCGGGGCGCTGCTCCTCACCGGACTCGCCCACGCCTACACCCTCGGCCTCGACCGGATGTTCGTCGACGCCGTCCCCGAGGAGCTGCGCGGCCGTGCGATGACCCTGCTCGGCACGGGCCTGATGACCTTCCAGGGCGTCGGCATGGCCCTGGCGGGCCTCGCCGCCGAGTTCTTCCCGGTGCACGCCGTCGTCACCGGCGCCGCCGTCCTCGCGGCTGCCGTGGTCCTGCTCCTCCTCGCCGGTCTGCGGGCCGCGTCCGCGGCCGAGGAGTGAGACGGGGAGGGACGTCAAATGACCGCCCGGTAGGGTCTGGTGGATGCCGAAGCCGCTCAGTCTCCCCTTCGACCCCATCGCCCGCGCCGACGAGCTCTGGCAGCAGCGCTGGGGGCCGGTGCCGTCCATGGCCGCGATCACCTCCATCATGCGTGCGCACCAGATCCTGCTCGGCGAGGTCGACGCGGTCGTGAAGCCGTACGGACTGACCTTCGCCCGGTACGAAGCCCTCGTGCTCCTCACGTTCTCCCAGGCCGGCGAGCTGCCGATGTCGAAGATCGGCGAGCGCCTGATGGTCCACCCGACCTCGGTGACGAACACCGTCGACCGGCTGGTGCGGTCCGGGCTGGTGGCCAAGCGCCCCAACCCGCAGGACGGCCGCGGCACGCTCGCGTCCATCACGGAGAAGGGCCGCGAGGTCGTCGAGGCGGCCACCAAGGACCTGATGGAGATCGAGTTCGGGCTCGGCGCCTACGACGCGGAGGAGTGCGCGGAGATCTTCGCGCTGCTGCGCCCGCTGCGGGTGGCCGCCGCCGACTTCGACGAGAACTAGTGCCTGTCGTCAAACTCCCGTCTGCCCCGCGACGCCTGGCACGCGCTCTCGCCGCACCGGGCGAAAGCCAAGTACGTCCAGTACGCGGGCTTCCGCCCGGCGCACCGAGAGCACGCACCAGACGCCGCAGGGCCGCCCTCCGGGCGACGACGGGAGTTTGACGACAGGCCCTAGTGCCGCCACGGCACCAGGGCGCGTGATCGGCCCCGCCCCGAGCCGGGGGCCCGCGTCAAGATCGAGCAAAACGGACGGTTAGGCTCGTCGGCATGAAACGAAGCGTGCTGACCCGCTACCGCGTCATGGCCTACGTGACCGCGGTCATGCTCCTGATCCTCTGCGCCTGCATGGTGGCGAAGTACGGCTTCGACACCGGCGCCGACCTGACCTTCGCGGTCTCCCAGGCGCACGGCGTGCTCTTCATGATCTACCTCGTCTTCGCCTTCGACCTGGGCTCCAAGGCCCGCTGGCCGTTCGGCAAGCTCCTCTGGGTGCTCGTGAGCGGCACGATTCCGCTGGCCGCCTTCTTCGTCGAGCGCAAGATCCGCGCCGAGGTCGAACCGCTGGTCATCGGCGGTCCCGCCACCGCGAAGGCCTGACGGCCCGCTCGGCGAACCCCACCCCCGGGGCGACTCCCCGGGGGTTGCCCATCGACATTTACTAGGACGTCCTAGTAAATTCATGGGTATGGACGCTGACGCCATCGAGGAGGGCCGCCGTCGCTGGCAGGCCCGGTACGACAAGGCCCGCAAGCGCGAGGCCGATTTCACGACGCTCTCCGGAGATGACGTCGACCCCGTCTACGGGCCCCGGCCCGGCGACTCGTACGAGGGGTTCGAGCGCATCGGCTGGCCGGGGGAGTACCCCTACACCCGCGGGCTGCACGCCACCGGCTACCGCGGCCGGACCTGGACCATCCGGCAGTTCGCCGGCTTCGGCAACGCCGAGCAGACCAACGAGCGCTACAAGATGATCCTGGCCGCCGGCGGCGGCGGGCTCTCCGTCGCCTTCGACATGCCCACCCTCATGGGCCGGGACTCCGACGACCCCCGGGCGCTGGGCGAGGTCGGGCACTGCGGGGTGGCCATCGACTCCGCCGCCGACATGGAGGTCCTGTTCAAGGACATCCCGCTCGGCGACGTCACCACCTCGATGACCATCAGCGGGCCCGCCGTACCGGCCTTCTGCATGTACCTGGTCGCCGCCGAGCGCCAGGGCGTCGACCCGGCCGTGCTCAACGGCACGCTCCAGACCGACATCTTCAAGGAGTACATCGCCCAGAAGGAGTGGCTCTTCGAACCCGAGCCGCACCTGCGCCTCATCGGCGACCTCATGGAGTACTGCGCGAACGGCATCCCGGCCTACAAGCCGCTGTCCGTCTCCGGCTACCACATCCGCGAGGCCGGGGCGACGGCCGCGCAGGAGCTCGCCTACACCCTGGCCGACGGCTTCGGGTACGTGGAGCTCGGCCTGTCCCGCGGCCTCGACGTGGACCACTTCGCCTCCGGCTTGTCCTTCTTCTTCGACGCGCACCTCGACTTCTTCGAGGAGATCGCCAAGTTCCGCGCCGCCCGCCGCATCTGGGCCCGCTGGATGAAGGAGGTCTACGGGGCCAAGTCCGACAAGACCATGTGGCTGCGCTTCCACACCCAGACCGCCGGGGTCTCCCTCACCGCGCAGCAGCCGTACAACAACGTCGTGCGCACCGCCGTCGAAGCCCTCGCGGCCGTCCTCGGCGGCACCAACTCCCTGCACACCAACGCCCTCGACGAGACCCTCGCCCTGCCGAGCGAGCAGGCGGCCGAGATCGCCCTGCGCACCCAGCAGGTGCTGATGGAAGAGACCGGCGTGGCCAACGTGGCCGACCCGCTGGGCGGTTCCTGGTACGTCGAGCAGCTCACCGACCGCATCGAGGCCGACGCGGAGAAGATCTTCGAGCAGATCAGGGAGCGCGGGCTGCGCGCCCACCCGGACGGCCGGCACCCGATCGGGCCGATCACCTCGGGCATCCTGCGGGGCATCGAGGACGGCTGGTTCACCGGCGAGATCGCCGAATCGGCCTTCCAGTACCAGCGGTCCCTGGAGAAGGGCGACAAGCGGGTCGTCGGCGTCAACGTCCACCACGGCTCGGTCACCGGCGACCTGGAGATCCTCCGCGTCAGCCACGAGGTGGAGCAGGTCCAGGTCCGGGAGCTCGCCGAGCGCAAGGGCCGCCGCGACGACGTCAAGGTCAAGGCGGCGCTGGCGCGGATGCTGGACGCGGCGCGGGACGGGTCGAACATGATTCCGGCCATGCTGGACGCGGTGCGCGTCGAGGCCACGATGGGCGAGATCTGCAACGTGCTCCGTGACGAGTGGGGCACCTACACCGAACCGCCCGGCTTCTAGACCGGACGCGAACGGGCCGGCCAGCGCCCGCCCCCACGGGGGCGGGCGCGGCCGGCCCTTCCCGTTCCAGGGGCGGGCCCGGGCGGGTCAGGCGGGCCCGGGCGGGCAAAGACGGCCTAGGCGGGGGCCGTGCCCCGGAGGCCGTGCATCAGCAGGGCCGTGAAGGTGGCCACCCACAGCTCGTCCACCGGCTCGGCGCTCACCAGGGCGCGGTGGACCACCGTGCCCGCGATCACGTCGAAGATCAGGTCCGTGGTGCGGGCGGCGAGGGACTCGTCCTCCTCGTAGGGGAGTTCGCCGCGGGCCTGGGCCCGTTCGCGGCCCAGTACGACGAGACGTTTCTGCCGGTCCACGATCGCCGACCGGATCCGGTCGCGCAGGGCCTCGTCGCGGGTGGACTCGGCGACCACCGCCATCAGGGCGGTACGGGCCTCCGGGCGCCGCAGCAGCTGCGCGAACTGCAGCACCACGTGCTCGATGTCGGCTTCCAGCGAGCCGCGGTCGGGGAGTTCGAGCGCGTCGAAGAGCTCCGCGACCGCGTCCACGACCAGTTCGTTCTTCCCCGCCCAGCGCCGGTACAGGGTGGTCTTGGCGACCCCCGCCCGGGCCGAGACGTCGCCCATCGTCAGCTTCGACCACCCCAGGTCCACCAGCGCGTCCCGGGTCGCCGCGAGGATCGCCGCGTCCGCCGCCGCGCTGCGGGGGCGGCCGGTGCGGCCGTGCGGGGGGCCGGGGGCGGGGCTGGGGTTGCGCATGGCCGAGACCATACCCGCCAGTAGGGGAACCGCCGGGGGGCCGTTCGCTGTGCTTCAGATCACGGGGCGCCGAAGGCTCCGGCGAGTTACGCTACGGCTCGTAGCGTAAGAGCGACAACCACGCGAAGAGCTACTGGTGCCGGGTGGGGACCCGGCGCCGCCCCACGTACGGACTTCCGTACGGCAGTACAACGGCATTTCACGGACGATCTTTCGGGATCTTTTTCGTCGGCGCGCGCACTCGGGGGAGGATGTACGCATGCAGCCCAGAAACATGTCCATGAGCGGCGTCGTCGACCTCGCCGCGGTGAAGGCGGCCGGCGAAGCCAAGGCGAAGGCCGAGCAGGCCCGCGCCGAATCGGCCCGGCAGGGCGGCGGCGCGGGCAGTGCGCCCGGCGGCGCCGTACCGCCGTCCGCGCTCGTCATCGACGTAGCCGAGGCCGGCTTCGAAAGCGACGTCATCCAGCTCTCCAACGAGGTCCCGGTCGTCCTCGACTTCTGGGCCGAGTGGTGCGAGCCGTGCAAGCAGCTCGGCCCGCTCCTGGAGCGGCTGACCGTCGAGGCGAACGGCCGTCTCGTCCTCGCCAAGGTCGACGTCGACGCCAACCAGATGCTGATGCAGCAGTTCGGCATCCAGGGCATCCCGGCCGTCTTCGCCGTGGTCGCGGGGCAGGTGCTGCCGCTGTTCCAGGGCGTGGCCCCCGAGCAGCAGATCCGGGAGACCCTGGCCCAGCTGGTCCAGGTCGCCGAGGAGCGCTTCGGTCTCATCGGCCTCCAGGTCGACCCGGGCGCCGAGGGCGCCCCGAGCGCGGCCGAGGCCCCCGTGCCGGCCGGCCCGTACGACGCGCTGCTGGAGGCGGCCGTCGTCGCGCTGGACGCCGGTGACCTGGGCGGCGCCGTGCAGGCGTACAAGAACGTCCTCGCGGACGACCCGGCCAACACGGAGGCGAAGCTGGGCCTGGCCCAGGCCGAGCTGCTGTCCCGGGTGCAGCACATGAACCCGCAGACCGTGCGCGCCGCCGCCGCCGAGAACCCGAAGGACCCGGCCGCGCAGATGGACGCCGCCGACCTGGACCTGGCGGGCGGACACGTGGCCGACGCCTTCGCCCGTCTCGTCGACACCGTCAGGGTCACGTTCGGTGACGACCGCGATGCCGTCCGCGTCCGGCTCCTGGAGCTGTTCGAGGTGATCGGCGCGGACGACCCGCGGGTGTCGGCGGCCCGTACGGCGCTCGCGCGGGTGCTCTTCTAGACCCGGTCCGGGCCAGGCCGGAGGACGCCCCAGGGCTCCCGGAGCCTCCCGGCGATTTGTTGACACATAGATAAACAGCGGCCGCGCTTTGCCAAAACTTGGTAATCGCGGCCGCTGTTACTCGCAGTAAGTCGAACCCCGTGATCTGTCCGGTTGGTTCGCTCTTCTCCCCTTCTGTCGTGGCCCTGGGTGACACCCTGCGTGCCCGGTCGACAGCTCCGGGCTTCACTCCGGTTATCCAGCCGTTACCCGCCAGTAACGAACCCCCTTGTGCCCCGGCCGGGAATGCACCACGATCGGCGACGCTCGGTCCTTCCCGCAGAGCCGCTCATCCGGAGCCGCGGTGGAGGGTCCCCACCGGGCCGGCCGGTGGCAGTGGCACCGGCCGTGGACAGGGGGGTCCCTGCCGCACCGGCAGGGCCTGTCCTCCAGGTTGCGCGAACGCGTGGCCCAGTGGTTGTCGCTCGGGGGTGAACGCCGGTGTATCGGACGCGGCTGCGCCGCGGCTCGGCCGCCTGCGCTCCTTCCCGAGGACGTAGCACTTCTCCCATCCCAGGACGGGTACGGCCCGGACCGGAGATGTACGTCCGAGAAGGAGGAACGATATGAGTTCTCAGGTTCGTGGCGGGACCAGATGGAAGCGCTTCGCGCTCGTCATGGTGCCGAGCATCGCGGCCACGGCCGCGGTCGGTGTGGGTCTGGCGCAGGGTGCCCTCGCGGCGTCCTTCAGCGTCTCCGGCCAGGACTTCAAGGTCTCGGCCGACAAGCTCGACGGTGACAACCTCATCCAGTACGGCGGCATCGCCGAGGGGCACGACCTCAAGGGCAATCCGCAGAAGCACCCGGTCACCATCTCGGGCTTCAGCCACGCCGAGATCACCAACATGTGCCAGTCCCTGGTCACCCCGACGCCGCTGGGCAACATCACGCTCCAGCTGCGTACGGGTCACAAGGGCAAGCCGGCCGTCGCCGACAACATCTACCTGGATGTGGCGGAGCTCGACACCGACGCCGAGTTCAAGAACCTCGACATCGGTGTCGCGGTCGGCGACCCGAGCCACAAGACGAAGCCGCAGGCCGGTACGGTCACCAGCCCGTACGCGTTCTCGCAGCGTGCGGACAAGGCCATCCTGTCGAACGTCCGGCAGAAGGCGTGGGCGACCACGGCGGGCACCTTCAAGCTGCCCGACCTGAAGCTGCGTCTGCTCGGCGGCGACCAGCCGTGCTACCAGGACGAGAAGTAATCGGTCCCGGTGTGTGACCGCGGGGGCGGTCGGCGGCAGCCGTCGCCGTCCGCCCCCGCGGGCTCCACATAGTTCTCCGTACCACCGTTTCCAGGGAGCTGTTGTCCATGAACCCCCAGGCCCCGGTTCGCGCCGCAGACGACGCTTGGCTCACCGTGGTGTACTACCAGTTCCGCGCCTGGAGAGGTCGCCGCCCCTTCTGGGCGGGCCTGTTCACGCTCCTCGGCGGTCTGCCGATCGCCTACTTCCCGTACGCGGACCTGCGGTTGGGCAACATCACCCTCGCGATGGCCACGACGGGCGGGGCAGGCGCGCTGATCATCGGGATCCTGCTGATCACGCTGGGGCTGGGCCTCTGGTTCCAGCAGACCATCCGCGTCTTCGCGGGTGTCGCCGCGATCCTGCTGGCCCTGGTGTCCCTGCCGGTGTCCAACCTCGGCGGCTTCTTCATGGGCTTCATCTCCTCCATGATCGGCGGTGCCCTCGCGCTGTCCTGGGCGCCGGGCGAACCGGTGGACGAGGAAGCCCGGGCCGAGGCCGCGGCGGCGGCCAAGGCGGAAGCGCTGACGGGCGGCCCGCAGGGCATCCCGGCTCCCCGTGACACGGAAACGGTGCACGTGACCGAGACGACTGCCCACGCCGATGGCGGGAGGAACAGTGCGGGGTGACGAGACGCAGCGGGGCGTGGCCCCAGGTGCAGAGTCCCGTGAGAGAAAGGGCCCGCGGCACGCGGCGCCCAGGAAGTCGCTGCTGAACAAGCTCCAGATACCCGTCGGCAAGACGATGGCGCTGGCAGCGATGCCGACGGCGGTGTTCGTCGGGATGGGCATGGCCCCGAAGATGGCACTGGCCGACGACAAGGACATACCCTTCGCGCCCGGCCCGTGCGTGACGCGCTCCGACGAGCCCACGGAGTCGGCCTCGCCGTCGCCGAGCGGTTCCCCGACGAAGACGCCGTCACCGAGTACGTCGCCCGGCGCGACCGCCTCACCGGGCGCAACCGGCGCACCGAAGCCGGGGGCGACCCCCTCGGCCACCAAGACGCCCTCGGCGGGCAAGTCCTCCGAGGCCCCGAAGCCCGACGGGAAGAGCACGCCGGCGGCCAAGCCGTCCGCGAGCGCCTCACCGTCCCCCTCGGCGTCCAAGACGCCGAACCCCCTCGACCCGCTGGGTGTCGGGGACGCCGTCAAGGGCCTCTTCGACGAGCTCGGCAAGCCCCTCCAGGGCGCGCAGAAGCCGGCCACCCCGACGCCCGCGCCCACCCCGAGCGGCGCGCAGACCCCCGACCCGGCCGCGGACGCGATCCGCGACGCGGCGAAGAAGGCCGGCGTCCCGGTGCGGGAACTGCCCCAGGACGTCAAGGACACCGCCAAGTCCCCCAAGGACGAGACGGGCAAGACGCCCACCAAGGACCCGAAGGACACCGACAAGGCCGACGAGGAGAAGGACGGGACCGCCAAGGACGAAGCCGACGAGGACGCCAAGGACGCCGAGGACGCCAAGGAAGAGGACAAGGCCGGAGCCACGAAGGACCCGGACGGGAAGGAACCCTTCCCCTGCCCGACCTACGACGCCAAGGCACTGGCCGACGCCCAGCTGGAGCAGGGCGTACCGCTCCTGCCCGACGAGCCCTGGTACCTCGACAGCTCGCTGCTGACCCTCTACGGCCTGGACTACGCGGGCATCGTCGAGGTGAAGACGGCGGGAGGCAAGACCAAGAAGGTCCTGAAGTTCACGGCGGACTCCCTGGACATCAAGGACCTGTACCAGACGGTCGGCACGGGGGCCAACACCGCCCACCTCAAGTCCCGTCCGGGTTCCACGTCCAAGATCCGCGGCGGCACGGTGACCATGTACACCGAAAGCCTCAAGGGCAACCTCTTCGGGCTCATCCCGATCGAGTTCACCCCGAACAGCCCGCCCCCGCTGAACGTCCCGTTCGCGTTCTTCACGGACGTCAAGGTCGTCCAGGCCGGCCAGTTCGGCGGCAACCTCACCGTCCCGGGCCTCAAGAACTACATCGGCCCGGCGGAGTAGCGGAGGGTGCGACTGCGCTTCGCCGCGCCCGAGGACAGGCACCAGACGGTCGTCTTCGAGATCTGGGGCAGTCACTGCGTGATCGCCCCGGGCGACTGGATCGAGGTGGACCTCTACGCGGCGCGGAACGCCCACACGATCATGCAGACGGAGACGGAGATCATCCTGTACTTCGAGGGTCCGACGGGCGACGAACCCGACCGCCTGCGGATCTGGGATTCGGACGGCAACGAGCTGGAGGACCTGCCCTGAGCGGGAGTCCGGTGCGCACACACCGAGGGCGGCACCCCGATGGTCCGGGGTGCCGCCCTCGGTCTCTGTGCGGCAGAGTGTTCGGTGCGCGCGGTGATGACGCTGACGCCGCGCGCGGTGGCGTCAGGCGCCGGCGGTCCCGCCCAGGTGGTGGACCCGGACCATGTTGGTGGTGCCCGGGACGCCGGGGGGCGAACCGGCGGTGATGACCATGGTGTCGCCCTCGTTGTAGCGGCTCAGCTTGTGCACCTCGCCGTCGACCAGGTCGACCATCGCGTCCGTGTTGTCCACGTGCGGGACGACGTAGGACTCGACGCCCCAGCTCAGCGTGAGCTGGTTGCGGGTGTTGACGTCCGTGGTGAAGGCCAGGATCGGCTGGGTGGCGCGGTAGCGCGACAGCCGGCGGGCCGTGTCCCCGGACTGGGTGAAGGCGATGAGCGCCTTGCCGTCGAGGAAGTCCGCGATCTCGCAGGCCGCGCGGGCGACGGAGCCGCCCTGGGTACGGGGCTTCTTGCCCGGGACCAGGGGCTGGAGGCCCTTGGACAGGAGCTCCTCCTCGGCCGCCGTGACGATCTTCGACATCGTCTTGACGGTCTCGATCGGGTAGGCGCCGACCGAGGACTCGGCGGACAGCATGACCGCGTCGGCGCCGTCGAGGATCGCGTTGGCGACGTCGGAGGCCTCCGCGCGCGTCGGACGCGAGTTGGTGATCATCGACTCCATCATCTGGGTCGCGACGATCACCGGCTTGGCGTTGCGGCGGCACATCTCGATGAGCCGCTTCTGGACCATCGGGACCTTTTCGAGCGGGTACTCGACGGCCAGGTCGCCACGGGCCACCATGACGGCGTCGAAGGCGTCCACCACGGCGGCCATGTTCTCGACGGCCTGCGGCTTCTCGACCTTGGCGATGACGGGGACCCGGCGGCCCTCCTCGTCCATGACCTTGTGGACGTCCTTGACGTCGTTGGCGTCGCGGACGAAGGACAGGGCGACCATGTCGCAGCCCATCCGCAGGGCGAACCGCAGGTCGTCGACGTCCTTCTCCGACAGGGCGGGGACGTTCACGGCGGCACCCGGGAGGTTGATGCCCTTGTGGTCCGAGATGACACCGCCCTCGATGACGATGGTCTTGACCCGGGGGCCCTCGACCTCGGTCACGCGGAGCTCGACGTTGCCGTCGTTGATCAGGACCTGGTCGCCCTTGGTGACGTCACCCGGGAGACCCTTGTAGGTGGTGCCGCAGATGGACTTGTCGCCCGGGACGTCCTCGGTGGTGATGGTGAACTCGTCACCGCGCACCAGCTCGACGGGACCCTCGGCGAAGGTTTCCAGACGGATCTTCGGACCCTGGAGGTCGGCGAGGACGCCGACGGCACGCCCGGTGTCCTCGGAGACCTTCCGGACGCGGTCGTACCGCTCCTGGTGTTCTGCCTGGGATCCGTGGCTGAAGTTGAATCGGGCCACGTTCATGCCTGCCTCGATGAGCGCTTTCAGCTGCTCATACGAGTCGACGGCGGGGCCCAGCGTGCAGACGATTTTGGAACGGCGCATGGAGCGGATCCTATCCGTTTGTTTCGTAGCGGAATATTCCGTCTGGTGGAAAGTCCAAGTGACTAGTGGGTAACCAGCGCGTACGCCTGGGTGGCGATCTCCAGTTCCTCATCCGTCGGGACCACGGCCACGGCCACCCGGGCGTACTCCGCCGACACCAGCCGGGGCTCGGAGGACCGCGCCGCGTTGGCCTCCAGGTCCAGCGCGAGCCCCAGCTCCTCCAGTCCCGCCACCGCGGCCTCCCGGACCGCGGACGCGTTCTCGCCGACGCCGGCGGTGAACACCACCGCGTCCACCCGGCCCAGCACCGCCGTGTAGGCGCCGATGTACTTCTTCAGCCGGTGCACGTACGCGGCCAGGGCCAGCCGGGCCGCGGCGTCGCCCCCGTCCGCCCGCCGCTGCACCTCGCGCATGTCGTTGTCGCCGCACAGACCCAGCAGACCGCTCTTCTTGTTGAGCAGCGAGTCGATCTCGTCGATCGACAGGCCGCCCACGCGGGCCAGGTGGAAGATCACCGCCGGGTCCAGGTCGCCCGAACGGGTCCCCATGACCAGGCCCTCCAGCGGGGTCAGGCCCATGGAGGTCTCCACGCACACCCCGCCCCGCACGGCCGAGGCGGAGGCGCCGTTGCCCAGGTGGAGCACGATCACGTTCACGTCCTCCACCGGCTTGCCGAGCAGCGCGGCCGCGGCCCGGGAGACGTAGGCGTGGGAGGTGCCGTGGAAGCCGTACCGCCGGATGGCGTACTTGTCGGCCGTGGCCGCGTCGATCGCGTACCGCGCCACGTGCTCCGGCATCGTCGCGTGGAAGGCCGTGTCGAAGACCGCGACCTGCGGGATGTCCGGGCGCAGCGCGCGCGCCACCTCGATGCCGGTGACGTTCGCCGGGTTGTGCAGCGGGGCCAGCGGGATCAGGCTGCGGATCTCCGCCAGCACCTCGTCGTCGATGACCGTCGGCGCGGTGAAGCGGGTGCCGCCGTGCACCACCCGGTGGCCGACGGCGGCCAGTTCGGGGGAGTCCAGGCCCATCCCGTCGGCGGCCAGTTCCGCCGCCACCGCCTTCAGCGCGTCCCCGTGGTCGGCGATCGGGCCGAGCCGCTCGCGCTTCCCGCCCGCGGCGCCGGGGCCGGTCAGCGGCTCGTGGGTGAGCCGGGAGGTCTCCTCGCCGATGCGCTCCACCAGGCCGGCGGCCAGCCGGGACCGGTCCGCCATGTCGAGGAGCTGGTACTTCACCGACGAGGAGCCGGAGTTGAGGACGAGTACGCGCGATGCGGTCACGATGAGGGTCTTTCCTTGTCGCGGTCGGTGGGGGGATGCGGGCGGGAGGGGCCGGGATCAGGCGGTGGGCGCGGCGGTGCCCTGCGTCTGGGACTGGATCGCGGTGATCGCGACGGTCGTGACGATGTCCTGCACCAGCGCGCCGCGCGAGAGGTCGTTGACCGGCTTGCGCAGGCCCTGGAGCACCGGGCCGACCGCCACGGCGCCCGCCGAACGCTGCACGGCCTTGTACGTGTTGTTGCCCGTGTTGAGGTCGGGGAAGATCAGCACCGTCGCCCGGCCGGCCACCTCGGACCCGGGCAGCTTCGTCGCGGCGACCGAGGGCTCCACGGCGGCGTCGTACTGGATCGGCCCCTCGATCAGCAGGTCGGGACGCTGCGCGCGGACGATCTCGGTGGCCTTGCGGACCTTGTCCACGTCCGCCCCGGAGCCGGAGGTGCCGGTGGAGTACGAGAGCATCGCGATCCGCGGCTCGACGCCGAAGGCCGCGGCCGTGGCGGCGGACTGCACGGCGATGTCCGCGAGCTGCTCGGCGTCGGGGTCCGGGTTGACCGCGCAGTCTCCGTAGACGAGGACCTTGTCGGCCAGGCACATGAAGAAGACCGAGGAGACGATCGACGCCTCGGGCTTGGTCTTGATGATCTCGAAGGCGGGGCGGATGGTCGCGGCGGTGGAGTGCACCGAGCCGGAGACCATGCCGTCGGCGAGTCCTTCCTGGACCATCAGGGTGCCGAAGTAATTCACGTCGGTGACCACGTCGTTGGCCAGCTCGACGGTCATGCCCTTGTGGGCGCGGGCCTTCGCGTAGTACTCGGCGAACCGTTCCCGCAGGGGGGAGGTCGCCGGGTCGATCAGCTGCGCGCCCGAGATGTCGATGCCCAGGTCGGCCGCCTTCTTCAGGATCGCCGGTTCCTGGCCCAGCAGGGTCAGGTCGCAGACCCCGCGGCGCAGCACCACGTCCGCGGCGCGCAGCACGCGCTCCTCGGTGCCCTCGGGCAGGACCACGCGGCGCCGCTCGGAGCGGGCCCGCTCCAGCAGCTCGTGCTCGAACATCATCGGCGTGACCCGCTCCGAGCGGGCCACCGACAGCAGGCCGCGCAGCTCGGTGGTGTCCACGTGCCGCTCGAAGAGGCCCAGCGCGGTCTCCAGCTTGCGCGGGGTCGCGGAGTTCAGGCGGCTCTGCAACGAGAAGAGTTCGGCGGCGGTCGGGAAGCTGTTGCCGGCCACCGAGACGACGGGCGTGCCGGGCGCCAGCTTCGAGGCCAGCGTCAGGATGTCCTTGCCGGGGCGCTCGTTCAGGGTCAGCAGCACGCCGGCGATGGGCGGTGTGCCGGAGGTGTGCGCGGCGAGCGCGCCGATGACCAGGTCGGAGCGGTCCCCGGGGGTGACCACCAGGCAGCCGGGGGTCAGGGCGTTCAGGAAGTTCGGCAGCATGGCGCCGCCGAACACGAAGTCGACGGCGTCGCGCGCCAGCCCGGCGTCGTCGCCGAGGAGCACCTCGCCGCCGAGCGCCCGGGTGATCTGGGCGACGGTCGGGGCGGAAAGGGACTTGTCGTCCGGCAGCACGTAGCAGGGGACGGGGAGCCGGGCGGCCAGCCGCTCGGCTATGAGGTCCCGGTCCTCGGCGGCCACCCGGTTGACGACCATCGCGACCACGTGGCAGCCCAGGCTCTCGTACGCGCGGTAGGCGTTGCGGGTCTCGGCGCGCACGGCCTCGGCGGGGTGCTTGGTGCCGCCCACGACGGGGACGACGACCGCGCCGAGCTCGTTGGCGAGGCGGGCGTTCAGCGCCAGCTCGTCGGGGAGGTTGGTGTCGGCGTAGTCGGTGCCGAGGACCAGCATGACCTCGTAGTCGCGGGCCACCCGGTGGAACCGGTCGACGAGCCGGGAGACCAGTTCGTCGGTACCCTTCTCGGCCAGGATGGCGGAGGCTTCCTGGTACTCCATGCCGTAGGCCGTGGCCGCGTCCTGCTCGATCCGGTAGCGGGCCTTGAGCAGGTCGAAGAGCCGGTCCGGGCTGTCGTGGAGCAGGGGGCGGTAGACGCCGACCCGGCCTGTCTGGCGGGTCAGGAGCTCCATGATTCCCAACTCGACGACCTGTCGGCCGTCCCCCCGCTCGATACCGGTCACGTACACGCTGCGCGTCACGCGTGCTCTCCGTCCTTGGTCTGTGGTCGTGGCGCCCCACCGTGTGGCGGGCGGATCTTCGAGTCGTTCATCCCGGTTAGGGTGGGCTTGACCTCTTGACAATACCTCCGCCGATGGATAGGGCGCCCCCCGGAACAAGGGCCCGGAAGGGGGGCCGAAAGGCCCTGTGGGCGGAGTCCCGCGAAGAGCGGGGCCCCCCGGGCCCGTGGAACAATCGGACAGGCGTCATCAATACGCCCTTCATATGTACGGCTGTCCGCCCGCACGCGTACGGCCAGGTACGACCAGGAGCAGGAGACACAGCACGATGCGTATCGGAGTTCTCACCGCAGGCGGCGACTGCCCGGGCCTGAACGCTGTCATCCGGTCGGTCGTACACCGTGCCGTGGTCGGTCACGGGGACGAGGTCATCGGCTTCGAGGACGGCTTCAAGGGCCTGCTCGACGGCCACTACCGCCCCCTCGACATCAACGCCGTCAGTGGCATCCTCGCCCGCGGCGGCACGATCCTCGGCTCCGCCCGCATGGAGCGGGCCCGCCTCCACGAAGCCGCCGAGAACGCGGCCGAATTGGCCCGGCGGTACGAGATCGACGCGCTCATCCCGATCGGCGGCGAGGGCACCCTGACCGCCGCCCGGATGCTGTCGGACGCCGGGATGCCCGTCGTCGGCGTGCCGAAGACCATCGACAACGACATCTCCTCCACGGACCGCACCTTCGGGTTCGACACCGCCGTCATGGTCGCCACCGAGGCCATCGACCGGCTCAAGACCACCGCCGAATCGCACCAGCGCGTGATGGTCGTCGAGGTCATGGGCCGCCACGCCGGCTGGATCGCCCTGGAGTCGGGCATGGCCGGCGGCGCCCACGGCATCTGTCTGCCGGAGCGCCCCTTCGAGGTGGACGCCCTGGTGAAGATGGTGGAGGAACGCTTCGCCCGGGGCAAGAAGTTCGCGGTCGTCTGCGTGGCGGAGGGCGCCCACCCCGCCGAGGGCTCCATGCCGTACGAGAAGGGCGCGATCGACCAGTACGGTCACGAGCGCTTCGCCGGCATCGGCAACCGCCTCGCGGTCGAGCTGGAGCACCGCCTCGGCAAGGAGGCCCGCCCGGTCATCCTCGGCCACGTCCAGCGCGGCGGCACCCCGACCGCCTACGACC
The DNA here is from genome assembly GCF_056433525.1 of Streptomyces sp. NPDC044704. Classification (NCBI taxonomy): domain Bacteria; kingdom Bacillati; phylum Actinomycetota; class Actinomycetes; order Kitasatosporales; family Streptomycetaceae; genus Streptomyces; species Streptomyces sp. NPDC044704. The sequence goes on from NZ_JBWKGY010000007.1 coordinate 85,315, forward strand.
GCGTCCTCGCGACCCGGTTCGGCTGGCACGCCGTCGAGGCCGTCCACCGCGGCGAGTTCGGCAACATGACCGCGCTGCGCGGCACCGACATCGTGATGGCCCCGCTCGCCTCGGCCGTCACCGAGCTGAAGACCGTCCCCGAGGAGCGGATGTACGAGGCCGAGTCGGTCTTCTGACCGGGGGTGGCAGGCCCTCCCGGCCGGGACTTCCGGCCCCTTTTCGCGCGCCGAACGGCCCCGGTGCGCTTCCCCCGCGGAGCGCCCGGGGCCGTCGCGCGTCCCCGGGGGCCCGGACCGGGCGCGCCCTAACCCGCACCGCCGATCAGGGCCCAGAACCGGTCGGTGATCTCCGCGAGGAACTCCCGGCCGGAGTCCCCGCGCCCGGCCGTCCCCGCGCCGCCGCCCCAGCTGAGGGTCGCCACCATCCGGGACTGGTAGTCGCCGTGCAGGATCTCCAGGGCCCGTTCCAGGTGGGCCTTGGGCACCGGCAGCAGCTTGGCGAGCGGTTTCACGTACGCCTGCCAGCGGGTGGTCACCGCGCTGCGGAGCAGGCCGGCGAGCTCCTCGTGCCGGCCGGTCGCCGTCACGTACTGCGCCAGCGTCAGCCCGAGCACCGAGGCCAGGGCGGCCGACTGCCGCTCGTTGCCCTTCCAGCGTCCGGTGTCCTCCATCTTCTGGTAGGCGTTCGCGTCGAGCCCGATCCGGCGGGCCAGGTCCTCGGGGTCCAGACCGCGGGCCACGCGGTGTTCCCGCAGGGTGACCGGCTCGGCGAGCAGCTCCCCGGGAGAACACCAGAGCACGCCGGCGAGGGCCGTGAGCTCGGTCGAGCTGGGCGACTGTTCGCCCCGCTCCCAGGCCATCACGGTCTCGGGCGCGACGAGCAGTCCGTACTGGGCCTTGAGGCCATAGGCGACATGACCGGGAGCCATGCCCAGGGCCGCGCGCAGACGACGCGCGGCGGGGGCATTGAATGGTGGGCTGGAGTGCACAGGGCACACGGTAGAAGTGGCCAAGGCTTGGCGACTACCAACCGTTCAAACAAGCTCATAACTCGTAGGAAAGTCCTATGGAGTTAAGGGCTTTGACCGGGTTTCCCTGCGACTGTCCGGTAATCGGATCGGTTGAAGATCCATCCACAGCGTACGGATCCGGCCACTCCATTTCAGGTGCCCGGTCATTCCCGCCTAGTGATCCCCGTCACACACCCTGAACCCGCCGCCCACCCCGTACGTGATCCATGTGGGGGCCCTCGCATACGGGGGTGGCGAGGGCCCCGAAACCGCCGGTCCGCACCGGTCGGCGGTGAACCCCACCAGCACGGGCCGGCACCGCTCCCGCATCGACGCGGACCGCAACCCCGGCACCGTCTGGAGGACCGGCTCGCTACGGCCTGAGCCAGACCGTCGCCATCGGCGGGAGCGTCATCCGCAGGCTCGCCGCCCGGCCCTGGGCCGGCACCGGCTCCGGCCGCAGCGGCTTGGAGTGGTGGACGCCGCTCCCGCCGTACACCTCCATGTCGGTGTTGAGGACCTCCCGCCACGCGGGCACCTCCTCCGGCACCCCGATCCGGTAGGCGTGCCGGACCACCGGCGAGAAGTTGGAGACGCACAGCAGCTGCGAACCGTCCTGCGCGAACCGCAGGAACGCCAGCACGTTGTCCTCGGCGGCGTCCCCCGCCACCCACGCGAAGCCCTCCGGCACCGTGTCCCGCTCCCACAGCGCCGGAGCCGCCCCGTACGTGCGGTTCAGGTCGCGCACCAGGTCCCGTACGCCCCGGTGGTCACCGGCCGCCGAATACGAGGAGTCCAGCACCCACCAGTCCGGCCCGTACCTCTCCGACCACTCCGAACCCTGCGCGAACTCCTGCCCCATGAACAGCAGTTGCTTGCCCGGATGGGCCCACATGAAGCCCAGGTACGCCCGGTGCGTGGCCCGCTGCTGCCACCAGTCGCCCGGCATCTTCGACACCAGCGACCGCTTGCCGTGCACCACCTCGTCGTGCGAGATCGGCAGCACGTAGTTCTCGCTGAACGCGTACACCATCCCGAAGGTCATGTCGTTGTGGTGGTACTTGCGGTGCACCGGCTCCTTCGACACGTACCGCAGGGTGTCGTGCATCCAGCCCATGTTCCACTTCAGGCCGAAGCCCAGCCCGCCCGAGTCCGTCGGCCGCGTCACCCCGTCCCAGGCCGTGGACTCCTCCGCGATCGTCACCACGCCCGGGCAGCGCCGGTACACGGTCGCGTTCATCTCCTGGAGCAGCGCCACCGCGTCCAGGTTCTCCCGGCCGCCGTGCTCGTTCGGCGCCCACTCGCCCTCACCGCGCGAGTAGTCCAGGTACAGCATCGAGGCCACCGCGTCCACGCGCAGCCCGTCCACGTGGAACTCCTGGCACCAGTACACGGCGTTGGCGACGAGGAAGTTGCGGACCTCCTTGCGCCCGTAGTCGAACTCCAGCGTCCCCCAGTCCGGGTGCGCGGCCCGGCGCGGGTCCTGGTGCTCGTACAGCGGCCGTCCGTCGAACTCGGCGAGCGCCCAGTCGTCGCGCGGGAAGTGCGCGGGCACCCAGTCGACGATCACCCCGATCCCCGCCCGGTGCAGCGAGTCCACCAGGAAGCGGAAGTCGTCCGGGGTGCCCATCCGCGAGGTCGGCGCGTAGAAACCGGTGACCTGGTACCCCCAGGAACCCCCGAAGGGATGCTCGGCGACCGGCATCAGCTCCACGTGCGTGAAGCCCAGCTCCTTGACGTACGCGGGCAGCTGCTCGGCCAGCTGGCGGTAGCTGAGCCCCGGCCGCCAGGACGCCAGGTGCAGCTCGTACACCGAGAACGGCGCCTGGTGCGGGGGCCGCGCGCCGCGCGCCGCCATCCAGTCCGCGTCCTGCCACTCGTACCGGGAGGCGGTCACCACCGAGGCGTTCGCCGGGGGCACCTCCGCGTACCGGGCCATCGGGTCGGCCCGCAGGGTGTGGCTGCCGTCCGGGCGCGTGATGTCGTACTTGTACAGCGTCCCCTCGCCCACGCCCGGCAGGAACAGCTCCCACACCCCGGTCGAGCCGAGCGAGCGCATCGGGAAGGCGGTCGGGTCCCAGTACGAGAAGTCCCCGGTGACCCGCACCCCCTGGGCGTTCGGCGCCCACACCGTGAACCGGGTGCCCGTCACGCCCTGGTGCTCCATCGGCTCCGAGCCGAGGGCCGTCCACAGCTCCTCGTGCCGGCCCTCGCCGATCAGGTGCAGGTCCAGTTCGCCCAGGGTCGGCAGGAACCGGTACGGGTCGTGGACCTCCACCTCGTCGCTGTCGTACGTCACCAGCAGCCGGTAGTCCGGCACCCCGGTCAGCGGCAGCAGTCCGGAGAACAGTCCGTCCCCGTCGTCGAAGAGCTCGGTCCGCAGCCCCTTCGCGAGGATCGTGACGGCCTTCGCGTACGGGCGCAGCACCCGGAAGGCCACCCCGCCGCGCTGGGCGCGCGCGCCCAGCACCCCGTGCGGGTCGTGGTGGCGGCCCTCCAGCAGCCGGGCGCGTTCCTGCGCGTCGAGCGCGGGCGCGGGCCGGACCCCGTGCGGCGGGGCGGCCCGCCGGGCCCGCGGGGTCCGCGGCTTCCTTCCGGCTTCGGGTGCGGCTTCGTCGCGGACGGTGGGTGACGGCTGTCGTGCGGCGCTCACGCGAGCGGCCTCCTCGGGGGCTTCGGATGGGGGTGGGGGGAGACGGAACCGGGGGCGGGCGGGGTCGGGGGCACGCGGTGCGCGGGCCGCTGGGGTTCCGACAGGCGGCGGATCGCCGCCATCGGGACGTGCAGCCAGTCGGGGCGGTGCCGGGACTCGTAGCGGGCCTCGTACACCGCCTTGTCGGTCTCGTACGCGCGCAGCAGGACGGGGTCCTCGCGCGGGTCCCGGCCGGTGGTGCGGGCGTAGCCCTCGCAGAAGGCGGCCCGGCAGGCGTCCGCCCAGGCGGGGGCGAACGGCCGGTGCGAGCGGGCGGCGTAGTCGAAGGAACGCAGTATCCCGGCGATGTCGCGCACCGCCGGTTCGGGACGGCGCCGGTCGGCCAGCGAGCGGGCCGGTTCCCCCTCGAAGTCGATCAGTGCCCAGGTGCCGTCGGCGGTGCGCAGGGTCTGGCCCAGGTGCAGGTCGCCGTGGATGCGCTGGGCGGGGACCCCCGCGCCCCGGGAGGCGGCCAGGGCGTCGAAGGCACCCCGCAGCCCCGCCTCGTACGGCTGGAGCGCGGGCACCTCGCGGGCGGTGGCGGCCAGCCGCGCGGTCATCCCGGCGGCGAGCCGGGCGGTCTGCTCGGGACCCAGCGCGAGGGTCGGCAGGGCGGAGGCGAGGGCGCTGTGCACCTCGGCGGTGGCCCGGCCCAGGGCGTGCGCCTCCGCGGTGAAGTCGGACCCGGCGCCGAGGCGGCGCAGGGCCAGTTGCCAGCCGTCGTCGGAGCCGCGCAGGTAGGGCTGGAGCACGCCCAGGGTCAGGGGCTCGGCGCCGGGCAGCTCGGCCTCGTACCAGGCGACGGGCGCGGGCACCCGCGCGCAGCCGGCCGCGGCCAGCGCTCTGGGCAGTTCCAGGTCCGGGTTGACCCCGGGCCCGACCCGGCGGAACACCTTGAGGATGAACGAATCTCCGTAGATGAGAGAGGAGTTGGTCTGCTCCCCGGACAGCGGCCGGGGCAGCAGCCCGGCCGGGACCGGGGCCTGCGGGTCCCGGTCGAAGCGGAGCGGGCCGAGGGTGCCGGGGGAGCGCAGCCGCTCCAGCAGGATCGCGGCGAGCCGGGGGTCGCCCAGTGCCTCGTACACCGCCTTGCCCCGGTACGGGCCGTCCTCGGCGAGCCCGATCAGGGCGGGCGCGAGGGCGGGTGGGAGCGGGGCCGGGCGGATGCCGAGCAGGAGCTGGTAGCAGTCCCCGTCGACGTCGAGGAGCAGGTGCAGCAGGCCGGGGGTGGATCCCGGCGGCAGGAGTTCGGCCGCGGAGACGGCCCTGATCCTGCTGATGGTGCGGCCCTTGCCCGCGAACCAGCGCTGGGAGGGCAGCCAGGCCCTCAGCATCGGTTCCAGCGGGCCGATCCCGGCGGCCCGGTCGGCCGTCAGCCGGCTCCGGGCGGATGCAGCCTCCGACATGGCGTCGCGTCCTTTCCCCGGGCCGTCACAGAATGCGCAGAGTGTCCCGGATGTGCGGCAGTTGCTTCTCCGGTATGTGCGAGTGTCGGGTCAGGATGATCCGTACAGGGGCGGGCCGTTGACCCGTTCGTGTTGCCCGCCCCGTACTCGGCCCGTCAGGCGGGGCGTTGTTCGCCCCGTTGTTCGCTGCGGAGCCGGAACCAGTAGAAGCCGTGTCCCGCCAGGGTCAGCAGGTACGGCCACTCACCGATCGGCGGGAACCGCACGTCACCCGTGAGTTCCACCGGGACCCGCCCGTTGAACGACCTCAGGTCCAGCTCGGTGGGCTGCGCGAAGCGCGAGAAGTTGTGCACGCACAGCACCAGGTCGTCCCCGAACTCGCGCAGGAACGCGAGGACCGCCGGGTTGGACGAAGGCAGTTCGGTGTACGAGCCGAGGCCGAAGGCGGGGTTCGCCTTGCGGATCTCGATCAGCCGCCGGGTCCAGTGCAGCAGTGACGAGGGCGATGCCATCGCGGCCTCGACATTGGTGACCTGGTACCCGTAGACCGGGTCCATGATGACCGGCAGGTTCAGCCTGCCCGGATCGCACGAGGAGAAACCGGCGTTGCGGTCCGGGGTCCACTGCATCGGGGTGCGGACGCCGTCGCGGTCACCCAGCCAGATGTTGTCCCCCATGCCGATCTCGTCGCCGTAGTAGAGGATCGGCGAGCCGGGCAGGGACAGCAGCAGGGCGGTGAACAGCTCGATCTGGTTGCGGTCGTTGTCCAGGAGCGGGGCGAGGCGGCGCCGGATGCCGATGTTGGCCCGCATCCGCGGGTCCTTGGCGTACTCGGCGTACATGTAGTCGCGCTCTTCGTCCGTGACCATTTCGAGGGTGAGTTCGTCGTGGTTGCGCAGGAAGATGCCCCACTGGCAGCGCTCCGGGATCGCCGGGGTCTTGGCCAGGATTTCGGAGACGGGGTAGCGCGATTCTCTTCGCACGGCCATGAAGATGCGCGGCATGACGGGGAAGTGGAACGCCATGTGGCACTCGTCCCCGCCCTTCGCGTAGTCCCCGAAGTAGTCGACGACGTCCTCGGGCCACTGGTTGGCCTCGGCGAGCAGGACGGTGTCCGGGTAGTGCGCGTCGATCTCCGCCCGGACCCGCTTGAGGAGGGTGTGCGTGCGGGGGAGGTTCTCGCAGTTGGTGCCCTCCTCGGCGTACAGGTAGGGCACGGCGTCGAGGCGGAAGCCGTCGATGCCGAGGTCCAGCCAGAACCGCAGGGCGGACACGATCTCCTCGACGACGGCCGGGTTCTCGTAGTTGAGGTCCGGCTGGTGCGAGAAGAAGCGGTGCCAGTAGTACTGCTTGCGTACGGGGTCGTACGTCCAGTTCGAGGTCTCGGTGTCGACGAAGATGATGCGGGCGTCCTGGTACTGCTTGTCGTTGTCGGCCCACATGTAGTAGTCGCCGTACGGCCCGTCCGGGTCCTTGCGCGACTGCTGGAACCACTCGTGCTGATCGCTCGTGTGGTTCATGACGAAGTCGATGATCACCCGCATGCCGCGGGTGTGCGCCGCGTCCACGAACTCCACGAAGTCGGCGAGGTCGCCGAACTCGGGGAGCACGGACGTGTAGTCGGAGACGTCGTAGCCCCCGTCGCGCAGGGGCGAGGCGAAGAACGGCGGCAGCCAGAGGCAGTCGACGCCCAGCCACTGGAGGTAGTCCAGCTTGGCGGTGAGCCCCTTGAGGTCACCCACGCCGTCGCCGTTGCTGTCGTGGAAGGAGCGGACGAGGACCTCGTAGAAGACCGCCCGCTTGAACCAGTCTGGATCGCGGTCCTTGGCGGGGGTGTCCTCGAAGGTGTCGTGGACGGGATCGTTGATCATCATGTGGTGGGTGACCCTCCGGTGGGCGGGGACGGTCGCAGAGCGGCCAGTACGTGCGCGGGCGTACGGCCCGGCTCTAGGCGCACGTAGTTCGCCCTGCCCCAGTGATAGGTCTCGCCGGTGAGCTCGTCGCGCACCGCGAGGGACCCGTGCCAGTCGAGGCCGAGTACCGGCATGTCCAACGAGACCGTCGCCTCCTGGGTGTGGTGCGGATCGAGGTTGACGACCACCAGTACGGAATTGGCTCCGGCGTGCTTCGAATAGGCGATCACCTGTTCGTTGTCGGTCGGGTGGAAGTGGATGTCCCGCAGCTGCTGGAGGGCGGGGTTGCGCCGGCGCACCCGGTTCAGGGTGGTGATGAGCGGGGCGATGGTGCGGCCCTCGCGGTCGGCGGCCTCCCAGTCGCGCGGCCGGAACTCGTACTTCTCGGAGTCCAGGTACTCCTCGCTGCCCTCCTTGGCCGGGCTGTTCTCGCAGAGCTCGTAGCCGGCGTAGACCCCCCACGTGGGGGAGAGGGTGGCGGCGAGGACGGCGCGGACCTCGAAGGCGGGACGGCCGCCGTGCTGGAGGTACTCGTGCAGGATGTCGGGCGTGTTCACGAAGAAGTTCGGCCGCATCACCGACGCCGAGCGGTCGCCGGCCAGCTCCGTCACGTACTCGGTCAGCTCGGCCTTCGTGTTGCGCCAGGTGAAGTACGTGTACGACTGCTGGAACCCGACGGCGGCCAGCGCCCGCATCATGGCCGGCCGGGTGAAGGCCTCGGCCAGGAAGATCACGTCCGGGTCGGACTTGTTGATGTCCGCGATCACCTTCTGCCAGAAGACGACCGGCTTGGTGTGCGGGTTGTCGACCCGGAAGATGCGGACGCCGTGGTCCATCCAGTGCCGCAGGATCCGGCAGGTCTCCTCGACGATGCCGGCCAGGTCGGCGTCGAAGTGGATCGGGTAGATGTCCTGGTACTTCTTCGGCGGGTTCTCGGCGTACGCGATCGTGCCGTCGGCCCGGTGCCGGAACCACTCCGGGTGCTTCTCCACCCACGGGTGGTCGGGGGAGCACTGGAGCGCGAAGTCCAGCGCGACCTCGATGTCCAGCTCGCGGGCCCGGGCCACGAAGGCGTCGAAGTCCTCGATGGTGCCGAGCTCGGGGTGGACGGCGTCGTGGCCGCCCTCGGTGGAGCCGATGGCCCACGGCACGCCCGGGTCCCAACTCCCAGCCGACAAGGTGTTGTTGGGGCCCTTGCGGTAGGTGGAGCCGATGGGGTGGATGGGTGGCAGGTACACCACGTCGAAGCCCATGGCGGCGATCGCCGGCAGCCGGCCGGCGGCGGTCCGGAAGGTGCCGCTGACGGGGGCCGACCCCGGCTCCAGCACCGCTCCCTCGGAGCGGGGGAACATCTCGTACCAGGAACCGAAGAGGGCGCGCTTGCGTTCGACGATCAGCGGCAGCGGTTTGGCGGCGCTGACCAGCTCCCGGTACGGGCGCTTCGCGAGCGCCGCGTCCACCGCGGGCGCGAGGGCGGCGGCGTACCGCTCGGCGGCGGGCCGGTCCTCGTCACGCATGACCCGGGCGGCGGACAGCACCGCCTCGCGGCCGTCCCGCTTGGGAATCTTGGCGCCGGCCCGCTCGTAGAGCTCGGCGCCCTCCAGCAGCATGAGGCCGGTGTCGAGGCCCGCCGGGATCTTGATCGCGGCGTGGGCCCGCCAGGTGGCGACGGGATCGCTCCACGCCTCGACGGTGTACGTCCACCTCCCCTCGGTATCGGCGGAGATCCGGGCCCCCCACCGGTCGGTGCCGGGGGCGAGCTCGCGGAGGGGGACGGGCGGGCGCAGCCGCCCGCTGGGATCCCGCAGCACGACGTGGGCGGCCACGGCGTCGTGACCCTCACGGAACACGGTGGCGGAGATCTCGAAGACTTCGTCCGCGACCGCCTTGGCGGGTCTGGCGCCGCAGTCGACGGCAGGGCGGACGTCCAGCACGGGAATGCGACCGATCATGATGGGATCACCTGGGGGCAGTTCGCAGGGCTCGGTGACAACAGGCCAGCCGGTATCACGGCTGGTAGTGCACGCTCTGTTCGCTCTGTTTCTAGCCGCTCGGAAGACGGCTGGGCTGCGGGCATGGCCGCTCCTGTCCGCGTTCACTCGGGTGGCGGGGAAAGGTGGTGGGCGGGTGCGCCGTGCGTGTACCGCGCGTACCCGCTGAGCCCTGCCCCACTCGCACCCCGCCCAATCCGCGTTGCCGGTTAACTACTCGTACGTAGTGGCACGTGGCGCACAAAGGGCCGGATCGGCATCTGCCGATGCTCCGTCAAGTCAGTGAGGAACCAACGATGTACAGCGACACCGCTTCCGTCCCGTCCGTCCCGGCAGCCTCTGGAGTGATACCGGGTCCCGTGCCGGCGGGCCGGATGACACGGGCACCGCAGCCGGTGTTCGCCCTGCCCTGCGGCCTGGTGCTGCGGCCCTGGCGGCGGACGGACGCGCAGGTGCTGGCCGGCTCGTACGGGGACCCGGGCATCCGGCACTGGAACCGGCCGGAGCCGATGACCCCCGAGGGGGCGGCCACCCGGATCGCGGGGTGGGAGCGGCGCTGGGCCGAGGAGGAAGGCGCGATCTGGGCGGTGGCCCACCCGGACGGGCCCGACGGACCGGGCGACGGGCCCGTCGACGGACCGGGACACGGGCCGGGACACGGGCCGGGACACGAGCCGGGCGAGGCGGTCGGGCTGATCGGCCTCGGCGACATCGATCTGCGCGGTGCGAACGCGGAGTTCCTCTACTGGCTGCTGCCCGGCGGCCGCGGCCGGGGCGTGATGCCGCAGGCCGTCACGGCGGTGAGCCGCTGGGCCTTCGACGAGGTCGGCCTGCACCGGCTGCGGATCTGCCACTCCGTGGCCAACCCGGCTTCCTGCGCCGTCGCCGTCAAGGCCGGCTTCCCCCTGGAGGGCACCATGCGCGGCGCCCTCCTGCACGCCGACGGCTGGCACGACGAGCACCTCCACGCCCGCCTGGCCACCGACGCCTGACCCCGCCCGCCGGACCCCGCCGGGCGGGCAGGACCGGGACGACACCCCCCAGGGCCCGCGCCGCGCGTGCGCAACCCTTTCCGCACGGGTGTGCGCAGGCGGGACAATGCCAGGCATGGGCCCGATGGAGCAGCAGGAATATCCCCTCGTACGGCGCCTCCACGCGGCCGACCCCCGGCTGCGCGAGGACGCCGCGCGGGAGGTCGCGGCCACCCTGTGGGGGCCGGAAGCCGAACGGGTGCTGGCCGCGGCGCTCGTGACGGCCGTCCGCGAGGAGCGGGACCCGGCCGCGCTGGCGGCGCAGCTGGAGGCCCTGCCGTCCGTGGAGACCGGCCTCGACGACGCCGACCTGACCCGGCTCGCCCAGCTCACGGAACCGCCGCCCGTGCTGGCCCGGGTGCTCGCCCGGGCGGGCCGGCTCCAGGTGTCCGGGCCCGTCGAGCCCGTCGGCGCCGCGACCCGGGCCGTGGTGCGCTGCCTGCGCGGGGTACCGCGCACCGGCCTGAGCCTGCGCACCCCGCTCGGCGCCTGGGTGGTGCTGGAGCGCATCGAGCTCTACGGCCGCGCCGCCGACCGGCTGGACCCCGGCGCCTCGGCCCGGGTGCTGCTCTCGGGGCCCGGGGCCCGGGCCCTGGGGGAGTGGGACCGCCTCGAAGCCGACCCCCGCGCGCGGGAATACGTACGCCTGCTGCGGGCACCCGACCCCCGGGTCCGGGAACTGGCCGCCGCCGGGACCGCGGACTGGCCCGACTCCTGGGACCCCGAGACGGGCACCCTGCTGTGCGCCGCCCTGGCCCGCGCCGCCGCCCGCGAACCGGACCCGACCGCCCTGGAGACCGAACTCGGCGCCCTGCTCCAGCTGGCCCGCTTCCTGTCGCCCCCGGCCCGCGCGGCCCTGCGCGCCCTGGACCGCACCACCCTGCCCCCGGCCCTCCACCCCTGCCTGGACGCCCTGCTGGCGACCGGCCCCGCGCACTGACGCCGTGCGGGGCGCCATGGCCGGGGGCGGGCTTCGCCGCTAGCCTTCCGGGGGCGATGCGCGGGTGCACAGCGTGGTGCGGCCGCTCCGATCCGCAATCCCCTGCGAAGGTGGAACACGTGAAGGCTATCCGTCGATTCACCGTGCGCCCCGTCCTCCCCGAACCCCTGATGCCGCTCGCCGAACTGGCCCGCAACCTGCGCTGGTCATGGCATACGGAAACCCGCGAACTCTTCCAATCCGTCGACCCCGAGGGCTGGCAGGAGGCGGGCGGCGACCCCGTCCGCCTCCTCGGCACCGTGCCCGCCGCCCGGCTCGCGGAACTCGCCGCCGACCGGCGGTTCCTGCGCCGCCTCGCCGTCGCCGTCGCCGACCTCGATGACTACCTCCACGGCGGGAGGTGGTACCAGAGCCAGGAGAACGCGGCGGACCTGCCCGCCGGGATCGCCTACTTCTCCCCCGAGTTCGGGATCACCGCCGCCCTCCCCCAGTACTCCGGCGGGCTCGGGATCCTCGCCGGCGACCACCTCAAGGCCGCCAGCGACCTCGGCGTCCCGCTCATCGGCGTCGGACTGCTCTACCGCCACGGCTACTTCCGGCAGTCCCTCTCCCGCGACGGCTGGCAGCAGGAGCACTATCCGGTCCTCGACCCCAACGAACTGCCCGTCTCCCTGCTCCGCGAGGAGGACGGCGCCCCCGCCCGGGTCTCGCTCACCCTCCCCGGCGGCCGCTCCCTGCACGCCCACGTCTGGCAGGCCCGCGTCGGCCGGGTCCCGCTGCTCCTGCTCGACTCCGACGTCGAGGACAACGACGCCGTCGCCCGCGAGGTGACCGACCGCCTCTACGGCGGCGGCAGCGACCACCGCCTCCTCCAGGAGATGCTGCTCGGCATCGGCGGCGTGCGCGCGGTGCGCACGTACTGCCGGATCACCGGACACCCCGGACCCGAGGTCTTCCACACCAACGAGGGTCACGCCGGGTTCCTCGGCCTCGAACGCATAAGGGAACTGGAAGGGGAGCGCGGCCTCGGTTTCGACGCCGCCGTCGAAGCCGTCCGCGCCGGGACCGTGTTCACCACGCACACCCCCGTCCCGGCCGGCATCGACCGCTTCGACCGGTCCCTGGTGGCCCGCCACTTCGGCGAGGGCGCCGAACTGGCCGGAGTACCCGTCGACCGGATCCTGGAACTGGGCGCGGAGTCGTACCCCGGGGGCGATCCCGGGGTGTTCAACATGGCCGTCATGGGACTGCGCCTCGCCCAGCGGGCCAACGGCGTCTCCACCCTCCACGGCGCCGTCAGCCGCGGCATGTTCGCCGGGCTCTGGCCGGGCTTCGACCCCACCGACGTGCCCATCGTGTCCGTGACCAACGGGGTGCACGCCCCGACCTGGGTGGCCCCCGAGGTCATGCGGCTCGGCGCCCGCCAGATCGGCGCCGGGCGCACCGAGGACGCCCTCGCCGTCGGCGGCTCCGCCCGCTGGGACGCCGTCGCGCAGATCGCCGACCAGGACGTGTGGGACGTCCGCCGGGCCCTGCGCGAGCAGCTGGTCCAGGAGGTACGGGACCGGCTGCGCGCCTCCTGGAAGCAGCGCGGCGCCGCGGACGCGGAACTGGGCTGGGTCGACTCCGTGCTCGACCCGGACGTGCTGACCATCGGCTTCGCCCGGCGCGTGCCCTCGTACAAGCGGCTCACGCTGATGCTGCGCGACCCCGAGCGGCTGCGCCGGCTGCTGCTGGACCCGGACCGGCCGGTGCAGATCGTCGTCGCGGGCAAGGCGCACCCGGCCGACGACGGCGGGAAGCGGCTCGTCCAGGAGCTGGTGCGCTTCGCGGACGACCCGCGGGTGCGCCACCGCATCGTCTTCCTGCCGGACTACGGCATGGCCATGGCACAGAAGCTCTACCCGGGGTGCGACGTCTGGCTGAACAACCCCCTGCGCCCGCTGGAGGCCTGCGGCACCAGCGGCATGAAGGCCGCGCTCAACGGCTGCCTCAACCTCTCCGTCCTGGACGGCTGGTGGGACGAGTGGTTCGAGCCGGACTTCGGCTGGGCCATCCCCACGGCCGACGGCCTCGGCACCGACGAGGACCGGCGCGACGACCTGGAGGCCGGCGCCCTCTACGAGCTGATCGAGGGCCGGGTCGCCCCCCGGTTCTACGACCGGACCGGGCGTACGGGGCTGCCCGTGCGGTGGATCGAGATGGTCCGCCGCACCCTGGTGTCCCTGGGGCCGAAGGTGCTCGCGGGGCGGATGGTCCGCGAGTACGTGGAACGGCTCTACCTGCCCGCCGCCCTGTCCCACCGGGCCCTCACCGCCGACGCGGCGCGGGACCTCGCCTGGTGGAAGGGCCGGGTCCGGGCGGCCTGGCCGCGGGTCGCCGTCGAGCACGTGGAGGCGGTCGCCGCGGCGCCCGTCGGGGGCACGGCGGAGCTGGGGGCGACCCTCACGCTGCGGGTCCGGGTGGCGCTGGAGTCGCTCGCCCCCGAGGACGTGGAGGTGCAGGCCGTCGCCGGCCGGGTGGACGCGCAGGACGTGATCCGGGACGGGCGGAGCTTCCCGCTGAAACCCGCCGCCGGTCCGGATCTGGAGGGGCGCTGGGTGTACGAGGGCCCGCTCGCCCTCGACCGTACGGGGCCCTTCGGCTACACCGTGCGGGTCCTGCCGGCGCACCCGTTGCTGGCCACCCCGGCGGAACTGGGGCTGGTCGCGTCCCCGGTGAGCACCGAGGCGCCGGGCGGCGTGGTCCTGCGCTGAGCCCGGAAACCGCCCCGTCCCGCCCCGTCCCGCACGGCGGGGCGGGGCGGTGGGCCGTACGGGCGGGCGGATGGCCCCGGGCACGCTCCGGGAGGGTGAACCTTCGAACGCGCGACGCATGGCGAAACGTTTCTGCAAAGGGGTCCGCTCCTACGCTGCCTCGCGGATGCCCACCGGTGGCATCCGAGGAACCCGAGAAACGGATCCCCCATGCGACTTCGCACCACCGCAGCCGTACTCCTCGCCTCGTTCGCCCTCGTGCTTCCCACGGCGGGCCCGTCGCTGGCCAACGACCACGACGACAACGACACCCTCGGAGAGCTGCACTACCGCTACACCAACGACAACGGCGACTCGCGCAGCAGGACCATCGAGCCCGCCGACAACGACACCTGCTACCAGCTGCCGGGCACGCGCAACAACCCGGCCTACAAGGTGGAGAACGACACCGACTCCCTGGCCCTGCTCTTCGAGGGCCGCAGCTGCAACGGCCAGCCCCAGGAGATCCTGGAGCCCGGTGACTCGGCACGGAACCTGAACGTCCGTTCCGTCTTCTTCAAGCCGGTGGACGATCACCACCACGGCCGCCACGACAACGACAACGACAACAACAGCGACGACCACGACTACGACGAGGACGAGATCATCCGCTCGGTCCTCCGCTCCATCGGCTGACCCGCAGGACACGTAGGCGCGAGGGCCCGGTACCCCCGTGGGTGCCGGGCCCCCGTGCGTCCGCCAGTACTACCGCGCGTGCGCTCCGGGCTCCAGCCACCGCACCACGTCCGCCGCCGTGTAGGGGGAGGCGTCGGGGGACAGGCGCGGCAGGAAGGACAGGTCCTTGCCGATCGTCACCATCGGGGGTTCGGTCCGTCCGCCCGGCCGTCGCTGCGCGAGGCCGATGGTGGCCAGCAGGCCGTTGCACAGGCACCGCTTGCCCTCGGCGGTGGCCGGATCCCCGCCCTTGCGGACGTACGCGGCCACCGGCTCGGCCGCGCACCGGTACAGGAGCCCGCGCGGACCCCGTACGGGGGTGCGCAGGAAACCCAGGTCGCAGACCCGGCGCCGGGCGGTGGACACCTCCGGCTCGGAGACCGTGCCCGGCAGCCGCGCCACCTTGAAGGGGAACGAGGTGGGGGAGGCACCCGGGTCGTTGCGGACCGTCAGGGTGCCGGCGCGGGCCCGGCCGAGGAGTTCCTCGCGCAGGTGCCGGGCCATCCCGGACTCCTCGCACAGGGCGAAGGCGCTGCCGATCTGGACCCCGGCGGCGCCGGCGGCCCGGGCGGCGGCCAGCGCCTCGGGGGAGGCCTGTCCGCCCGCGAGCCAGAACGGCAGCCCGAGCGCGGCCATTCTGGCGAGATCGGGGTGGTCGCGGGGACCGTAGAGCGGCTCGCCCGCCGCGTCCAGGGTCATCGGTCCGCGCGGCGGGGCGCTGTGGCCGCCGGCCTGGCTGGTCTCGATGACGAAGCCGTCGGGGCGGGTGGCGGCGTCCCGGGCGAGGTAGGCCGCCAGTACCGGCAGGGACACGATGGCGAGGACCTCCGGGCGGCGCAGCGGGCCGGGCAGGTGCCCGGCGAGCAGGGCGCCCGGGTCGAAGAGCTGGTCCAGGGGTTCGTCCTGGCCCTCGACGGAGATCCGGGTCACGCAGGGTTCGCAGCGTGCCAGCCGCGTGGCGAGGGCCGGGATCTGACCGGGGACTCCCGCGCCCACGAGCACGTGGTCGACGCCTGCCAGGATCGCGCCGAACATCGCGGGGGCGGTGGCCAGCTGGATCTTCTCCAGGTAGTTGATGCCGATGACACCGTCGTGTCCCTCCTTGGCGAGCCAGACCTCGACGAAGTTGCCGAGGACGGTGAGGACCTCCGCCGGGGACCCGCCGTTCGCGCGCAGGCGCGGGCTGGTCCGCATCGGGGTGCGGTCGTCGGGCAGGCCCCCTTCGCGGAAGTAGCAGTCGAGGGCGGTCCGGGCGAGCTCGGGGAGCGGGAACGCGGCCAGGGCGCGGCGGGCGTGGCCGCCCGGGTCTCCGGTCTGGAGCACGCGGGCCAGTACGACGTCCAGGGCGGTCCCGGAGACCACGCCCAGCTGGCCGGTCACGGACACGGCCCGGGCGAGCCGCCAGCCGGAGACGCCGACGCCCATGCCGCCCTGGATCAGCCAGGGGCGCCGTGCGGCGGGAGCGTTCACGGGGCTGTGGGGCTCGCGGCTGTGGGGCTCGGGGCGCTGGGGCATGGGACACGTCCTCGGAATCACTCGAACCTACGGTTCCGTAGGTTCGCCGGATTCCACTATCCCTCCGCCGCCGTGCCCGGGGGAGCGCCGAAGGTCCCGCCGCCGCGGGCCGCAGGTCCCCCGCGGCGGGGGCCGCATGGGACAGGGCCGCCCGGGGAGGTCTTCTCCCGGGCGGCCCCGTGTCTGACGGTTCAGCTCTGGTTCACGATCGGCCCCGGTGGGGTCAGAAGGTGAGCTTCCAGCTGTCGATCTTGCCGACGTCGGCGCTGGCGAGGTCGGCGACGCGCAGCTTCCAGACACCCTGGGCGACCTCGGAGGAGGCGTTCACGGTGAACTGCTGGACGATGTTGTCCGCGCTGCCGCCGGTGCGGTTGCGCAGGTTGTAGACGGAGCCGTCGGGGGCGACCAGGTCGACCTTCAGGTCACCGACGTAGGTGTGGAGGATGTTGACGTCCACCTTGAGGGCGCTGGAGGCGTTGCCCGTGCGGTTCACCGTGATCGGCGACTCGACCGTGGAGTTGTCCGCGATCGCGTAGTCGGTCGTGTTCTCGAACACGCTCGGCTGCGAGGTGCCGACGGTCCAGGTGAAGGCCGCGGTGCCGGTCTTGCTCTGCGAGTCGGTCACCGTGACGGTCACGTTGGACGTGCCCGCGGTGGAGGCCGTGCCCGAGATCAGGCCGGTGGAGGAGTTGATCGACAGGCCGGCCGGCAGGCCGGTCGCCGCGTAGCTCAGCGCGCCCGGGTTCGTGCTGTTCGCCTGGATCTGCAGGCTCACCGCGCTGCCCGTGACGGTGTTCTGGTTGCCGGGGTTGGTGACGTTCACGCCGACCGGGATGCGGGCGCCGACGGCGATGCCGGCCCAGGCGTTGGCCGCGTTGTTGTACGTGGTCGAGCCCTGGCCGTACAGGTCGGCGGCGGCCTGGAGGGTGGCGGTGCGGGCGGCGGCGTAGTTCGTGTTCGACTTGAAGTAGCCGACCGTCAGCGCGCGGAACCAGATCTTCGAGGCGGCGTCACGGCCGATCGCGGTGACGGGCTGGCCGTCCGCGGTCGGGGAGTCGTAGCTGACCCCGTTGATCACCTTGGCGCCGGAGCCCTCGGAGGCCAGGTAGTACCAGTGGTTGGCCGGGCCCGAGGAGTAGTGGACGTCGATGCCGCCCAGACCCGAGTACCAGGAGTCCTTGGACGAGCCGTCCTTGCTCGGCTTGTCCATGTAGCGCAGCGGCGTGCCGTTGCCGTTGATGTCGATCTTCTCGCCGACCAGGTAGTCGCCGACGTCCTGCGGGTTGGCGGCGTAGAACTCGACCGCGGCCGCGAAGATGTCGGAGGTCGCCTCGTTCAGACCGCCGGGCTCACCGCTGTAGGTCATGTTGCCGGTGACCGAGGTGAGGCCGTGGGTCATCTCGTGCGCCGCCACGTCGGTGGAGGTCAGCGGCTTGTTGTTGCCGCTGCCGTCGCCGTACGTCATGCAGAAGCAGGAGTCGTCCCAGAACGCGTTGACGTAGCTGTTGCCGTAGTGGACCCGGCTGTAGGGGGCCACGCCGTCGTTGCGCAGGCCGTTGCGGCCGTGCACGTTCTTGTAGTAGTCCCACGTGACGGCCGCGCCGTAGTGCGCGTCCGCGGCGGCGGTCTCCAGGTTGGACGGCTGGCCGTTGCCCCAGACGTCGTCCGGGCCCGAGAAGAGGGTGCCGGTGCCCGACGAACCGCGGTTCAGGTTGTACGTCTTGTGGTTGCCGCGGGCGGCGTCGGTCAGGTTCCAGGTGCTGCCCGACTGCGAGCTCCCGAGCGTCACCTGGCCGCTGTACATGGTGTTGCCGGTGCCGGTCTCGATGGCCTGCCACTCGGTGATCTTCGCGCCGGTCTTGGCGTTGGTCACCACGTGCAGTTCGTTCGGGGTGCCGTCGTGCTGGAGGCCGCCGACGACGGTCTCGAACGCGAGGACCGGGGCGCCCTCGGCCGCCCAGATCACCTTGCGGGCGTTCTTGGAGGCCTTGGCCTCCTTCGAGCCCTCGGCGTTGGCGGCGGACACGGCCTGGCTCTCGGCGGCTGCCGGGGTGACCGAGGCGGTGGTGTCCGCGACCTTGATCTCGTGGTTGGTCGCCTTGGTCACGCTCTTGGTGACGCCGCCCTTGGCGTGGACGGTGAGGTCACCACCGAGCACGGGCAGACCGTCGTAGGTCCGCTCGTACGAGGTGTGCGTGGTGCCGTCCGCGTCCTTGACGACGTCGCGGACGACCAGCTTCTCGCCGCCGCCGAGGCCCAGGGCCTTGGCCGCCTGCGCGGTGGTCGAGTTGGCCTCGGCAAGGAGCGTCGCACGCTCCGAAGCGCTGAGTTTGAGGTTGGCCGCGCCCGGGTTGGGCTGGGCGACCGTGCTGGCCTGCGACGCGGTGGCGTCGGCGGTGGCGGAGCCGGCCTGTATGCCTACGGCGAGCAGTGCCGCCGCGGCGACGAGCGCGCCGGCCGCGGTGGCACGCCTCTGGGGGGTGGGACTCAACGCAGACTCCTTCTGCAAGGGGGGTTCCGGATGGCTGGGTAGGGCCTCCGGGCAGATCAGGGCTGGTGCGATGAACGGTCGAAGAGTGCCACCTGTGGGCCGTGATGTCAGGGCCGCGTCAAAAGGTTGGCTGGAAACGGTTCGTTGTCCGAAGATACGTATCCGGTATCCGAACCATTCACCTTCGCGTGCGAAGTGGGCACACCAAATGCGGAGTAGTTGATACCGGTTTCTAACGCTTGGGCAACGAGAGGCCTCGTTAACGCAAACGGCATTTACCGTACGGGTGTTTGTCGTACTGTTTCCCGGTGCGACAGTTGCTCGTTGCCAGGGGAAGCCGCGGGCACGCGCCATCGTCATAGACCACGTGCCAGGGGGGCCCATGAGGCATGTCCATTTTCCTGCGCAAAGGGTGGCCAGAGCAGTCGCCGAGTCGGAGGGGCCGGCAACGGCTCCGGCGAGGCGGCTCGGTGACAAGGCCCGCTGGTACCTGCCCGCAGCCGTCACCGCCGACTTCCTCGGCGCCGCCGTGCCCGTCGGCCTCGTCTTCGAGGCCGCGCAGCAGGTCCGGCCGCTCTACTGTGCCGTCGGCGCGGCCCTCGCCTGGACCGGGGTACAGGCGCTGAGGCGCCGCTACGCCTCCCGCGTGCTCGGAGAATCCCGCGGAGTCCTGCCCGTCCTGCACGACTGGCTGATTCTGATCGGGGTCCTCGCCGTCGCCCGCGTGGTGACGGGGGAGAGCACCCCCCGGCTGGCCGCCCTCGGGGCGCTGCTGCCGGCCCTGCTCATCACCGTCGCCTGCCACAAGCTCACCTACCGCCACCTCACGGCGGCCCGCCGCGAGGCCCACGCCGTCAGCCGCGTCCTGGTCGTCGGGGAACCCGAGGCGGCCGAGGCCGTCATCGCCCACCTCGCCGCGCGCACCGACCACCCGTACGTCGTCGTCGGCGTGGTGCCCGTCGGCGCCGGCGCCCTGACCAGCGGCACGCCCGTCGCGGGCCGGCTCGAAGGCGGGATGCCCGAAACGCCGAACGGCGACTCCGCCGCCGTCCTCGGAGCCGTCCGCAGCCACCAGGCCGACCTCGTGCTCGTCGCGCCGGGCGCGCGCATCGCCGGGGAACGGCTGCGCCGCGTGGCGTGGGCCCTGCACGACGAGGGGCTCGAACTGGCGGTGTTCCCCGGGCTGGTCGAGATCTCCGTCAAGCGGCTGGAGACCCTGTCCGCCGGCGGGCTCGCCGTCCTGCGGATCGCGCCGCCCGTGCGCCGCGGCGTGCAGACCCTGCTCAAGTCGGTGCTGGACCGGGTCGGGGCCGCCGTCGGCCTGCTCCTGCTGTCGCCGCTCTTCCTCGGGGTCGTCCTGGCGATCCGGCTGGGCTCGCGCGGCCCGGCCTTCTACAGCCAGCACCGGATCGGCCGCGACGGAGAGCCCTTCGTCATGTGGAAGTTCCGCACGATGGTGGTGGACGCCGACAAGCTGAAGGCCGAGCTCTCCGGGGCCAACGAGAACGACGGCCTGATGTTCAAGATGCGCCGGGACCCCCGGGTGACCCGCGTGGGCCGGCTGCTGCGCCGGACCTCCATGGACGAACTGCCCCAGCTGTTCAACGTGCTGACCGGCAGCATGTCGCTGGTGGGCCCGCGCCCGCCGCTGCCCGAGGAGGTGGCGGAGTACGACGAGGTCGAGCTGCGCCGGCTCTCCGTACGGCCCGGGATGACCGGCCTGTGGCAGATCAGCGGACGGTCCGACCTGTCCTGGGATGAAACGATTCAGCTTGATCTCCAGTACGTCGACAACTGGTCCTTCACCAGCGACGTCGACGTGATGGGCCGCACGCTCCGCGCCGTCGTCGACGGGCGCGGAGCGTACTGAGGGCCGTGGTGGAGTCAGCTCTGGTCGAGCCACCACCGGTAGGTGGAGGCGATGCCGTCCCGCAGCGGGATGCCCGGCTTCCAGCCGAGCGAGGTCAGGCGGCCGACGTCCAGCAGCTTGCGCGGGGTGCCGTCCGGCTTGGAGGTGTCCCAGGCGAGCTCGCCGTCGAAGCCGGTCACCTCGGCCACCGTCTCGGCGAGGGCCTTGATGGTCAGGTCCTCTCCGCAGCCGATGTTGACGGGCTCGTCGCCGTCGTAGCGCTCCAGCAGCACCGCGCAGGCGGCCGCGAGGTCGTCGACGTGGAGGAACTCGCGACGCGGCGTGCCCGATCCCCACAGCGTGACCTGCTCGCGCCCCTCGGCCGCGGCCTCGTGGAAGCGGCGGATCAGGGCGGGCAGGACGTGCGAGGACTCCAGGTCGAAGTTGTCGCCCGGACCGTAGAGGTTCGTCGGCATGGCCGAGATGTACGAGGCCCCGTACTGCTTGCGGTACGACTGGACCTGCACGATGCCGGCGATCTTGGCGAGGGCGTACGCCTCGTTCGTGGGCTCCAGCGGGCCGGTCAGCAGGGCGTCCTCGCTGATGGGCTGCGGGGCCAGCTTCGGGTAGATGCAGGAGGAACCGAGGAACAGCAGGCGCCCGACGCCGGCCGCGTGCGACCCGGCGATGACGCTGAGCTGGATCTTGAGGTTGTCCTCCAGGAACTGCACCGGGTACGTGCTGTTGGCCATGATGCCGCCGACCTTGGCGGCGGCCAGCACGACCGCGTCCGGGCGCACGTCCCTCAGGTAGGCCTCCGTCGCGGCGGCGTCGCGCAGGTCGAGGTCGGCCCGGCCCCGGGTGAGCACCTCGTGGCCGTCGGCGGTCAGCCGCCGGGCGACCGCGGAACCGACGAGGCCGCGGTGGCCCGCGACGAAGACGCGGGCGTGCGGGGGCAGGAGCGGCAGCGAACTTGTCATACCGCCGATGATGCCAGCCCGGCGCCGCGGGTTTCCCCGCAGCCCGGGATCCGGGCGGCCCGGCCCCGGCACCCCGGACGGCACCCCGGACGGCGCGTCGGCCGGATCCCGCGCCGCCCCCTCGCACGAGCGGCCCCGGCGCTCCCGGCCACCACCCCGGCACCCGGCGGAATCCGCCGCAAAGCCCGCGACAACGGACGTGTACGGTACCCATCCAGCCCCGGGCCGCGGCCCGAACGCTCGGTGCGCCCCCTGCCGGGGCCCGACCCGCGCACACCCCGAGGCGCAGCCTCGTCACGAAGAACAGCAACCACAACCAGGGGGACCCCATGGGCAAGACCGCACTGATCACCGGCGTCACCGGGCAGGACGGCTCGTACCTCGCAGAGCTCCTGCTCTCCAAGGGCTACACGGTGCACGGGCTCGTGCGGAGGTCCTCCAGCTTCAACACGGAGCGGATCGACCACATCTACCAGGACCCGCAGACCGCCAACCGGTCCTTCGTCCTGCACCACGCGGACCTCTCCGACGGCGTCGCCCTGGTGAACCTGCTGCGCGACATACGCCCCGACGAGGTCTACAACCTGGGCGCGCAGTCCCACGTCCGCGTCTCCTTCGACGCCCCCCTGTACACCGGGGACGTGACCGGCCTCGGCGCGCTGCGGCTGCTGGAGGCCATCCGGGCCAGCGGCGTGGACACCCGGATCTACCAGGCCTCGTCCTCGGAGATGTACGGCGCGACCCCGCCGCCGCAGAACGAGGGGACCCCGTTCCACCCGCGCAGCCCGTACGGCGCCGCGAAGGTCTTCGCGTACTGGACCACGGTGAACTACCGCGAGGCCTACGACATGTTCGCGGTCAACGGGATCCTCTTCAACCACGAGTCCCCGCGCCGCGGCGAGACCTTCGTGACCCGCAAGATCACCCGCGCGGTCGCCCGCATCAAGGCCGGTCTCCAGGACCACCTCTACCTCGGCAACCTCGACGCCGTCCGTGACTGGGGCTACGCACCCGAGTACGTCGACGCGATGTGGCGGATGCTCCAGCAGGACGAGCCGACCGACTACGTGGTGGCCACCGGCGTCGCGGCCACCGTCCGCGAGTTCGTCGAGTCCTCCTTCACGCACGCGGGCCTCGACTGGAACGACCACGTGCGCTACGACCCCAAGTACGAGCGCCCCAGCGAGGTCGACGCCCTCATCGGCGACGCCTCCAAGGCACAGGAGATCCTCGGCTGGAAGCCGTCGGTCCTGGTGCCCGAATTGGCGCGGATCATGGTGGAAGCGGACATCCGGCAGGTGGAGGACCAGCTGGCGGGCGTGACGGTCCGCATCGACCGCTGAGGGCTTATATTTCCCCTACGCTTTGCCGTGTCCCGGTCGGTACCGAGGCTTTTCGCGGTCCTGACCGGGGCAAACCTGCCGTATGTCCGAAGTGCGACCTCCGTAGTGAACCTTGTTGATTCCAAGTTGGTATGCAATGGGTCAAGTGAGGTGACCGGGCCCTCGCGTGAGCCCTAGTCTGCGCCAGTACATATGGCTGTTCGGATAATTTCAGCCATCAAACCGGGCGATTGCCCTGGGGGGCTCATGCGTAGATCCAGAGGGCTGACTGCTGCCCTCGTCCTGTCACTGGCCGGTGCCGGCACCGGACTCGGCCTGGTGCTGATGCCCGAGGCGTCGGCCATCACGCCGCCGGTGGCGTTCACGGCCGACGAGCTGCCCACGTGGCAGCCGAACGGCATCGTCTTTGCGATGGACCAGGCGAACGGCACCGTCTTCGCCGGCGGCACCTTCTCGGCGGTCCGCCCGCCCGAGGGCGCCGGCAGCGGCACCGAGCAGGAAGCCGTGAACTTCGTGGCGCTGGACGCCGCCACCGGCAACCCGACCTCCTGCAAGCTGGCCTTCACGGTCGGCGACGGCACCGCCACCGTGCGTGCCCTGGTGGTCTCGAAGGACAAGAAGACCCTGTACGCGGGCGGCTACTTCGGAGCCGTCAACGGCACCCCGGTCTCCAGCGTCGCGGCGATCGACATCGAGAGCTGCACCCCCAAGGCATCGTTCCACCCCAGCTTCCCCGCCACCGTGCGCGCGCTCGCCGTCACGGACGACACCCTGTACGCGGGCGGCGACTTCGGCACCGTCGAGGGCCAGACCCGCTCGCGGTTCGCCGCGGTCGACGCCTCCACGGGTGCGCTCAAGCCCTTCGTCGCCAACGCCGACGAGCCCGGCCGCGCCATCGAGATCAGCAACGACGGCAAGAACGTCCTGCTGGGCGGCGACTTCTTCTCGGTCAACAACGCGAACACGCACGCGCTGGCCGTCGTCAACGCCACCACGGGCGCGGTCACCAAGACCTACAGCAACATCCCGTCCAACTCGGTCGTCAAGGACATATCCGCCGACGCGACGGGCTACTACACCGGCAACGAGGGCTCCGGAGGCGGCGTCTTCGACGGCCGCATCGGCCTGAACCCCGACTTCAGCGAGAAGTGGCGGGACCGCTGCCTCGGCGCGACCCAGTACGTCCTGCCGTACGACGGAGTCCTGTACAGCTCCTCGCACGCGCACGACTGCTCCACCGAGCTGGAGTTCCCCGACGGCAAGCGGAACTTCCTGCTGGCGCAGCGGACCGACCACGAAGGCGCCGCCCCCGCGCCCGTGGACGGCTTCGTGCGCGGCCCGCGCAAGCTCGGCTGGCACCCCAACGCCAACGACGGCATCGGCGAGGGCATCGGCCCGCGCGTCATGTCCGTCGCGGAGAAGAACGACGTCAAGTACATGTGGGTCGGCGGTGAGTTCACCCTCATCAACGGCGAGCCGCAGCAGGGCCTGACCCGCTTCGCCTCCACCGGCGACGTCGGCGCCCCGACCACCCCGGTCGCCAGCGCCGCCAGCGTCAAGCCCGGCGAGGCCCAGGTCCGCTGGCGCACCAGCTACGACCAGGACGACAGCAAGCTGACCTACCGGATCTACCGGAACGGCTCGGCCACCCCCATCGCCACGGTCAACGCGGACTCCCTGGAGTTCGAGCGCCCGCAGGCCTCCTGGAACGACACCACCGTCAAGGCCGGCCAGTCGTACACCTACCGCGTGACGGCCACCGACGGCGCCGGCAACACCAGCGCCCTGTCGGCGAACGTCTCCGTGACGATCCCGACCTCGGTCCAGGCCTACCCGGACAAGGTCCGCACCGACGGCGCCGAGCTGTACTGGCGCTACGACGACACGATCAGCCCGTACGTCGCCGACTCCTCCAAGACCGGCAACACCAGCGGCATCCAGGTCAACGCCCCGGCGCTGCGCCAGACCCCCGGCGCCGTCACCGGCTCCAGCACGGCCATGGGCTTCAACGGCACCAGCCAGCAGGTCCACAGCGACCACCGCCAGAACGTCGGCGCCAGCTACACCATCGAGACGTGGTTCAAGACGAACACCACGCGCGGCGGCAAGCTGATCGGCTTCGGCAACAACACGGTCAACAGCAGCGGCTCGTACGACAAGCAGATCTACATGACCAACACCGGTCGTCTGATCTTCGGCGTCTACAACGGCTCGACCCGCACCATCTCCACCGGTCTCTTCGAGACGTACAACGACAACAAGTGGCACCACGTCGTCGGTACGCAGGGCCCCGGCGGCATGACCCTGTACGTGGACGGCCAGAACAAGGGCACCAACAGCGCCACGAACTCCACGCCGTACGCCGGTTACTGGCACGTCGGCGGGGACAACCTCGCCAGCTGGCCGACCCGCCCGACGAGCAACTTCTTCTCCGGGCAGATCGACGAGACGGCCGTCTACCCGTCCGTCCTCACCCAGGCCCAGGTCAAGAGCCACTTCGACCTGGCCAAGGCGCCCACCGACACGGTCTCCAAGGTCACCGCGGCCGAGGACACCTACATCAACCAGGGCGCCCCGAACGCCGCCTACGGCACGTCCACCTCGCTCGCGGTGCGCGGCACCTCGGCGTACGAGACGTACCTGCGCTTCACCCTCCCGGCCGCCCCGTCCGGGCAGGTCCTGAAGGCCGCCTCGCTCCAGTTCAAGACCAGCTCGCAGGCCGGAGCCGGCACCGCCGACACCGTCTCCGCGGTCCCGGTCACCGGCACCTGGAGCGGTGCGGGCACGACGTTCAACACCAAGCCCACCCTCGGCACCACCCCGCTCGGCAGCATCGCGGGCGTGCCGGACGGCTCGGCGATCCAGAACGTCGAGCTGGACACCGCCGCGGTCTCCGCGGTGCTGGGCAGCAGCTACAGCCTGGGCCTGACGAGCACGGGCACCGACCCGCTGTGGATCTGGTCCTCGGAGTCGACGGCCGCGGACGCCGCCCCGCAGCTGATCCTCACCTTCGGCCCGAAGTAACCGCCCGAGGGCGTACGGGGCCCGGCCACCACAGGTGACGCCGGGCCCCGTACGCCTCTCCCACCCGAGTACCAGTAAGTACGGGAGCCCCCTGATGTACCGACGCTCCGCAGCGGCTGCTGTTCTGCTGGCCGCCGCCCTGACGCTGACCGCCTGCAGTTCCTCGGGCGACGGCAAGGCCGACGCCGAGGCGGCGGCCAAGCCGAAGCCGCCGGCCTCGTCCTCGGTCCCCGACCCGGCCGACGCCTCGCCGGCGCCCTCCGCGCCCGCCGCGTCCGTGGCCCCCGACGCGAAGCCGACGGGCCCCGTCCTGCCGGACCCGAAGCTCACCCCGAAGACGGGCAGCTTCAAGGACAACGAGAAGAAGTACCTCAGCGGCCGGGTCCCCGAGAAGATGGACCCGGCGGCCGTCCTGCAGACCGGCCAGGAGACCTGCCAGCGGGTGGAGCGCACCGCGAAGCGGGACAAGGACGCGGCGACCGCGGCCGTCATCTCCGGTGAGATCACCGGGGCGAAGGACGCGATCACGCACCTGTGCCCCGAGCAGAAGCCGGTCCTGGCAGCGGCGGAGAAGGGCTTCGGTGACGGAACCCGCACCTCGCCCGCGCCGGGCACCTACCGGGCGCTGACCCAGAGCACCACCTGCACCTGGGACGCGAAGGGCAAGGACGGCGCCATCCTGGCCTCGGGCCCCGAAGCCCCCGTCAAGGCGGGCGACAAGATCACGGCCACCGTTCCGGCCGGCGCCGCCTCCTTCACCTCGACCGGCTGCTACGCCTGGATCCCCGCGTAGGAGACACCCGGGGAGCCCCCGGCACCACGAGAACGCCGCCGAGCCCGCAACACCCGGGCACCGGCGGCGTTTTCATGTCCGCCCACCGGGTACCCGCGCCGACACACGACACAGCGGAGGCGAATCCTATGCGGGGCATCGGCGGTTGCATCGCCCTGATCGTGGTGGGGGCCATCCTCACCTTCGCGAGCGACTGGGAAATGGAGAGCGTCAACCTCGACCTGGTCGGTCTGATCATGATCGCGGCCGGCTGCGTCGGCCTCGCCGTCTACGCGAGCGTCGCCAGGCGCCGCCGTGCCACGGCCGCCTTCCCGGTGGTGGAGGAACGCCGGGACGGCATCTAGGCCGGAAGGGACGACCAGGGGCGCGCCCCGGCGTGCGTACCGGAGCCGGGCGGTTACGCCCGGCTCCGGGCGGCCTCGTAGACGGGGAGCAGGGTGTCCAGTACCGCGTCCATGGAGAAGGAGGCGGTGGCCAGTTCGCGGGCCGCCGCGGAGGCCTTCCGGTTGGCGCCCGGCTCCAGCAGCTCCAGCACCGCCCGCGCGACGCCCTCCGGACCCGGGTCGACGGCCCGGCCCGCACCGGCGGCCGCGATGTCCCGGGCCAGGCCGTTGGAGTGGGTCACCACCGGGGGCACGCCCACCGCGAGGGCCTCCAGCACCGACATCGGGAACGGTTCCTCCACCGACGGCAGGACGTACACGTGGGCCCGCCGCAGCTCCGCGAGGACCTCCGCACTCGACAGCGCCCCGGGCACCGTGAACCGGTCGCCCAGGCCGAGCGAGGCGATCCGGGCGCGGACGGCCGCGAGTTCGCCCTCGTCCGGTCCCGCCACCACGAACCGCGCGTCGGGGTGTTCCGCGAGGACCGCCGGGGCGGCGTCCACGAAGTCCACCGGCCGCTTGCGGGCCTGGAGCCGCGCCGAGTACAGGATCCGCGGCGGCCCTTCCAGCGGCGGCCGCTCCTCCTGCGCCGGGGTGCCGTTGACCAGCCGTACGGAACGCTCCAGCGGCGAACCGACCACCGCGTCCAGCCCCTCCCGCTCGTGCGGGGTCAGGTACAGCACCGCGTCGGCCCCGCGCAGCAGCCGGCGCACCGCCACCGCGTCCAGGACCTTGGCCAGCGCCTTCCCGCTCGGGTCGACCATCCCGTGGGTCTGGAGCACCAGCGGCTTGCCGGCCCGCAGCGCGGCCAGCGCCACCGGCAGGGTCACGAGGTCCCGCGCCAGGTGGACGTGGACCACGTCGGCCTCCCGCACCAGGCGGCCCGCCGACGCCAGCAGGGCCGGCGAGGTCATGCCGCTGAACCCGAGCGGGAGGATCCGCCGGGCCGGGAACAGTTTGGCCGGAACCCCCTCCACGTCGGTCGGCCACGGGTCGGGGAAACCCTCGCCGAGCGCGAGCAGCCGGGCCTCGTGGCCCCGCGCCCGCAGCCCCTTGGCGAGGTTCAGCGCGACCCGTACCGGCCCGCCGAAGGCGTGCGAGGGGGAGTGCAGGGTGACGGCGTGCAGAACTTTCACTTCGGCTCCTCGACCGGGCGGCGCCGGCCGTCCTGGGTCTGCAGGGTCAGTTCCGGCAGGTCCTTGTGTACGACGGCGCCCGCGCCCGCGACCGCGCAGCGGCCCACGGTCACCCCGGCCAGCACGGTCGCCCGTACGGCCACCCACGCGCCGTCCTCGACGGTGATCGGGGCGTTGCGGTAGCGGAAGTCGGCGGCCCGGTGGTCGTGCGAGCCGGTGCACAGCATCGACTCCTGCGACAGGCACACGTTCGCCCCTATGGTCACCGGCTCCAGGTTCAGCAGCCAGGCGCCCTCGCCGATCCACGTGTGGTCCCCGACGGTCAGCTTCCACGGCCACAGCACGCGCACCTTGTGCCGGATCAGGACGCCCTCGCCGATCTCCGCCCCGAAGGCCCGCAGCAGGGCGACGCGCAGCCGCGCCGGACAGAACCACGCCATGAAGACGGTGTTCATCACGGCGAACCAGAGCGCCTGCGTCAGCAGCCCCCGCCCCTTGTCGTACCCGGCCAGCGTGAAGGCAGGAAGATCACGCAACAGTCGCCCCTCATCGTCCACCCCGACGCGCCTCCCCGGGCGCAGCCCGCTCAGACTAGACTGCGCGCGGATCACGCACATGGGGTGGGGGCAACAGTGGCTACGGACATACGCAAGCCCGCCGTCACGCCCGTACCGCCCCCCGTCGAGGACGAGTCGCAGTGGGGCCGGGTCACCACCCCGCGCACCCTGCTCTCCCGGGCGCTGTCCGTCCCCCTCGCCCTCGGCTTCACCGTCTTCCTGCCGTTCTTCGTCGCCGTCCAGTCCGGTGCGGGAGCCCGCGACGCCGCCTTCTGGCTCCAGCTCCTGCTCACCATGTACGCCGGCGCCCGGCTCTCCGCGATGGTCCTCACCAGCCGCCGCAAGCTGCTCCAGGGCTCCTTCTGGCTCTTCGTCTACATGGCCATGGGCGTGGCCCCCCTCGCCCAGGCCGTGCTCGGCCAGGTGCCGACCCCGGTCGTCGGCCCGCGTTCGGACCTCACCGTCGCCGTCGGACTGGTGCTGCTCGGCTGCACCGCCTTCGACGTCGGGGTGCTGCTCGCCCGCCACCGGCCCACGGGCCGCGCGGGCGGCTCCCAGAAGGAACCGCGGCCGGTCATGGCCCACCGGCGCAGGCTCCAGCTCCTGACCCTCCTCGCCTTCCTGTGCAGCGCGGCCTTCATCATGAAGCTGGGCGGCCCGGCGGTCTTCTTCTCCAGCCGCCAGGAGATCATCGCGGGCATCGAGGAGGCCGGCGTCTCCAACGGCGACGGCCAGGCGGGCCAGGCCCTGCTGCGCGGCTTCGGCACCGTACCGGCGCTGCTCGCGCTGCTCCTGTACACGCGCTGGCTGATCACCTCGAAGTTCGCCCGCCGCAAGGTGTCGGTCATCGTGACGTGGGCCGCGCTCGCCGGGCTCAACCTGATCGTCAACAACCCGATCTCCAACCCGCGCTACTGGTTCCTCACCGTCATGTTCGCGCTGCTCTTCACCGTTTTCCCGGTGAGCGCCGCGATGTACCGGGTGGCCCTGTCGATGGCCGTGGTGATCGCCCTCCTCGTCTTCCCGTTCGCGGACCGCTTCCGGTACGACGAGAAGAACTACAAGCCGGTCGAGACGACCTCGTTCCTGGAGCCGATGGCGCTCAAGGACTACGACCAGATCGGCATGTTCGCCAACACCATCACCTTCTCCAACTCCGGCCCCGGCCACTTCTACGGCCGCCAGCTGGCCGGATCCGTCTTCTTCGCGGTCCCGCGCTCGGTCTGGCCGGGCAAGCCGCGCGACACCGGCGTGATGGTCGGCCAGTGGATGGGCACGGTCAACACCAACCTCTCCTCCCCGATCTGGGCGGAGCTGTGGATCGACTTCGGCCCGCTGGGCATGGGCGCCGGACTGCTGGCCATGGGGTACGCCTCCGCCCGCGTGGACCGCCGCTACGCCAAGCGCGCCACCCGCCGGTCGCCCCCGGGCAGCCTGATCTCGGTCGTCGTCCCGCTGGTCGCCGGGTACTCCTTCATCCTGCTGCGCGGTCCGCTGCTCCAGGCCTCGGGCCGGGTCGCGATCGCCGCGCTGTGCCTCGCGCTCGTGGCCACGTACCGCCAGGACAAGGGCACCACCCTGCGCTGACGCGCGCGGTCGCCGTACCGGCCCCGACGCCGGTCCCGCCGCACCCCGTTCACCCCCGCCCCTCCCCCCGCCCACCCGCGCCCCTTCGGTGCGCGGGCCTTCGGCATGCCCGGACGCCGGGCCGCGAGGGGGGCTCGCCAACGGCCCCCCGGGCCGCCCCGGACGCTTCCGGCCAGGGCCGCTTCGGGCCACCCGGAACCTCTGGAACGGGCGCTGACCAGCAGACATGCTCTTCTCAACGGCCCGCAGGGGCCGGGGAAACCGGGCGGTGCGGCTGGACGCGCACCCCCGATGCACCGCACCACTGCGAGCCCGCAGTACATCCACGCTCTTCATCCTGGGGGATTTGTCATGTCCGCACGCCGCCGTACCACCGCGATCGCCTCGGTCACCGCCACCGTCGCCATCGCCACGTCCGTCGCCCTGTCCCTCGGCACGACCTCGGCCTCGGCGGCCAGCGTGGCGACCTGGGACAAGGTCGCCCAGTGCGAGAGCTCCGGCAACTGGAGCATCAACACCGGCAACGGGTACTACGGCGGCCTCCAGTTCTCGGCGTCGACCTGGCGGGCCTTCGGCGGCACGGCGTACGCGGCCTACGCCCACCAGGCCACGAAGAAGCAGCAGATCCTGATAGCCGAGAAGGTCCTGGCCGGCCAGGGCCCGGGCGCCTGGCCGCACTGCGGCCGCAGCGCCGGACTCGGCAACGACCACGCGAACCCCTACCCGGACGCCCCCACCCCGCCGGCGCCCGCGCAGTCCTGGAAGACGCAGGTGCTGGTCGACTCCGGCAACGGCCTCCACCACGCGACGCGCTTCGCCGACGGCACCTGGACCCGCTTCGGCAACGTCGAGGGTGAGGCGGCCGCGGTACCCGGCGGCGTCCGGGCGGTCGCGGAGGCCGGCATCAACGGCGACACGCACGTCCTGGCCGTCAGCAACGAGGGCAAGCTCCACCACACCGTCCGCAACGCGAACGGCACGTGGGGCACCTTCGGTGACGTGCACGCCGCGGCCGGTGCGCTCGCCAACGTGACGCAGGTGGCGGCGGCTTCGGTGGGTGCGGAGCTTCAGGTGGCCGTGGTGGCGGACGGGAAGGTGTACCACACGGTGCGCCGGGCGGACGGGAACTGGACGCCGCTGGCTCCGGTGGGTAACCCGGCGGGTGGCAAGCCGGTGACGAAGGTGGCGATGGCCCGTACCGGGTCCGATGTCCAGCTCGTGGCGGTGGCGGACGGGGCGCTGCACCACACGGCGCGGCTCGCGAACGGTACCTGGCTGGGCTGGGGTGACGTGTCGGCGGAGGGTGCGCCGGCCGGTATCTCGGACGTCGCGATCGCCGGTACGGGCAACGACCTCCAGCTGGTGCTGACGGCCGAGAACGGTGCGAAGCAGTACCACGGCGCCCGCTTCTTCAGCGGTGAGTGGGTGTTCAACTCCCTGTCCTCGGTGGTGTCCGGGGTGACTGTGACGGACGTGTCCGCGGCCGCTGTCAACGACGAGCTCCAGGTGGCGTTCGTGGCGGCCGACGGCCGGGTCCTGCACACGGTGCGCCAGGTCAGCGGCAACTGGACCGCCGTCGGCACCGTCGACCTGACCGGCGTTCCCGCCACCCACGACGGCGTCGCCGTCACCGGCACCTTCAACTGACCCGCGCCGGCCCGCGCCGCGCCCCCCATCCGAACTTCCGAGGAATCCCCATGTCTCTCACCTTCTCCCGCCGCGTCCTGACCTCCGCCACCGGCATGGCCCTGGCCGCCTCCGGTCTGGTCGCCTTCGCCGCCACGCCCTCCCACGCGGCGGGCCCCGCCTACCAGATGCCCTTCAGCTGCCAGCAGTCCTGGACGGGCAGGACGTACAGCGGCCACAGCCCGTCCACCCTCTCCATCGACTGGACGCGGGGCTCCTCCACGGAGAACCAGCCGGTCCTCGCCAGCGCCGACGGCACCGTCAGCGTCGTGAAGTCCCTCACCACCAGCTACGGCAAGTACGTGGTCATCGACCACGGCGGCGGCTCCAGGACGCTGTACGCCCACCTGAACGACCACGACGTCACCGTCGGCCAGCGCGTCACCCGCGGCCAGAAGATCGGCATCGTCGGCAACACCGGCAACTCCACCGGGGCCCACCTGCACTACGAGCAGCAGTACCAGGGCACGGTCAAGCAGTCCGTCTTCAACGGCGTCCCGTTCAGCATGGGTTCGACGCTCGCCAGCAAGAACTGCGGAGAGGTGGAGACGCCGCCCGCGCCGTCCCGCCAGTGGCGGGCCCAGTTCGCGGTGGAGTCGGGCGGCTCGCTCTTCCACGGCGTCCGCAACCCGAACGGCACCTGGTCGGGCTTCGGGAACGTCGAGAACGAGGGCGGCGAGATCCCCTCCGGCGTGCGGACCACCGCCGAGGCCGGCATCGACGGCGACACCCACCTCCTCGCCGTCAGCAACGAGGGCAAGCTCCACCACACCATCCGCTTCGCCGACGGTTCATGGGGAGGCTTCGGCGACGTGCACGCCGCGGCCGGTGCTCTCGCCAACGTGACGCAGGTGGCGGCGGCTTCGGTGGGTGCGGAGCTTCAGGTGGCCGTGGTGGCGGACGGGAAGGTGTACCACACGGTGCGCCGGGCGGACGGGAACTGGACGCCGCTGGCTCCGGTGGGTAACCCGGCGGGTGGCAAGCCGGTGACGAAGGTGGCGCTGGCCCGTACCGGGTCCGATGTCCAGCTCGTGGCGGTGGCGGACGGGGCGCTGCACCACACGGCGCGGCTCGCGAACGGTACGTGGCTGGGCTGGGGTGACGTGTCGGCGGAGGGTGCTCCGGCCGGTATCTCGGACGTCGCGATCGCCGGTACGGGCAATGACCTCCAGCTGGTGCTGACGGCCGAGAACGGTGCGAAGCAGTACCACGGTGCCCGCTTCTTCAGCGGTGAGTGGGTGTTCAACTCCCTGTCCTCGGTGGTGTCCGGCGTGACGGTCACCGATGTCGCCGCGGCCGCTGTCAACGACGAGCTCCAGGTGGCGTTCGTGGCCGCCGACGGCCGGGTCCTGCACACGGTCCGCCAGGTCAGCGGCAACTGGACCGGCGTCGGCACCGTCGACCTGACCGGCGTCACGGGAACCCGCACCGGCGTCTCGATCACCGGCACCTACAACTGACCCGGCACGGGCCGTTCCCCTCCCCACCCAGACTTCTTCCGCAAAGGACCTCCTCCATCATGTTCAAGGCCAAGCAGTCCGCCCGTAGCCGCTCCCTCCTCCTCGCCGCCGTCGTGCTCGCCCCGATGCTGGGCATGGCCTCGGCCCAGTCGGCGACGGCCCACGCCCCCAGCGTCGCGGACATCGCACGCAACCAGGTCGGCAACAACTGCACGCCGTACTACGGATGCGTGTACCCGTCCGCCTGGTGCGCGGAGTTCTCCCGCTGGGTCTGGAAGCAGGCCGGCGCGAACACCAGCGGCCTCAACGCGGCCGCCGCGTCCTTCCACAGCTACGGCCAGAAGAACGGCACGCTGCACACCAGCGGACCCCAGGTGGGCGACGCGGTCCTGTGGGACGACGACGGTTCGGTCTCCGGCGAGGCGAACCACGTCAGCCTGGTCGTCGGAGTCTCCTCCGACGGCTCGCAGATCCAGACCGTCGGTGGCAACGAGAGCGGCAAGGTCTCGTACAAGAACTGGTTCAACTGGCGGACCTACAACAACCCGGGCGCCGGCAAGGCCCTCGCCTTCGTCTCCCCGGTGGGCGTTCCCGGAACCCCGCCGCCGGTGGTGACGCCGCCCGCGCCGTCCGGCCAGTGGCGGGCGCAGGTCGCGGTGGAGTCGGGCGGCTCGCTGTTCCACGGCCTCCGCAACCCGAACGGCACCTGGTCCGGCTTCGGCAACGTCGACAACGAGGCCGGCGAGATCCCCTCCGGCGTGCGGACCACGGCCGAGGCCGGCATCGACGGCGACACGCACGTCCTGGCCGTCAGCAACGAGGGCAAGCTCTACCACACGGTCCGCTTCGCGAACGGTCAGTGGGCCGGCTTCGGCGACGTCAACGCGGTCGCCGGTGCCCTGGCGAACGTGACGCAGGTGGCGGCGGCTTCGGTGGGTGCGGAGCTTCAGGTGGCCGTGGTGGCGGACGGGAAGGTGTACCACACGGTGCGCCGGGCGGACGGGAACTGGACGCCGCTGGCTCCGGTGGGTAACCCGGCGGGTGGCAAGCCGGTGACGAAGGTGGCGCTGGCCCGTACCGGGTCCGATGTGCAGCTCGTGGCGGTGGCGGACGGGGCGTTGCACCACACGGCGCGGCTCGCGAACGGTACGTGGCTGGGCTGGGGTGATGTGTCGGCGGAGGGTGCTCCGGCCGGTGTCTCGGACGTCGCGATCGCCGGTACGGGCAATGACCTCCAGCTGGTGCTGACGGCCGAGAACGGTGCGAAGCAGTACCACGGAGCCCGCTTCTTCAGCGGTGAGTGGGTGTTCAACTCCCTGTCCTCGGTGGTCTCCGGGGTGACCGTGACGGACGTGTCCGCGGCCGCCGTGAACGACGAGCTCCAGGTCGCCCTCGTGGCCGCCGACGGCCGGGTCCTGCACACGGTCCGCCAGGTCAGCGGCAACTGGACCGGCGTCGGCACCGTCGACCTGACCGGCGTCACGGGAACCCGCACCGGCGTCTCGATCACCGGCACCTACAACTGAGCCGAAGCCGCACAAGGCCGCGGGCCCGGGACGCTCACCGTCCCGGGCCCGCGGCCGTACTTCCGGTCACGGCACTAGGCGGTGGCCCGCCCCGCGGTGTCCGTGGCGGCGGGCTCCGGGGCACCGGACGGCACCTCCAGCCGGGCGACGCGCAGCCAGCCGGCGCCCGCCTTCGCGGCGGAGCCCAGCGCCAGCCCCCAGGCGGCCCCCGCGACGCCCCACACGGCGTACCCGCCGAGCAGCAGGGCCACCGACAGCAGGGAGAAGACCACCTGGAGGGACAGGGTGGCCTTCGGATTGAGCACCCGCAGGGTCAGCAGCGCGCAGGTACCGAGCCCCATGACCGCGTACTGCGCGCCCGTCGCCGGGAGGAGCGCGGAGGCGGCGGCCCAGGTGTCGCCGAGCAGGTGCCGGCCCAGCCGGTCGGGCAGCGCGTACAGGACCGCCGCCCATCCGGCGCCGAGCACCGCGAGGGCGGCGCCCATCAGGGCCGTCAGCCGGACGACGCCCCGCTTGCCGCGGGCGCGGCCGACGACGGGCGGGCCGAAGGCGTTCGCGGAGTTGAACAGCACGTTCAGCGGGCCGAAGAGGGTGGTGGCGCCGCGCAGCGCGCCGACGGCCAGCGGGGTCGCGAAGACACCGAGTCCGAGGACCGCGAGCTGGCTGGAGCCGTTGCCCACGGCGAACTCCACCACGAACCGCCGCCCCAGGTGCCCGCGGCGCAGGTACGGCCGCAGTTCGCCGCGCACCCCGCGGACGAAGGGCCGCAGCAGCCACAGTCCGAGGGCGAGCGCGGGCAGCGCGGACAGCCCCCACACCAGCACGAGCCGCCCCGCCGAGGCGCCCGACGGCTGTACGGCCAGCGCGGCGACCACGCAGGCCAGCCGCAGCGAGTCGGCGGCCAGCGCCCGCTCGGGCACGCGCAGGGCGGAGAAGCAGTAGCGCAGCCCGTCCTGGACGAGGACCAGGGGCAGTACGCCGCCCAGCGCGAGGAAGGCCGTACCGGAGGCACCGGGCAGGGCCAGGCCCACGGCGACGAGGACCAGCCCGACGGCCGCCGAGGCGACGGCCGTGAACTGGACGGACGAACGGCAGACGGCGCCGAGGCGTTCGCCCTTCTCCAGGACGACGGTCTGGCCCACGTAGGCCATGTTCAGCCCGAGGAGCACGCTGAAGGCCACGTACACCATCGAGAAGTCCGCGAAGCCGGAGGCCGAGGACAACCGGGCGGCCAGCACCAGCACCAGGATGTTCGTGGCGCTGGAGGCGGCCTGGTCGAGGACCGAGGAGACGGCGGCGAGGCCCCGCCGGCTCACCGCCGGCCCATGCGGACCGTGCGCAGGGCGACGGTGTCGGTGCCGTCACCCGGGATGTGCTGCTCGGGCTCGGCCGGCTCGCGGGTGAGCGGCTGCGGCTCGGGAGCCGCCGGAGCGGGGGCCGCGGCCGGGGCGGCCCCGCCCTTGCCCTTGCCGCGCCCGCGCTTCTCGGTCGGCAGCGGGGTGTGCAGTACGGCGCCCAGGACGGTTCCGCCGGCGCCGCTGATGAGCTCGCGGATCCGGGACAGGTCGGTGCGGTGCACGGCGCGCGGGTCGCAGACCACCAGCACCCCGTCGACGCGGTCGACCAGGGCCAGGGCGTCGGCGTACGAGAGCACGGGCGGGGCGAGCACCACGACGGTGGAGTTGGGGGAGTCGGCCTCGGAGATCAGCCGGGTGGCGCGCGGGGAGGTCAGCGCGCGGGCGACGTTGCGGACCCGCTCGCCCGGGATCAGGTCGAAGGCGCCCGATTCCCCGGCGTCCACGACGAGCTGGCGCCCGTCGGGCCAGTCGGAATCCCCCTGCCCGCCGGCGGCGGGACCGCCCGGCATCTGGCTCCAGCGGGGCCGCCCGCCGGCGTCGGTGGGCAGCTGGCTGGCCAGGACCGGGGTGCGCAGGTCGGCCTCGATGAGCAGGACGTCCTTGCCGGTCTCGGCGAAGGAGGCGGCCAGGTTCACGGCCACCGCGGCGGCGGTCTCGCTGCTGCCGCGCGGGGCGACCACGAGGAGGCGGCGCCGGTCGGCGAAACGGGAGTCGTAGGCGAGCCGGAAGGCCACCGAGCGGTACTCCTCGGCGAGCCTGGGGTCGGCCTCCCCGGCCGCGAGGAGCGGGCCGCCGCCGGTCTTGTCCCGGGGCAGGGAGCCCAGTACGGGCGCCCGCAGGGCCCGGGAGACGTCGCCCTCGGAGCGCGGCGCCGGGTCGAAGACGAGCCGGACCCAGGCGGCGAGCAGGCCGAGCGCCAGACCCACGGCCGCGCCCAGCGCGAGCGACATGGGAAGACCGGGACCGTCGGGGGAGGTCGGGGCGGTCGCGGCGCTGGTGACCCGGCCCGGGGTCATGTCCAGGGCCTCCAGCTTGGTGATCTTGCCGTTGTAGCCGCCGACCTCGCTCTGAAGGTCGGTCTTCGAGGAACCGGCCGCGTCGCGCGCCGCGCCCGCGGGCATCCGGGCGATCTCCTTGGACAGTTCGTCGAGCTGCTTGGCGACCGGGTCGCGCTGTTCCTTGTAGCCCTTGACCATCTTGTCGCGGGTGGCGTCGAGGGACTCCTGCCGCTTGAGCAGGTAGGCCTCGGTCATCGCGTTGGCCCGCCTGGCGGCCTCCTTCGGGGAGGACGCCGTGTACGTGAAGCGGAGCACCATGGTCTGCGGCGGGTTGGTGACCTGGAGTCCGCTGCGCAGGGCGGCGAAGTTCTGGTCGGCCACGCCGAGCTTCTTCTTGGCGGCTTCGGCGATCGAGCTGGAGAGCGCCACCTGCCGTTCCGAGCCGATGTTGATCGCCTTGTCGGGCGCGAGGCTCGGGTTGAAGGGGTCGTCGGTGGGGGCGCGCAGCACCACGTCGGCGGTCGCCACGTAGGTGTCGGCGGTGGATATGCCGAGGTAGACGCCGCCCAGCAGGCCGATGCCCACGCCCGCGCCGATGAGCCGGCGGTAGCGCAGGAGCTGCTTGAACTGGTCCCTGAGGAGATCGGGTTCGTCCTCGGCCGGGGCCGCTGCTGGGCGGTTCGTCTCGATCACGGCTGGGTGCCCCCAAGTGCTTCGTCTATCAGTGCGTCGATGCGGGCCAGGCCCGCTTCCCGGCTCAGGTGGGCCGCCACGTGGACGGGCCCGGCAGCGCCCAGCGCGTCCGCACCCTCGGGGTCCTCCGCCAGGGCCCGTACGGCCTTGAGCAGGGCGTCGGGGTCCTCCGGCGGTACGAGCACCCCAGCGCCCGAACGTGCCACCTCCTGGGCGGTTCCGCCCTCCGCCGCGACGGAGGCGACGACGGGCCGGCCGGCCTGGAAGTAGGAGGTGAGTTTGGACGGAACGCTCATGTCCAGCACGGCCGCGTGCTGAGTGACGGCGAGCACGTCCGCCGCCGCGAGGATATCGGGGAACTCGCCGTCAGCGGCAGGGGGGATGATGTCCAGATTCGGAACGTCCGCGGCGAGGTCGGCGAGGGCCCCCCGCTGGCTGCCGTCGCCCATCAGGACGAAGCGGACCTTCGGGTCCAGCCGGGCGGCGCCGACGAGGACTTCGAGGCCCTGCTTGAGGCCCATGTTCCCGGAGTGCAGCACCACCGTCTGGCCGGGTGCCCAGCCCAGGTGGGCGCGGGTCTCCCCGCGCGGCTTCGTGGGCTGCGGCACGTGGGACCAGTTGGGCACCAGGCGGATCTTCTCCGGGTCCACGCCCATGCCGACGACCCGGTCCACGAACGTCTCGTGGATCACGCCGACCAGGGTGGCCCGCTTCAGGGCGTACGCCTCGGCGCGACCCGCGACCGCCGCGGCCTTGTCGCCGCCGCTGATCCCGCTCTGCGCGGCAGCGGCCCCCATCAGGTCCTGGACGACCGGGACGAACGGGACCTTCCACCGCGCCGCCAGCCGTGCGGCGAGCACCCCGCCGGCGAGGCTCGGCATCTGCGCGAGGACGGCGTCCGGCTTCGGCATCCGGGGCGGGGCCACGGCCCCGTGCAGCAGAATCGATCCTTCGAACAGGGCCCGCTTTACGGCGGTCTGCCGCTGCGGCACGGTGTGCGCACGCCGGTGCACGGTGACTCCCGCGCGCCCCTCCGTGCGCCGGAGCGCCCCCTTGTACTCCGGCTCGACCGACCACGCCGGATAGTGCGGCATGCCCGCCAGTACGTGGGTCTCGTGGCCGATACTCGCCCAGTGCTCCGCGATCTGAGTGGCGTACGGGCCTATGCCCGCGTGCTCGGGGGCGTAGTTGGTGGAAACCAGCAGCAGGCGCCGGTGACCGGATCTGGACACTGAACGTCCCCTTCTCCCCTGGATGATGCGCACGTCACCCTATTCGTTCACCGACAGGGTGAGGAACGTGCACGCTATTGTCTGCTAATCCGCCACACCGGGGGGTGTGGCCGCTGGGGGGTAACTGATGATGGAGCACGATATGTCCGAGCCTGGGCCGACTGCGCGCAGACCGTACCGGGTCGGCTACGCGCCCGGCGCCTACGACCTGTTCCATATCGGACATCTGAACATCCTTCGGCACGCCCGGAGTCAGTGCGACTACCTGGTGGCCGGAGTGGTCTCCGACGAGATGGCCGAACTCGCCAAGGGCCGCCGCCCGATGATTCCGCTGGTCGAACGGCTGGAGATCGTCCGCAGCGTCAAGTACGTCGACGCCGCCTTCGTCGAGACGGTCCCGGACAAGGTGGAGACCTGGAAGCAGGTCCGCTTCGACGTGATCTTCAAGGGGGACGACTGGCGGGGCACGCCCAAGGGCGACCGGCTGGAGAAGGACTTCGCCGCCCACGGGGTCGACGTCGTCTACTTCCCCTACACCGTCCACACGTCCAGCACCCAGCTGCGCCGGGCCCTGGACGCCCTGGCCGAACCCCTCGCCGGGCCCGAGGCGCTCACCGCCGAACGGCGCTGAGCTCCCGGAACCACTTCGTCAGGAACGCCAGCAGGAACAGCACGGCGACGACGCCGAGTCCCGCGTACGCCCAGCGGAACAGCGCACCGCCGCCGAGCAGCAGGAACACCAGGCAGAACACCCCGTAGTCCACGGGCAGCAACGCCACCGCGCGCAGGGTCGACGGCGCGGCGGCGGGGCTGCCGGGGGCCGGCTTCGGCTTGAGCTTCTCGGTCAGCAGGCCGCCGAAGAAGGTGACGACCGAGGCGAACTGGAAGCCCAGCGGCACCAGCAGCCAGCCGTCCGATCCCGTGCCGTAGTCGTCGGGGAAGCGGTAGAAGGCGATCAGCACACAGGTGTGCAGCGCGGTCAGCTTGGCGCAGTCCACGACGTGGTCGAGCCACTCGCCGGCCGCACTGCCGCCCCCGCGCAGCCGGGCCAGCTGTCCGTCGGCGGAGTCGAAGGCGAACCCGACCGCGAGGGCGGCCCACACGGCGGCCCCCAGCCCCCACGAGGGCGCGGCCACCGCGACCGCCGCCACGGCGGCGAAGCTGAAGGCGGCGCTGACCAGCGTCACCTGGTTCGGGGTGAGGCCCAGCGCGTACGATCCGGCGGCCAGGTAGCGCCCGGCGGGCCGGTTGACGAACCGCGAGTAGAGCGACACCCCCTTCGCCGACTTCTGCGCCCCGCGCAGCTCCCGCAGCGCGGTCCCGACTCTGGCCATGCGTACCCCTGAACCCTTCGTTGGCACACGTGCGCTGGTGCACGCGTGTTCGTATGAAGGCCACATCATCGCAGGGCGGGCGAAGGCTTCCGCTCCGGATGCGCGCGTACGTCCTGAAGCAGTAGTACGGACAGGTTCGCGGCGGCCACGAGCACCGCCCCGGCCAGCAGCGGCAAGGCCGTGCCGGTGACCGCGGCGAGCGGGGCGGCCACCGCGAGCCCGAGCGGGCGGGCCGCGAAGGAGATCAGGGAGTCGAAGGAGCCGACCCGCCCCAGGGCCTCGGCCGGCACCCGCCGCTGGATCTCGGTCTCCCACAGCGGGCTCAGCAGTCCGACCGCGCCCATGCCCACGAAGTACGCGGCCGCGCACACTGCCACCGGCAGCCGGAAGGCGAAGGCGGCCAGGGCCGGGGCGAAGGCCGCGGAGGCCGCCGCGACCCACACCAGTGGCCGGCGCACGGGGAGCCGCCCGGCCGCCCACGCCCCGGCGAGCAGTCCGGCGGTACCGGCCTGGGCGACGGCCACCCAGGCGCCCTCGCCGCCCAGGGACTCGACGGCGATCAGCGGCCCGAGGGTCAGGAGCAGGCCCGCGGTCAGGTGCCAGACGCCGTGCGCCATGACGTTGGCCAGAAACCACGGGTGCCCGCGGGTCTCCTTCCAGCCGGCGCGCAGCTCGGCCGTGAAGCCGCCCCGGACCCCGCAGCGCTCCCGGGCCGGGGTCCGCAGGCCGCCCAGGGTGAGGGCGGACGCCGCGAACAGCGCGCCGGTCATCACGGAGGACCAGCCCGCCCCGGCGGCCAGCATCAGCGCCCCCGCCGCGGCCGGCCCGGCGATGGCCGCCAGGCCCTGGGCCACCATCAGCCGGGAGTTGGCGCGCAGCCGCCCCGG
Source organism: Streptomyces sp. NPDC044704 (assembly GCF_056433525.1). Classification (NCBI taxonomy): domain Bacteria; kingdom Bacillati; phylum Actinomycetota; class Actinomycetes; order Kitasatosporales; family Streptomycetaceae; genus Streptomyces; species Streptomyces sp. NPDC044704. The sequence continues at coordinate 126,599 of NZ_JBWKGY010000007.1, forward strand.
TCCCGCGACCACGGCCGCCACCAGGGTCCGCGCGGCGGGGGTGCCGAAGGCCACGCCGGCCCCGGTCACCGCCGACAGCGCGGCCAGCTCGGGGACCCGTACCGGGCCGGACAGCAGCAGGACGCCGATCGCCAGCTGGGCGGCGGCCCGCACCAGATCGGCGGCGAGCACCACCCGCCGGGCGGGGAACCGGTCGGCGGCCACCCCCGCGACGGGCAGCAGGAGCAGCATCGGCAGCATCTCGGCGGCGAGCACCAGCCCGAGGTCGCCCGCCGAGCCGGTGCGCATCACCGCGAGGGTGAGGGTGGTCGGGATCAGGGCCGTGGCGAACGCGGCACAGGTGCGGCCCGCGAGCAGCCGCCAGAGGGTCGGGGTCATGCGGGAAGATTATTTCGCCAGCGAAGAGTTCGCCAGCGAAATGTTTTCGGGCGGGGGTGGGCACGGGGCCGCCACCGGCCGGGCCATAATGCGGACATGGGCACTGAGACGGGGTCGACCCCGGCACCGCACGGGACGACGCACCCCGCCCCGCGTCCCCCCGCCGGCCACCCGGACACGGCGGTCCGCGCCGACGACTCCGTCGACCGGCACATCGCGCGCTGGACCGGCAAGGTCCCCTTCGACGTGCCCACCGAGGCCGTCATCACCCGCATCCAGCTCCTGGCCAAACACGTCGCGCACGGCAAGGAGCGGGCCCTCGCCGAGACCGGGCTCCAGGCCTTCGAGTTCGAGACGATGCACCGCCTCGCCTCCCGCGGCGCGCCCTGGCGGGCCCCCTCCTCCGAACTCGCCTCCGAACTGCTGCTCTCCCCGGCCGGCATGACCGGACGCCTCGACACCCTGGAGCGGTCCGGCCTGGTACGCCGCATCCGCGCGGCCGGCGACCGCCGCCGCGTCGACGTCGAGCTCACCGGGGAGGGACACCGGCGCTGGACCGACGCCATGCGCTGGCGCGGCATCGCCGAGGCGCGGATGATCGAGCCCCTCGACGACGCCGACCGCGCCGCCCTCGCCGCCCTCCTCAAGCGGATGCTGCTCCAGGTCGAAACCCGCTGACGGGGGACCGGGACCCGGACCGGCCCCCGGGGCCGGCCCCCGGCCCCGGCCCGGTCACGTCAGCACGCGCAGCAGCACCACCGACCGGGCCGGCACCGTGAAGGCCTCCCCGCCGCGGTGCCGGGTCGCGGGCGCCGCGGCCTGCGACTCCCGCGAGGTGTCCAGCACCAGCTCGTACACCCCCGCCCACGGCGCCCCCGGCAGCACCCACTCCACCGGCCGGTCCCCGGCGTGCAGCAGCGCCAGGAAGCTGTCGTCCGTCACCTGCCGGCCCCGCTCGTCCCGGCCCGGGATGTCCCGCCCCGACAGGTACAGCCCCACCGCGGCGGCCGGCGCGTACCAGTCCCGCTCCGTCATCTCCGCCCCCGCCGGGGTGAACCAGGCCAGGTCCCGCAGACCGTCCGCGCCCTGCGCCCGGCCGGAGAAGAAGGCCCGGCGCCGCAGCACCGGATGCGCCTGCCGCAGCGAGATCAGCCGGCGGGTCAGCGCGAACAGCTCGCTCCAGGCGGGATCCTCCAGCAGCGACCAGTCCACCCAGCCCGTCTCGTTGTCCTGGCAGTACGCGTTGTTGTTGCCTCCCTGGGTCCGGCCGAACTCGTCGCCCGCCACCAGCATCGGCACCCCGGTCGACAGCAGCAGCGTGGTGAGGAGGTTGCGCAGCTGGCGCCGGCGCAGCGCCCCGATCCGCACGTCGTCGCTCTCGCCCTCCACCCCGCAGTTCCAGGACCGGTTGTCATTGGTCCCGTCCCGGCCGTCCTCCCCGTTCGCCTCGTTGTGCTTGCGCTCGTAGGTCACCAGGTCCCGCAGCGTGAAGCCGTCGTGGGCCGTCACGAAGTTCACCGAGGCGTACGGCCGCCGCCCGCCCCATGCGTACAGGTCGCTCGACCCCGACAGCCGGTACCCGAGGTCCCGCACGTCGGGCAGCGCACCGCGCCAGAAGTCCCGTACGGCATCCCGGTAGCGGTCGTTCCACTCCGTCCACAGCGGCGGGAACGCCCCCACCTGGTAGCCGCCCGAGCCCACGTCCCACGGCTCCGCGATCAGCTTGACCCGGCGCAGCACCGGGTCCTGGGCGATCACCGCGAGGAACGGCGACAGCATGTCCACGTCGTGCATGGACCGGGCCAGCGCCGCCGCCAGATCGAAGCGGAAGCCGTCCACCCCCATCTCCGTGACCCAGTAGCGCAGCGAGTCCGTGATCAGCCGCAGTACGTGCGGGCGCCCGGCGTGCAGGGTGTTCCCGCAGCCCGTGTAGTCCGCGTAGCGGCGCTGGTCGGACTGGAGCCGGTAGTAGCCCCGGTTGTCGATCCCGCGCAGGGACAGCGTCGGGCCCAGCTCACCGGCCTCCGCCGTGTGGTTGTAGACCACGTCGAGGATGACCTCGATCCCGGCCGCGTGCAGGGCCCGCACCATCCGCTTGAACTCGCCGACCTGCTGCCCGGCGGTCCCGCTGGAGGAGTAGCCGGCGTGCGGGGCGAAGTAGCCGACCGAGTTGTAGCCCCAGTAGTTCCGCAGGCCCCGGCGCAGCAGGTGGTCCTCGTGGGCGAACTGGTGCACGGGCAGCAGTTCCACCGCCGTCACGCCCAGCTTCGAGAGGTGTTCGACCGCCGCTGGATGGGCGAGCCCCGCGTAGGTGCCGCGCAGTTCCTCGGGAACACCCGGATGGCGCATCGTGAAGCCGCGCACGTGCAGCTCGTAGATCACCGAATCGGCCCAGGGGGTCTTCGGCCGGACGTCGTCCGCCCAGTCGTCGTCATCGTGGACGACCACCCCCTTCGGGACGAACGGCGCCGAGTCCCGGTCGTCGCGCACCGTGTCGGCGATGTACTGCTGCGGCCAGTCCCGGACGTGCCCGTACACCTCCGGCGGCAGGGTGAAGTCCCCGTCGACGGCCCGGGCGTACGGGTCCAGGAGCAGCTTCGCCGGATTGTGCCGGACCCCCGTCCAGGGATCCCAGCGCCCGTGCACCCGGAACCCGTAGCGCTGCCCGGGGCGCACGCCGGGCAGGAACCCGTGCCAGATCTCGTGCGTGAGTTCGGTCAGGGCGCAGCGGGTCTCGGTCCCGGCCCCGTCGAACAGGCAGACCTCCACCGCCTCCGCGCCCTGCGCCCACAGCGCGAAGTTCGTGCCCGCGACCCCGTCGGGGCCCGCGTGGTAGCGGGCCCCCAGGGGGTGCGAGGACCCGGGCCACACGGGCGGCCCCGGGCGCGCGGACACCCGTAACACCTGCGTGTGGACCCGCTCCCGCACGGCGTTCACGGAATTCACCGCGTTCGCGGTGCCCTCGGCGGCATCCACCGCCTCTTGCTCGGCTGCGCTCGACACTGCCCGCCTCCACGGCTCCTGGGTACCGGCGGGGGTAGGGGATTGTGGCCCCGGCGTCCCGGCCCGGGCCCGCCCCCGTCTGGTCCTTCACACTGTTCTGCCCGGACTGTTCTGCCCGGAACGTGCCCCGCCCTCACGTTTCCCCCGGAGGGGGCCGGTCGTTGGATCCTTCGTGACTCTTCTGACGAGGCGGGCAGGGGCGGGCTTGGCCGCCGTGGCGGCATGGGCGGGCCTGCTGGGCGGGCTGGCCGGCTGCACCAAGGACGGCCGACCCCCGGTGGAGGTCCAGGTGCCCGGCAGACCCAAGCCGCCCGCCGAGGCCATCAGGATCACCCCCGAGGACAACACGAAGGGGGTCCCGGCCGAGGGCCCGCTGCGGGTGACCGTCCCCGAGGGGCGCCTGGAGCGGGTCACGGTCACCAAGGTCGAGGACGCCCAGCAGGAGCGGGTCCCCGGCACCATCGCCGCCGACGGCCTCAGCTGGAGCCCCGACCCGGCGGCCGGACGCCTCTCGCTCGCGGCCAAGTACACCGTGGACGCGGTCGCCCTCGACGGGCACAACCGCCGCCAGGCCCGGCACACGACCTTCACCACCTACGTCCCCGAGGAACGCTTCATCGGCTACTTCAAGCCCGAGCACCGCTCCACCGTCGGCACCGGCATGATCGTCTCCTTCAAGTTCAACCGGGCCATCAAGGAACGCGCGGACGTGGAGCGGGCCATCACCGTCACCTCCGACCCCGCCGTGGAGGTCGTCGGCCACTGGTTCGGCGAGGAACGCCTCGACTTCCGGCCCAAGGAGTACTGGAAGCCCGGCACCCAGGTCACCGTGAAGATGGACCTGCGCGACGTCGAGGGGGCGCCCGGCTCGTACGGCATCCAGGAAAAGACCGTCCGCTTCACGGTCGGCCGCGACCAGACCTCCCTCGTGGACGCCGAGGCGCACACCATGCAGGTCCGCCGGGACGGGCAGCTGGTGTCCACGATCCCGATCACCGCCGGCGCCCCGGAGAACACCACCTACAACGGCAAGATGGTGGTGATGGAGATGTTCGACGTGACCCGCATGAACGGCGCCACCGTCGGCTTCACCGACGACGAGGGCAAGGGCGAGTACGACATCCCGGACGTCCCGCACGCCATCCGGCTCACCAACTCCGGCACCTTCCTGCACGGGAACTACTGGGCCAGCCCCGACACCTTCGGCTCCACCAACGTCAGCCACGGCTGCGTGGGCCTGCGCGACGACAAGGGCGGCGGCTCGGACACCCCGGCCGGCTGGTTCTTCGACCGCACGCTGGTCGGGGACGTGGTGGAGGTGGTGAACTCCCAGGACAAGACGGTGTCCCCGAACAACGGACTGGGCGGCTGGAACATGTCCTGGGCCGACTGGGTCGCCGGATCCGCCCGCAGCTGACGCCCGTCCGGCCGCCGTCCGGACGCAGCAACCGAGTGATTGTCGGACCGGAATGCCGTAGTCGACGGTGTCGTCCCTCCGCCGCGCCGAAGCCCGCCCGCAGCCTGACAGGGCCCACAGCGCGGATACGGACGGAGCGTCATGTCAGCAAGGAACTGGACCCTCGGGCTAGCCGTCGGGGCCGTACTGGCCACCGCGGCCCCCACGGCCCTCGCCGAGGGTCCCGGCACCCGGCCCCCGGCGGCCGGCACACTGCGGGCCCCGCTGCCCGGCGGGCTCGGTCCCTGCGTCCCGGGCGACTGCCCCAGCCCGTTCCCGCAGATCGGCAGCGACGGCACGATCAAGGGCCGGGACAACGCGGTGAACATCTTCGCCGGCGGCGAGTTCCGCGTCCGCGGGCGGGCCTCCGAGGCCGAGGGCCGCCTCGTCGTCCTCGGCAGCTTCGACCAGGACAAGCAGACCGGCGCGGACAGCCGCTACAACGTCGGCATCGTCGGCGCCGGCTCGCTCGTCCCGCCGCCCGACGGCGCCGACTTCCTCACCACCGGCGCCGACGTCACCGTCGCCGCGGGCGAGACGCTGATCGCCGACAGGGGCGTCGTCCGGTACGCGGGCACCCTCACCGGCGACGTGACCGGCACCCGCACCCGCGACACCGAGGCCGTCATCCGGTACGCGGGCCTGCGCGACCGCCTCAGCGCCGCCAGCCAGTGCTACGCCAAGGTCGACGGCAGCCCGCGCCCGCCGACCGGCACCGTCGCCAACCTGGGCTTCGAGACCCTCTTCACCGGTGACGGCCGCTCACCGCTCCAGGTCTTCAACGTGGACGCCGACCTGGCCGGCAGGGCGGGCGCCGTACAGGGCGTCCGCTTCGCGCAGATCCCGCCGAACGCGACCATCCTGGTCAACGTCCTCGGAACGGGCACCCGCACCATCAACACCTACAGCGGCACCCTCGTCGACGCCCAGGACCCGCTCAACGCCTACCGCGAGCGGCTGCTGTGGAACTTCCCGGACGCCGCCACGGTGAACCTGAACGGCGGCGGCCAGTTCCAGGGCAGCTTCCTGATGGGCAACCAGGCCTCCGAAACCACCGTCACCCTGCCCGGCATCAACGGCCGCTTCTTCACCACGGGCTCCGTCACCCACGGCAGCGAGACCGTCGGGGGCGGCGGCCAGGAGTTCCACGCCTACCCCTTCACCGGGGACCTCCCCACCTGCGGCACCACGCCCCCCGTGACGGGCGAGGTCGCGGTCACCAAGGTCGACGAGGCCGGCAACGGGCTGCCGGGCGCGGTCTTCGAGCTGTGGCGCGAGACCAACGACCGCCCCGGCCTCCAGACGGACGGCACCACCCCGGACAGGAAGGTGTCCGACTGCACGACCCCGGCCGACGGCGCGTGCTCCCGGGAGAACGTCGAGCCGGGTACGTACTACTGGCGGGAGACCGCCGCACCGGACGGCTACGACCTGCCCCCGAACCCGGTCTTCCCGGTGACCCTGACGGCCGAGGACGCCGCCAACGGCCGCACGGCCCGCACCCGGGCGGTCAACGCCCGCACGCCCGTCCCCGTGACCGGCACCGTCTCCGTCCTCAAGCGGGACGACGAGGGCGAGCCCCTGGCCGGCGCCGTCTTCGAGCTGTGGCACGAGACCAACGACCGCCCGGGCCTCCAGGTCGCGGGCCCCGGCGCCGACACCAAGACCGCCGACTGCGTCACGGGCGCCGACGGGGTGTGCGCCCGCGAGGGCCTTCCGCCCGGCACCTACTACTGGCGCGAGACCGCCGCACCGGCCGGCTACGTCCTGCCCGCGAACCCGGTCTTCCCGCTGACCCTGACCCCCGAGAACGCCTCGGCCGGTGTCCGGTACCAGGTCGACAACGATCGGGTCCCGGAGCCGGACGGCAGCGCGAAGGTCGTCCTGCGCAAGACGGACAAGAAGACCGGCGACCCCGTGCCCGGGGCCACCTTCGAGCTGTGGCGCGAGACCAACGACCGGCCAGGCCTTCAGACGGCCGGCCAGGACGCCGACGCACGGCTCGACGGAGTCTGCGTCACCGACTCCCGGGGCACCTGCACGGTCGAGCTGCCCGTCGGCGAGACGTACTACTGGCGGGAGACCGCCGTCCCGGACGGCTACCAGCTGCCCCGCGACCCGGTCACGGCCTTCGAACTGGAGGACGGCGACGCCGAGGAGGTCGTCGTCGTCAACGTCTCCAACCGCAAGAAGAAGGAGGAGGCGAACGGCTCGATCCGGGTCCTGAAGAAGGACGCCAAGACGAACCGTCCGCTGCGCGGAGCGGTGTTCGAGGTCTGGAAGGAGACCAACCACACCGAAGGCCTCCAGACCCGGGGCATCAACCCCGACCGGAAGGAGGCGCAGGGCTGCGCCACCGACCGCAACGGCGTCTGTGACTTCGACGGGCTCTCCGCCGGCTGGTACTACCTGGTCGAGACGGACGTCCCCGAGGGCTACGTCCTGCCCCGCGACCGGGTCACCGGCCCGCTGGAGCTGGACGCGAACACCTCGGGCAGGCCGCTCGAAGTCACGCTCCACAACAAGCGCGACGACCACGGCAAGGGCAAGCCCGGCAAGCACAAGCCCGGCAAGGGCGGCCCCCGCTAGTGCCGTGACCGGCGGGAGGCCCCCGCTAGTGCCGTGACCGGCGGGCGGTCGCGGACCCCGCGCCGGCCCCCGCCTCGACCCGGCCGGTGCGCCGCCGGAGTGATCCGCTCACTCCGGCGGCGCACCCGCGCGGGCGCACCGCCGCCCCGACCGGTTGGCTGGGGCGTGGCGGCCCGGCCGGCGGGCCGGAGGAGGCCCGTATGGCCACACGTCAGGCGGCGGTCACGGCAGCCGGAACCGCGGTCCTGTGCGCGGTCCTCGCGCTCGGCGCCCCGGCCGCGACGGCGGCCCCCGGGCCGGAGCCCGCCTGCACGGCCGGCACCGGCCCCTACCAGCGGGAGCTGGAGGCCCACCTGGGCCGCGCCTCCGACGGGAGGCAGTCCCCGGCCGACTGCCTCGCCGTCCGCGCCTTCCAGCGGCAGAACGGGGTCACCCCCGCCGACGGCTACGCGGGCCTCGCCACCTACCGCACGATGGTCGCCGTCGCCGCCCGCGCGAACCCCAACGCGGCCGGCGACTGCCCGGTCCGCGCCCACCGCGTGACCTGCGTGGACCTGGAGCGGCAGCTCCTGTGGGTGCAGAGCGGCCGCCGCGTCGTCTTCGCGCCCGTCCCCGTCCGCACCGGCCGCGACGAGGACGAGACCCGCCCCGGCTGGCACGAGGTGTACTGGCGCAGCAAGGACCACGTCTCCACGCTGTACGACGACGCCCCCATGCCCTACGCCCAGTTCTTCGACGCGGGCCAGGCCCTGCACGGCCGACCCGGCCCGCTCTTCGAACACGGCGGCTCCGCCGGCTGCGTCAACCTCACGGTGGCGGACGCACGGCGGCTGTGGGACCTGCTGACGGAGGGCGACGCCGTCTACGTATGGGGCGTCAAACCCGGTACCGACGACTGAGGTCCCCGCGTCCCGGGCCCCCCGCACTTGGGACGGAACGGTGACAAGACCGTGCCTTTTCGTGTTGTTCCCCTGTGATTACCTGTCGACATGCGCGCGACTGCCCGCGCGCGGGGGACATGGGGAGAACACGAGTGAACCTGCAGCCGATACGCGGCCGCGTCCGCACCGGCCTGCCGGCCCTTCTGCTGGGAGCGGCCCTGCTGCTGACCAGCGCGTGCAGCGGCGGCGGCAACAGCGGGGGCAGCGGCGGGGACAACGGCGGGACCGGGGGCGGCGGCAAGACCGGCACCGAGGCGTCCAAGGCCGTGGTCAGCGTCAAGCCGGACGACGGGGCCAAGGAGGTCGCCACCAGCGGCGTCCTGAAGATAACCAGCACGGGCGGCAAGCTCACCACGGTGACCGTCGCCGACACCAAGGGCAACGCGGTCGAGGGCAAGCTCGCCCCGGACGGCGCGAGCTGGGAACCGGCCCGGCACCTGGCCTCCGCCACCGAGTACAAGGTGCACGCGGTCGCGAAGGACGAGGCCGGCCGCGAGTCCGCCAAGGACACCACGTTCTCCACCCTGACCCCGCAGAACACCTTCGTGGGCCACTACACGCCCGAGGACGGTTCGACCGTGGGCGTGGGCATGCCGGTGTCGATCAACTTCACCCGGGGGATCACCAACCCGGAGGCCGTCGAGAAGGCCATCACGGTCACCGCGGAGCCGTCCGTCCCGGTCGAGGGCCACTGGTTCGGCAACGACCGCCTCGACTTCCGCCCCGAGAAGTACTGGGCCGCGGGCACCAAGGTCACCGTGAAGCTGGCCCTCGACGGCGTGGAGGGCCGCCCGGGGGTCTACGGCAAGCAGACCCGTACGGTCACCTTCACCGTCGGCCGCTCCCAGGTGACCACGGTAGACGCCTCCTCCAAGCAGATGGAGGTCGTCCGCGACGGCCAGGTCCTCAAGAACATCCCGATCACCGCGGGCGCCCCGGCGACGACCACCTACAACGGGCAGATGGTCATCAGCGAGAAGTACAAGGTGACCCGGATGAACGGCGCCACCGTCGGCTTCGGCGGTGAGTACGACATCTCCGACGTCCCCCACGCGATGCGGCTGTCGCAGTCGGGCACCTTCGTGCACGGCAACTACTGGGCCTCCTCCGGCACCTTCGGCTCGGAGAACGTCAGCCACGGCTGCGTCGGCCTGCGCGACGTCCGCGGCGCCGGTGACGACAGCACCCCGGCGGCCTGGTTCTTCAACGAGTCGCTGATCGGCGACGTGGTCGTCGTGAAGAACTCCAAGGACAAGCAGATCGCCCCGGACAACGGCCTCAACGGCTGGAACATGGACTGGGCGGAGTGGATCAAGTAGGCGGATCCCGTACGCGGTAGGAGTGGCCCGGTGCTGTGACCCACGGCACCGGGCCACTTCGCGTGCCGGGCCCTTCCGGGGGCGACCCCCGGACCCCCAGCCCCTAACCTTCCCCGTATGACCATCTCTCTCGAAGTCTCCGAAGGCGTCGGCACCATCCTGCTGGACCGGCCGCCCATGAACGCCCTGGACATCGCCACCCAGGACCGGCTCCGCGAGCTCGCGGTGGAGGCCACCGACCGCGCCGACGTGCGCACGGTCGTCCTCTACGGCGGGGAGAAGGTGTTCGCGGCCGGCGCGGACATCAAGGAGATGCAGACCATGGACCACGCGGCCATGGTCGCCCGGTCCCGCGGGCTGCAGGACGCCTTCACCGCCGTCGCCCGGATCCCGAAGCCCGTCGTCGCGGCCGTCACCGGCTACGCGCTCGGCGGCGGCTGCGAGCTCGCGCTGTGCGCCGACTACCGGATCGCCGCCGACAACGCCAAGCTCGGCCAGCCCGAGATCCTGCTCGGCCTCATCCCCGGCGCGGGCGGCACGCAGCGGCTGTCCCGGCTGATCGGCCCCTCCAAGGCCAAGGACCTGATCTTCACCGGGCGGATGGTGAAGGCCGAAGAGGCCCTCGCGCTCGGGCTGGTGGACCGCATCGTGCCGGCCGCCGAGGTGTACGAGCAGGCGCACGCCTGGGCCGCCAAGCTGGCCCAGGGCCCGGCGCTCGCGCTGCGCGCCGCGAAGGAGTGCGTGGACGCGGGACTGGAGGCCGACATCGACACCGGTCTGACCATCGAACGCAACTGGTTCTCGGGCCTGTTCGCCACCGAGGACCGCGAGCGCGGCATGCGCAGCTTCGTCGAAGAGGGCCCGGGCAAGGCCAAGTTCGTGTGAGAGCGGCCGTATGAGCACGGTCGTGTGAGCGCGGCCGTGTGACGGGCCTCCTCCCTGGGGGTGGATTAGCCAGGCCTTAAGGGAGCCTTAAGGAGAAACGGTGATCCACTCAGGGTGATCGCCGCGAAACGGGCTGTCACCGCAGGTCAAAGTGCTGTCGCAGGCCCCTGGTTGCCCTGCGCATATGCCGGTGCACCCTCCCGGAATCAATGGTTCCGGGGGGTGTTTTCCCGCGGAACGGCCCGGAGCGGCACACCGGCCGTCCATGATGGGTGCATGGCGGGCCTGGAGGGTGTGGAGCAGCCGCGGCAGCGCAGTAACAGCGCTTCTGCCGTACGGCTCACGGCGGCGCTTGAGGACGAACAGGGTCTCAAGGCGCTGGAGGCGTACGGGAATCCGGCCGAGGGGGAGGTGACCCTGCCCTCCATGCCCGAGTCGGCGAGCACCGCCCGCCGGCTCACCCAGAGCGTGGTGATCCGGTTCTGGGGCCTCTCGCCCCAGATCGCCGAACACACCGTCCTGCTGGTCTCGGAACTCGTCGGGAACGCGGTGCGCCACACCGGGGCCCGTTCCTTCGGTTTACGGATGCTGCGCCGTCGCGGCTGGATCCGCGTCGAGGTGCGCGACCCCTCGCGCGGGCTGCCCTGTCTGATGCCGGTGCACGAGCTGGACACCACGGGCCGCGGGCTCTTCCTCGTGGACAAGCTGTCCGACCGCTGGGGCGCCGACCTGCTGCCGCGCGGCAAGATCACCTGGTTCGAGATGCGGGTCGCGGACCGGTAGCGGCCGTCCCGAGGGAAACCGGGTGGCGGATCCGGACCGGCACTGGCGATCATGCGGAGCATGAGTGATCAACCCGCACGATGGACCCGGGCGACCGTCTACCCCGACATGTGGACCGACCCGGCCGACGACCTCCGCGACAGCGGGGACAGCCCGGAGGGCGAGCTCGCGACGCTGCTGGACTTCCTGAAGAACTACCGCATCACCCTGCGGATGAAGTGCGAGGGGCTGGACGCGGGGCAGCTGGCCCGCCGGTCGGTCCCGCCCTCGACGATGTCGCTGCTCGGCCTGCTGCGGCACCTCGCCGAAGTGGAACGGGACTGGCGCAACTGGCTCACCGACGACGAACCGCTGGCGAAGCTGTACGGCGCGAAGGACGCGGACTTCCACGGGGCCGTCGCCGAGCAGGCCGTGGTCGACGCGGCGTACGCCGATCTGGAGCGCGAGCAGGCCGAGACCGACGCCGCCCTGGCCGGGTACGCGGACCTGGGTGAGCGCGTCGGCAGGGACGGTGTCTCGATCCGGGAGCTGATGGTGCACAGGATCGACGAGTACGCCCGCCACGCCGGGCACGCCGACCTGCTGCGCGAGTGCGTCGACGGGCGGGTGGGGCAGTAGTGCGGTAGCGGTACCCCCGGAAAGCCAGAAACCCCCTGTCGCCGAGGTGGGGCGCTGCGGGGGTTTCATGGGTGCGCCGAGGATCGAAGGGGGTGTGATCCTCGGCGGATGACTTCGCTCGGGTCAAGGGGGGAAGTCGTGCTTCCGACTATGGCAGACGAGGCCCCGAACGCCAAAAGTCCCAACTCGGACATAAGTGTGTATACCCTAAGAGTTTCCACCTAAATCCTAGGTGAGGTGGGCCACTCGCCTCGCAATCCATGAATAACTATCGACTGCTCTGAGTGAATCGTTGATCACATAGTGGACAGGGGGGCTGCGGAGTCCGGACGGCGAAGGTCCCGAATTGGGTCAATCATTACCTTCCGGTCCTTCCACCCCTTAAATGGGCAGGTGTTCTCACCACCAGGCCGCCGAGCGGCCCTGCGCGCGGGCGTCGCCACACTGGCCGGCCTCACCGCCGGCTGCGCGGCGGACCGGACCGCCGACCGGGCCACCGCCCCCGCCGCACCGGCGAAGGCCACCGCCAAACCCGCCCCGGCCGCCCCCGCTCCCGCCCCCCGCCGGTTCGCCGGACAGCCCGCCGAGATCGCGCACGGCCCGCGCGACCGGCCCCGGGTCGCCCTCACCTTCCACGGCAACGGCGACCCCGCCACCGCCCGCGCCGTGCTCGCGGAGGCGGAACGGGCCGGGGCCCGGGTCACCGTACTGGCGATCGGCGCCTGGCTCGACACGTACCCCGACATGGCCCGCCGCGTCCTGGACGGCGGCCACGAACTCGGCAACCACACCCAGCGCCACCTGGCGATCAACGAGATGTCCGAGGCGGAGGCCTACGCCGAGATCACCGGCTGCGCCCAGCGGCTCAAGCGCCTCACCGGCTCGATCGGCACCTGGTTCCGGCCCTCGCAGACCCAGTACGCCACCCCGCTCGTGCGCACGCTGGCCCAGCGGGCGGGCTACCCGCACGTCCTCTCGTACGACGTGGACTCCCTCGACTTCACCTCGCCCGGCGCCGCGGCCGTCATCCGCACCGTCACCGGGACGATCCTCGGCGGATCGGTGGTGAGCCTGCACTTCGGCTACGCGGACACGGTCGACGCGATGCCGCCCCTCCTCGAAGAACTCGCGCGCCGCAAGCTGCGCGCGGTGACCACCACGGAGCTGCTGACCTCATGACCACGAACCGCCTTCCACGGAAGGCCACCGCGCTCCTCGCCGGACTGGTCCTCGCCGCCCTGGCCGGCTGCGGATCCGGCGGGAAGGGCACGCCCGAGGCGCTCGGCTCCAAGGGGCCGGCCCGCCCCGCCGCGGTCGTGCCCGCAGCGCCCCCCGGGCTGCCGGGGATGCCGCCCGTGCTCGACCCGAACGACGTGTACGCGGCCAACCGGCCCGGCAAGCTCTCCCCGGTGGTCAAGGACTTCCCGCCGCGCATCTACGTGCCGAACACCAACTCCAACACGGTGTCCGTCATCGACCCGGCCACCTACAAGGTCATCGACACGATCCCGGTCGGCGTCCAGCCCCAGCACGTGGTGCCCTCCTGGGACATGAAGACCCTGTGGGTCAACAACAACCGCGGCCACACGCTCACCCCGATCAACCCGGCCACGGGCGAGGCGGGCGATGCCGTCGAGGTGCACGACCCGTACAACCTCTACTTCACGCCCAACGGGAAGTACGCGATCGTGATGGCCTCCCTGGACCGCGAGCTGGTCTTCCGCGATCCGCACACCATGAACCGCGTGAAAACGGTCCCGGTGACCTGTTTCGGCGTCAATCACGCGGACTTCTCCGCCGACGGCCGGTACTTCATCGTGAGCTGCGAGTTCTCCGGCGAACTGCTCAAGGTCGACACCGAGAAGATGGAAGTCATCGGCCAGCAGAAGCTGCCTTTCGAGGGGGCGATGCCGCAGGACGTGAAGGTGTCCCCCGACGGAAAGACCTTCTACGTCGCGGACATGATGGCGCACGGCATGTGGGTGCTCAGCGGAGACAAGTTCGACACCCCCAAGCTGCTGCCCACCGGAAAGGGCTGCCACGGCCTGTACATCAGCCGTGACTCCAAGGAGATGTACGTCCCCAACCGGGGCGAGGGCACCATCTCGGTCTTCGACTTCAAGCAGAACCGGCTCACCAAGAAGTGGGAGCTGCCGGACGGCGGCAGCCCCGACATGGGCGGGGTCTCCGCCGACGGCCGGGTGCTGTGGCTGTCCGGCCGCTACAACTCCGAGGTCTACGCGATCGACACCGTGACCGGCAAGCAGCTGGCCCGGATCCCGGTCGGTGACGGCCCGCACGGACTCGCCGTGTACCCGCAGCCCGGCCGCTACTCGCTCGGCCACACCGGGATCTTCCGCTAGTGCCGTGACCGGCAAGGCCCGCCGGGCATGACGGTGCCCCGGGAGCTCGCACAGCCCCCGGGACACCGGGTCACGCGGGGGCGTTCCGCCGAACGCCCCTCAGCTCACCGCCGGCCGGCGGTCACCAGGCCACCGGCAGCCGCTCGGGCAGCCGCTTGATGAAGCCCGTCCGCCAGACGAGGTTCTCCGCCGGCACCGCGAGCCGCAGCTCCGGCAGCCGGTCGACCAGCACCTCCAGCGCGATCTCGGCGTGCGCCCGGCCCAGCGCCGAGGCCGGGCAGAAGTGCCGGCCCGCGCCGAAGGCGAGGTGCGCGTTCGGGCCCTCCCGCTCCAGGTCCAGCTCGTCCGGGTCCGCGAAGGCCTCCGGGTCGAAGTTGGCCCCCTCCAGCAGGACCAGGACCAGCTCGCCCTCCTTCACCAGGACCTCGCCGACCTGGATGTCGGCCAGCGCGATGCGCGGCAGGCCGTCACCGACCGACAGGTTCCAGCGCAGCAGCTCGTCCACCGCCTTGCCCATGCGCTCCGGGTGCGCGCGCAGGTACCCGATGAGCTCGGGCCGCTGGAGCAGCGCGAGCACCGCGAGGACCAGGAACGCGGACGTGGACACCGCGCCCGCGCCGAACAGGGACACGGCGACCGTCGCGAACATGTCGTCCGTCAGGTGGGCCGACTCGGGGTCGGCCTCCTTCAGGTCGGCGAACCGTCCGAGGAGCCCCGTACGCTCCTCGGCGGGCAGTGCGAGCTGGGCCCGCAGCTGTTCGGCGAAGTAGCCGACGTCCTTGTACCAGTTGAGCCCGGAGTCGGCGAAGGGCTCGCGGGCGGTCATGAACGCGACGTCCAGCCCCGACATCAGGCGGCGCCAGTCCTCGAAGGGCACCCCCAGCACCTGGCAGTGCAGCGCCGCCGAGAAGGGGTCGGCGAACCCCGCCCGGAGGTCCGCCGGGCCGCCCTCGGCGACGAGCCGGTCGAGGAGCTCGCCGGCCGTGGCGCGCAGCAGGTCCTGGAGCCCCTTCTGGCGCGGGTTGAGCGCCTTCATGACCGCGTTCCGCAGGCCGGCGCTGTTGATGTTGCCCATGTTGTTGACGACCTCGGGCGGGATCGTCAGCGCGTACTGCCGGGGCACCCCGGCGTTCGCGGTGTCCTTCAGGCTGAAGCGCTCGTCCTCCAGCACCTGCTTGGCCAGGGCGTAGCTGCTCACCAGCCAGGCCGGATCCCCGGTGAGGGTACGGACCTTGGCCACCGGTGCCTTCTCGCGCAGCCAGGAGCACTCCTCGGGCAGCACGTCACCGCGCCGCGAGAGCGGGAAGTCGAGGAGCTGCTCCTGCTCCCGGCTGCCCCGGTCCTCAAGCTGCTCGACGCTCATCGACGGTCCTCTCGGTCGGTGCGTGGTCCGCGGTGTCGGTGGCGCCGACGGTCCCGGGGGTCCCGCCGGCCAGGGCGGCCTCGGGGCGTACGACGGCGTAGGCCTGGTTGCGGGTGGCGCGCAGGCCCCCGCCCCGGGCGAAGAGGACGTCCGTCATGGGCATCTTGACGTGGTAGGCCGCCACCGAGGACGGCACGTCGAGAATGCTCGGAGTGTCCACGAAGAAGGGCAGCTCCGCTGTCATGTAATCGAAACAGACCTGCAACTGCGCGTCTGTGATCGATTCACCTTGCGGCAACTTGGAGCCGACAAAGTGAAGGGCCATTTCCTCGCATCCCTTGCGGAATACGTCATCGGTCTCCAGGAAATGGAGCACGCGTCGGTGCAGGAGTTGGTAGACGGGGTTCGACTGGAACTCCGAAAGCGCCCTCACTCGGATCTCGGCCTGTGGAGGTCCTGATTCCTCCACGCCTTTGAGAATCCTCCTCCGGACCGCCTTGATCTCTTTCGCCGCACGCTTCTCCGCATGTTCCCGGGTGTAGCCGAAGGCGGCGAACATCCGGTCGACGTGGAGGTCTGCGTACACGAAGTCGACCTGCGCGAAGCGGGTCGTGGCCCATCGGGCAAGACTGGATATGCGCTCGGCACTGAAGTAGCTGTTGCCAGGACTCACTCCGATGAGCACATGGTCGCCGTCTTCCCAGATATGGCGGCAGGTGCGGGTGAAGGGCAGAACTTCGAATGATGCGTCAGCTGTGATCGTCACCTGTGTGATCGCCCTTGTTGCCGCTTGTCCCTGGGAGCCCTGCGCTCCCGGTGTGGCGGCAATGCCGGTACGTTATGCCGTGATCCCGGAGCGTGACAAGTGGGGGCCGGATTTGTTGGCTGGAATTATCACTTCCGCGTTACGGAAGGGTAATTGAAATTCTTTCTGCCGGTCGAACGGGACCCGCGGGCGGCGACCGCCCCGGGGGCGGCTACCCTGGGCCGGTCAACAAGCACCAAGAAGGGGTGGACCCAGTGGCGGACATCGAGAGCGCACGGGCGACGTTCGGCAAGTTCGACGCGGACGGGGACGGCTTCGTCACGGCCGACGAGTACAGCGCGGCCATGAAGGCCATGGGTGACGCGTACGTCACCGGCGCCGTCGCGGACGCCGTCATCGCCTCCAAGGACGCGAACGGCGACAAGCTGCTCAGCTTCGACGAGTTCTGGGCCTCCCTGAACAAGTAGGCCCCGCGCGGCCGGCCGGCCCGCGCGCCGTCCGCCCCCGCCCGCCCCGGCGGGGGCGCGTCAGGCGCCGCCCCCGGTCCCGCCCTCCGGCGGGGCCTGCGACGGGGTCATGTCGCCCACCTCGGCGAGCGCCTCCTCCAGCCAGCTCAGCCAGAACGTCTCCAGGGCGATGCCGCCGCGCAGCACGAGCCGGCGCAGCCGGTCCTCGACGGCGTCCCGGTCCGGCGGGAAGTCCTTCGCCTCGATGGCCCCGTACGTCTCCAGCTGCCCCCGGTGCAGCTCCAGATGGCGCCGCAGCTCGGGCAGCAGCCCCTGCGGCCCCACGACGCCCGCCGCCCGGATGCGCAGCAGCAGCGGGTCCCGCATCGGCTTGGGGTCCTGGCTCTCGCCGACCCAGCGGGCGAGCTCGGCGCTGCCGTCGGGCAGCACCTCGTACTCCTTCTTCTGACCCCGGACCGGCACCTCGCTGGGCAGGGCCCGGATCAGCCCGGCCTCCTCCAGCCGGCCCAGCTCGCGGTAGATCTGCTGGTGCGTCGCGGACCAGAAGTACCCGATCGACTTGTCGAACCGCCGGGTCAGCTCCAGCCCCGACGAGGGCTTTTCGAGCAGGGCGGTGAGGATGGCGTGCGGGAGCGACATGCGGCCATCCTAGGGAGTGCCGCCGAAGGCCTGCCGAACCCCGGAGGGCGGGCAGGGGGGCGGGCAGGACTTCGAGGACGCTCCCCGGTGCCGTGACCGGCAAGGCCCACGGGACTAGGGCCTGTCGTCAAACTCCCGTCTGCCCCGCGACGCCTGGCACGCGCTCTCGCCGCACCGGGCGAAAGCCAAGTACGTCCAGTACGCGGGCTTCCGCCCGGCGCACCGAGAGCACGCACCAGACGCCGCAGGGCCGCCCTCCGGGCGACGACGGGAGTTTGACGACAGGCCCTAGCGCCAGGCGGCCAGTGCCTCCGGGACGCGCGGGCCGGGGGAGTCCTCGTCGAGCAGGCCCCGGGCGCGCAGGAGGGCCGTCACCGCCGGGGACCAGGCCTGGCGCAGGCCCGCGGAGGCCAGCAGCTCCGGGTCCGAGAGCAGGGCCGTCGCCGGGCCGGTCCGGATGCCCGCCGGGGTGAGGACCGCCGCGTCGTCGGCCCAGCGGACCGCGAGGTCCACGTCGTGGGTGGCCATCACCACCGTCGTCCCCGCCTCGCGCAGGCCCGCCAGGACGTCCAGCAGCCGCTCCTGGCCGTCCGGGTCCAGTCCGGCCGTCGGCTCGTCCAGGATCAGCACGCGCGGGGCCATCGCCACCGCGCCCGCGATCGCCGCGCGCTTGCGCTGCCCGTAGGAGAGGAGGTGCGTGGGCCGGTCCCGCAGCGCGGTGATGTCCAGGGCGGCCAGGGCGGAGTCGACCCGCTCGCGGACCTCCGGCGCGGTCAGGCCCATGTTCATCGGCCCGAACGACACGTCCTGCTCGACGGACGCCGCGAAGAGCTGGTCGTCCGGGTCCTGGACCACCAGCTGTACCGAGGTCCGCAGCCGGGTCAGTCCCGCGCGGTCGTACGTCACGGCCGCGCCGTCGAGGCGCAGTTCGCCCGGCCCGGGCCGCAAGCCGCCGCTGAGCAGCCGCATCAGCGTGGTCTTGCCGCTGCCGTTGCGGCCCAGCAGGACCAGCGCGCGGCCCCGCTCGATGGCGAAGTCCACGCCCGAGAGCACGGCCGGGCCGTCCTCGTAGGCGTAGCCCGCGCCGACCAGCTCCACCAACCGGGTCACGGATACAGCTCCTTCAGTACGAGGGTCACGCCGACCAGGGAGATCAGCAGGGCGGCGGACGCCGTGAGGAACCGCCAGGACAGGGTGGCTTCGGGGACGAGCACGCGCAGGGTGCCGTCGTAGCCGCGCCCGGCGAGCCCCTCCTGGAGCCGCCCGGCGCGGTCGAAGGCCCGGACGAACGAGGTCGCCGCGAGCCCGGCCAGCGAACGCCACACCGCGGCCCGGTTCGTGTGCCCGAGGCGGGCCGCCTGGGCCCGGCGGACCTGGGCCGTGGCGTCCAGCAGCAGGAACCCGATCCGGTACATGACCAGGGCCACGTCGACGACGGGCGCCGGCACCCCGGCCCGCACCAGCCGGGGCAGTACGTCCGACACCGGGGTGGTGAAGGCGAACAGGAGCACGCCCAGCGAGGCCGCCGAGGTGCGCAGCAGCAGTTCCCCGGCGTGCCGGGGCCCGTCGGGGGCCAGCGAGACGAATCCGCCCGGGCCGCCCAGGGACACCAGCAGCGGCAGCGCCCCGGTGCAGCAGAAGCCGAGCGGGACCCGGAAGGCCCGCCACAGCTGCCGCCCTGCCACCCCGGCGGGGCCGAGCAGCACCGCCAGGGTCGCCGCGGCGACCAGCGGCCCGCCGGGCCAGGGCGGCAGGCACACGGCGGTGACCGTCAGGCCCAGTCCCAGCAGGGCCTTCTCCAGTGGATGGCGGCGGCGCCAGCGGCTGCTGTGCGCCGCGACGTCGATCGGCAGCACCGCGCTAGCGCTCCGCGCCGGTCGCGGACGCCGGAGCCGGGCCGGCCCCCGGGTCCGTGCCGGCGGGGTCGGCGGTACCGGCCGCGGCGGCGAGCGCGGCGCCCTGGCGGCGGCCCTTGCGCACGCCGAAGTAATAGGCGAGGACGCCCGCGCCGAGTGCCGCCTGGAGGGCGAACAGGGCCGACTCGATCTCGCCCGACGGGGGTTCGTACAGCGGGGAGAACCAGGGCTCGTAGTCCGGCTTCAGCTCGGTGATGGCCGCCTCCGCCTGCGCGTCGGCGCCCGCGAACGGCTCCTCCTTGCCCTCGCCGAGTCCCAGCGCGAGCGGGAGCACGGCCAGCGCCGCCACCAGGAGCAGCAGCAGGGTGTTGATCTTCGCGTTCCTGGTCATCAGAGCGCCGCCTCCTGCTTCGTCTTCGTCCCGGTGAGCTTGGCGACGCCGAGGCGCACCAGGTCGGACTTGCTGGACTGCATGAGCAGCCGCACCACGAGCACGGTGAGCAGGCCCTCGCTGACCGCGAGCGGGATCTGGGTGAGGGCGAAGATGCCCGCGAACTTCTCCAGCGCGCCGACGAAACCGCTGCCCGGGTCCGGGAAGGCCAGCGCCAGCTGGACGGAGGTCACGCAGTAGGTGATCAGGTCGGCGAAGAAGGCGCCGAAGAAGACCGTCACCATCAGCGGCACGTCGAACTTCTTCAGCAGCCGGTAGACCCCGTAGCCCGCCCACGGGCCGGCGACGGCCATCGAGAAGACGTTGGCACCGAGGGTGGTGAGTCCGCCGTGCGCCAGCAGCAGGGCCTGGAACAGCAGGGTGATCGTGCCGAGCACCGCCATGATCGGCGGCCGGAAGAGGATGGCCCCCAGTCCGGTGCCGGTGGGGTGTGAACAACTGCCCGTCACCGAAGGGATCTTCAGGGCGGACAGGACGAAAGTGAACGCTCCGGACGCTCCGAGCAGCAGGGTGCTCTCCGGGTTGGCCTTCACCTCGCGGGTGAGGGCGCGGACACCGTGGACGACGAAGGGAGCGGACGCGGCGCCCCAGGCGACCGCGTGCAAAGGGGGAAGGAACCCCTCGGCTATATGCATGAGTAGAGAGACCTCTCCAGCACCTCGTGGATGGACGACGCGCCCCGGCCGGTCTCCTGGCTCACGGGTACTGATGCCCTGGCTCCGCCTTCCCGGGGCCGTGCGGTCTCCCGCGCGGAACCCAGTGGCTTCCCGCAGGAGTGGAGCCGGACTTCCCGATCACAGTGGCGAGGGCCGCACCGGTTTCCCACCGGTTTCCCGAACACCAAGGCCCGCTGACAGTAGTCGTCCGCGCCGACCGGTAACAACCCGCCCCCGTGCGCGGGGGTGACCGGAGGCCGTCCGGCGGTGCCCCGGAAGGGTGCGGTCCGATGGCGGTCCGGGCCCCGGCCGGTCAGCGTGGGGGGCGTGGCTGACACCTCCTCCGGCGCTCCCGCCTACTCCGACCTCTCCGCCGTCTACGTGAACTGCACGCTCAAGCGCTCGCCCGAACCCAGCAACACCGAGGGACTGATCGCCAGGAGCCGCGCCGTCATGGAGGCCGCCGGCGCCCGGACCTCACTGATCCGGGCCGTCGACCACGACATCGCCACCGGTGTCTGGCCGGACATGACCGAGCACGGCTGGGAGACCGACCAGTGGCCGGTCCTCTACAGCCAGATCATGGACGCCGACATCCTCGTGCTCTGCGGCCCGATCTGGCTCGGCGACAACAGCTCCGTCATGAAGCAGGTCATCGAGAGGCTCTACGCCTGCTCCTCGATCCTCAACGAAAAAGGCCAGTACGCCTACTACGGGCGCGTCGGCGGAGCGCTGATCACCGGCAACGAGGACGGCGTCAAGCACTGCGCCATGAACGTCCTCTACAGCCTCCAGCACCTCGGCTACACGGTCCCCCCGCAGGCCGACGCCGGCTGGATCGGCGAGGCCGGCCCGGGACCCTCCTACCTGGACCCCGGCTCGGGCGGCCCGGAGAACGACTTCACCAACCGCAACACGGCCTTCATGTCCTGGAACCTCATGCACCTGGCCGCGCTCCTCAAGCGCGCGGGCGGCGTCCCCGCACACGGCAACCAGCGCTCCCTGTGGGACGCGGGCTGCCGCTTCGACTTCCCCAACCCCGAACACCGCTGAGCCCCGTACCCCGTCCGTCCGGGATCCGGCGGCACGACGCCGGGGGCCCGGGGTGTGCGACACCCCGGGCCCCCGGACGGCGTGCCGGTCAGGTCAGCACGTGTTGGGGTGCGAGACGTCCACCACGACCCGCTCCGGGTTGTGCAGGACGGTGACGCCGTAGGCCGGCCGGGTGTCGAAGGCGGCGCCGAAGGTCACGTAGCCCTCGTAGTCGCCGGTCATGGCGAGGCCCTTGAGCTTGCTGAGGTAGATCTTCTGGAGCTTGGGGCCCTTGTAGACGTTCTGACCCGCGTCGTCGTGTCCGGCGGCGGGGTGCAGACGGATCTCCAGGAAGTACTTGCCGGCCAGCGGGACCGGCTTGCCGGACCCGTCGTAGACCAGCTTGGAGACGGGGCTGACGTTGACCTCGGGTACGTACCCCTGGAGGTCGATCACGATCCGGTCGAAGGTGCAGTGCCCGCCCCAGCGGGCGTTCACGACGAGCGGAGTCTGGGTGGTGGTGGCCGACGTGGAGGAGGCGGCGGCGGTGGCCGGACCGGCGAGCGCGAGCCCGGCGGTGAGCAGCGCACCCGTGGCCAGGGCCACGATCCGCCGACGGCTCGGACGATGCAGGTGACGCATGACGTCCCCCCGATTCTTCAGAGACGGGGACAAGGGTGTCACCGGGTAGGACACCGCCCGGGGGCGCATGGTTGCACGGCCCGCGGGCCGTTTTCCGGGAAGACCGGCAGGCGGGTGCGGCAGGGGGGCTCCGGGGCCCGTCAGTGGGCCAGCAGGGCGCTCAGTTCGGCGTCGAGGTCGTAGTGGCGCCGCTCCTGCCCGCGCGGCACCAGGGCGGTCATCCGGCGGCACAGCTCGCGCACGTCCTTGGCCCGGGCGGAGACCACGCAGCTCTGGAGGCCGTTGCTGAAGGCGAGGAAGACCCGCGGCTCCGAACCCTCCCAGCGGGGCCACACCTGTATGTCGCCCTCGCCGGTGGCCGTGACCTCCCCGTCGAGCAGCAGCTCCCGGGAGAACACCCAGCGGGCCAGGTGGACCCCCGCGCCGCGGAAGTCGACGGCCAGCTCGTAGGGCCGGCCCGTGCGGTACACGAACACCCCCTGGAGGGCGACCGGCGCGGGGGACGCCTCCAGCCGGAGCGGCAGGACGCGGTGTTCGGTGACGGCGGTGTCCATCGGGTGCGCCTTCCTCTCGTGCGGGGTGTTCCCGGTCCCTTCCGGCACGCTAGCCCACGTCCCCGGCGCGGCCGGGCGCCGAAGGTCCCGACCCGGACGGGCCGCTCGGCCCGTCTTCGGGGCCCGGGGGCACCCGTACGCCGATCAGCGCGGAGACCCCGGCGCCGAGGGCTCCGAGCAGCAGGACGGCCACGCCGGGGTTGACGTACGGGGGGACGGCGGTGGCGTGGCTGCGGTGGTCGTCGCGCACGTGGCATTCCAGCCCCAGCGGCACGTACGTCGCCCGGTACTCGTCCACGCGGGCCATCCGCTCCCGGCCCACCGTCTTCAGGCAGGCGTCGAAGGTGGCGCTCTCGTCGAGGAACAGCAGCGGCAGCGTCCCCCACACGTAGAGGCCGACGGCGCCCGCCCCGCACGCGGCGGCGATCCTGCGCCGGGGCGATCGCGCACCGGCCGCGTAGCCCAGCAGGGCGGCGGCGGTGACCAGTCCGACCAGGACGATCACCAGCAGCGCGATCGGGTTGTGGCCCTCAAATGACCCCGAGGCCTGCGGACTTGACGCCCAGTGCACCGTCTCCACGCTTCCCCCCTCGCCGGTACGCGAGATCGTAGCGGCCTACGGTGACGCCCCTGCCCCGCCCCCGGGGCCCGCACGCGCAAGAGCCCGCCCTCCGCGAGGAGGACGGGCTCGACGGCGCCGCGGCGACGGGCCGCGCGGCCGCCACGGCAGCGGGCCGCTCCGTCACCGTTCCCGGGTCACCTCCGGGCGCCGCCGGTCAGCACTCGATGACGTTGACCGCGAGGCCGCCGCGGGCGGTCTCCTTGTACTTGACCTTCATGTCGGCGCCGGTCTCCTTCATGGTCTTGATGACCTTGTCGAGGGACACCTTGTGGCTGCCGTCGCCGCGCATCGCCATCTTCGCGGCGGTGACGGCCTTCACGGCGGCCATGCCGTTGCGCTCGATGCACGGGATCTGCACCAGACCGCCGACCGGGTCGCAGGTCAGCCCGAGGTTGTGCTCCATGCCGATCTCGGCGGCGTTCTCGACCTGCTCCGGGGTGCCGCCCAGGACCTCGGCGAGGGCGCCGGCCGCCATCGAGCAGGCCGAGCCGACCTCGCCCTGGCAGCCGACCTCGGCGCCCGAGATCGAGGCGTTCTCCTTGAAGAGCATGCCGATCGCGCCCGCCGAGAGGAGGAAGCGCACCACGCCGTCCTCGTCCGCGCCCGGCACGAAGTTCATGTAGTAGTGCAGGACCGCGGGCAGCACCCCGGCCGCGCCGTTGGTCGGGGCGGTCACCACGCGCCCGCCGGCCGCGTTCTCCTCGTTGACCGCCATCGCGTAGATGGTGGTCCACTCGCTGCGGTGCATCATCGGGTCGCCCTCGGTGCGCAGCTGGCGCGCGGTGGAGGCGGCACGGCGCTTGACCCGCAGGCCGCCCGGGAGGATGCCCTCGCGGGACATGCCGCGCGAGACGCAGGCCTGCATGACCCGCCAGATCTCCAGGAGGCCCTCGCGGATCTCCTCCTCGGTGCGCCAGGCCTTCTCGTTCTCCAGCATCAGGGAGGAGATCGACAGGCCGGTCTCGTTGGCCAGGCGCAGCATCTCGTCGCCCGAGCGGAAGGGGTACTTCAGCACGGTGTCGTCGAGCTTGATCCGGTCCTCTCCGACCGCGTCCTCGTCGACGACGAACCCGCCGCCGACCGAGTAGTAGGTCTTCTCCAGGAGCGGGGTGCCGGACTCGTCGTACGCGAAGAGCGTCATGCCGTTGGCGTGGTACGGCAGCGAGCGGCGGCGGTGGAGGATCAGCTGGTTCGGTTCGTCGAAGGCGATCTCGTGGCCATCGCCTATCTCCGCTCCCAGCAGCCGCAGGCGGCCGCTCTGGCGGATGCGCTCGACCTCGGCGTCGGCGGTCTCGACGTTCACCGTGCGGGGGGAGTGCCCCTCCAGCCCCAGCAGGACCGCCTTGGGCGTGCCGTGGCCGTGGCCGGTCGCGCCGAGGGAGCCGAAGAGCTCCGCGCGGACGGAGGCGGTCTGGGCGAGGACGCCGTCCTTCTTCAGCCGCGTGACGAACATGCGCGCCGCGCGCATCGGGCCGACCGTGTGGGAGGAGGACGGGCCGATGCCGATGGAGAAGAGGTCGAAGACGGAGATGGCCACTGGCGGACTCCCTTGTCTGCTCGTGGGGTGGGAGGGGGCAGGAGGTGGAGCGGTCTTTGATCGGAAGGGGTGGTGATCAAGAGGGGTGGTGATCAAAGGGGCGGATCTGCTGTTTTCGTCCGGCAGACGAGCGTAACGCGTGGAGATGAACGGTTCTGCTGCCGGACGTGGCGGTCAGGCGTGAGTCAGCTCGCGCTCCGGTTTCCGGCACCGGCCGGCGGCGTCGGCCGGTACCGGGTCCAGCACGGGGTCCGGGCCCCGGCAGGCCCGCCCGGTGGGCCCTGGCGCCGGCCCGCACGGCCCAGGAGTACGTGACGAGGGCCATGGCGGCCACCAGGGCGATGTCCGCCCGCCCGGGACGGTGCCGCGGCCGCCGAAGCCGGCGGAGCCGAGCCAGGACAGGTCAGGGGGCAGAGGACCCTCGCGGCGGGCGGCCGGAAGGGGCGGGGCGGGCCGGGCTTGGCGCGGCGGAACACGCGAAGGGACCGAGTCCGGCATCCGCCGGGGACAGTGGTCATGAAAAGGGCCCGGCCCTGTGGAGAACACGGCCGGGCCCTGCCCGCTCGCTACAGCGTCGGGTACAGCGGGAACTTCGCGGCGAGCGCCGAGACGCGCGCCTTCAGGTCCTCGGCGTCGTAGGCCGGCTTCAGGGCCTGCGCGATGATCTCGGCGACCTCGGTGAAGGCCTCGGCGTCGAAACCGCGGGTGGCCAGCGCCGGCGTGCCGATCCGCAGGCCCGAGGTCACCATCGGCGGCCGCGGGTCGTTCGGGATGGCGTTCCGGTTGACCGTGATGCCGACCTCGTGGAGGCGGTCCTCGGCCTGCTGGCCGTCGAGCTCCGAGTTGCGCAGGTCCACCAGGACCAGGTGCACGTCGGTGCCGCCGGTGAGGACGTCCACGCCCACGGCCTTGACGTCGTCCTGGACCAGGCGGGCGGCGAGGATCTTCGCACCCTCCAGGGTGCGCTCCTGGCGCTCCTTGAACTCGGGCGAGGCCGCGACCTTGAAGGAGACGGCCTTGGCCGCGATCACGTGCTCCAGCGGACCGCCCTGCTGGCCCGGGAAGACCGCGGAGTTGATCTTCTTGGCCAGCTCCTGCGTCGACAGGATGACACCGCCGCGCGGACCGCCGAGGGTCTTGTGCGTGGTGGTGGTGACGACGTGGGCGTGCGGCACCGGGTTCGGGTGCAGACCGGCGGCGACCAGACCGGCGAAGTGCGCCATGTCGACCATCAGGTACGCGCCGACCTCGTCCGCGATGCGGCGGAAGGCGGCGAAGTCCAGCTGGCGCGGGTACGCGGACCAGCCGGCGACGATCAGCTGCGGCTTGGACTCCTTGGCGAGGCGCTCGACCTCTGCCATGTCCACCTCGCCGGTCTCGTCGACGTGGTACGGGACCACGTTGTAGAGCTTGCCGGAGAAGTTGATCTTCATGCCGTGGGTCAGGTGACCGCCGTGGGCCAGGTTCAGGCCCATGATCGTGTCGCCCGGCTTCAGCAGCGCGAACATCGCGGCGGCGTTCGCCTGCGCGCCGGAGTGCGGCTGGACGTTCGCGGCCTCGGCGCCGAACAGCGCCTTGATCCGGTCGATCGCGATCTGCTCGACGACGTCGACGTGCTCGCAGCCGCCGTAGTAGCGGCGGCCCGGGTAGCCCTCGGCGTACTTGTTGGTCAGGACCGAGCCCTGGGCCTCCATGACGGCGACGGGAGCGAAGTTCTCCGACGCGATCATTTCCAGGGTCGACTGCTGGCGCACGAGCTCGGCGTCGACGGCGGCGGCGACGTCCGGGTCGAGCTCGTGGAGGGGGGTGTTCAGTACAGACATCGAGATCCCCTGGGGTGTCAGTTGTCGGAGTGGGTGAGCGCGGCGTACTCCTCGGCCGAGAGCACCTCGCTGGGCTCGGCCGAGAGGCGCACCTTGAACAGCCAGCCACCCTCGAACGGCGCCGAGTTCACGAGGGCCGGGTCGTCCACGACGTCCTGGTTGGCCTCGACGACCTCGCCGGAGACGGGGGAGTACAGGTCGCTGACCGACTTGGTCGACTCCAGCTCGCCACAGGTCTCGCCCTCGGTGACGGTATCGCCGACCGCGGGGAGCTGGGCGTAGACGACGTCACCGAGCGCGTTGGCCGCGAACTCCGTGATGCCGACCGTCGCGACGCCGTCCACGGCGTCCGACAGCCACTCGTGCTCCTTGGTGTAACGCAGCTGCTGGGGGTTGCTCATGACCTGATTCTCCTGGATGCGGGGGAGTGGATACGAACAGCGGTCTCGGGTACTGAGACGCGGCCGGACGGCTTCCCGTACGGCTGGTGCACGGCTCGGCCGTGTGCGGAACTACTTCTGCCGCTTGTAGAACGGCAGGGCCACGACCTCGTACGGCTCATGCGTACCGCGAATGTCGACGCCCACGCCGGAGGTGCCGGGCGCGGCGTGCGCCGCGTCTACGTACGCCATCGCGATCGGCTTGCCCAGCGTCGGGGAGGGGGCGCCCGAGGTGACCTCGCCGATGACCTGGCCGTCGGCCACGACCGGGAAACCGGCGCGCGGGACGCGGCGGCCCTCGGCGATCAGGCCGACCAGCTTGCGCGGCGGGTTCGTGGCGGCCTTCTCGGCGGCGGCCTCCAGCGCGGCGCGGCCGACGAAGTCGCCCTCCTTCTCGAACTTCACGACCCGGCCCAGGCCCGCGTCGAACGGGGTGAGGGAGGTGGTCAGCTCGTGCCCGTACAGCGGCATGCCCGCCTCCAGGCGCAGCGTGTCGCGGCACGACAGTCCGGCCGGGACCAGGCCGACGCCCGCGCCCGCCTCGGTCAGCGCCTGCCACAGCGCGACGGCGTGCTCGGGGGAGACGAACAGCTCGAAGCCGTCCTCGCCGGTGTAACCCGTACGCGCGATCAGCGCGGGGACGCCCGCGACAGTGCCGGGCAGGCCGGCGTAGTACTTCAGGCCGTCCAGGTCGGCGTCGGTGAGGGACTTCAGGATGCCGGGGGACTCCGGGCCCTGGACGGCGATCAGCGCGTACGCGTCGCGGTCGTCACGGACCTCGGCGTCGAAGCCGGCGGCGCGCTCGGTGATCGCGTCCAGCACGACCTGGGCGTTGGAGGCGTTGGCGACGACCATGAACTCGGTCTCGCCGAGGCGGTAGACGATCAGGTCGTCCAGGATCCCGCCGTCCTCCTGACAGATGTGCGTGTAGCGGGCGCGGCCGACGCCGACGGTGGAGATGTTGCCGACCAGCGCGTAGTCCAGCACCTTGACGGCCTCGGGGCCGGTCAGGGTGATCTCGCCCATGTGGGACAGGTCGAACAGGCCGGCGCGGGTGCGCACGGCGTTGTGCTCGTCGCGCTCGCTGGCGTACCGCAGCGGCATGTCCCAGCCCGCGAAATCGGTCATGGTCGCACCGAGCGAACGGTGCAGCGCGTCGAGCGCGGTCAGGCGGGGGGCAGTGCTCATGGGTGTGGCTCCCGGGTCCCAGGGCATGACATGACGAGGACGATCCTCCCCATCTGTCATCGGAACCTGAGAGGTTCGCCGGGAGTTCCCGCGCGTACGGGGGAAATTCCACGGCTTGCACCTTGGGTGGAGCACGCGCCGACGGCCGTCGGGGGACGGTCGCGTCGCGGCTCGCTTTTCAGATCTGCCTCATCCACGCGGTACGGGGCCTGAGAGATTCAAGGGAGGTACTTGCTCCTTCGGCGCCCGCGCACGGCCTTGCGGCCCTGCCGGGACTCTCCCGCGCGGATTCAAGCGGCCGGTATGCAGTTGGTGTCCAGATGGCGCACATCATTGCACGGGACGTCCGGGAGCGGGCGGCGGGGCCCGCAAGAACGTACGAGCGGAACCGGGACCGCCGGATTACCGTCTCTTTACACTCAGTGGGCACGGGGCTTTCGCGGCCCGATTTCGGGGGGAGACACTGTGCGGAGATTCGGACTCATGACCACCACGGGAACAGTCGACGGGGTACCGGCCCAGCGGGGCCGCGGGGCGGACCCGCGCGTCCTCGTCGAAGGCGCCGGACCGGTCCGTGACCTGCGCGGACCCGCCGTGTGCGTACCGCAGCGCCTCGGTTTCCCGGCCGGGGACATCGTCGTGGTCTCCGGGCTGCCCGGCGGTGGCAAGAGCACCCTGATCAAGCGGGCCGCCCCGGGGGGTGGCATCGACTCCCAGGACGCCCGCGAGCGCTGGGAGCACCGGATGCCCGCCGCCCTCCCCTACGCCGCGTACCGGCCGCTCGTCCGCGCCGCCCACTACTGGGGCCTGTGGCGCAAGCTCGGCTCCGGCGAATCCGTAGTGGTCCACGACTGCGGGACCCAGAGCTGGGTCCGGGGCCTGCTCGCCGCCGTCGCCCGCCGCCGGGGCGGCTCCCTGCACCTGCTGCTGCTGGACACCACCGCCGAGGAGGCCCTCGCCGGGCAGGCGGCGCGGGGGCGCCGCGTGTCCGCGTACGCCTTCGCCCGGCACCGCGGCGCCGTCCGCCGGCTGCTGCGGGAGGCGGAGGCCGGTCGCCCGCCGGCCGGGTGCGCCTCCGCGATCCTGCTGGACCGCCGCTCGGCCGCCGCCGTGACCTCCATCGCCTTCCACGGCTGACTCCGCTTCCCCGGCCGGCTCCGGCCGGCGCGCCCCTTGCCGATAGCCTCGGCAGCACATCGGCGGGACATACGGAGGGCAGGGGCACATGCAGGGCAGCGGCTGGCCGGCGAACGAGTTGGAGCAGGTGCTCGGGGCGGCGCTCGGGCAGACGGACGCCGGGGAGCGGATCCTGGAGGTCCTCGGGCGCAGCCCGGTCTGGGTACCGCTGCCCCAGGGCGGCAGCCCCGAGCAGGGGAGCCTCGACCTGCCCACGATGCTGATCGGCGGGGAGGCGTACGTCCCCGTCTACAGCTCCGAGGCACAGTTCCGCTTCTGCGCCGGGCCCGGCATGGCCTTCGCCGTCGCCCCCGCCGTGGAGTTCGCCCGCGGCCTGCCCCCGCAGCTCGGCATCGCCGTGAACCCGGAGGGGGCCGTCGGGGTGCCGCTGCCCCCGGCCGCCGTCGCCGAGCTGTGCCGCACGGGACGGACCCCGCTCGACGGCCCGGCCACCGGCGGGCGCGTCCGGCTCTTCGAGCCCGACTGGCAGGAGGACCCGGTCGACTTCCTGGCCGCCGCCGCGGAGGAGTTCCGCGCCACCGGGGTGGTCGCCGCCGCGTACCGCTGCCTGGCCAGCGTGGAGGGCGGGGCCCCCGAGCTGTACGTCGGTGTCCGCCTGGTGGGATGGGATCCCGAGGTCCGGGCCGCCCCGCTGGAGGCCCTCGGACGGGCCCTGGCCCGCGTACCGGCGCCCTGGCCCGTGCAGTTGATCCTCCTCGACGCCGCCGAGGACCCGGTCACGGAGTGGATTCGTGAGCGCGTACGCCCCTTCTACCTCCCGTAGCGCCGCTTAAGCTGGTTGGTACGTGTGGACGACGGGCGGACGAAGAGGGGTACCGGGTGAGTGCGTCAGGCACGGCCGCGGCCGGGCAGGTCGAGCACATGCTGCGCCAGGTGACTCCCGGGCGCTATGAGAGCTACGAGTCATTCCTGCACGCCCTCGCGGAGGGCCGGCTGTGGATGCTGCTGTGGCAGGGGCAGCCGGGCTCGCCGGACGCCCAGTACGGCGGCATGGAGGTCGAGGGCCTCGGCTACGCGCCCTGCGTGACCTCCCCGCAGGAACTGGCCGCGAGCGGCTGGAACCGCGGCTACGAGGTGGTCACCGGCCGGGACATCGCCCGCGCCCTCTACCCGGACCGCTGGGGCCTGTGGGTCAACCCGCACGCCCAGGGCGGCGGGCTCGGCGTGCCCTGGGCCGACCTGCGGCGCGTCGCCACCGGCCTGGACCGGATGCCGGCGGGCCCGCTGCGGCTCTCCGAGCCCTCCCTGGAGCTGCCGCAGTTCTACGGGCTGCTGACCCGCCACGCGCACCGCACGCCCGCCGTGCGCTCGCTGCGCCGCGCCTGGGTGCAGCCCTCGCTGGGGTCGGCGTACCTGGCGGTGGGGCTCGACCTCTACGACGCCTCCGCGCCCGCGCTGGAATCCGTACGGGAGATGATGCGGCAGTCGGTCGGGGCGGTGCCCGAGGGGGTGCCCGTGTGCACGGTCGCGCTGGCCGACGAGCACGACCCGGTGGCGATGTGGCTGCGCGCGCAGACCCGCCCGTTCTACGACCGGGAGGGCCAGGCGGCGGTCTACTAGGACCGCCGACGAACCGGGCGGGACGCTCCGAGGGGCGTTCACCGGGTCACCTACAGGGAAACCGGGCACCTGCCCGGACTCTGGGACGGACATGTCCGGCGACATCGGGCCGCCGGGAACCACGGTTCCCGGCGGCCTTCGCCTTGTCCGGATTTCATCACTGATGGGCATCCAATTGGCGTGGTAGTCCTGTGAGTTGGGCGTGATGTCCGTTTGCGTACCGAACGGCCGGTCTTGCTCCGCTGAGCCGCCAGCGGAGTCCGGATAACGGGAACCCACGCGTCAGATCACGGTTGCGCATCCATTCATCTGCGGGTCTGGCGGCTGGTCGAGCGCCCGATGAAGACTCCCCACCCAAGAGCCGGTCAGTCCTCCAGGACCCGGTTCGGTACGTGGACTTCGCTTGTTGTTTCGCACGGCACTTCCCGCACTTTCCGCACTTCAGCTGCTCCGCACCCGCACTCCGCACGCGTTCTGCGTGTACCACGCACTCCGAGCGCCACTCCGCACCAACGCCGCCACAGCGGCGGGCATGGGCCGGCTACCCGTCGGCCGAGAGGGGTCCCCACCACGATGACGGCACCACTGCACGACACGAGCGCGGAAACACCCGCACCCGTGTCCGTAGCCGACGTCCCTGCCAAGGCCATCGAAGGCCGCTCGCCCGGTCGCATCGCCTGGATGCGGCTCAAGCGTGACAAGGTCGCGCTGACCGGCGGCGTGGTCGTGATCCTCCTGATCCTGGTGGCGGTCTTCGCGCCGCAGATCGTGAGCCTGCTGGGCCACCCGCCCAACGAGTTCCACGAGGACATGATCGACCCGGACCTGGGCACGCCGATCGGTTCCTTCGGCGGCATGAGCTCCGAGTTCCTGCTGGGCGTCGAACCCACCAACGGCCGCGACGTGTTCAGCCGGATCGTCTACGGCGCCCGCATCTCGCTGGTCGTCGCCTTCCTGGCGGCCTTCGTGTCGGTCCTCCTCGGCAGCTTCCTCGGCGCGCTGGCGGGCTTCCTCGGCGGCTGGGTC
The DNA here is from genome assembly GCF_056433525.1 of Streptomyces sp. NPDC044704. Classification (NCBI taxonomy): domain Bacteria; kingdom Bacillati; phylum Actinomycetota; class Actinomycetes; order Kitasatosporales; family Streptomycetaceae; genus Streptomyces; species Streptomyces sp. NPDC044704. The sequence continues at coordinate 158,753 of NZ_JBWKGY010000007.1, forward strand.
GACGGCCTCATCAGCCGCCTCATGGACCTGCTGCTGGCCTTCCCCCAGCTGCTGTTCACCATCGCCCTGGTCTCGGTCGTCCCCAACTCCCTGCTGGGATTCGAGGGTTCGGGCGTCCGGATGGGCGTGCTGATCGTCGTCATCGGCTTCTTCGGCTGGCCGTACATCGGCCGCATCGTCCGGGGCCAGACGATCTCCCTCCGGGAGCGCGAGTACGTCGAGGCCGCCCGCAGCCTGGGAGCCGGCCGCGGCTACATCCTGGTCAAGGAGCTGCTGCCCAACCTGGTGGCGCCGATCCTCGTCTACTCGACGCTGATCATCCCGACCAACATCCTGACGGAGGCCGCCCTCAGCTTCCTCGGTGCCGGCGTCAAGCCGCCCACCGCCTCCTGGGGAAAGATGCTGTCCGACGCCATCCCCATCTACCAGGACGACCCCATGTACATGGTGGTCCCGGGTATCACGATCTTCATCACCGTCCTGGCGTTCAACCTCTTCGGGGACGGGCTGCGTGACGCACTCGACCCCAAGGGCAGCTGAACCGCTTCTCGATTCACCCACCTATGGAGGTTGGACAACCGTGATCCGCAGAAAGCAGGCACTCGCGATCACCGCCGTGATCGCCGCCCTGTCGCTGACCGCCGCGTGCGGTGGCGACGACGGCAAGACCGAGGGCAAGGCCGGTGACGGCGGCGCCGCGTTCAACGCCGCCACCACCGGCGTCGTGAACCCCTCGGACGCCAAGGGCGGCGAGCTGAAGCTCTGGTCCCCGCAGGACGTCGACTACCTCGACCCGGCGCGTGCCTACTACGGCTTCGTGTGGAACATCCAGCGCCTCTACGTGCGCCAGCTGCTCGCTTACGACAGCAAGCCCGGCAAGGACGGCACCAAGCTGGTCCCGGACCTCGCCGAGGCCCTGCCGGTCCTGAGCAACGACGGCAAGACGTACACCGTCAAGATCAAGGACGGCGTGAAGTTCGAGGACGGTTCGCCGATCACCTCGAAGGACATCAAGTACGGCATCGAGCGCGTCTTCGCGCAGGACGTCCTGTCCGGCGGTCCGACGTACCTGATCGACCTCCTCGACCAGGGCCAGAAGTACCCCGGCCCGTACAAGGACACCGACCCGAACAAGATGGGTCTGAAGTCCGTCGAGACGCCGGACGACAAGACGGTCGTCTTCAACCTGGCGAGCGCCAACTCCGACTTCAGCTACCTGCTGGCCATGCCGTCCTCCTCGCCGGTCCCGGCGGCCAAGGACACGGGCGCCACCTACACCAACAAGCCGCTGTCCACCGGCCCCTACAAGGTGGAGAGCTTCACCGCGGGCAAGGGCGCGACCTTCGTCCGCAACGAGAACTGGGACCCGAAGACCGACACGATCCGCAAGGGTCTGCCGGACAAGGTCTCCTTCACGGTGACGACCAACCCGGACGACATGGACCAGCGCCTGCTGTCCGGTGACATCGACCTCGCGGTCGACGGCACGGGCATGCAGCAGGCCGGCAAGAACAAGGTCCTCAAGGACGAGAAGCTCAAGAAGAACGCGGACAACCCCTTCACCGGCTACATCCGCTACTTCGCCTTCCCGCAGACCGTCGCGCCGTTCGACAACGTCGAGTGCCGCAAGGCCGTCATCTACGCGGCCGACCCGAAGTCCCTGCAGACCGCCCGCGGCGGCCCGACCAGCGGTGACCTCGGCGCCAACATGCTGCCGCCCGGCATCCCCGGCTCGGACAAGTCCTTCGACCCGTTCGGCCTGACGAAGGGCGAGCCGCAGGAGGCCAAGGCCAAGGAGGCCCTCAAGGCCTGTGGCAAGCCCGACGGCTTCGAGACCACCATCGCCGTGCGCAACAACCGCGCCCCCGAGGTGAAGAGCGCCGAGTCCCTCCAGGCGGCCCTCGCCAAGGTCGGCATCAAGGCGACGATCGACCAGTACGACGGCAAGCTCTCCTCCTCCACGATCGGTTCGCCCGAGAACGTGAAGAAGAAGAACTACGGCATCATCGTCATGGGCTGGGGCGCCGACTACAACTCCGGCGCGGGCTTCCTCCAGCCGCTGGTCGACGGCTCGTTCATCCTGCCGAACGGCAACAACAACTACACCGAGCTGAACGACCCCGAGGTCAACGGGCTGTTCGACAAGGCCGCCTCCGCCGCCACGCCCGAAGAGGCCGCGCCGTTCTACACGGACATCAACAAGAAGGTCATGGAGAAGGCGCTCTACCTGCCGATCAACTTCGACAAGGCCTTCGTCTACCACAACCCGCGCCTGACCAACGTCTACTTCAACGACTCCATGGGCAAGATCGACCTTGCCACGGTGGGTATCGCCGCCAAGTAGTCGCACGGCCTGGTCAAAGCAACTCAGCACGCAAGTAAGTGCCTTCACCGCACATGCGCTAGTCCGAAGGGCAGGTGAAGGCCGCAGGCGGTGGCCGCCGTCCCCACGAGGGACGGCGGCCACCCGCCCCGGGCGGCCGACTGCAGTGCTCGTCTACCTCATACGGCGGCTGTTCAACGTCGCCGCCACGCTGCTGGTGGTCTCCGTGGTCACCTTCGGCATCTTCTTCGCGGTCCCGAAGCTGACCGGCAGCGATCCCGCGCTCATGTACGCCGGCCGCGAGACCAACGAGACCGCCCTGGCGGGCATCCGCGTGAAGATGGGCTTCGACAAGCCCATCTCCGAGCAGTACCTGCTCTTCCTCAAGGGCATCTTCGTCGGCCGCGACTACGACGGCGGCACCGATGTCACGCACTGCGCGGCGCCCTGCTTCGGCTACTCCTTCAAGACCGAGGCCCCCGTCTGGGAGACCATGCTCGACCGCATGCCGGTCACCCTCTCGCTCGCCCTCGGGGCGGCCGTGATCTGGGTCATCGCCGGTGTCGCCACGGGCGTCGTCTCCGCGCTCAAGCGCCGCACGGCCATCGACCGGACCGTCATGGTCGGCGCCCTCGCCGGCGTCTCCCTGCCGATCTTCTTCACCGGCATGGTGGCCCCCGCGATCTTCGTCTACGGCCTCGGCTGGCTGGACGTGTCCAACTACCAGCCACTCACCGAGGATCCACTGGCCTGGCTCAACAGCCTGATCCTGCCCTGGATCACCCTGGCCTTCCTCTTCGCCGCCACCTACGCCCGCATCACCCGCGCCACGATGCTGGAGGTCCTCGGCGAGGACTACATCCGCACCGCCCGGGCCAAGGGGCTCAAGGAGGGCGTGGTCATCCGCAAGCACGCCCTGCGCTCCACGCTCACCCCGATCGTCACGATGTTCGGCCTCGACCTCGGCGGACTCCTCGGCGGCGCGGTGCTCACCGAGACGACCTTCAACTTCCAGGGCCTCGGGACCGCCGCCGTGGCCGCCATCGGCGCCGGCGACCTCCCCGTGATCATGGGAGTCACCCTGCTCGCCGCGCTCTTCGTGGTGATGGCCAACCTGATCGTGGACCTGCTGTACGCCGTCATCGACCCGCGCGTGAGGCTGACGTGACCGAGACCCCTGCCTCCACCCCCACCAGCTCCGGCGGGCCCGCCTTCGTGCCCGAGCAGGCCGGACCACGGGACGGCGCCTACCTCTCCGTACGCGACCTGCGGGTGCACTTCCCGACCGACGACGGCCTCGTCAAGTCCGTCGACGGGCTCTCCTTCGACCTGGAGCGCGGCAAGACCCTCGGCATCGTCGGCGAGTCCGGCTCCGGCAAGTCGGTCACCTCGCTGGCCATCATGGGCCTGCACCGCACCGGCAACGCCCGCAGCCGCCCGCACATCTCCGGCGAGGTCCGCCTCGACGGAGAGGACCTCGTCGCCGCCGACGCCGACCACGTGCGCAAGCTCCGCGGCCGCAAGATGGCGATGGTCTTCCAGGACCCGCTCTCCGCGATGCACCCGTACTACACGGTCGGCTCGCAGATCGTGGAGGCCTACCGCACCCACCACCAGGTCGACAAGAAGACCGCCCGCAAACGGGCCGTCGAGATGCTCGACCGGGTCGGCATCCCGGAGCCGCACCGGCGCGTGGACGCGTACCCCCACGAGTTCTCCGGCGGCATGCGCCAGCGCGCGATGATCGCCATGGCGCTCGTCAACAACCCCGAGCTGCTCATCGCGGACGAGCCGACCACCGCCCTGGACGTCACCGTCCAGGCGCAGATCCTGGACCTGATCCGCGACCTGCAGAAGGAGTTCGGCTCCGCGGTCATCATGATCACGCACGACCTGGGCGTGGTCGCCGAGATGGCCGACGAGATCCTCGTGATGTACGGCGGCCGGTGCGTCGAGCGCGGCACCGCCGAGAAGGTCTTCTACGAGCCCCGGCACCCCTACACCTGGGGCCTGCTCGGCTCGATGCCCCGCATCGACCGCGACCAGACCGAGCGCCTCATCCCGGTCAAGGGCTCGCCGCCCAGCCTCATCAACATCCCGAGCGGCTGCGCCTTCAACCCGCGCTGCCCCTACGCCGACGTCCCCAAGGGCGGCATCACCCGCACCCAGCGGCCCGAGCTCGTCCAGGACGACAGCCGGCACTGGTCCGCCTGCCACATGTCGCAGGACGAGCGGACCCGGATCTGGACCGAAGAGATTGCGCCGAAGCTGTGACCGACATCAAGAAGGACTCCGCGCAGACCGCCACGAAGGACCCCGAGGCGGAGCCGCTGCTGAAGGTGACCGGGCTGGTCAAGCACTTCCCCATCAACAAGGGGCTGCTGCGCCGCCAGACCGGGGCCGTCAAGGCCGTTGACGGCATCGACTTCGACGTCCGCCGCGGTGAGACCCTCGGCGTCGTCGGCGAGTCCGGCTGCGGCAAGTCCACGATGGGCCGGCTGATTACCCGCCTGCTGGAGCCCACGGGCGGCACCGTCGAGTTCGAGGGGCGCGACATCACGCACCTCGGGGTCGCCGGAATGCGGCCGCTGCGCCGCGACGTCCAGATGATCTTCCAGGACCCGTACGGCTCGCTGAACCCGCGCCACACCGTCGGCACGATCGTCGGGGCCCCCTTCAAGCTCCAGAAGGTCACCCCCGAGGGCGGGCTCAAGAGCGAGGTGCAGCGGCTGCTGTCGCTCGTGGGCCTCAACCCCGAGCACGTCAACCGCTACCCGCACGAGTTCTCCGGCGGTCAGCGCCAGCGCATCGGCATCGCCCGGGCCCTCGCCCTCAACCCGAAGCTGGTCGTCGCCGACGAGCCGGTCTCGGCGCTGGACGTGTCGATCCAGGCCCAGGTGGTCAACCTGCTGGACGACCTCCAGGAGGAGCTCGGCCTCACCTACGTGATCATCGCGCACGACCTCTCGGTCATCCGGCACGTGTCGGACCGCATCGCGGTGATGTACCTCGGCAAGATCGTGGAGCTGACCGACCGCAAGTCGCTCTACGAGACCCCGATGCACCCGTACACCAAGGCGCTGCTGTCGGCCGTGCCGGTGCCGGACCCGCGGCGGCGCGGCGCCAAGAGCGGCCGCATCCTGCTCAAGGGCGACGTGCCCTCGCCGATCTCCCCGCCGAGCGGCTGCCGGTTCCACACCCGGTGCTGGAAGGCCACGCAGATCTGCACGACGCAGGAGCCGCCGATGCTGGCCCTCGCCACCGGCCACCAGGTGGCCTGCCACCACCCCGAGAACGCCCCGGACCAGGCTCCGGGCGACAAGGCTCTGCCCGGCGCGGCGGACGCGGTGGTGACGGTCTCGGAGTAGCGGACGAGACCTGCGCCAACGCCGGAGCGGGGCTCCCGGGACACGTTCCGGGAGCCCCGCTCCGTTCGCGCGTCCGTTCGCCCACCCGTCGCCGGGCGACAATGGCCGGGTGCTCCACGATCTCTTCCCGCCCGGTGTCCAGCACGCGCTGGACCTCGCGGGCATCTTCGTCTTCGCCACCGCGGGCGCGCTGCTCGCCGTACGCAAGAACTTCGACGTCTTCGGCATCGCCGTGCTCGCCCTCGTCACCGCCCTCGGCGGCGGTCTGCTGCGCGACCTGTGCATCGGCGCCGTCCCGCCGGCGGCCTTCGGGGAGCTGAGCTTCTTCGTCACGCCCCTGATCGCCGCCGCGCTCGTCTTCTTCCTGCACCCCGAGGTCCAGCGGATCAACCGGGCCATCAACGTCTTCGACGCGGCGGGCCTCGGCCTGTTCTGCGTGACCGGCACGACCAAGGCCTACGAGTACGGCCTCGGGCTGACCGCCTCCGCCGCCCTGGGCCTGGCCACGGCCGTCGGCGGCGGCGTCCTGCGCGACGTCCTCGCCAACGAGGTGCCCTCGCTGCTGCGCGACCGGGAGATGTACGCCGTCCCCGCCGTCGTCGGAGCCGCCATGGTGGCCCTCTTCATCGCCTTCGACATGCTGAACGCCGTGACGACCGGTCTCGCGATCGTCACCACCTTCGTGCTGCGCCTGCTCGCCATGCGCTACCACTGGCGGGCGCCGCTGGCCTGGAACCGCCGCTCGTCGGTGGCCGAGGAACCGTAGGACGCGGGCGTCGGGGCACCGGGCCGGGCGGCCGGGAGCGGGGCCGGGAGCGGGGGAGAAAACAAAAGCTACCGCTTAGTAGCCTCCCGGTGTACCGTCGTTTCCATGTCATACGCAGCGGCCCAGGCATCCATCGGCGACAGCGAGTTCGACCGCGACACCACCGTCTCCCCCCGCGCGGGAGAGCCCGGGGTGTACGACGCGGAACTCTCCGCCGGGTGGACGATCATCACCGCCGTCAACGGCGGCTACCTGCTGGCCCTGGTCGGCCGGGCCCTGTCGGCGGCCCTGCCGCACCCGGACCCCTTCACCGTCTCCGCCCACTACCTGACCTCCTCGGTGCCCGGCCCCGCCGTCATCCGCACCCAGGTCGTCCGGGTCGGCCGCACCCTCTCCACCGGCCAGGCCTCGCTGTTCCAGTTCGACGAGAACGGCGCCGAGATCGAGCGCATCCGCGTCCTCGCCTCCTACGGCGACCTCGCCGCGCTGCCCGACACCGTGCAGACCGCAGCGCTGCCGCCCGCCTTCCCCGCCTACGAGGACTGCTTCGGCGCCGAGGCCGGCCCCGCCCCCATCCCCGGCAGCTCCGCCATCGTCGACCGCCTCCGGCTGCGGCTGGACCCGGCCACCGCGGGCTGGGCCGTCGGCGCGCCCTCCGGGAAGGGCGAGATGCGGGCCTGGTTCGAGCTGGCCGACGGCCGCGACGCCGACCCGTTCTCGCTGCTGCTCGCGGTGGACGCCCTGCCGCCGACCGCCTTCGACCTCGGGCTGGTGGGCTGGGCCCCGACCGTCGAACTGACCACCCACATCCGCTGCCGCCCCGCCCCCGGGCCGCTGCGCGTCGCCATCACCACCCGCAACATGGCCGGGGGCTTCCTGGAGGAGGACGCCGAGGTCTGGGACTCCGCGGACCGCCTCGTGGCCCAGTCCCGCCAGCTCGCGCGGGCACCGCGGTAGGCACCCGGCCGAAATCCCGCCGGACGGCGCCGCCGCGCCGGGCGCGCGACGTCCGGCGCGGCATGCCCGCCCGCCGGTGCCCGGCGTCCGGCGTTCGGTGCCCGGTGCGTTGCGCGGAGGCGGCCCGGGGCACGGGACGGCGGGGCCGGACGGTTTCCGCCGCCCGCTGGGGAGCCGGGGTCCGGGGGACTCGTAGAATCGGGGGATCATGGCCTACCTCGACCACGCCGCCACCACCCCGATGCTGCCGGAGGCCGCTGCGGCGATGACCGCGCAGTTCGCCGCCACGGGTAACGCGTCCTCCCTCCACGCCGCCGGCCGCCGCGCCCGCCGCACCGTCGAGGAGGCCCGCGAGGCCCTCGCCGAAGCGCTGGGCGCCCGGCCGAGCGAGGTGGTCTTCACGTCGGGCGGCACGGAGGCCGACAACCTCGCCGTCAAGGGCCTGTACTGGTCCCGCCGCGACGCCGAACCCTCCCGGACCCGGATCCTCGCCAGCCCCGTCGAGCACCACGCCGTCCTCGACGCCGTGCACTGGCTCGCCGAGCACGAGGGCGCCCGGGTCGAGTACCTGCCCGTCGACCGGCACGGGCGCGTGCACCCCGAGGTGTTCCGCGAAGCCGTCGAACGCGACCCGGACGACGTGGCTCTGGCCACCGTCATGTGGGCCAACAACGAGATCGGCACCGTCATGCCGGTCCGTGAACTGGCCGCCGTCGCGCGCGAGTACGGCATCCCCCTGCACTCGGACGCCGTCCAGGCCTTCGGGCAGCTCGACGTCCGGTTCGGTGACAGCGGCCTCGCCGCCATGACCGTCAGCGGCCACAAGATCGGCGGCCCGTACGGCATCGGGGCGCTGCTCCTCGGCCGCGACCAGAGCCCCGTCCCCGTGCTCCACGGCGGCGGGCAGGAGCGGCACGTCCGCTCCGGCACCCTCGACGTCCCCGCCGTCGCCGCCTTCGCGGTGGCCGCCGTGCTCGCCGCCGAACGGCGGGAGCGGTTCGCGGCGGAGGTCGGCGCCCTGCGCGACGACCTGATCGCCGCCGTACTGGACGCCGTACCCGACGCCGTGCTCGGCGGCGACCCCGCCGACCGGCTCCCGGCCAACGCCCACTTCAGCTTCCCCGGCTGCGAGGGGGACTCCCTGCTGCTGCTCCTGGACGCGCAGGGCATCGAGTGCTCCACCGGCTCCGCCTGCACCGCGGGCGTCGCCCAGCCGAGCCACGTCCTGCTGGCCACCGGCACCGACCCACAGCTGGCCCGCGGCACGCTGCGGTTCTCCCTGGGCCACACCTCCACGAAGGAGGACGTCGCCGCCGTGGCCGCCGCCATCGGCCCGGCGGTCGCCCGAGCCCGCACGGCCGGCCTCAGCTAGCCACACCCCCCACGAGGGCGCCCGGCCGGCTCCGGGCCCCCTCGCAGGGAGCCCGGTCTCCGGTCAGAGGTACTCGCGGGCGAACTCCACCGCCCACTCGACCGCCGCCACCGGGACGCCGTCCGACCGCGGGTCGATGGTCAGGCGCGCGGCCTCCCAGCCCTGGTCGTGGTCGCGGTGGATCGCGAAGCGGGCCCCCTCCTGCGCGCCCGGCGCTCTCACGGCGAACTCGATCGCCCGGTCGTCGCCGTCCGTCCCGACCGTGCCGATCGTCATGCCTGCGACTTCGAAGTCCACTGCCCCGCGCCCCTCGTGTAGATGCCGTCCGAGAGGTCCAGCCTCCACCCCGGGACTGACAGCCGCATGAGTGCGCGTACTCAGCCGGTCTTCTCGGGGCCCAGCGCCTCGCGGACCATGCGGACGTAACGGTCCCAGTCCCAGTGGCGGCCCGGGTCCGTGTGGTCGGCGCCCGGCACCTCGGAGTGCCCCACGATGTGCTTGCGGTCGACGGGTATCCCGTAACGGCGGCAGACGTCCGCCGCGAGCTTCGCCGAGGCCGTGTACATGGCGTCCGTGAAGTCCTGCGGGCGGTCCACGAAGCCCACGTGCTCGATGCCGACGCTGCGCTCGTTCATCGAGCGGTTGCCCGCGTGGAAGGCCACGTCCAGCTCGCGCACCATCTGCTCGATGTGGCCGTCCTGGCGCACTATGTAGTGCGCCGACGCCTTGTGCCAGGGGTTCTTGAACGCGTCCACCGAGGAGGCGAAGCCGCCCTGCGTGACGTGCACCACGATCCGGTCCACCCGGTAGTCGTCCGGCCGGTCGGCCAGCCGCCAGTTCGCCGGCGACGCCGCCGTCCAGTTCGCCCCCGCGTGATCGAGCTCACCCTCCTTGCGGGGCTTGGACACCCCCGGCAACAGCCACCAGGCCCGCCCGATCTCCTCGCGCCCCGCGACCGCCGCCGCCGCGACGACTCCCAGCCCGCCGAAGAGCACCGCCCTGCGGGTCCGGCCCGGCCGTTTCCCGCCCTTGTCCGTCTGCTCGGTCATGTGATCCACCCCCCACAGCCGATAACGCGCTGTGACCCCGCCCGGTTCCCCGTACCCTGGACGGTGCTATGACTGAGAACCTGCCGCGCACCGCCCGCCCCCTTCGCGTCCTGGCCGCCATGTCCGGCGGCGTGGACTCCGCCGTCGCCGCCGCCCGCGCGGTCGAAGCCGGGCACGACGTCACCGGCGTCCACCTGGCGCTCTCCGCGAACCCGCAGTCCTTCCGGACCGGCGCCCGCGGCTGCTGCACCATCGAGGACTCCCGCGACGCCCGCCGCGCCGCCGACGTCATCGGCATCCCCTTCTACGTCTGGGACCTCGCCGAGCGCTTCCGCGAGGACGTCGTCGAGGACTTCATCTCCGAGTACGAGGCCGGGCGCACCCCGAACCCCTGCCTGCGCTGCAACGAGAAGATCAAGTTCGCGGCGCTCCTCGACAAGGCCCTCGCCCTCGGCTTCGACGCCGTCTGCACCGGCCACTACGCCACCGTCGTCCTGAACGAGGACGGCTCCCGCGAGCTGCACCGCGCCTCCGACATGGCCAAGGACCAGTCGTACGTCCTCGGCGTCCTCGACGAGAAGCAGCTGGCCCACGCCCTCTTCCCGCTCGGCGACACCCTCACCACCAAGGAAGAGATCCGCGCCGAGGCCGAGGAGCGGGGCCTGGCCGTCGCGAAGAAGCCCGACAGCCACGACATCTGCTTCATCGCCGACGGCGACACCCAGGGCTTCCTCGCGAACCGCCTCGGCAAGGCCGAGGGCGACATCGTCGACGAGACCGGTGAGAAGGTCGGCACCCACGAGGGCGCCTTCGGCTTCACCATCGGCCAGCGCAAGGGCCTGCGCATCGGCCACCCCGCCGCCGACGGCAAGCCGCGCTACGTCCTCGACATCTCGCCGGTGAACAACACCGTCACCGTGGGCCCCGTCGAGGCCCTCGACGTCAGCGCCCTCACCGCGATCCGCCCCCGCTGGTGCGGCGCCGTGGCCGCCGCCCCCGGCACCTACACCGCGCAGCTGCGCGCCCACGGCGGCGAGACCGAGGTCTTCGCCGAGGTCGTGGACGGCGAGCTGCGCGTCTCCTTCACCGAGCCGGTCCGCGGCGTGGCCCCCGGCCAGGCGATCGTGCTCTACGACGGCACCCGCGTGGTCGGCTCCGCCACCATCGCCACCACCACGCGGGCCGCGGCCGCCGTCTGAGGCGGCGCGGCGGGCTCCGTACGGCTCAGACCACCGTCAGGACGATCTTGCCGGTGGTCCGGCCGAGCTCGCCGATCTCGTGGGCCTTCGCGGCCTGCTCCAGCGGCAGCACCGTGTCCACCAGGGGCCTCAGCAGCCCCGCGTCGGCCAGCGCGGCGATGCCCTCCAGGCCCTTGAGGTCCGGGTCGACCAGCAGCCAGACGGCGCGCGCCGTGCCGGCGTCCGCCGGTACGGAGTCCGGTCCCGGCAGGGAGATCAGGTGGCCGCCGGGCTTCAGCACCTTCAGGGAGCGCTCGGCGGTCCCGTCGCCGAGGGCGTCGATCACCACGTCCACCTCGGAGACCGCCTCCGTGAAGTCCTGCTCCCGGTAGTCGATCAGCTCGTCGGCGCCCAGCCCGCGCAGCAGCTCGTGCTTGGCCGCGCTCGCGGTGCCGATGACGTACGCGCCGCGCGCCTTGGCGATCTGCACCGCCAGGTGCCCCACGCCGCCCGCCGCCGCGTGGACCAGTACCCGCTGCCCGGCCGTGACGCCGGCGGTGTCCACCAGCGCCTGCCACGCGGTGAGGGCCGCCAGCGGCAGCGCGGCCGCCTGCACGTGGTCCAGGGAGGCGGGCTTGCGGGCGAAGTGCCGGGCCGGGGCCACCACGTACTCGGCGTAGGCGCCCGCCTGCCGCGGGAAGAGCGGCATCCCGTACACCTCGTCGCCCGCGCTGTGCAGGGTCACGCCGGGGCCGGCCGCCTCGACCGTGCCGGAGACGTCCCAGCCGACGATCGGGGTCTCGCCCCAGCTGATCAGGGCCCCGCTGGCCCGGGTCTTCCAGTCGACCGGGTTCACGCCGGCCGCGTGCACCCGGACCAGGACCTCACCCAGCCCGGGTTCCGGGCGCTCGATCTCCCGCTCGACCAGGGTCTCGGGGCCGCCCCACTCGTTCACGACCATCGCGCGCATGTCAGTCCGCCTCATTCCGTCCGATTGCGTCCGTACCGGGCAGTTCCCCGGCGACGTGTCCCAGATTCGGACACGGCGCCGACCCGTGGTATTGGCCGTCCGGCCACTATGTGACAGGATCTGGCCATGAGCGAGGCGCGTACGGAACCGACGGCAACCGCGGGACCGACCGGGCGGAGCGGCACCGGCGGCCGCCACCTGGTCGCGGTCCTCGCCCTCCCGGGCTTCCCCCCGTTCGAGCTGGGCATCCCCTCCCGGGTCTTCGGCAGCGCCGTGGACGAGGACGGAGCGGCCCTGTACGAGGTCGTCGTCTGCACCGCCGACGGCGGCCCGGTGACGAGCGACTCCGGATTCGCCATCCAGCCCGCGGCCGGGCCCGAGGCCCTCGCCGCCGCCGACACCGTGATCATCCCGCCCACCCATGCCATGCCCGAACTGAGCCTCGGGGGACCGCTGCCGCCCGAGGTGGCCGCGGCGATCGCCGGCATCCGCCCCGGCACCCGCCTGGTCTCCATCTGCAGCGGCTCCTACGTGCTCGCCGCCGCCGGGCTCCTCGACGGCCGCCCCGCGACGACCCACTGGAACCTCGCCCCCGAGTTCCGCCGGGCCTACCCCCGTGTCCTCGTCGACGAGGAGGTCCTGTTCGTCGACGACGGGGACGTCCTGACCTCCGCCGGAGTGTCCGCCGGCGTCGACCTGTGCCTGCACCTGGTCCGCCGCGACCACGGCGTCGCCATCACCAACCGCGCCGCCCGCATGTGCGTCGTACCCCCGTGGCGGGACGGCGGGCAGGCCCAGTACATCGACCGCCCCGTCCCCGAACCCACCGTCGCCACCACCACGGCCACCCGCGCCTGGGCCCTGGAACGCCTCGCCGAGCCCATCGCCCTCGCCGAACTCGCCGCCCACGCCCGGATGAGCCTGCGCACCTTCACCCGGCGCTTCCGCGACGAGGTCGGCATGACCCCCGTGCAGTGGCTCACCGCCCAACGCCTCGAAATCGCCCGCCACTTGCTGGAGTCCAGCGACCTGCCGGTCGACCTCGTGGCCCACCGCGCCGGCTTCGGCTCCGCCAACTCCCTGCGCCAGCACATGCGTGCCGCCCTCGGCGTCTCCCCGATCGCCTACCGCCGCACCTTCCAGCCGCACGGCCCGGCCGCCCCCGCCCCTGCCCCCGTCCCGTCCTGACCTGACATGACCTCCGAGGTCATCGACCCGGGGGGTACCCCCTCGGGCACGATGGGACCAGCGGCCCGGAGCGCCGGGCCCGCCCGCAGACAGGGGAAACCGTCATGACCGCGTACGCCATCGCCCACATACGCCCCGAGGCCGTGAACGAGGACATCCTCCGCTACATCGAGGAGATCCAGCCGAGCATGGAGCCCTTCGGCGGCCGCTTCCTCGTCCACGGAGCCGAAGTCGAGGTCCTCGAAGGCCCCTTCCCCGGCACCATCGTGATGGTCGGCTTCCCGGACATCGAGCGGGCCCGCGCCTGGTACGCCTCGCCCGCCTACCAGGCGATCCTGCCCCTGCGCACCGACCACATCCAGGGCCAGGTCGTCCTGGTCGAGGGCGTCCCCGCCGACTACGACGCCCGCAAGACCGCCGCCGCGCTGCGCGCCGAAGCCGGCCTCTGACACGGACGGCCGGGCCGCCTGCGCCACGGGCGGCCCCCGGCTCCCGGCCGGGGCCGCGGAGCGCCCCCGCGGGGTGCGAGCATGACCGTATGGCTACTCACCTCATCACCGGTGCCGGTTCCGGCATCGGCGCCGCCGTCGCGGCCCGCCTGCACGCCCGCGGCGACGACCTGGTCCTCCTCGCCCGTGACGCCGCCCGCGCCCGGCAGCTCGTCGAGCTCTACCCCGGCGCGCGGACCCTCGTGGGAGACCTCGCCGACCCCGACCGGCTGTCGTGGGCCTTCTCCAAGCAGCCGATCCCCGAGCGCATCGACTCCCTCCTGCACGTCGCGGGGATCGTCGACCTCGGCCCCGTCGGCGAGCTCCGCCCCAAGACCTGGCACCAGCAGCTCAACGTCAACCTCATCGCCCCCGCCGAGGTCACCCGGCTGCTGCTGCCCACCCTGCGCGCCTCGAAGGCCACCGTCGTCTTCGTGAACTCCGGCGCCGGCCTCACCGCCCACGCCGACTGGAGCGCCTACGCCGCCTCCAAGCACGGCCTCAAGGCCCTCGCCGACTCCCTGCGCGCCGAGGAGAAGCCGAACGGCATCCGCGTCACCTCCGTCTACCCCGGCCGCACCGCCAGCCCGATGCAGGCCAAGGTGCACTCGCAGGAGGGCAAGGAGTACGACCCCGCCGCCTGGATCGACCCCGAGTCCGTCGCCACCACCATCGTCATGGCCGTCGACCTGCCCCGCGACGCCGAGGTGAACGACCTGTCCGTGAGGCCCGGCCGATGACCGCGAGCGCCACCGGAGTCGGCTCGCTGCCCGGCGGCGACGCCCGCGAGGCCGCCAAGACCGTCACCGGCTCCTTCGAGGAGTTCCCGTACCTCGCCGAGCTGCCCGCCCGCGGCCCCGGCGCGGACATGATCGGCCGCTCGCTCGGGCTGCTCGTCGACCTGTACGCCCACGTCGAGCCCAGCGGCTGGCGCATCAGCGACCGCCCGGGCCGCGACACCCGCCGCGCCCGCTCCTGGCTCGGCGAGGACCTGGACGCCCTGGAGGAGTTCACCCAGGGCTACACCGGCAAGCTCAAGGTCCAGGCCGTCGGGCCGTGGACGCTGGCCGCCGCCCTGGAACTCCACGGCGGCGAGGCGATGCTCCAGGACGCCGGAGCCTGCCGGGACCTGGCCGGATCCCTCGCGGAAGGCCTGCGCGAGCACCTGGCGGACGTGCGCAAGCGGATCCCCGGAGCCGAGATCGTCCTCCAGTACGACGAACCGTCCCTCACCGCCGTCCTCCTCGGCCGGGTCCGCTCGGCCAGCGGCTACCGCACCTACCGGGCCGTCGACCGGCAGGTCGTGGAAGGCACCCTGCGGGACCTCTTCGCCGTCCACGACGGGGAGGTCGTCGTGCACTCCTGCGCCCCCGAGGTCCCCTTCGGACTGCTGAAGCGGGCCGGCGCCGCGGGCGTCTCGTTCGATTTCTCCCTGCTCACCGAGCGCGAGGACGACGCCCTCGGGGAAGCCGTCGAAGGCGGGCTGAAACTCTTCGCCGGAGTGGTGCCCGGCACCGACACCGTGTTGTCGGACCCGGGCGGTAGCGTCATGGGTGTCAGGAAGCTTTGGCGCAGGCTGGGACTGGCTCCGGGGACTCTCGCCGAGTCCGTCGTGGTCACTCCGTCGTGCGGTCTGGCGGGCGCCTCGCCCGCCTACGCCCGCGCGGTGCAGGCCCATTGCGTCAGGGCGGCGAGGTCGCTCGCCGACAACCCTGAGTGACGGTCGAGACGGGCCACGGGAGGACACGGCATGGCAGCCGAACAGCAGGACACGGCAGTACCGGCGGCGGTGCGTGAGCAGCACGCGCTGCTGGCCGAACAGGTCGAGGAGCACCGCTTCCGGTACTACGTGAACGACCAGCCGGTCGTCAGCGACGCCGAGTTCGACAAGCTGCTGCGCTCGCTGGAGGCGCTGGAGGAGCAGTACGCGGAGCTGCGTACGCCCGATTCGCCCACCCAGAAGGTGGCCGGGGCGTACGAGACGGACTTCGCGTCGGTCGAGCACCGGGAGCGGATGCTCTCCCTCGACAACGCCTTCGACGACGAGGAACTGGCGGCCTGGGCCGAGCGCGTGGCCCGGGACGCGAACACCTCCGACTACCACTACCTGTGCGAGCTGAAGGTGGACGGCCTCGCCGTCAACCTGACCTACGAGAACGGCCGCCTCACCCGCGCCGCCACCCGCGGCGACGGCCGCACCGGCGAGGACATCACGCCCAACGTCCGCACCATCGCCGAGATCCCGGACCGCCTCAAGGGCGACCGGATCCCGGCGCTGGTCGAGATCCGCGGCGAGGTCTACTTCCCGATGGAGAAGTTCGAGGAGCTCAACGCGCGGCTCGTCGAGGCGGAGGGCAAGCCCTTCGCCAACCCGCGCAACGCGGCGGCCGGGTCGCTGCGCCAGAAGGACCCCAAGGTCACCGCGAGCCGCCCGCTGCACATGGTGGTCCACGGCATCGGCGCCCGCGAGGGCTTCGAGATCGAGCGCCAGTCGCAGGCGTACGAGCTGCTGCGCGAGTGGGGCCTGCCGACCGCCCGGCACAACAAGGTGGTCTCCACGCTCGCCGAAGTGCGCGGGTTCATCTCCGCATTCGGCGAGAACCGGCATTCGGTGGAACACGAGATCGACGGCGTGGTCGTCAAGCTCGACGAGATCGCGCTCCAGGGCCGGCTCGGTTCCACGGCCCGCGCGCCGCGCTGGGCGATCGCCTGGAAGTACGCGCCCGAAGAGGTCAACACCAAGCTGATCGACATCAAGGTCGGTGTCGGCCGCACCGGCCGCGTGACCCCGTACGCGCAGGTGGAGCCGGTGACGGTGGCCGGGTCCGAGGTGGAGTTCGCGACCCTGCACAACCAGGAGGTCGTCAAGGCCAAGGGCGTCCTCATCGGGGACACCGTGGTGCTGCGCAAGGCGGGCGACGTCATCCCCGAGATCCTCGGGCCGGTGGTCGACCTGCGGGACGGGAGCGAGCGGGCGTTCGTGATGCCGGCCGAATGCCCCGAATGCGGGACGACGCTGCGGCCGATGAAGGAGGGGGACATCGACGTCCGGTGCCCCAACGGGCAGACCTGCCCCGCCCAGCTCCGGGAGCGGCTCTTCTACCTCGGCGGCAGACAGAGCCTGGACATCGAGAACTTCGGCATGGTCGCGGCGGCCGCGCTGACCGGCCCGCTGGAGCCGGCCGAGCCGCCGCTGCTGGACGAGGGCGACCTCTTCGGCCTCACCATCGAGCAGCTGCTGCCCATCAAGGCGTACGTCCTCGACCCGGACAGCGGGCTCCCCAAGCGGGACCCGAAGACCGGCGAGGAGAAGATCGTCACGGTCTTCGCCAACCAGAAGGGCGAGCCGAAGAAGAACGCCCTGGCCATGCTGGAGAACATCGCGGCCGCCAAGGAACGCCCGCTGGCCCGCGTCATCAACGGCCTGTCGATCCGTCACGTCGGCCCCGTCGCCGCGGAGGCCCTCGCCCGCGAGTTCCGCTCGATCGAGCGCATCGAGCAGGCCACCGAGGAGGAGCTGACGGCCACCGAGGGCGTCGGCGCGATCATCGCGGCCTCCCTCAAGGAGTGGTTCGCCGTCGACTGGCACCAGGAGATCCTCCGCAAGTGGCGGGAGGCCGGCGTGCGGATGGAGGAGGAAGGTTCCGGCGAGGAGCAGGGTCCGCGCCCGCTGGAAGGGCTGACCGTCGTCGTCACCGGCACCCTCCAGGGCCACACCCGCGACGGCGCCAAGGAGGCCCTCCAGAGCCGGGGAGCCAAGGTGACCGGCTCGGTGTCGAAGAAGACCTCCTTCGTCGTGGTCGGCGACAACCCCGGTTCGAAGTACGACAAGGCCGTGCAGCTGAAACTGGCCATCCTCGACGACGCCGGTTTCGAGGTGCTGCTCGAACAGGGCCCCGACGCCGCCCGCGAGGCGGCCCTCCCCCTGGACGGCGGGCCCGTGGCGGAGTAGTAACCCACACGGGAGCCGCTCCGGGGGAGCGGCCGAGGCGAACGGATGCGTGGCGTGCGGCCGTACGGGCGGGCGCACGCCCGGCGCGGCGCCCGGTGGTAAACGGCCGGTACAGGCCTGGTCATGGGGCGGTGGGCTGTCGGATCATCGGAAGGGTGACGGGGGGTCCTGGTCCAAACTCACCCGTTCGGCGGATACCGTACTGATGAGGATGGCTGGGTCGCATTCGGGCAACCACTGCCGACCGCTGCCCCTGGGTGCCTCTCGCGTCCTACTGTTGTGGGGTGCGCCTGTCGTGCACGGCTGCCTGATGCGCTTCCGGCCGTGATGGCATGACATCGGGGCCATCGCGTGACATCGGCATCGCCGGCTGTGAGAGGGACGGGCATGAAACCCACCGAAAGCGCCGACCCGTCACCTGAATTCGGCGGGGAACCCCCGCCCAAGCGGACGGGCCGGCTCGGTGTCCTGGGTGCCAGGACACCGGAGACCCGTCCCCTCGACACCGGTACGGGCGGCGGAACACAGGGACAGCGGCGCACCGTGCTGCCCCTCGTCGTCATCGGCATGGCCGCGGTGGTCCTCGCGGGCGGCATCGTCTCCGCGCTGACCGACCGTCAAGCCCTGTTCCCCGGCGGCACGGTGGGCTGGGCGCTGGCCCTCCTCACCGGCGTCATCGTCGGCCACCTGGTCGCCCTCGGCCGCGACCGCTGGTGGGGCGGCACCGGCTCGGGCGCCGCCCTCACCCTCGGCGTACTCCTCCTCTACGGCTGGGTCCCCGCCGGACTCGTCTCGCTCGCCGTCGTCACCCTGGTCGGCGCCGCACGCCGGCACCGCTGGCGGCAGGGACTGCTGCACGGCTGCGTCGACATCCTCGGCATCGGCGCGGGAGCCCTCGTCCTGGCCGCCTTCGGCGACGCGCCGAGCGTCGAGACGCCCTGGCAGCCCGCCACCTGGGGCCTCGCCGACATCCCCGAAGTCGTCCTGGTCGCCGTCACCTACCTCGCGGTCACCCGGCTCCTGCTGTGGTGCGCGCTGAACCCGCGCGGCGGCGGCCTGCCCACCGTCGCCCGCACCGCCCTGCTCCGGCAGGCGCTGGTGGCCGCCGCCCTGCTCGGCATCGCCCCCCTCATCTGCGTGGTCGCCGTCAGCCTGCCCGTCCTGCTGCCGCTGTTCGCCGTACCGCTCATCGCACTCGACTCCACCCTGTGGATCGCCCGCGCACGGGCCGAGGAACAGCTGCGCGACCCGCTGACCGGGCTCCCGAACCGGCAGTGGCTGCTGGAACGCGCCTGGTCGGCCCTGGACGAGGCTGAACGTTTGGGCACCCGGTCAGCTCTTGTGCTGATCGACCTGGACCGCTTCCGGGCGGTCAACGACACCCTCGGCCACCTGGCGGGGGACCGGCTGCTCCTCCAGATCGCCGACCGGCTGCGCCAGGCCCTGCCCCAGGACGCCGAAGTGGCCCGCCTCGGCGGTGACGAGTTCGCCGTACTGCTGCCCGTCGCCGACTCCACCACCAGCGCCCAGCGGGTCGCCCGCCACCTCGTCGCCGAGCTCAGCTCCCCGCTCGACCTCGACGGCCTGACCCTCGTCCTGGAGGCCAGCGCCGGACTCGCGGTCTTCCCCGACCACGCCCTCGACGCCGAGGGGCTGCTGCGCCGCGCGGACGTCGCCATGTACCAGGCGAAGCGCGACCGCACGGGCGTCGAGGTCTACGAGTCCAAGCGCGACAGCAACACCCCGGACCGCCTCGGACTCCTCGGCGACCTGCGGCGCGCCCTCGACGCCGGCGAAGTGGAACTGCACTACCAGCCGAAGGTCCGCTTCGACGGGCAGGTCGCCGGGCTGGAGGCGCTGGTCCGCTGGGTGCACCCGGAACGCGGGCGGGTCCCCCCGGACGAGTTCATCGCGATCGCCGAGACCTCCGGTCTGATGCCGCACCTCACCGAGTACGTCCTGGAGACGGCCCTCGCCCAGGTCGCCCGCTGGCGCGCCCAGGGCCTCAAGGTGCCCGTCGCCGTCAACGTCTCGCCCCGCGACGTCCACACGCCCGGCTTCGCGGGAGCCGTCGCGGCCCGCCTCGCCCGGCACGGGGTCCCGGCGAGCGGCCTCCAGCTGGAGATAACGGAACACGTCCTGCTGGAGGACCCCCAGCGGGCCGCCGACACCATGGCCGGGCTGACCGGGCACGGCGTCAAGATGTCCCTCGACGACTTCGGCACCGGCTACTCCTCCCTGGTGCACCTGCGCCGCCTGCCGGTCAGCGAGCTGAAGATCGACCGCTCCTTCGTGGCCCGGCTCGCCGTGGACGCCCAGGACGCGGAGATCGTGCGGTGCACGGTGGACCTGGCGCACTCCCTGGGACTGCTCGTCGTCGCCGAGGGCGTCGAGGACGACGAGACCTGGGAGCGGCTGCGCGACCTGGGCTGCGACGCGGTGCAGGGCTGGCTGGTGGCCGCCGCGATGCCGCCGCAGGAGGCCACCGCCTGGCTCCTCGCCCGCGGCGAGCGCGGCTGGCGCCGCCCGGCGGACATCACCGCCGAGCTCGCCGCCGCGGCGGCCGCCACGGCGGAGACCCCGGCCCAGTAGATCCGGCCCCGTGGATCCGGTCCGGTGGATCCGGCCCCGTGGACCGGCCCGGCGGACCGACCCTGCCGCCCGGGTCGGCGGACCGGGCCGGCGGACCGGGCCGGTAGGCCGCCCGGACGGCCCGGCCGCGGTTCCCGTGTCCGGGCCCGGCGGTAACCGTTTAGTGCGTCGGGGGGCGGGCCCCATAGGATTGGGACCAAACCACACGTCCACCCACCCCCAGAGGATCGCTGCATGCCTGGCATTACGCGCGAGGAGGTCGTCCACCTCGCTCGGCTGGCGCGCCTTGAGCTGTCCAGCAACGAGCTGGATCACTTCGCCGGACAGCTCGACGACATCATCGGCGCGGTCGCCCGCGTCTCCGAGGTCGCCGACCAAGACGTCCCGCCGACCTCCCACCCGCTGCCGCTGACCAACGTCATGCGCGCGGACGAGGTCCGTCCGTCGCTCACCCCCGAGCAGGCGCTTTCCGGCGCTCCCGCCCAGGAGCAGCAGCGTTTCAAGGTGCCGCAGATCCTGGGGGAGGACTAACAGCCATGACCGACACGCACATCATCAAGCTCACGGCCGCCGAGACCGCCGAGAAGATCGCCTCCGGCGAACTCACGGCCGTCGAGGTCACCGAAGCCCACCTGGCCCGCATCGACGCGACCGACGAGAAGGTCCACGCCTTCCTGCACGTCGACCGCGAGGGCGCCCTCGCCCAGGCCCGCGCCGTCGACGCGAAGCGCGCGGCCGGCGAGAAGCTCGGCCCGCTGGCCGGCGTACCGCTCGCCCTCAAGGACATCTTCACCACCGTCGGGGTCCCGACCACCGTCGGTTCGAAGATCCTCGAAGGCTGGATCCCGCCCTACGACGCCACCCTGACGCGCAAGCTGAAGGAAGCCGACGTCGTCATCCTCGGCAAGACCAACATGGACGAGTTCGCCATGGGGTCCTCCACCGAGAACAGCGCCTACGGCCCCACCGGCAACCCGTGGGACCTCACCCGCATCCCCGGCGGCTCCGGCGGCGGCTCCGCGGCCGCGCTGGCCGCCTTCCAGGCCCCGCTCGCCATCGGCACGGACACCGGCGGTTCCATCCGCCAGCCCGCCGCCGTCACCGGCACCGTCGGCGTGAAGCCCACGTACGGCGGCGTCTCCCGCTACGGCATGGTCGCCTTCTCCTCCTCCCTCGACCAGGGCGGTCCCTGCGCCCGTACGGTCCTGGACGCGGCCCTCCTGCACGAGGTCATCGCCGGCCACGACCCGCTCGACTCGACCTCCATCGACGCCCCGGTCCCGCCGGTCGTCGAGGCGGCCCGCAACGGCTCCGTCGCCGGCATGCGCGTCGGCGTCGTCAAGCAGTTCGCCGGCGAGGGCTACCAGGCCGGCGTCGTCCAGCGCTTCAACGAGTCGGTGGAGCTCCTCAAGGAGCTCGGCGCCGAGATCGTCGAGCTGGACTGCCCGTCCTTCGACCTCGCGATGGCCGCGTACTACCTGATCGCGCCGTCCGAGTGCTCCTCGAACCTGGCCCGCTTCGACGCCATGCGCTACGGCCTGCGCGTCGGCGACGACGGCACCAAGTCCGCCGAGGACGTCACGGCCCTGACCCGCGAAGCCGGCTTCGGCGACGAGGTCAAGCGCCGCATCATCCTCGGCACGTACGCGCTCAGCTCCGGCTACTACGACGCGTACTACGGCTCGGCCCAGAAGGTCCGCACGCTCATCACGCAGGACTTCGAGAAGTCCTTCGAGCAGGTCGACGTCATCGTCTCCCCGACGACCCCGACCACCGCCTTCGCCATCGGTGAGCGCACCGACGACCCGCTGGCCATGTACCTCGCGGACCTGTGCACCATCCCGACCAACCTGGCCGGCAACTCCGCCATGTCGCTGCCCTGCGGCCTGGCCCCGGAGGACGGTCTCCCCGTCGGGCTCCAGATCATCGCCCCGGCGATGAAGGACGACCGCCTGTACAAGGTCGGTGCCGCCGTCGAGGCCGCCTTCGTCGCACGCTGGGGTCACCCGCTGCTTGAGGAGGCACCGTCGCTGTGAGCACCAGTGCACTGTCCAAGGCCAAGGGCTTCAAGAAGTCCAAGACCGGGACCTACCTGTCGATCGGCACCACCGCCTTCGGCGCCCTGAGCGTGATCAAGCAGGTCAAGAAGGCCCGCGTCGAGCACGACACGCTGAAGCTGATCGACGCCGCCGTGTCCGCCGCCGCCATCGTCACCGGCCTCGCGATCCTGTACCGCGAGCTGAAGCGCCTGGGCGACGACGACGTCCTGCTGGGCTGAGAGGGAAAGTTTCACCGTGACCACCTTCACCGAACTCCTGTCGTACGAGGACGCTCTCGCCTCGTTCGACCCCGTCATGGGCCTTGAGGTCCATGTCGAGCTCGGCACCAAGACCAAGATGTTCTGCGGCTGTTCGACCGAGCTGGGCGCCGAGCCCAACTCGCAGACCTGCCCCACCTGCCTCGGTCTGCCCGGCTCCCTCCCGGTCGTCAACGCGATCGGCGTCGAGTCCGCCATCAAGATCGGTCTCGCGCTGAACTGCGAGATCGCCGAGTGGTGCCGCTTCGCCCGGAAGAACTACTTCTACCCGGACATGCCGAAGAACTTCCAGACCTCCCAGTACGACGAGCCGATCGCCTTCAACGGCTTCCTCGACGTACAGCTGGAGGACGGCGAGATCTTCCGCGTGGAGATCGAGCGCGCCCACATGGAGGAGGACACCGGCAAGTCGCTGCACGTCGGCGGCGCCACCGGCCGCATCCACGGCGCCTCCCACTCCCTGCTGGACTACAACCGCGCCGGCATCCCGCTCATCGAGATCGTCACCAAGCCCATCGAGGGCGCGGGCGAGCGGGCCCCCGAGGTCGCCAAGGCGTACGTCGCCGAGCTGCGCGAGGTCATCAAGGCGCTCGGCGTCTCCGAGGCCCGCATGGACAAGGGCCAGATGCGCTGCGACGTGAACCTGTCGCTGCGCCCGACCCCCGAGTCCGAGTTCGGCACCCGCTCGGAGACCAAGAACGTCAACTCCCTGCGTTCCGTCGAGCGCGCGGCCCGCTTCGAGATCCAGCGCCACGCGGCGGTGCTCTCGTCGGGCGGCACGATCGTGCAGGAGACCCGGCACTTCCACGAGGAGGACGGCTCCACCACGGCCGGCCGCATCAAGGACAACGCCGAGGACTACCGGTACTTCCCGGAGCCCGACCTGGTGCCCGTGGCCCCGGCCCGCGACTGGGTCGAGGAGCTGCGCGGCGGTCTGCCCGAGATGCCGCGCGTGCGCCGCAACCGGCTCCGCGAGGAGTGGGGCGTCACCGAGCACGACATGCAGTCGATCCTCAACGCGGGCGCGGTGGACTCCATCGTCGCCACGATCGAGGCGGGTGCGGACTCGGCCGCGGCGCGCAAGTGGTGGATGGGCGAGCTGGCCCGCAACGCCAACGAGCAGGGCGTCGTCGTCGACGAGCTGCCGATCACCCCGGCCCAGGTGGCCCGGGTCGCGGCGCTGGTCGCGGACGGCTCGCTCAACGACAAGCTGGCCCGCCAGGTCATCGAGGGCGTCCTCGCCGGCGAGGGCACCCCGGACGAGGTCGTCGACAAGCGCGGCCTGAAGGTCGTCTCGGACGAGGGCGCGCTCGGCGCGGCCGTGGACGAGGCCATCGCGGGCAACGCGGCCATCGCGGACAAGATCCGCGGCGGCAAGATCGCGGCCGTCGGCGCGCTGGTCGGTGCGGTCATGAAGACCACCCGCGGCCAGGCCGACGCCGCGCGCGTCAAGGAACTCATCCTGGAGCGCCTGGGCGTCACCGAGGGCTGACCCCTCACCGCACGGCCGGAAGGGCCCCGCACCCCCGACGGGGGTGCGGGGCCCTTCCGCGCCACCGCGTGCGGCGGGGGCGCGACCCGCACTCACCGTCCCCGGACCCGCCCGACCACGTCCAGGACGGCCCGCGCGACCTCCTCGGGCCGGTCCTCGTGGAGGTAGTGCCCGGCGTTCGCCACCTCGGCGTGCCGCCCCCGGGCCACGCCCGCCGCCACCCCGGCCTGGAGCCCCGTCCAGCGCGCCCGCAGCCGCCGGGGGAGTCCGCGCGTGGCGCTGAGCACCGACACCGGTACGTCGGGCAGCGCGCGGGCGGCTCGCAGCCGGCGCAGCTCCGCCGCGTGCCGGGCCGCCAGCCCGTACTCGGCCCGTACGGTCCGGGCCCCCGGCGTGCGCCGCAGCAGGAGCAGGGCCCCGGACAGCGCGTCGGCGGCCCGGACCAGTCCTGGGCGATCACCCGGATGTGCGCCCGGAGCGCGGGCAGGAGCGGGGCCCAGGTGCCGGCCGCCGTTCCGGCCGCGGCGACCAGGACCACGGGCGGGGCGTTCGAGGGCGGTTCGGTGGTCAACTTCCCTCCAGGGTGGGCGGATCGGCGGACGGGGGGCTCCTTCGGGGAGCAGGTGATCGCACACGTAGCCTTCCGCGCATGGGGAACGAGGTGGAACGCAGGTACTGGCTCGCCCGCGGGTTCGAGCACCAGACCGGGATCTACCGGGTACTGGAGTGGGTGGCCGACGGATACTGCGCCATGGACTGGCGCGAGGCGCCCGAGATACCGGTGGGACTGAGTCCGGAGGCGGCCCGTGACCTGGTGAGGGCCGAGCAGCCCGGCTGGTCGGAGTCCAAGGTCTACCGGGTCACCAGGGCGGTGCAGTCGTTCGTCGACCGGATGTCCGAGGGGGACGTCGTCGTGGCCGCGAAGGCTCCGTACGACGTGCACGTGGGGGTGGTGGCGGGACCGGCCTACTACGTCGAGACGCGGGACCGGGCCTTCGCCCGGCGTCGGGCGGTGAACTGGCTGACCGTCGAGGGGGACGAGCCCTACCCGGGGCTGCCCGAGGAGGTACGGGCGCACCTCAAGGCCCGCCCGACACTGACGCTCCTGCCGGCCGGGGCAGCCGCCTACTTCGGGCGGTACGCGGACGCGGAACCGGCGGCCCCGACCCCGGCTCCGGCGCAGGACCCGTACCGGCGGCTGTGCCGGGCCATCAAGGCCGACGAGGCGGCGACGCGGCTGCGGACCGTCGAACGCCCGGCGACGGTCGAGCGGTACCGGGACCCGAGGGCGGTCGAAGCCGTGCTGGAGCGCTGCGGGGGCCGCTGCGAGAACCCGGACTGCGGCGGAATGCCGCAGGACACGACCGTGCGCGGGGAGCCGCTCCTGGAGGTCGATCACATCGACGACCACGCCTCGGGCGGGCGGGACCACCCGAAGCGCATGATCGCCCTGTGCCCCAACTGCCATGCGATGAAGACCCGGGGAGCCCGCGCGGAGGTGCTGCGCGAGCGCTTCCGGAAGGTGGCGAGGAAGGCGCACAAGAGGCGCCTCGCGGGGGAGGGTTAGGACCCCGCCCCGGCGAGGAACGCCGTCCAGGTGGCCGGGGCGACGGTGAGGACCGGGCCGTCGGTGACCTTGGAATCGCGGACGTGGACGGCGGCGGGATGGGCGGCGACCTCGACGCAGTTGCCGCCCGCGTCACTACTGTGGCTCGACTTGCGCCAGTGGTAGGCGACTTCGAGGCAGTCGCCACCCGCATCACCGCTGTAGCTCGACTTGAACCAGGCCAGTTGGTGCGTCATGACTCTCCTAGCAGCTCGTCCAGCAGGCGCTTGCTGTCTTCGAGCGACAGGGCCTGCGAACGCAGCATCCCATATTTGAGATGGAGGAGATGGACCTCGTCGGGGTCGTCCTGGAGGAAGCTGACGTGCTGCCCCTCCAGGTAGCCGAGCTGTTCGTGGTCGGGGGTTTCCAGCAACACCAAAGGGCCCGCCAGGCCGGCATGCGTCTCGCGATCGGTGAGGATGATCTGGATGTCCACGAAGGGCAGTTCGGTCATCTCGCGCAGGTGCCGTAGCTGCCCGCGTAGCACCTCCGGGCCGCCGATCGGCCGCTTCAGCACGTGCTCCTCGATGATGAAGTGCATCACCGGCGGCTGGGGTGTGCGCTGGAAGAGGGACTGGCGTGCGATCCGGTCCTCGGTCTGCTGGCTGATCTGGTCGGCGGGCAGTGGCGGGTAGAAGTTCGAGAAGACGGCCGCCGCGTACTCCGGGGTTTGGAGGAGCCCGGGGATCGAGGCGTTCTCGTAGGTGAACAGGCTGAGCGCCTCCTCCTCGTGCTCCATGTACTCCCGGGCGAACGCCGGGTACCGCTCGCGCCGCGGAATGGCCTCCGCCGCCGTGCGCATCGCGCCGTGGGTGCCGAGCACCTCGTCGATGAGGACGGCCAGTTTGACGGAGAGCGCACGGCGGCCCTGTTCCACCGAGGCGATCGACTCGCCGTCGCAGTAGACCCGTTCGGCCAGCTGTTCCTGGGTGAGCAGGGCACGTTTGCGGTGGTGGGCCAGCATGACGCCGACGACCTTCCAAGAGGCGTTGCGCTGCGGCCTGTTGCGGTGGCTCTTGCTGCTGTGGGGCATGCTGCACCCTTCCCCATCCGGCGGGCCGCCGACCCGCTTTGTGCCCGTACGCCACCCGTACAGGATCGGCGTACGGGCCATTTCTGTAGCGGACGTTACTGAAATCGGGTACGGTCTGATCTGTAACTGCCGCTACGGAAATGCCGAGGTCCGCCGTGCCCGTCACCACGAACACCCCCTACGCCCGCACCGTCCGCAAGGAGAGCGGCGGCCCCGGCCTGCTGCTGGCCCATGGCGGGGGCGGATCGGTGCAGGCCAACTTCGGCCCGGTCCTGGACGCCTTCGCCGCGACCCACAGCGTCGTCGGCGTCGACTACCCCGGCACCGGGGGCACCCCGCGCGCCACCGAACCGCTGGAACTGGACCAGCTGGCGGACCAGTTGGTGGCCGCCGCCGACGCCGAGGGGCTGGAGCGGTTCGCGGTGCTCGGCTACTCCCTCGGCGGGAACGTCGCCGTACGGATCGCCGCGCGGTATCCCGAGCGGGTCACCGCGCTCGTGCTGACCGCGACCTTCGCGCGGGCCGGTTACGGGCTCGGGCTCCTCGCGGACCTGTGGTCCGAGCTGGGCCGGCGCGGGGAGAACGAGCTGCTCGCGCGGCTCCTCATACCGCTCGGGTTCAGCGCCGGGCAGCTGGAGGCGCTGACCCCCGAGGAGCTGGACGTCATGGTGAAGGTGTCCGCGGCCTCCATGCCGCCCGGGGGTGGCGACCATGCCGCCCTGGTGAAGAACGCCGACCTGCGTGCCGAGCTCGCGCGGCTCGACGTACCGGCCCTCGTCATCGTCACCACCGGGGACCGGCTCGTGCCGCCCGCCCTCCAGCGGGAACTCGCGGACGCCCTGCCCGGCGCCCGCACCGTGGAACTCGCCACGGGGCACCTGCCGTTCGCCGAGCGGCCCGCCGAGTGGGCGGCTCTGGTCGGGGAGTTCCTGGCGGCTCACTGAAGCGGGCCGTCCGGGCCGTGGGGCGCGGTCCGGGTGCTGCTCGTACCCACCTTCGAAGGCTTGGGTTAGGGTGACCTAACTATCGGGCCGGTGAAGGGGTGGGCATGGCCGCAGGCAAGGGCTGGGAGGGCGTGGTCCTCAAGCTGCTGAGGGGCAAGGACTTCACGTTCACGGTGACGGGCGTCGAGGAGGTCACCGACCACTTCCGGCGGATCCGCTTCACCGACGGCGGGCTGCTGGCGGCGGCCGGGGAGTCCCTCCACCCGACCATGTGGGTCCGGGTCTGGTTCGAGGGCGGCAGCCGGCCGCACCAGCGGGCCTACACCCTGGTGGACCCCGACCCGGCCACCGGGACCTTCGCCTTCGAGTTCGCCCTGCACGACGGGCTCGCCAGCCGGTGGGCGCGGACCGCCAAGCCCGGCGACACCGTCGACGCCACCGTCCAGGGCACCGGCTTCACCGCGCCCGACCCGGCGCCCGAGCGGCTGCTGGTGATCGGCGACGCGGCCTCCCTGCCCGCGATCAACTCCCTGCTGGACGCGTACCCGCGGACCCCGGCCACCGTCTGGTTCGAGACGCAGCACGCCTCGGACGCCGACCTGCCGCTGCGGGCCGACGCCGACCGGCACGACGTCCGGCGCGTGGAGCGGGCCGGGGCGGCGCTGGCCGACCGGGTCCGGGCCGAGCTGCCGGAGCTGGTGGCGGACCCCGCCTCGGCGTACGTGTGGCTGGCCTGCGACACCGCCACCACCCGCGCCCTGACGGCGTACCTGCGCAAGGACCTGGCCCTGCCGAAGCAGCGGGTCAACAGCCTGGGCTACTGGCGCGCCGCCTGACGCGCCCGCGGACGCGCCGGCCGCTCACGCCCGGACCGGTGGCGCGCCGCACGCTCCGGCCCCGGACCGGTCACGCGCCGACCGTGCCGTCGACGGCCTCGCGGAGGAAGTCGGCGTGACCGTTGTGGCGGGCGTACTCGTGGATCATGTGCAGCATCACGACGCGGGCCGAGACGTCTTCCTTCCACTTGGCGACGTGCCGTGTCACGTCGAGCGACTCCAGCCCCGCCTCGACGCCCCGGGAGTGCTCCACCTCGGCCTGCCAGGCGGCGTACGCCTCCTCCATCGTGGCGCCCGTCGTGTCGTAGGCGGCCTGGAAGTCGTGCCGGTCGGACCACACGTGCGGCACGTCCGGCCCGCCGTCGCCCAGGGTGCGGCGGAACCATTGCCGCTCGACCTCGGCCATGTGCCGCACCAGCGCCAGCAGCGAGAGGGAGGAGGGCGGGGAGGCGCGGCGGCGCAGGTCCGCGTCGCCGAGGCCCTCGCACTTCAGGGCGAGCGTGGCGCGGTGGAAGTCGAGGTAGGCCCGCAGCGTTTCGCGTTCGCCTGCGGTGAGGGGCGGGCCGACCCGCTCGACGCCCTGGACGACGGGCGCGGCGGCGGCCGCTTCGGTGTGCTCGGAGCTGTCCATGCGATCGATCTTGCCCGTCCCCCCGCCTCCCCGAAAGGGCCTCAGCCCTGCCACACGTAGGGGACCGTGACCCCCAGCACCCCGAAGCCGAGGCGTTCCAGGATCGGCCGGCTGTCGTCCGACGCGTCCACCTGGAGGTACGGGACGCCCCGCTCCGCCGCCACGCGGGCGCGGTGGGCCACCAGCAGCCGGTAGATGCCCCGGCCGCGCCAGCCCGGGTCGGTGCCGCCGCCCCACAGGCCCGCGAACGAGCACCCCGGCCGCATCTCCATCCGGGCCGCGCTCACCGGCACGTCCCCGGCCATCGCCACCACGGCCTCGATCGTCTCCGGCTCGTCGCGCAGCAGGCGCAGCATCGTCTCCCGGATCCGCGGCCGCTCGGTGCCGAAGGCGCGGCGGTGGACCTCCATCATGAGATCCACTCCGGTCTCGTCCGTCACCACCCGCAAGGTGATCCCCTCCGGCGGCTCCACCGGCAGCGCGGCCAGGTCGGCGGTCCGTGCCACCAGCAGCGTCTCAGGCGGCTCCGGCACGAAGCCCGCCGCCCGCAGCCGCTCCCCGAGGTCCGCGGGACGGTCGTGGGAGTACAGCTTCCACTCGAACTCCGCCCCGCCCTCCTCCCCGTCCCGCGCCGAGAAGAACGCCACCTGCGCCGCGATCTCCGCGTCCGCGTTCCCCTCGTCGAGGTCCGACCAGAGCACGCCGTTCCAGCCGAGCCCCGGCGAGGTCTGCCGCACGACCGCGCCCGCCCGTTCCACCCGCGCCGCCGCCACGTCGGGCACCGCGTCCCGGCGCATCTGCGCGTCGTAGCGGTCGCGCACGTCCAGCAGCTCTTCACTATTCATCGCCTTGGTCATCGGGCCAGCTGACCAGCTGCCGGACCGCCCCGACAACTGCATTAGCCTCACCCCGTGAACGCTCTTCCCGTGAACGGGGACCCCGTGGACGAGAACGCCGCCGGCCAGGACCCGGCCGTCTACACCGGCAAGGCCACCCCCGACGCCGCCACCGACCGGGGCTGGCTCCTCGGCCACTTCAAGCCGCCCGGCGACCCCCGGCACAGCGAGGACGTGGAGATCAAGTGGGGCGTCCACCCCAAGGGCGAGACGCGCGAGCGCTGGGTCACCGGGGAGCGACGCACCGCGCTGCAGGTGCTCATCAGCGGCCGCTTCCGGCTGGAGTTCCCCGGCCGCACCGTGGTCCTCGCCGAACAGGGGGACTACGTCGTCTGGGGGCGCGGCGTCGACCACTCCTGGTACGCGGAGGAGGACACCGTCGTCCTCACCGTCCGGTGGCCCTCCCTGCCCGGCTACCGCGCCGACCTTCCGTCCGACCCCGCCGACGGTTGACCGAGGTCCCGCATTTCCCCGGCGGCCTGTGACGATGCACACGAAACGGGCCAACGATCACGAATCGCTGAGATCGTGTCGCCGAGGTGTAGACCTTCCCGGCCGCGACGGGGCGACCCCTCGACGGCGGCCGACCGCACGAGTTCAAGCGTTCTTTGCGTCGGGCCGACTCCCGGTGAAGATCCGAACCACCAGGGAGCACGTCCGTTGGCAGCAATCGCTCGGTGGTGCATGCGGCACCGCCTGGTCACCGTCCTGATCTGGCTGCTGGCCCTCGGCGGGACCGCCGTGGCCGCCGGCGTCGCCGGGACCGCGTTCTCCAACGACTACGAGGTCCCGGGCACCGAGTCCGCGAAGGCCCACGCCCTGCTCCGCGAAGGCTTCCAGGGCCAGGGCGGCGACACCGACACCATCGTGTGGCGGACCCCGGACCACCAGAGCGCACGCACCCCGGACGTCGAACGGCGCATGACCCACGCCCTCGACACCGTCGCCGCCCTCCCCGGCATCGGCTCCGTCAGCGGACCCTACGGCCCGGACCCCGAGAACGCCGCCCGGATCAGCCCCGACGGGCGCACCGCCTACGCCGTCGTCACCTTCGACCGGGCCGCCGACTCCGTACCCAAGGACCAGGCCAGGGCCGTCGTCGACGCCGCCCGGAACGACTCCACCCGCGCCGACGGCCTCCAGGTGGAACTCGGCGGCCGCGCCATCGGCCTGACCGAAGCACCCAGCCCCCACCTCGCCGAGGTCATCGGGGTCGCCATCGCCGCCCTGGTCCTCTTCCTCGCCTTCGGCTCCCTCGCCGCGAGCCTCCTGCCCATCGCCACCGCCCTGGTCAGCGTCGGCAGCGCCTACTTCGGCATCACCCTCCTCGGGCACGCCATGCCCGTCGCCGACTTCGCCCCCATGCTGGGCACCCTCGTCGGCCTCGGCGTCGGCATCGACTACGCCCTGTTCATCGTCACCCGGCACCGCAAGGGCCTGGCCCGCGGGCTGGCGGTCGACGAGGCCGCCGAGAGCGCCGTCGCCACCACCGGCCGGGCCGTCGTCTTCGCCGGAGCCACCGTGTGCATCGCCCTGCTCGGCATGCTGGTGCTGCGGCTGAACTTCCTCGACGGCGTCGCGATAGCCGCCTCCCTCACCGTCGTCCTCACCGTCGCCGCGTCGGTGACCCTGCTCCCCGCCCTCCTCTCCTGCATCGGCATGCGCGCCCTCTCGCGCCGCGAGCGCCGCAGACTCGCCGCCGAAGGCCCCCGCGCCGAGTCGCCCAGCGGCTTCGCCGCCCGCTGGTCCGCCTTCGTCGAGCGGCACCCCAAACTCCTCGGGGCCCTGGCCACCGCCGTCATGGTCGCGCTGGCCCTGCCCACCCTGTGGCTCCACCTCGGTACCTCCGACCAGGGAAACAACCCGGCCGGCTCCACCACCCGCAAGGCCTACGACCTGCTGGCCGAGGGCTTCGGCCCGGGCACCAACGGCCCCCTCACCGTCGTCACCCGCCTCGACGGCCCCGGCGACCGGACCGCCGTGGACCGGATCGCCGAGGCGGTGCGCGGCACGCACGGAGTGGCCTCCGCCGGCCCGGCCGTCCTCAACCGGAGCGGGGACACCGCAGTCCTGACCGTCGTACCCGACTTCGCCCCGCAGTCCCGGGCCACGAGCGAGCTCGTCGACACCCTCCGCCACGACGTCATCCCGCGCGCCTCCCACGGCAGCACGGCCCAGACCCACGTCGGCGGGGTGACGGCCGGCTACGACGACTTCGCCGAGGTGATCGTCGGGAAGCTGCCCCTGTTCGTGGGCGTGGTCATCGCCCTCGGCTGCGTCCTCCTGCTGCTGGCCTTCCGCTCCATCGGGATCCCGCTCAAGGCCGCCGCCATGAACGTCGCCGCCGTCGCCTCCTCGTTCGGCGTCGTCGTGGTGATCTTCCAGTGGGGCTGGGGGAGCGAACTGCTCGGCCTGGGCAGCGCCGGACCCATCGAACCCTTCCTCCCGGTGATCATGGTGTCGGTGCTGTTCGGACTCTCCATGGACTACCAGGTGTTCCTCGTCAGCCGGATGTACGAGGAGTGGCTCGAAACCGGAGACAACAAGCGGGCCGTCCGGGTCGGCCTCGCCGAGACCAGCCGGGTCATCAACTCGGCGGCCGTCATCATGATCGCCGTCTTCCTGGCCTTCGTCCTGAGCGGCGACCGGATCATCGCGATGTTCGGCATCGCGCTCGCGGCCGCCGTCGCCCTCGACGCCTTCGTCCTGCGCACCCTGCTCGTACCGGCCCTCATGCACATGCTCGGCGGGGCGAACTGGTGGCTCCCCGCCTGGCTCGACCGCAGGCTGCCCCGCATCAGCATCGAACCCCCGGAGCGCCGCACCCGTGCGAGACTTCCCGCGCAGCGGCCGGACGCGGACCACGCGGAACCGGCCGCCCTGTCCCGGTGACCGGTCACGAGCCGTAAGGAAGCCCGTATGTTCGCGATAGACCTGGCCGACGACGCCCAGCTGTTCCCGCTGGAGGTCTGGCACGCCGAGGAGTTCCTGGCGCACATGGACCGGGGACGCGAGTTCATCGGCCGGTACATCGGTTTCCCCGACCGCGCCACCGACCTCGACTCGGCGCGCGAACTGCTCGGCTCGAACGCCGAGAAGGCCGCCGCGGACGGCGCCCGGCTCTACGGGATCCGGGTCGACGGCACGCTGGTCGGCGGAGTCCTCTTCCCCAGCTTCGACGCCGCCGGGGGCAACGCCGAGGTCGGCTGCTGGCTGGAGCCCGCAGCGGCCGGCCGGGGCCTGGTCACCAAGGCCTGCCGGATCCTCGTCGACTGGGCGATCGGGGAGCGCGGGATCCACCGCGTGGAATGGCACGTCGCCACCGGCAACACGAAGAGCATCGCCGTCGCCGAGCGCCTCGGGTTCACCCGCGAGGGCGTCATGCGGCAGAACTACCTCCACCACGGAGTCCGTCAGGACACCGAGATGTGGGCGCTCCTCGCCGACGAATGGGCCGCCGCCCGCAAGGCCTGACGGCCACCGGCGCCACCACGGGCACCACCGCCGCCGCAGGCCCCCGCCCGGGACCTGCGGCGCCACCGCTCCAGGGCCGCGGCCGCCTCTCAGGAACCTCTCATAAAGGCCGCCTACCGTGCGCGACATGGACCTCACGAAGACCCCCGCCCCGACCGCTCCCGAGGCGGACGCCCCTGCCGACACCACCGAGGACACGGCAGCCGGCACCCCCGCCGACACCACCGCGGACACCCCCGGCGACGAGCACGACGAGCACGACGAGTACACGGAGGAAGAGGAGCCCGCCCAGGAGCACGCCGGTGTCGGCGCCGCCGCCTCCTCGATCGTCGCCGCCGGCCTCGCCCTGGTCGCGCTCAGCGGCAGCTGGGTCTCCCGCGTGATCGCCGAACGCCAGACGCTGGTCGGCCAGCTGGAATCGGTCAACGCGACCACCGCCAAGGAGAAGATCGCCGCGCTGTACGGCGACGCCTGGCACATGACCGCCCTCGTCAACGGCGTCCTGTCCACCCTCGCCCTCCTCATCGCCGTGTTCGTCCTGGCCCGCCCCGCCTTCGGCGCCCCGGGCCGTGTCCTGCCGGTGTGGATCCGCTCCGTGTCCTGGGCCGCCGTCGCCCTCGGCCTGTTCGGCGTCCTGCTGTTCGGCCTCATGTACTTCGACGTCCTCGTGGCCCTGCCGACGGCCGCCGAGCAGGCCCCGTAGACACCTCCGTACGCACGTCGGCGGACATCCGCGTAGGCACCTCCTTAGGCCGCCCCAGCCCTTCTCCAGCGCCTGAGCCCCCGGCCTAAGGACCCCCGCCCCGCACAGATGCGGCATGCGCCCGATGCGGCGGCCCCCTCTGGG
Organism: Streptomyces sp. NPDC044704; assembly: GCF_056433525.1. Lineage (NCBI taxonomy): Bacteria > Bacillati > Actinomycetota > Actinomycetes > Kitasatosporales > Streptomycetaceae > Streptomyces > Streptomyces sp. NPDC044704. The sequence continues at coordinate 193,032 of NZ_JBWKGY010000007.1, forward strand.
AAGCGAATCTTGGATCACACCGAACGAGGTGCCCGAGAAACACCACCAGGGAGTACGAGATGTTCGAGTACGAGATGGCCAACGCCCGCCGCGCCGACCTCATCCGCGAAGCCGACGCGTACCGCATGGTCCAGGAGGCCAAGAAGGCGCGCCGCGCCTCGTCCCGAAGCCAGGAACCCGAAGGGTCGGTGAGAGCGATCCGCAGCCTCTTCACCCGCGCCGCGTAGTCCGCGCGGCCCACCACGTGAACTGATACGTGATGAGAAGCGCAGCGATATCCAGTGCCACCGACCCGCAGCTCTGTGCGATGCTCGGCGGCGTGGAGACCAGATCTGTCAGCCCGGTGTTCGTCGGCCGAGCCGACGAACTGGCCGTACTCGTGGACGCCCTGACGCGCGCCGCCGACCAGGAGCCGCAGGCCCTGCTCATCGGGGGAGAGGCCGGGGTCGGCAAGACCAGGCTGACCGAGGAGTTCCTCGGCGAGGCCACCCGCCGCGGCGCGGTGGTGGCCGTCGGAAGCTGTGTGGAGATCGGGGCGGAGGGACTTCCCTTCGCCCCGTTTTCGACCGCCCTGCGCGCCCTGCGCCGCCACCTCCCCGAAGAGCTCGCCGCCGCGGCCGCCGGGCAGGAGGACGAACTCGCCCGGATCCTGCCCGAACTCGGCGAGACCCCCCGCGGCCCGCACGACGAGGAAAGCACCGCCCGGCTCTTCGAACTGACGGCCCGGATGCTGGAGCGACTCGCCGCCGACCGCACCCTCGTGCTCGTCCTGGAGGACCTGCACTGGGCGGACACCTCCACCCGACACCTGCTCGCCTACCTCTTCCGCACCCTCGGCAGCGGCCGGCTCGTCGTCGTCGCCACCTACCGGGCCGACGACATCCACCGCCGCCACCCCCTGCGCCCGCTCCTCGCCGAACTGGACCGGCTCCGCACCGTCCAGCGCATCGAACTGCCCCGCTTCAACCGCGCCGAGGTACGCCGCCAGCTCGCCGGCATCCTCGCCTCGCAGCCCGAGGAGACCTTCGTCGAGTCGGTCTTCGACCGCTCCGACGGCAACGCCTTCTTCGTCGAGGAACTCGTCGCCTCCCGGCAGAGCGGATGCCGCACCGGGCTCACCGAATCCCTCCGCGACCTGCTCCTCGTCCGCGTCGAAGTCCTCCCGGACGCCGCCCAGCGCGTCGTGCGCATGGTCGCCGAAGGCGGCTCCACCGTCGAGTACCCGCTGCTGCGCGCCGTGGCCCGGCTCGGCGAGGACGAACTGATCGAGGCCCTGCGCGCCGCCGTCGGCGCCAACATCCTCCTCGCCACCGCCGACGGCGACGGCTACCGCTTCCGCCACTCCCTGGTCCGCGAGGCCGTCAGCGACGACCTGCTCCCCGGCGAACGCGCCCGCGTCAACCGGCGCTACGCCGAAGCCATGGAAGACGACGAGACCCTGGTCCGCGCCGAGGAACGCGTCATCCGGCTGGCCAACTACTGGTACGCCGCTAACGACCCCGGCAAATCCCTGCCCGCCGTCCTCGCCGCCTCCGTGACCGCCCGGCGCAGGCACGCCTACTCCGAGCAGCTGAGCCTGCTGGAGCGGGCCATGGACCTCTGGGACAGCACCCCGGCCGAGGTGCGCGACGGCCTGCGCCCGGCGGACTACACCGACGTGTACCCGCCCTGCGGCTGCGACCCGGCGACCACCCCGCTCCAGCGCCTCGACCTGCTGGCCGAAGCCACCGTCGCGGCCCGGTTCGGCGGCGAACGCGAACGCGCCCTGAAGATCACCAAGCTGGCCCTGCGGACCCTCGCCGAGGACGGCGACGACCCGCTGCGCGCCGCCTGGTTCTGGACCGAACGCTCCCGGCTCGTCGCCGGCCTCGGCCGCAGCGACGGCTGGGAGGAGATAGCCAAGGCCCAGGAACTGGTCAAGGGGCTGCCCCCGTCCCAGGTGCACGCCGACGTCCTCGTCCTCGCCGCCGGATGGGGCATGCTCCACAACCCCGGACCCGGCAACCTGGCCGCCGCCGAACGCGCCGTCGAGTACGCGCGCATGGTCGGCGCGGAAGACACCGAACTCAACGCCCGCATCACCCTCGGCTGCCTCCTCACCGACTCCGGTGACGGCACGGCGGGACTCGCCGAGATGCACGCGGTCAAGGACCGGGCCACCGAACTCGGGCTCACCCTGATCGTGGGAAGGGCCCATATCAACCTCACCTCTCAACTCGAAAGCCTGGGCCGGTCCCGCGAAGCCGTGGAACTGGCCGAACAAGGAGCCCAACTGGTCAGGCAATCCCGGCTCATGGACACCGAGGCCTGGGTCTGCGGCAACATGGCCGAGAGCCTGTACAGCCTCGGCCGCTGGGACGAAGCGGCCGAAGCGGCCCGGCGCACCCTGAGCGTCGGCCAGAGCGCCGCCCCCCGCGGATCCGCCTCGGCGCGCCTGGCCTACCTGGCCCTGGCCCGCGGCGAACTCGCCGAGGCAGCCCAGCAACTGGCCGCCGCGCACGCCCACTTCGGCACCCACGACACCCAGCCCCAGCACCGCGTCCCGCTCTACCGCCTCGCCGTCGGCATCGCCGCCGGAGAGGGCCGCCTCGCCGACGTCCGCGCCGAGACCGAGGAGGCCGTCACCTACGGCTTCCGGCTCGGCCAGCACCGCTACGCCTGGCCCCTGCTCCTCGCCGCCGCCTCCGCCGAGGCGGACGCCCGAGGCCTGCCGGCCGCCACCCCCGGCCGGAGCGCCGCCCTCGGCCTGCTGCGCGGCGCCGCCCGCACCCTCGCCACCCCGGCCCCGGTGTGGACCGCCCACGCCGAGTACTTCCGGGCCGAACTGCTGCGGGCCGAAGCCGCCGACACCGTCGCCGACTGGACGGCCGTGGAGGCCGCGATCCGCCCCCTGGACCGCCCGTACCTGCTGGCCAGGGCCCGCCACCGGCTCGCCGAGGCCCTGCTGGCCTCGGGCGGCGACCGCACCGAGGCCTCCGCCCTGCTGCGCGACGCCCACGCCACCGCCGACCGGCTGGGCTCGCGCCGGCTGCGCGAGGACCTGGCGCTGCTCGCCCAGCGCGCCCGGATCCCCCTCGACGCCGACGCCGACACCTGCCCGGCCCTGCCCGCCGCCGACACCGACCCGGCCGAGGCCCTCGGCCTGACCGGCCGCGAGCGCGAGGTCCTGCGACTGGTCGCCGCGGGCAGCACCAACCGTCAGATCGCGGAGGAACTCTTTATCTCCCCGAAGACGGCCAGCGTCCACGTGTCGAACATCCTGGCCAAGCTGGGCGTCGCCGGCCGCGGCGAGGCAGCCGCCCTCGCCCACCGCCTACGCCTCTTCACCCCGCTCACCCCGCCCGCCCCGACGGCCGTGCCCGCCGGCCGCCCATAGCCACAGCCCCCAACCCCCAACCACAACCCCCCGCCCCCAGCGTCCGCCCTTAGGGAGCCTCGTCACCGGGCTTCTCGACGGGGCGTATGAGCACCTTGCCGGAGTCGAGGTCTATCGGACCGCGTCCCGGATCACCGTCGCCGACGTCGGTCCGGGACAGCTCCAGCCGCTTCTTCTCCTCGTCCGTGTGCTTGCGCCCCGGGTTGAACAGCTCCTCGATCATGTTGAACACCGTGCCCACCGTGCCTTCCACCCCTGCCGGGGCCTCGTCCGGTCACCGCACCGTCAGGGTCAGGATCCTGTCGTCACCCGCCTCCGGTGATCCGCGTCCGTCCGTCTCGCTCGTCACCAGCAGCAACCGGTCCCCGCCGAGCGGAACCACCGTGCGCAGCCGCCCGTACTCGCCCTCCAGGAAGGCCTCGGGCGCCGCCACCGGCACGGCCCCGTCCAACGGGATCCGCCACAGCCGCTGCCCCTTCAGCCCGGCCATCCAGATCGAGCCCTGCGCCCAGGCGATACCGCTCGGGGAGGCCTCGTCCGTCCTCCACACCGCCACCGGATCCCGGAGCCCGGGCTTCGAGGCCTTCCCCTCGGCCTGCGGCCAGCCGTAGTTGACGCCCGGCTCGATCAGGTTCAGCTCGTCCCAGGTGTTCTGCCCGAACTCGGCGGCCCACAGCCGCTTGTCCGCGTCCCAGGCCAGGCCCTGCACGTTGCGGTGCCCGTACGAATAGACGACGGAGTCCGCCTCGGGATTGCCGTGCACCGGATCGCCGTCGGGCGTCATCCGCAGGATCTTCCCGCCGAGCGACTTCCGGTCCTGCGCGAGCCCCGTCTCCCCGGTCTCGCCCGTCCCCGCGTAGAGCATCTTGTCCGGACCGAAGGCGATCCGCCCGCCGTTGTGGATGAACCCCTTGGGAATGCCCCGGAGCACCGTGTCGGGCGCGCCCAGCTGCTGCCCCGGCGCTCTCTGCTCGTCGTAGCGCATCCGGGCGATCCGGTTGTCGGACTCCGTCGTGAAGTACGCGTACACCAGCCGGTCCGAGGCGAACGACGGGGACACGGCCAGTCCCAGGAGACCACCCTCGCCGCCCGGCGCGACCCCGGGGACCTCGCCGATCGGCGTGACCGTCCCCGTGCCCGCCTGGACCCGGCTGACGGTGCCCTTGTCCCGCGAGGCGACCAGCAGGTCACCGCCGGGAAGCGGGGCCACGCCCCACGGTGACTCCAGCCCCTTGGCGACCTCGCCCGTGACCGTCACCGAGCCCTTCGCGGGCGCCGCCGCGGCCCGGGCCGGGGACGCTGCCCCCGGTGACGCCGACCCGGCCGGCGGCGAGCCCGGGGGAGACCCGCCCGCACCCCCCTGCGCCCCGCCCGACGGGGAACAGCCGGCCACCAGCAAGACCCCGCACCCGGCCAGCGCGAGCGCCGCCGACACGCTCCGCCGCCCCGAGCCGCCGGCCGGGTACCGCCCCGCCGCCCGGTCCGCCGCCTGCCCGGCCGCCCGCTCCGCCCGGCCCTTCCCGCCGCCGTCCCCGCCGATCCGTCCGTACCGCATCGCCCTGCTCCCCTCCGGTCCGCCGTCCTGCCTTCACTGACTCCAACAGCCGGGGCAGCTCCCGAAGTTCCACCGCTCGTACACCCGATCGAGTGGACCTGGGACCGGCCGCGGCCCGTCCCGGCCCGCCCGGGACTCAGTCCCAGGCTCCCACCGCCGACGGCAGTGCCGCTATCTCGGCCAGCTCGGCGGCCGTCAGCCGCACCTCCGCCGCACCGGCGTTCTCGGCCGCCCAGCGGGCCCGCTCGGCCCCCGGCACCGGCACCACGTGCGGCCCCTGCGCCAGTACCCAGGCCAGCGCCACCTGCGCCGCCGTGACCTCGGGCCCGTGCCGCAGCGCCACCCGCCGCAGCCCCGCCACCAGCACCTGGTTCGAGGCCATGGCGTGCGCCGTGAACCGCGGGTGCCGCGCCCGCACGTCCGCGTCCTCGAAACCCTGCCCCGGCGTCAGCGTCCCGGTCAGGAACCCGCTCCCCAGCGGCATCGCCGCCAGCACCCCCACCCCCCGGGCCGCACACCACGGCAGCAGCTGCCACGCCGCCTCCGGCGACCACACCGACAGCTCCGCCTGCACCGCCGTCACCGGGAACACCTGCTGGACGCGCTCCAGCTGCCGCAGCGTCGACCCGTACGCCCGGTCACCGCGCCGCCCCGCCCCCGGACCGGCCCCCGCGCCCAGCGCGCAGAACCCGAGCGCCCGCACCTTCCCCGCGCCCACCAGCTCCGCCATCGCCCCCCAGGTCTCCTCCACCGGGACGTCCGGATCGACCCGGTGCAGCTGGTACAGGTCGATGACGTCGGTGCGCAGCCGCCGCAGCGAGGCGTCGCAGGCCCGTCGTACGTACCCCGGCCGCCCGTCGGCCACCACGTGCTGCTCGCCGGCCCGCAGCCCCACCTTGGCGGACACGAAGGCCTCGGCACGCCGCTCCCGCAGCACCCGCCCCACCACCAGCTCGTTCGTGAACGGCCCGTACAGATCGGCCGTGTCCAGCAGGTTCGCCCCCAGGTCCAGCGCCGTGTGGACGGTGCGCAGCGACTCCTCGCCCCGGCGGAGCGAAGGCGCGTACGCCCAGCTCATCGGCATGCAGCCGAGCCCTATGGCTCCCACCGTCAGCGGTCCCGACCCGATCGACCTGCGCTCCACCCCTGCGTCCCCCTCCCGGTCCGGCCCTCAAACTAACGGCTTGATCCGGATCCCTTCGCATAGCCTCGTGATCATGACTGCAACGACCGGCGACGTCTGGCTCCCCTTCCCCGCCGGGGAGATCGACGGCCTGCCCGATTCCTTCCGCTACCGCCAGTGGGACGGCGAGGACGAGTTCCCCGCCGACCCGGCCGACTGCGTCTTCTACGTCACCCCTTACATGAAGTCGCAGGCCGTGACCCTGCGCCCGCTGGCGGCCATGCCCGCCCTGCGGGTCGTCCAGACCCTCACCGCGGGCATCGACCACGTGCTCGGCGGCCTCGCCGACCTGCCCTCCGGGGTCCGGCTGTGCAACGCCCGCGGCGTCCACGAGGCCAGCACCGCCGAACTCGCCCTCACCCTGACCCTCGCCTCCCTGCGCGGCATTCCCGGCATGGTGCGCGGCCAGGACCGCGAGGAGTGGCGCGACGGCTTCTACGAGGCCCTCGCCGACAAGTCGGTCCTGATCGTCGGCTACGGATCGATCGGCGCGGCCGTCGAGGACCGGCTCGTCCCCTTCGAGTGCGGTCCGGTCACCCGCGTCGCCCGCTCCGCGCGCACCGCCCCGCACGGCCCGGTGCACGCCCTCGCCGACCTGGACCGCCTCCTCCCGGACGCGGACGTGGTGATCCTCTGCACGCCGCTCACCGAGGACACCCGGGGACTGGCGGGCGCGGGCTTCCTCGGCCGCATGAAGGACGGCGCCCTGCTCGTGAACGTGTCGCGCGGCCCCGTCGTCGACACCAAGTCCCTGCTGGCGGAGGTGGGGTCAGGCCGGCTGTGCGCCGCGCTCGACGTCACGGACCCCGAACCGCTGCCCGCCGGCCACCCGCTCTGGCACGCCCCGAACGTCCTGATCACCCCTCATGTCGGAGGCAGCAGCTCCGCGTTCGAGCCCCGGGCGAAGCGGCTGGTGGCCCGCCAGCTCGGCCGGTTCGCCGCCGGGGAGCCGGTCGAGAACACGGTGCTGGTCACCGACTGAGCCGCCGAAGAGGCGCGGGCGCGCACGCTGCGCGACCGGACGCATGCGCCCCGTCGCCCCAACTCCCTTGGTGGTGACGGAGAGTAGAGAAGCTATGTCGCTGAGTGACGAAAGTGGTGTATCGTCCGGAACAAGGGGCTGCGGCGCGTTCGTCTGCGCTGGGGAGTGATCGGACCATTTGGGGGGCGACGGGCGATGCACGGCCAATGGACGAAGGATCCGACGCGGCAGAGCCGCCGGAGGCGACGATGGGGTGCGCCGAAACAAGCCAGCGAGGGGGACCGGTGAGCACCCCGGGGGCGGCGCTCCTCACCCGGCCCCCCGTCGCCGACGGCGGCGGCAGGGGACTGGCGGCGCAGCTCCTCCTCGCGGTGGTCAGCGGCGGGTACGCCGTCGGCGCCGCCCTCGGCTGGGGGTCGAAGGACGTCGCCAAGGTCATGGGCGACTTCGGGCTCAGCACGGCGGGCTTACTCGCCGCGGTCTCCTGCTACCACTACGCGCGGACGATCGACCGCCGCGAACGCCCCGCCTGGCTGATGTTCGCCTTCTCCTCGCTGATGGGCGCCATCGGCAACGCGATCTGGGGCTGGTACGAGGTCATCCTCGGCCAGGAGGTGCCCGAACCCTCCCTCGCCGACTTCGCCTTCCTCTGCTTCGCACCGCCCGCCATCGTGGGCCTCCTCGTCCTGGCCAAACGCCCGGTCACCCGCGCCGGCTGGGTCTGCCTCGGGCTCGACTCCTGGCTCATCGGCGGCTCGCTCCTGACCCTGTCCTGGAGCCTGGCCCTCGCCAACGCCGCCCGCACCGCCCAGTCGGGCGCACCCGGCAGCGTCCCGCGCGCCGCGCTCTCGCTCGCGTACCCGCTCCTCGACATCGCCCTGGTCTCGATGGTCCTGGTGCTGCACTTCCGCCGCTCGGCGAACAACCGCTCCGCGGTCAACACGGCCATCGCGGCCCTCGCCCTGACCGTCCTCAGCGACGCGCTGTTCACCTCCCCGCTGCTGAACACGACCTACCGCTCCGGCGAGATCCTCGACGCCGGCTGGTTCGCCGGCTCCCTCCTGCTCGCCTACGCGCCCTGGGGCGCCCGCCGGGCCGAACCGGCCGGCCGGCCCGGGCCCCCGCGCGCCGAGCGGCCCCACAGCCGCCCGATCACCGGCTCGCTGCCCGCCCTCACCCCGTACCTCGCCGCGGCCGTCTGCACCCTCGGGATCCTCTACAACGTCGTGGACGGCCGGAAGGTCGACCGCGTGGTCGTCTTCACCGGCTGCACCGTCGTCCTGGCCCTCGTCATCCGCCAGGGCATCATGCTCCTCGACAACATCGCGCTGACGCAGGAACTGGCCCAGAAGGAGAACCACTTCCGCTCCCTGGTCCAGGGCTCCAGCGACGTCATCATGATCGCCGCGCCCACCGGAACCCTGCGGTACGTCAGCCCCGCCGCCGCCGGCGTCTACGGCCGCGAGGCGGAGGAACTGGTCGGCAGCGAGCTCGCCACCCTCATCCACCCCGACGACCTCGGCCAGGTGGTCCACGAGGTGCGCCGCTTCCTCGCCGCCCAGCCGGCCGAGGAACCCACCACCCGCATCGAGTGCCGGTTCAGATCGGGCAGCGGCGAGTGGCTCAACGTGGAGTCCACCGTCAACCGGCACCAGGGCGGGCTCATCCTCAACAGCCGGGACGTCACCGAGCGGGTCCGCCTCCAGGCCCAGCTCCAGCACAGCGCCGAACACGACCCGCTGACCGACCTGCCCAACCGGGCGCTGTTCACCCGCCGGGTCCGCCAGGCCCTCACCGGCCGCCGCTCCGGGGACCACAGCACCGCCGTGCTCTTCATCGACCTCGACGGCTTCAAGGCGGTCAACGACACCATCGGCCACCAGGCCGGCGACGAGCTGCTCATCGAGGCCGCGCACCGGCTCCAGGCCGCCGTCCGCGCCGGGGACACCGCCGCCCGCCTCGGCGGGGACGAGTTCGCCGCGCTGATCCTGGGCGACGGCAGCCGCGACCGCAGCGCCCGCGAGTACCAGGTCCACGAGATCGCCGACCGGCTGCGCACCACGCTCTCCCAGCCCTACCGGATCGCTGGCAGCGAGGTCCGGGTCGCCGCCAGCATCGGCGTCGCCTTCGCCGACCCCGGCATCACCCCTTCGGACCTCATGCGCAACGCCGACCTCGCCATGTACCGGGCCAAGGCCGGCGGCAAGGACCGCGTCGAGCTGTACGCCCCGCAGATGCAGGCCGAGGTCGTCCGCAAGGCGGAGCTCGCCGGCCGGCTGCGCACCGCGCTCCACGAGGGGGAGTTCACCCTCTTGCACCAGCCCGTGGTCTCGCTCGTCTCAGGGGAGGTCACGGCCGTGGCCGCCCAGGCCCGCTGGCGCTCCGCCCAGGGGATCCTCTTCACCCCGGCCGAATTCCTCCGGGTGGCCGAACACAGTGAGGCCGGCGGGCCCGGGCAGGACGCGGCCCGCACCGCCGAACTGGGCCGCTGGCTCCTGGAAGAGGCCGTGGAGCAGGCCGCCGAGCGCCACCGGGCCGGTCACGACGTACCAGTGGCCGTCCGGATGACCGCCCAGCGGCTGCTGGACCGGTCCATGCCGCGCGGCTCCGTGGAGGCGCTGCTGTCCCGCCACGGACTGCCCTCCGGCGCGCTCGTACTGGAACTGGCCGCCTCCGACCCGAGAGTGCCGTTCGACGAGCTGGAGCGCCGCCTGACGGCCCTGCACCGGCTCGGCGTACGCATCGCCCTGGACGGGTTCGGCAGCGGTTACGCGGCCATCAGCGCCCTCCGGCGCCTGCCGGTGGACCTGCTCAAGCTGGACCGGGGCCTGGTCGAGGGCGTGGTCGAGTCCGCCCGGCTCCACAAGATCACCGCCGGCCTGTTGCGGATCGCAAACGACCTGGGCATGCAGTCCGTGGCCGACGGCGTCGACCTCCCCGAACAGGTGACGGCCCTGCGGGCCATGGGGTGCACCCACGGCCAGGGAGCGGCGTTCTCCGGCCCGCTCGACGAATACAGGCTGCGGCGCGCGCTCGTGCGCGGTACGTTCCCAGTACCGGGCGGTACGGCCCAGCCGGCCTTGGCCGGAGGCTCGTCCGCCGGTTCGATGGTCATCCGTAGAGGCTCACATAATGAGACGCCCGTCCCACCCACTTGACATCCACCTCCCGCCGGAGGGAGGGTCAGTGCCATGCGCACCCGAATTCTCGTACTTGGAAAGCGCGTCGGCTGAAGCTGGGACCTGCATGTCCCCGCTCAACACCCCCGACGCGCTCCCCTCGCTTGCCACCTGGCACGAGGGGTTTTTTGTTGCACTGGCACACGCCCCCGGACCCGATCCGGGGGACCCCCGCTCCTCGTAAAACCCTCAGCTTCGAGAAGAGAATGCCGATGACCGAGCAGGCCACCGGGGCCCACCATCCGCAGCCGCGGCCCCGTACGGGTGGACAGCAGTCCACCGCAGTTGAGCACGTCACGGGTGCGCAGTCCCTCATCCGCTCTCTCGAAGAGGTGGGGTGCGACACCGTCTTCGGCATCCCGGGCGGCTGCATCCTCCCCGCCTACGACCCGATGATGGACAGCAAGAAGGTCCGTCACATCCTGGTCCGCCACGAGCAGGGGGCCGGCCACGCCGCCACCGGCTACGCCCAGGCGACCGGCAAGGTCGGCGTCTGCATGGCCACCTCCGGCCCGGGCGCCACCAACCTGGTCACCCCGATCGCCGACGCGCACATGGACTCCGTCCCGCTCGTCGCCATCACCGGCCAGGTCTCCTCCAAGGCGATCGGCACGGACGCCTTCCAGGAGGCGGACATCGTCGGCATCACGATGCCCATCACCAAGCACAACTTCCTGGTCACCAAGGCCGGTGACATCGCGAAGACCATCGCCGAGGCCTTCCACATCGCCGCCAGCGGCCGCCCCGGCCCGGTCCTCGTCGACATCGCCAAGGACGCCCTCCAGGCGAAGACCACCTTCTCCTGGCCGCCGGCCATGGACCTGCCGGGCTACCGGCCGGTCACCAAGCCGCACGCCAAGCAGATCCGCGAGGCCGCCAAGCTCATCGCCGCGGCCAAGCGCCCGGTCCTGTACGTCGGCGGCGGCGTCATGAAGTCCGGTGCCACGGCCGAGCTGAAGGTCCTCGCCGAGCTGACCGGGGTCCCGGTCTGTACCACCCTGATGGCCCTGGGCTCCTTCCCCGACAGCCACCCGCTGCACGTCGGCATGCCGGGCATGCACGGCAGCGTCACCGGCGTCACCGCGCTGCAGAAGTCCGACCTGCTCATCGCGCTCGGCACCCGCTTCGACGACCGCGTCACCGGCAAGCTCGACAGCTTCGCCCCCTTCGCCAAGGTCATCCACGCGGACATCGACCCGGCGGAGATCGGCAAGAACCGCGAGGTCGACGTCCCGATCGTCGGTGACGCCCGCGAGGTCATCGCCGACCTGATCCAGGCGGTCCAGGCCGAGCACACCGAGGGCAACACCGGCGACTACAGCGCCTGGTGGAACGACCTCAACCGCTGGCGCGAGACCTACCCCCTGGGCTACGACCTGCCCGAGGACGGTTCGCTCTCCCCGCAGCAGGTCATCGAGCGGATCGGCGCGCTGGCGCCGCAGGGCACGATCTTCACGGCCGGCGTCGGCCAGCACCAGATGTGGGCCTCCCACTTCGTCAAGTACGAGGAGCCCCGCACCTGGCTGAACTCCGGCGGCGCCGGAACCATGGGCTACGCGGTCCCCGCCGCGATGGGCGCCAAGGTCGGCATGCCGGACCGCCCCGTCTGGGCGATCGACGGCGACGGCTGCTTCCAGATGACCAATCAGGAACTGGCCACCTGCGCGCTGAACAACATCCCGATCAAGGTCGCCATCATCAACAACGGCGCCCTGGGCATGGTCCGCCAGTGGCAGACGCTCTTCTACAACCAGCGCTACTCCAACACCGTGCTGCACGCCGACGACACCGGCCACGACACGGTGGGCTCCCAGCTCGGAGAGTCCAGCGCCCCCCGCCAGGGCACCCGCGTCCCGGACTTCGTCAAGCTGTCCGAGGCCATGGGCTGCGTCGCGCTGCGCTGCGAGGACCCGGCGGACCTGGACAAGGTCATCGCCGAGGCCAACGCGATCAACGACCGGCCCGTCGTGATCGACTTCATCGTCCACGAGGACGCCATGGTGTGGCCGATGGTCGCCGCCGGCACCTCCAACGACGAGGTCCTGGCAGCCCGGGGCGTCCGCCCCGATTTCGGCGACAACGAAGACGACTGAGCCGAGAGAGCCGAGAGAGAGAACGCCCCACATGTCCAAGCACACGCTCTCCGTCCTGGTCGAGAACACGCCCGGCATCCTCGCCCGGATCGCCGCCCTGTTCTCCCGCCGCGGGTTCAACATCGACTCCCTCGCCGTCGGCGTCACCGAGCACCCCGACATCTCGCGCATCACCATCGTCGTGAACGTCGAGGACCTCCCGCTGGAGCAGGTGACCAAGCAGCTGAACAAGCTGGTCAACGTGCTCAAGATCGTCGAGCTGGAGCCGCACAACGCCATCGAGCGCGAACTCGTCCTGGTGAAGGTCCGCGCCGACAACGAGACGCGCTCGCAGATCGTCGAGATCGTCCAGCTGTTCCGCGCCAAGACCGTCGACGTGTCCCCGGACGCCGTCACCATCGAGGCCACCGGCGGCACCGACAAGCTCGGCGCGATGCTCAAGATGCTGGAGCCGTTCGGCATCAAGGAACTCGTCCAGTCCGGCACGATCGCCATAGGGCGTGGCGGCCGGTCCATCACGGACCGCAGCCTGCGCTCGCTCGACCGCAGCGCCTGACCGGCCGGACACCCTCCCGCCCGACACGCCCCGCTCGCATCGCGAGACCGGCAAACTCAGATTCCGTTCCCCGCCGTACGGTGGGTGCAACATCAGCGCACCAAGGAGATATCCCAGTGGCCGAGCTGTTCTACGAGAACGACGCCGACCTGTCCATCATCCAGGGCCGCAAGGTCGCGGTCATCGGATACGGCAGCCAGGGCCACGCCCACGCGCTGTCGCTCCGTGACTCCGGCGTCGACGTCGTCGTCGGCCTCAAGGAGGGCTCGAAGTCCAAGGCCAAGGCCGAGGAGCAGGGCCTGAAGGTCGTCCCCGTGGCCGAGGCCGCCGCATGGGCGAACGTCATCATGATCCTGACCCCGGACCCGCTCCAGGCCGAGATCTACGAGGAGTCCATCAAGGACCACCTGGAGGAGGGCGACGCGCTCTTCTTCGGCCACGGCTTCAACGTCCGCTACGGCTTCATCAAGCCCCCGACCAACGTGGACGTCGCCCTGGTCGCCCCGAAGGGCCCGGGCCACCTCGTCCGCCGCCAGTACGAGGAAGGCCGCGGCGTGCCCTGCATCGCCGCCGTCGAGCAGGACTTCACCGGTTCCGCCTTCGCGCTCGCGCTGTCGTACGCGGCCGGCATCGGCGGCACCCGCGCCGGCGTCATCAAGACCACCTTCACCGAGGAGACCGAGACCGACCTGTTCGGTGAGCAGGCCGTCCTCTGCGGTGGCGCCTCCGCCCTGGTCAAGGCCGGTTTCGAGACCCTGACCGAGGCCGGCTACCAGCCGGAGATCGCCTACTTCGAGTGCCTCCACGAGCTGAAGCTCATCGTCGACCTCATGTACGAGGGCGGCCTGGAGAAGATGCGCTGGTCGGTCTCCGAGACCGCCGAGTGGGGCGACTACATCACCGGCCCGCGCGTCATCACCGACGCCACCAAGGCCGAGATGAAGAAGGTCCTCGCGGAGATCCAGAGCGGCGAGTTCGCGAACACCTGGATGGCCGAGTACAAGGCGGGTCTGCCGAAGTACAACGAGTACAAGAAGGCCGACGAGGCCCACCTGCTGGAGACCACCGGCAAGAAGCTGCGCAAGCTGATGAGCTGGGTCGACAGCGACGAGAGCTGATCCCGTGCGCGGCGGGGCCGGGACACGCGTCCCGGCCCCGCCGCACACCACCGGCCCGGCCGGAAAACAGGCCTTGCACGGCACGGATTGTCCACCCCGGCCAATCTCGGACGGGTGATCCTTCCGTACAGGCGGAATTCCGCACCGGATCCGCTACTACACTGCTCAACACAACGCGTCAGGCCCACAGTGTCGTGCGTCTTCCACGCGGCTACCCCCTCCACGCCTGCGGCCGTCGGGACGGCCGTCCGCACTGGACTTGTGAGGATGACCCACGTGAGCTCGAAACCTGTCGTACTCATCGCCGAAGAGCTGTCGCCCGCAACGGTGGACGCCCTCGGTCCGGACTTCGAGATCCGGCACGTCAACGGCGCGGACCGCGCCGAGCTGCTGCCCGCGATCGTCGACGTCGACGCGATCCTGGTCCGCTCCGCCACGAAGGTGGACGCCGAGGCCATCGCCGCCGCCAAGAAGCTGAAGGTCGTCGCCCGCGCCGGTGTCGGCCTGGACAACGTCGACGTCTCCTCCGCCACCAAGGCGGGCGTGATGGTCGTCAACGCGCCGACCTCCAACATCGTCACCGCCGCCGAGCTGGCCTGCGGCCTGCTCGTCGCCACGGCCCGCAACATCCCGCAGGCCAACACCGCCCTGAAGAACGGCGAGTGGAAGCGGAACAAGTACACGGGCGTCGAGCTCAGCGAGAAGACCCTCGGTGTCGTCGGCCTCGGCCGCATCGGCGTCCTGGTCGCCCAGCGCATGTCGGCGTTCGGCATGAAGATCGTCGCGTACGACCCCTACGTGCAGCCCGCTCGCGCCGCCCAGATGGGCGTCAAGATGCTCACGCTGGACGAGCTCCTGGAAGTCGCCGACTTCATCACCGTGCACCTGCCCAAGACCCCCGAGACCCTCGGTCTCATCGGGGACGAGGCCCTGCACAAGGTGAAGCCGTCCGTCCGCATCGTCAACGCCGCGCGCGGCGGGATCGTGGACGAGGCCGCCCTGTACGCGGCCATCAAGGAGGGCCGCGTCGCCGGCGCCGGTCTCGACGTCTACGCGAAGGAGCCCTGCACGGACTCCCCGCTCTTCGAGCTCGACCAGGTCGTCTGCACCCCGCACCTCGGCGCGTCCACGGACGAGGCGCAGGAGAAGGCCGGCATCTCGGTCGCCAAGTCGGTGCGCCTCGCGCTCGCCGGTGAGCTCGTCCCGGACGCGGTCAACGTCCAGGGCGGCGTCATCGCCGAGGACGTCCGTCCGGGCCTGCCGCTCGCCGAGAAGCTCGGCCGCATCTTCACCGCGCTCGCGGGCGAGGTCGCGGTCCGCCTCGACGTCGAGGTCTGCGGCGAGATCACCCAGCACGACGTCAAGGTGCTGGAACTCTCCGCGCTCAAGGGCGTCTTCGAGGACGTCGTCGACGAGACGGTCTCCTACGTCAACGCCCCGCTGTTCGCGCAGGAGCGCGGTGTCGAGGTCCGCCTCACCACCAGCTCGGAGTCCCCGGACCACCGCAACGTGGTGACCGTCCGCGGCACCCTGTCGGACGGTCAGGAAGTGTCGGTCTCCGGCACCCTGGCGGGCCCGAAGCACCTCCAGAAGATCGTGGGCGTCGGCGAGTACGACGTGGACCTGGCCCTGGCCGACCACATGATCGTGCTGCGCTACACCGACCGCCCCGGCGTCGTCGGCAAGGTCGGGCAGCTGCTCGGCGAGGCCGGTCTGAACATCGCGGGCATGCAGGTCGCCCGTGCCGAGGAGGGTGGGGAGGCGCTCGTCGTCCTCACCGTCGACGCGGAGGTCCCGGTGGACGTCCTCGCGTCCATCTCGGCCGAGATCGGCGCCGCTTCGGCCCGTACGGTCAACCTCGGCTGAGCCGAACCGAACCAAGCGAAGGGCCCGGGGTACGCACCCCGGGCCCTTTCGCGTACCCCGCCGCCGCGCGGCTCAGCGGGCCGGGACCGGGGGAGGTCCGGCCGGGGCGGGAGCGGCGGCGCCGGATCCCCGCAGCAGGACCGTGGTGAGTACGGCCGCCCCGAGCAGCAGGACCGCCCCTCCCCAGGCCGCGTACTGCATGCCGTGGACGAACGCCTCGCGGGCCAGGGTGAGCAGCTGCCCGCCGGCGTCGCCGCCGAGCTGCCCGGCGGCGGCCACCGCGCCGCCCAGGGTCTCCCGTACCGCAGGCTCCGTACCGGGCAGGTCGCTGCGGTAGACCGCGGTGCCGAGGCTGCCCAGCAGGGCCATGCTGAGCGCGCCGCCGAACTCCTGGCCCGTCTCCAGCAGGGAGGCGGCCGAACCGGCCTTCTCGGCGGGGGCGGCGGCCAGGGCCATGTCGGAGACCAGGGACATCACGGTGACGATCCCGGAGGCCAGTACTCCGGCGCCGGCCAGCAGCAGCCAGAGGGAGTCGGTGCCGACCAGCGCGATCAGGGCGAACCCGGCGGCGGCGAGGACGAAGCCGCCGGTGATGACGTGGGCGCGGTCGGTCTTGCGGGCCAGGGCGGCGCCGACCGGGGCGGCGGCGCCGATGAACAGCGAGGGGGCGAGGCTCCACAGGGCCGCCTCCAGGGTGCCCATGCCGAGGACGGACTGAAGGTACTGGGTGGTGAAGTAGGCCGAGCCCATCATGGCGAAGGCGGCGATGGTGTTGAGGCCGATGCCCGCCCCGAAACCGCGGCCCCGGAACAGGGCCCGGCCGATCATCGCGTCGGTCCGGGCGCGCTGGCGGCGGACGAAGACGTACGCGAAGGCCAGTCCGACGGCGAGGCAGCCCAGGTAGAGGGGCTCGAAGCCCTCGGCGGCGATCTCCTTGAGGCCGTACACCACCGGCAGGACGGCGGCCGTCGACAGCGGGACGCTCACCAGGTCGAAGCGGCCGGGGGCCGGGTCCTTGAACTCCGGGACCAGCACCGGGACCAGGACCAGCAGGAGCAGCATCGCGGGCACGTTGATCAGGAAGACCGAGCCCCAGTGGAAGTGGTTCAGCATCACGCCGCTCAGCACCGAGCCGAGGGCGATGCCGCCGGTCATGGCGCCGGACCAGATCGCGATGGCCTTGCCGCGCTGGGCGTCGTCCCGGAAGAGGTTGCGTACGAGGGCCAGCGTGGACGGCATCAGGGTCGCGCCGCCGACGCCGAGCAGCACGCGGGCCGCGATGAGCATCTCGGCGCTGGTGGCGTACGCGGCGGCGACGGAGGCGAGCCCGAAGGCGGCGGCGCCGATGAGCAGCAGCTTGCGGCGGCCGATGCGGTCACCCAGCGAACCCATCGTGATCAGCAGTCCGGAGAGGGCGAAGGCGTAGCTGTCGAAGATCCAGAGCTGCTGGGAGGCGCTCGGGGCGAGTTCGCGGGTGATGGCCGGGATGGCGAAGTACAGGACGGACACGTCCATCGAGACGAGGAGCAGGGGCAGCACGAGGACGGCGAAGGCGGTCCATTCGCGACGGCCGGCGAGGCGCGGCGGGGCGGTGGGGTTCGTCATGGGAAGGAATGTACATCCGTCATAAACGTCTGTCTATGACGGATGTATGAAACGGTTGTCTGGAACTTCTGTCTGGGACGGCCGTCTTGCTACGGTGGCGGCATGGGACATCGTGAAGACCTGCTCGAAGGCGCGAAGAAGTGCCTGGCCGAGAAGGGGTTCGTGCGGACCACCGCACGCGACATCGTCAGTGCCTCGGGAACCAACCTGGCGTCCATCGGCTACCACTACGGCTCCAAGGACGCCCTGCTCACCCAGGCGTTCATCGCCCTCATGGAGGAGTGGGGCGCGGGCTTCCAGGCCGGACTCGGCGGGGAGGCCGGCACCCCGGAGCGCTTCCGGGCGCTCTTCGAGGGCGTCCTGGACCGGCACGAGGAGTCGGCGCCCATCTGGGCGGCCAGCCTGGAAGTCGCCCTCAGCCGCGACCGGCTGCCGGAACTGCGGGCCATGCTCGCCACCTCGCAGGGCGAGGGGCGCAAGGGCCTGATCTCGATGATGACGGGCGTCCCGGAGGAGGACATCACCGAACGCGAGGTCCGTACCGCCGGCGCCGTCTACCAGGCGCTGCTCAACGGCCTGATGATCCAGTGGCTCTTCGACCCCGGGACCGCCGCCACCCCGGAGGAGTTCACCGAGGGCATGCGACAGGTGGCCCGAGGCTTCAACGCCTAGTGCCGTGCCGGGCGTCGCGACCCGGTGGACCTTTCCGGTCACGGCACTAGGTGGCCTCCCGGCGGGCGTGCCGGCGCAGGACCGCGTCCAGGTAGTCCACGCACGGGCCGCCGAGTTCCGCCGGCCCGGCGCCGGCCCGGACCAGGGCGATCCGGTCCAGTTCGGGTTCCCGGCCCGCGGCCCTCTCGGACGCGGCCGCGGCGGCGAAGCGGGCGCGCAGCAGGGGGGCCGGGCGCTGCGCGGCAAGGAAGTGGAAGCCGATGTTTCCCCGCGCGCCCCGGGTGACGCCCCACAGGGAGAGCTCCCCGGGCGGAGCCTCCACCCCCGTCTCCTCGGCCAGTTCGCGGGCGGCGTGCCGGCGCAGGAGGTCCAGGCCCAGTGGCTCGCCCTCCGGGGGAGGTTCGGCCGAGCCGCCCGGCAGTTGCCAGCGGCCGGGGGCGGCGGTGGACGCCGAGCCCCGTCCCACCACCAGCTCCCCGGTGCGCGTCGGCTGGAGGACGGTCACGAACACCGACGACGGAACCCGTTCGCCGGCCGCCCGGATCCGCCGCAGGGCCCGGTACCGGTACGTCGACCTCGCCCAGGAGAGGAGCAGCCCCCGCTCCTGCCGCTCCAGCCGCAGGCAGGCGACCAGCGGGCCGTCGAAGTGGTGCGGCCGGCGGGCGACCGTCTCCTCCCAGAGCCGGTCCACGGCGCGGACTTCCGCGGGCGACACCCACGGGGTCCGGCTTTCGGCCAGCCGGAGGCGGTGGGGGTCCAGGAACTCGACGCGAGAGCGGGGGTGAGGGTCCGTCACCCGGTCAGGGTGTCACGGCGATGCGCGGGGAGCGGGCCGGGGGGAGGCGGTCAGTGGTGGAGGCGGGAGGCCTTGATGGCCATGTGGAGGAGGAGGCGGTCCTCGCCCTCGTCGAGGTCGAGGCCGGTCAGCTGCTCGACCTTGCCGAGGCGGTAGTACAAGGTCTGCCGGTGGACCCCGAGGGCCGCCGCCGCGCGGCCCGCCTGGCCGGCGCAGTCGAGGAACACCTCGGCGGTGCGGGCGAGTTCACGGTGGGCCGGCCCGAGCAGGGTCCGGGCCGCGGGGTCGTCCACCGGGTCGGCGGCCAGGGCGGCGAGCATCCGGTACGGGCCGATCGCCGACCACTGGGCCACGGGGCCCAGCCGCGGCTGGGCGGCGGCCGCCCGGGCCGCGGCGGTGGCCTGCTCCCACGCGGCCGGCAGCTCCGCGAGTGCCCGGACGGGGTCGGAGACGCCGGCGGTCAGGTCGGGAGCGGCGCCCTGCCCGGACGCCGCCGCCGTCATGGCCCCGGCCGTAGCGGTGGACGGGACGCCGGGCGCGGAAGCCGCGGGGGGTCTGCCGGGCGCCGCACCGGGCCGGACCCCGGCGGGCCCCCGCCCCGGTGACGGCGGGGCCGCCGCAGCGGGAGGGGCCGCCGGGGCCGCCGTGCGCGGCATCAGCCGGCCCAGGGCCGTCAGGGCCGGGGCCAGGGCGTCCGTCCCGCGCATCCGGACCAGCGCCGCGAGCCGCCCGCCGGCGCCGCCGGGCTCCGCGGGGACCACGCACACCGCCGCCGCCCCCGGCACCGACTGGGGGGCCTCCCCGGCCCACGGCGTCACGCAGAGCACCGTGTGCGGGCCCTCCCCGGCCGGCCCGAGGGCGACCCGGAGCGCGGCCACCGCCATGTCCTGCTGCCAGCCCCGCCCGGCGCCGAGGACCGCGAGGAACTCCCGCGACAGGTCGGCGCCCGCCTTCGCCTCCTGCGCGAGCAGCACACCGATCCGCTCGGCCACCTCCATGGCCGCCGCCAGCGCCTGCGGCCCCGGGCCGGAGTCCCCGCCGTCGGGACCCTCCCGGTCGAGGAGCCACACGTACCCGTGCACGATCCCCCGGTACCGCACCGGCAGGCAGAGCCGCCCCCGGAACACCCCCGCGTCCGGCGCCGCCGGGATGCGCACGGGACCCGTCGCGCGGGCGATGCCGAAGCCCTCGAACCAGGCGCGGACGGCGGAGGTCGACTGCCGGGTCAGGATCGACCGGGTCCGGACCGGGTCCAGGACGAGCTCGCCGCCGTCACCGTCGCTGTCGTGCGCGCCGAAGGCGATCAGGCGGAAGTCCCGGTTCTCCAGCGTCGCCGGGGCGCCGAGGAGCGCCGAGATCTCGTCCACCAGGTCCTGGTAATCGTCCTTCACCCGGACATTCTCCCACCCCCGGACCGCCCCTTCAGACAGATGTATGAGATCCGGGCCACGGATGCGTGACAGCTGTCGATGGCAGAGGATCGTGAGGATCCTTAGGTTTCACGGTGGTTTTACTTGCGTTTTCCTTACGGCCCCCGCCCCTCCGGCGACGGACCGTACGTCCGCTTCTGCCACCCGTTGGAGGTGCCCCGTGCTGGGTCCCGCGATCCTCGCCGCCTCGCGCAGCGACAAGATGCGCCGAATCGTCTCTGCCGCCCCGGTGACCAAGCCCGTGGTGAACCGGTTCATCCCCGGTGAGACGGTCGACCAGGTCATCCCGATCGTCGAGGAACTCACGCGGAAGGGCCTGGAGGTCACCCTCGACGTCGTTGGTGAGGACATCACCGCCGTGGAGCAGTCCCACGCCGCCCGTGACGCCTACCTCCAGCTGATCGAGCGCCTCGCCGAGCTCGGCCTGGGCGAGACCGTCGAGATGTCGGTCAAGCTGTCGATGTTCGGCCAGGCCCTGGAGGGCGGTCACGAGCTGGCCCTCGCCAACGTCCGCCCCGTGGTCGAGGCCGCCGCCGCGATCGGCACCACCGTGACCCTCGACGCCGAGGACCACACCACCCTCGACTCGATGTTCGCCATCCACGAGGAGCTGCGCCGCGACTTCCCGCAGACCGGCTGCGTGATCCAGGCCTACCTCTTCCGCACGGAGGCCGACGCCCGCCGCCTGGCCGCCGCCGGCAGCCGCGTCCGGATCGTGAAGGGCGCCTACAAGGAGCCCGCCGAGGTCGCCTACCAGGACAAGGCCGAGATCGACAGGGCGTACGTCCGGATCATGAAGATCCTGATGGAGGGCGAGGGCTACCCGATGATCGGGTCCCACGACCCGCGCCTCATCGCGATCGCGCAGGAGCTCGCCCGGCAGGCCGGGCGCAAACTGGACGAGTACGAGTTCCAGATGCTCTACGGCATCCGCAGCGAGGAGCACCTGCGGCTCGCCGCCGAGGGCCACCGGATGCGCGTCTACACGGCGTACGGCACGGACTGGTACGGATACTTCATGCGCCGCCTCGCGGAGAAGCCGGCCAACCTGCTGTTCTTCCTCCGCTCGATGATCACCAAGAACTAGCACCCCGAACTAGGCACCCCCGAACTAGGCACCCCCGAACTAGGCACCCCACTAGCTCAAGGAGTTACCAGCCCCATGGATGCTGTGACCCAGGTCCCCGCGCCGGTCAACGAGCCGGTTCACTCGTACGCCCCCGGCAGCGCGGAGCGCGCGCGCCTCGAGATCCAGCTCAAGCAGCTGTCCGAGAACCCCATCGACCTGCCGATGACGATCGGCGGCGTCAAGCGGATGGGCGGCGGCGAGCGCTTCGACGTGGTCCAGCCGCACGACCACAAGTCCGTCATCGGCACCTACGCCAACGCCACCGAGGCCGACGCCCAGGAGGCCGTCGACGCCGCCCTGGCCGCCGCCCCGGCCTGGCGCGCGATGGACTTCGACGACCGTGCCGCGATCATCCTGCGCGCCGCCGAGCTGCTGGCCGGCCCGTGGCGCGAGAAGCTGGCCGCGTCCACCATGCTGGGCCAGTCCAAGACCGCCCAGCAGGCGGAGATCGACACTCCCTGCGAGCTCGTCGACTTCTGGCGCTTCAACGTCCACTTCGCCCGGCAGATCCTCGCCGAGCAGCCGGCCGCGAACTCCGCGGGCGTGTGGAACCGCAGCGACCACCGCCCGCTGGAGGGCTTCGTCTACGCGATCACGCCGTTCAACTTCACGGCTATCGCCGGCAACCTGCCGACCGCCCCGGCCCTCATGGGCAACGTGGTCGTGTGGAAGCCGTCCCCGACGCAGACGCACTCCGCCGTCCTGCTGATGGAGCTCCTGGAGGCGGCCGGCCTGCCCAAGGGCGTCATCAACCTGGTGACCGGTGACGGCATCGCCGTCTCCGAGGTGGCCCTGAACCACCCCGAGCTGGCCGGCATCCACTTCACCGGCTCGACCAAGACCTTCCAGTACCTGTGGAAGACGGTCGGCAACAACATCGAGAAGTACCGCTCCTACCCGCGTCTGGTCGGCGAGACCGGCGGCAAGGACTTCGTCGTCGCGCACCCGTCCGCGGACCGCGGCATCCTGAAGACCGCCCTGACCCGCGGCTCCTTCGAGTTCCAGGGCCAGAAGTGCTCGGCCTCCTCGCGCGCCTACGTTCCGGCCTCGATCTGGAACGACGGCTTCAAGGAGCAGTTCGCGGCCGAGGTCGACGGCATCGCCATGGGTGACGTCCGCGACCTGACCAACTTCATCGGCGCGGTCATCGACGAGCGTTCCTTCGCGAAGAACAAGGCCGCGATCGACCGTGCGAAGGCCGACCCGACCTGCACGATCGTCGCGGGCGGCACCTACGACGACACGGAGGGCTACTTCGTCCGCCCGACCGTCATCGCCTGCACCGACCCGGAGAACGAGGTCTTCACGACCGAGTACTTCGGCCCGATCCTCGCGGTCCACGTCTACGAGGACGACAAGTACGACGAGATGCTCGCGCAGATGGAGAGCGTCTCGGCGTACGCCCTGACCGGCGCCGTCATCGCGCAGGACCGCTACGCGGCCGCCGACACGATGGAGAAGCTCCGCTTCGCGGCGGGCAACTTCTACATCAACGACAAGTCGACCGGCGCCGTCGTCGGCCAGCAGCCCTTCGGCGGCGGCCGTGCCTCGGGCACGAACGACAAGGCCGGCGCGGCCTCGAACCTGCTGCGCTGGACCTCGACCCGCTCCATCAAGGAGACCCTGGTCCCGCCGACCGAGTACGGCTACCCCCACATGGGCTGATCACGGCCCACGGCTGAACCCCGCCCCCGCTCCGGTACCCCCAAGTCCGGAGCGGGGGCGGTTCCAATTTCCAGGCGGCTCCGCCCGGACGGTCCCACGGGGCGGCGCCGGGCGTTCAGACCTCGACCATGACCTGCTCCAGGGACTTGCGGACGAGGTCGGGAACCTCGCAGTCGTCGGCGGGGTAGCCGACCGGCAGCACCGCGAAGGCCTTCTCGTTCTCGGGGCGGTTCAGGACGTGCCCGAGGAAGCGCATCGGGCTCGGCGTGTGGATCAGTGCGGCGAGGCCGCTGAGGTGCAGGGCGGACAGCAGCATGCCGACCGCGATGCCGACCGACTCGTCCACGTAGTAGTGCTTGCGCTTCGTACCGTCCGGGCCGAGCCAGTAGCGCTGCTGGAACACCACGATCAGCGCGGGCGCGTCGGTGAGGTGGGTCTTCACGGCGTCCGTGCCGATGGGGCGCAGGGCGGCGAGCCACTCGTCGCCCAGGCGGCCGTCGTAGGAGATCTGCTCCTCCTGTTCGGCGGCGGCCCGGATCTGCCGGCGGATGGCCGGGTCCTTGACCAGGACGAACGTCCACGGCTGCTGATGGGCTCCGGAGGGGGCGGTGGCGGCGCAGGCGATGGCGTCGCGGACGACCTGGTCGGGGACCGGATCGGGGGAGAAGTGGCGGACCGTGCGCCGCTCGTCCATCCGTTGCCTCAGTTCCGCCGCGCGGGCGAGGGATTCCCGGCTCGGCATGCGCGCGGGCCTGTAGGCGACGGGCCGGTAGGGCTGGCCGTGGGTGGGCGTCCACTGCTGCGTAGTTGGCGACATGGGCAGATCTTCGGGCCGCGCAACCGCCTGATGCCAGGGTCACGTCATGAACCATTGTCCGTTGTGTACTGACAGGGGGGCTATGACCGTGGCGAACGTCGGTCGATTCGTGGACTGGGAGGGCTGCTTCAACGCCCGCGACCTCGGCGGGCTGGGAACCCTCCCGCCGGGGGCCCTCGTACGGGCCGACAGCCTCGACGGGCTCACCGCACGCGGCTGGACCGCACTGGCCGCGCACGGCGTGCGGACCGTCGTCGACCTGCGCAACGACGACGAGAGGGGGGTGGACCACGCCCCGCGCCCGGCCGGCCTGACGACCCTGCGGATCCCCCTCGACGGCATCGAGCACCGGGACTTCTGGGACGTGTGGTGGGGCACTCCGGGCTTCGGCACCCCCGCGTATTTCCGGCCTTTCCTGGAGCGCTTCCCCGACCGCGTGGCGGCCGTCGCCCGCGCCGTCGCCGGGGCCGCGCCCGGAGGCGTCGCCTTCCACTGCGGCCTGGGCCGCGACCGCACCGGGATCGTCGCCCTCGTCCTGCTGCGGCTGGCGGGCGCGACCCCGCGGGAGGTCGCCGACGACCACGGGCTGAGCGAGCCGCGGGTGCGCGCCCGGTACGCGGCGCAGGGCCGCCCGTACGACTCCTCGGAGATCGAGGAGCACGTCTCGGGACTCGGCACCACCGTGCACGCCCTCGCGGAGGACGCCGCCGGACGGCTGGACGCGGAGGCCTACCTGCGCGCGGCCGGGCTGACCGGTGCCGAACGGGAAAGGCTGCGCGGGCGGCTCGGGGGCGTTGGTACGGTCCCGGCATGACCGTCACCCTGACCCTGGCCCACACCGCCCAGCTCGGACCCGGTGAGCCGCGCGAGATCCGGGCCCTGCTCGACGCCGCCTTCGACGGGGACTTCGCCGACGAGGACTTCGAGCACGCCCTCGGCGGCCTGCACGTCCTGCTCCGCGAGGGCGGCCCGGGCGGGCCGCTCGTCGCGCACGGCAGCGTCGTGCAGCGCCGGGTGCTGCACCGGGGCCGGGCCCTGCGCACCGGCTACGTCGAGGCCGTGGCCGTCCGGGCCGACCGGCGCCGGCGCGGGCTCGCCGGGCAGGTCATGGCGGCCCTGGAACGCGTGATCGGCGATGCCTACGTCCTGGGCGCGCTGTCCGCGTCGGAGGCCGGGGCCGCCCTGTACGAGGGCCGCGGCTGGCGCCCGCACCCCGGCCCGATCGGGGTACTCGGACCGGCCGGCCCCGAGCGGCTGCCCGACGAGGAGGGCTCCACCTACGTGTGGACGCCGCCCGGCGGCGTCCCGCCGGACCCGGCCGGGCGGCTCGACTTCGACTGGCGGGACGGGGACGTCCTGTAGGCCGGGGGACCGCCGGACGCCGCCGCTACGACCCCGAGACGCTGGGCGCGCCCGTCTCGATGTGGCCCGTGTAGCGGCGGGACCAGGTGCCGTCGGAGTCGGCCAGGACCGTGAAGTCGTACCAGCCCTTGTTGTAGGCCACCGCGTTGAACCAGTCCTCGCGCGAGGAACCCGCCGGGACGGTGTACGTCCACGGGCCGTCCGTGCGGTATGCGTTGGAGCGGACGGTGAAGGTGACCGGCGCGGCGGAGGCGTTCGTCATCTTGAACCAGATCGCCGTCTTGCCGGTGCCCGGCTCGACCGCGAAGCGGGCCGCGACCTCCAGCGACTTGCCCGGCTTCGCCGCGTCGCCGATGAAGCGGCGCAGGAAGCGGTTCGGGCCGTACATCGAGATGTCGTACTTGCCGGAGCCGTGCCCGAGCCCGATGTGGAAGTAGTCGGACGTGGCGGCTCCCGGGTCCACCGTGTACTGCCAGGCGGCCGTGTCCCGGTGCTGGTGGGGGTGGATCGAGAAGTGCGCCGCCCGCTTCGCCTGGGCGCCCTGGTTGGTCATCGAGAACCAGGCCACGATCTGGCCGGCGGCCCCGAACTCCAGCCGGTCCAGGTTGCCGTTCACCTGGTAGGGCAGGGTGCGGGCCGGGCGCGTGCCCGTCTCCTGCGCGGGCAGGGCGTTGTCCTGCGGCACCGGGTTGGGGAGCGGGCCGCAGGTCGCCTGCCCGATGACCTTGGCGGTCGAGGGGAGCCCGGCGGGGACCCCGTAGACGGGGCGGGCGAAGTCGAAGACCCCGGTCAGGTCGCCGACGACCTTGCGGCGCCAGGCGCTGATGTTCGGGCAGGCGGCCGGGGTGCCGAGGGCCGCGGTCCAGGTCTCCATGAACCGCAGCACCGAGGTGTGGTCGAAGACCTCCGAGCTGACCCAGCCGCCCCGCGTCCAGGGGGACATCACGAGCATCGGGACGCGGAAGCCGAGGCCTATGGGGGCGCCGTCGAGGTACTCGTCGGGGGTGCCGGGCGGGGCGACCGGCGGCGGGACGTGGTCGAAGAACCCGTCGTTCTCGTCGTAGTTGAGGAACAGGACGGTGGAGTCGAAGACCTCCGGGTTCGCGGCGAGCGCCCGGTAGACCAGGTCCACGAAGTGGGCGCCGTCGCCGGGCGGGGCGTAGGGGTGCTCCGAGAAGGCCTCGTTCGCCACGACCCAGGACACCTGCGGCAGGGTGCCGGCCACGACGTCGGCGCGGATGGCGGCCGCGATGTCGTCCGGGGTGGAGCCGGTGACGCGCGGCACCGAGCTCATGCCCCGGTCGTACAGCGGGTTGCCGGGGGCCGCGTCCGTGAAGTTCTTGAAGTAGGCCAGACCGTTGTCCCCGTAGTTGTCCTGGGCGTTCTGGTAGACCTTCCAGCTCATGCCGGCCCGCTGGAGGGCCTCCGCGTACGTCTCCCAGGTCAGGCCGGACTCGTCGCCGCCGTCCTTGCTGGAGGCGTCGATCCGGCCGCTCCACAGGAAGGTGCGGTTGGGGCCGGTGGCGCTGAGGGCGGAGCAGAAGTAGGCGTCGCAGACCGTGTAGTGGTCGGCGAGACCGTAGTGGAACGGAATGTCCTTGCGGTCCAGGTAGCCGAGGGTGCGCGCGTTGCCGACACCGGTGACCCAGTTGTCCATCCGGCCCGTGTTCCAGGCGGCGTGCTGCGAGGTCCAGCTGTGCGGGAGGTCGCCGGTGCACTGGGCCAGGGTCTCGCTGTCGGCGCCGCCCGCGGGCGGGGTGGCGGACAGCTTCCACGGGTACTGGCGGCCGCCCCAGTTGGGCTGGTTGAAGGTGCCCCAGCCGCCCGGGATGTTGCCCGCGGCGCGGTCGGCGAAGCCTCGTACGCCCTTCAGCCTGCCGAAGTAGTGGTCGAAGCTGCGGTTCTCCTGCATCAGGACCACCACGTGCTTCACGTCGGTGATCGTGCCGGTCGCGGCGGCCGCGGCCGCCGACGCCGGCCCGACCGAGGGCAGGGTCGCCCCCGCCACGAGCCCGGCGCCGATTCCCACGAATCCTCTGCGGCTGATCGGTGTCACTGGCTGCCCGCCTCCAACTCAAGTGCCCCGCTGGCACATTGACGGCAAGAGTGACGGCGCCGGGTCCAAAGGTCTACATCCGTGCGGTAAGAAGTCGGTGAACTTCCGGGTGGCCGGAATCAGCCGCCGGTGCGGACGAGCATCTTGCCCAGGTTCTCCCCCCGGAGCATGCCCAGGAAGGCGTCCACCGTGTGCTCGAACCCCTGCACAACGGTGGTATCGGTACCGATCCGGCCACTGCGCAGATGAGGCACGAGGAGGGCCTCCAGCTCCTCCTGGAGATTGGTGTGATGGCGAACCAATACCCCTTCCAGGCGCAGCGACTTGTGTACGACCTCGAAGAGGTTGCGGGGCGCGGCCGGTGACCGGTCGCCGTTGTACATCGAGATCGCACCGACCCAGGCGATCCGCCCGAACTCGCGCAGGGCGTCGATCGCGCCCTCCAGGTGCTCCCCGCCGACGTTGTCCACGTAGACGTCGATCCCGTCCGGCGCGGCCTTCGCCAGCTGCTCGCCCACCGGCCCGTCGTGGTAGTCGAAGGCCGCGTCGAAGCCGAGGTGCTCCGTGAGGTGGCGGACCTTGGCCGCCGAGCCCGCGCTGCCGATGATCCGGCGGGCGCCGAGCAGCCGGGCGATGTGCCCGGTGGCGGTGCCGACCCCGCCCGCGGCGGCGGAGACGAAGAGGTCCTCGCCCGGCCGCAGGGCGGCGGTGCGGGTGAGGGCGGCGTACGCGGTCAGGCCGGTGCCGCCGAGGACCGACAGGTACGCCTCCAGCGGGACGCCCTCGTGGCCCGGCAGCCTGCGGGTGCCGTCGCTCCCGAGGGTGACCAGCGCGTGGGTGCGCCAGCCCGCGCGGTGGAAGACGAGGTCGCCCTCGGCGAGGCCCGGATCGCGGGAGGCCACGACGCGGCCCACGGAGCGGCCCTCCAGCGGGGCGCCCAGGGCGAAGCCGTCCTCGCCGCCGTCCATCAGGCCCCGGTGGTACGGGTCCACCGAGAGCAGCAGGTTCTCCACCAGCGCGGTCCCGGGGGCCGGCTCCGGGACGGGGAACTCGACGAAGGCGAAGTCGCCGGCCGAGGGGAAGCCGGAGGGGCGGGCGGTCTGGTGGACGGCGAGAGCGGTCTGCGTGGTCATGGCCCAGACGCTAGGAAGGAATCTCCCGGCCGGGCAGGGGGTTGCGTTCATGACAGCCGTCCTTCCATGAATCCCGCTCATAGAACGAGGTGAGGGCCCCGTGGCCGAACTCCTCCCGCAGGAACTGCGGATCCTGGTCGCCGTCGCCGAGACGGGCGGCTTCACCGCCGCGGCCGCCCGGCTCGGGATCGGCCAGTCGGCCGTCTCGCACGCGGTGCGCGGCAGCGAGGCCAAGGTCGGCGCGGTGCTCTTCGAGCGCGGCCGGACCGGGGCCGCGCCCACCCCGGCGGGGGAGCGGGCTGTCGCCCTCGGCCGGCGCATCCTGCGGCTGTACGAGGTACTGGGCGCGGAGGCGCGCGCCGCCGGCCGGAGCGGGGCCGGGCGGGACGCGGCGGCCGGGGTCCTGCGCATCGCCGCCTTCCGCAGCGCGGCCCTGCACCTGCTGCCGCCCGCGCTGGCGCGCCTGACCGCCCGGCACCCCGGGATCCGGCCCGAGGTGCGGGTGGTGCGCGAACTCGGCGCCGGAACCGCGGGGGAGGTCGCCGCGGGGCGCGCCGACCTGGGCATCGCGACGCTGGGCCCGGGGAGTTCCGTACCGCCCGGCCTGCTGAGCGGGGTGCTCGCCCGGGAGACGTACGCGCTGGTGCACCCCGCCGGACACCCGGACCCGAAGGCGCTGCCCCTGCTGGACTGGGACGAGAACTGCGGCTCCTACACCCGCGAGTGGTGGCGGTCCCAGGACTGGATCCCATCGGCGACGGTGAAGGCGGAGGACGACGCGATGGTGCTGACCATGGTCGGCCGGGGCCTGGGCATGGCGATCCTGCCCGAGCTCTCGCTGCGCGAGGCCACGGACGCCGTGGAGACCGTCGGCCTGGGCCCATCGGGGCCGGTGAGGCAGGTGGGATACGTCACCACACCGGAATCCGCGGCAACCCTCGCCATTCGCGCTCTGATCAGGGAACTCAAGGCTGAGACGGTCTGAAAACGGAGTCGTGAGGAGGTCCATTTCGGGGGTTCCGCGTCTCAGATAGTAGGAAGTCCGAGTAATTGCGGAGACATACAGCCGGACCTGCCCTAGCTTTGTAGGAGCCGAACGTCTCGCCGATCCGGCGAATGGCGGTCGAGAGCGCGCGCCCCTGGCAGGCAACCCCTGCGGCGCCCAGCTCCCCGCCTCTTCCGGCGCCTTGAAGGAACCCCTCATCCGTGGCCCCGCCACGCCGTGATCTCAAGGAGTCGATCACCATGACCCCCACCACCGCCGCAGCCCGCCGCGTCCGCCACTCCTCCCCGGCCGACGCCGACCGCAAGAACGCCGCAGCCGCCCTCCAGCGCGCCCTGGACCGCCGCGACAACGGCGGCTCGACCGGCCACTGAGGCCACTGCACCACTGAACCCCTGAGGCCACTGGGTCCCGGGGTCCACCGGTGTCCCGGATTCACCGGGGCACCTCCCCCTCACACCCCTGGTCGGCTGACATGTCGCGTCCACACGGGTCCACATGGTGGACGCGATATGTCTGAGGGCTGGGACACGGAGTACGGTTTCGCCATGTCGACCAGCATCAATCTCGCAGTGATCCCCGGTGATGGCATCGGCCAGGAAGTCGTGGCTCAGGGACTCAAGGTCCTTACCGCGGTCCTGCCCCAGGATGTGAAGCTGGAGACCAAGGAATACGACCTCGGCGCCCAGCGCTGGCACCGCACCGGTGAGACCCTCCCGGACGCGGAGCTCGAAGCCCTCAAGCACCACGACGCGATCCTGCTGGGCGCCATCGGCGACCCGTCGGTCCCGTCGGGCGTCCTGGAGCGCGGTCTGCTGCTGAAGCTCCGCTTCGCCTTCGACCACTTCATCAACCTGCGCCCCTCGAAGCTCTTCCCCAACACGGCCACCCCGCTCGCCGGCCGTCCGGAGATCGACTTCGTCGTGGTCCGCGAGGGCACCGAAGGCCCGTACACCGGCAACGGCGGCTCGCTGCGCACCGGCACCCCGGCCGAGGTGGCCACCGAGGTCAGCGTCAACACCGCCTACGGCGTGGAGCGCGTCGTCCGCGACGCGTACGAGCGGGCCAACGCCCGCCCCCGCAAGAAGCTGACGCTGGTCCACAAGAACAACGTCCTCGTGTACGCGGGCCACCTGTGGAAGAACACCTTCGACAAGGTCGGCCAGGAGTACCCCGAGGTCACCACCGACTACCTGCACGTCGACGCGGCGACGATCTTCTTCGTCACCCAGCCCGAGCGCTTCGACGTCATCGTCACGGACAACCTCTTCGGTGACATCCTCACCGACCTGGCCGCGGCCGTGACCGGCGGTATCGGCCTCGCCGCCTCCGGGAACATCAACCCGACCGGCGCCTTCCCGTCCATGTTCGAGCCCGTCCACGGTTCGGCCCCGGACATCGCGGGCACCGGCAAGGCCGACCCGACCGCGACGATCCTGTCCGTCGCCCTCCTGCTGCGCCACCTCGGCTACGAGGCCCAGGCCGTCCGCATCGAGGACGCGGTCTCCGCCGACCTGGCCGAGCGCGACGGCACCTTCCGTTCCACCGACGCGATCGGCGACGCCCTCGCCGCGCGAGTAGCCGGCTGACCCGCCGCTCCACCTCAGGAAGCCGCCGGGTCGCGACCATCGGACCCGGCGGCTTCTCCTGTGCGGCCCCGGGTGCCACCATCTCCCCTGGGCCGCAAACGCCCCGTTTCACCGAAGCCTGCCCGCGGGCGATAATCGAACGCGAGGCCGCGGAATACGGGGAAGCTCGGACGTCCTAGTACGCCGTGAGCGCGGTCCGCCCTACCCAACCGGTGAAGGACAAGCACTCATGACGACGCCCACGATCGAGCTGAAGCCCTCCTCGAACCCTCTGTCCGACGCGGAGCGAGAGGCGATCCTGACCAGCCCCGGTTTCGGCCGCCACTTCACCGATCACATGGTGACCATCAAGTGGACCGAGGGCCGCGGCTGGCACGACGCCGAGCTCGTCCCGTACGCGCCGCTGTCGATGGACCCGGCCAACATGACCCTGCACTACGCGCAGACGATCTTCGAGGGTCTCAAGGCGTACAAGCAGCCCGACGGCAGCGTGGCCACCTTCCGCCCCGAGGCCAACGCCGCGCGCTTCCAGGCCTCCGCCCGCCGCATGGCCATGCCGGAACTGCCGTCGGACCTGTTCATCGCCGCGTGCGACGCCCTCATCGCGCAGGACTGCGCCTGGGTGCCGGACTCCGGTGAGGCCTCCCTCTACCTGCGGCCCTTCATGTTCGCCTCCGAGGTCGGCCTGGGCGTCCGCCCGGCCAACGAGTTCCTCTTCATGGTCATCGCCTCCCCGGCGGGCGCCTACTTCCCCGGCGGCGTGAAGCCCGTCTCCGTCTGGCTCTCCGAGGAGTACGTCCGCGCGGTCAAGGGCGGCACCGGCGCCGCGAAGACCGGCGGCAACTACGCGGCCTCCCTCGTCGCCCAGGCCCAGGCCGCCTCCCACGGCTGCGACCAGGTCGTGTGGCTCGACGCCGTCGAGCACCGCTGGATCGAGGAGATGGGCGGCATGAACCTGTACTTCGTGTACACCGAGGCGGACGGCACCCGGCGCATCGTCACCCCGGAGCTCACCGGCTCGCTGCTGCCGGGCATCACCCGCGACTCCCTCCTCACCATCGCCCGCGACCTCGGCTACACCGCCGAGGAGGGCCGGATCACCACCGAGGACTGGAAGCGCGACAACGAGAACGGCACCCTCACCGAGGTGTTCGCCTGCGGCACCGCGGCCGTCATCACCCCGGTCGGCTCGGTCAAGTCCGCCCGCGCCGACTGGATCCAGGGCGACGGCGAGCCCGGCGAGGTCACGATGGAGCTCCGCAAGGCGCTCCTCGACCTCCAGACCGGACGCGCCGCCGACGCCCACGGCTGGATGCACCCGCTCGGCTAGCCGTACGGGCGCGCCCCGCGCCCCGCTCACGACAGGAGGGCCCCCGACCGCATCGGCCGGGGGCCCTCCTGTCGTACGCACGCCCGCGCGGGCGCCCTGTCCGCGGGCCCGGATCAGCGGCCCCGCTTGCGCGCGGCCCGCCTGGCGCGCCGCGCGTCGACCCGCGCGGAGCCGTCCGGCAGCATGCTGACCAGGGCGTCGCCGAAGAAGTAGAAGAACCAGCCGATCCCCTTGAGGATGCGGATGATCACAGGGCCTGCGAGCTCGTCCATACGTGTTCCGTGTTCTCCCCTTGTTCCTGTGCGGGACCGGCGGGCACGGCGGCCGCGGACCGGGAGGTCAGCGCGGCGTACACCAGCCCGCCGACGAGTCCCGAGAGGACGAAGCTGCAGTCCACGCCGCCCGTGAGCGCCAGCAGGGGGCCCTCGTAGAACGGTGTGGTGACGGCCGCGAGGCCGGTCAGGGCTCCGAGTGCCCAGGACACCGTCGCACGCGGGTTCCACCCCCCGCTGTACCAGTAGACGCCGCCGCGGGCCCGCTGGTTGAACACCTGGAGTGACTTCTCGTCGTACCGGCCGCGGCAGCGCACGTACCCGATCAGGGTGATGACGGCCCAAGGGGTGCCGATTGCGGTGAGGAGGAGGACGAAGGAGGTCATCGCCGCCTGGGCGTTCCAGCCGAAGGAGCCGATGAAGACGAACGCGGTGGCGACGGCCGCGGCGACCAGGGTGGCCGTGGTCCGGGTGGCCTTCGGGACGATCGCGTCGAGGTCCAGGCCCATGGAGTAGAGCATCAGGCCGGCGTTGCCGACGGACCCGGCCGCGGCCGCCACCAGCAGCGGGACCAGGTACCAGAACGGGGCGGCGGCCACGAGCGGCCCGGCGTAGTCGGCTCCGGCGCGGGCGGCGAGCGCGGTGTACGTGCCGAAGAGCTGCGGGATCAGCAGGCCGAACAGCAGGCCGACGGCGGTGGCCCAGAGCACCTTGCGGGAGCTGTGCCGGCGCGGGGAGATGTAGCGGGTGTAGTCGCCGAGCAGGGTGATGAAGGCCACCGGGCCGCTGAGCCCGGCGGCGACGGTGGCGAGCAGCCACGTGGGCCAGAAGGAACCCAGCAGGTACGAGGTGTCCGGCGGCGCGGCGGCGGTGAAGTCGGGGGCGTAGGCGAGGACGCCGACGGCCAGCAGGACCACCATGGCGACCGACAGGACCTTGCTCATGCGCAGCAGCAGCCGGTAGCCGAAGACGGCCCCGACGACGGTACAGGCGGCCAGTACGCCGTACATCGCGGCCCGGGTGAGGCCGGTGTCGGGCAGCCCGGTGAGCCGGGACAGGGCCCCGACCATCACGTCGCCGCCGATCCACAGGGTCAGCGCGGTGTAGCCGAGCGAGAGCAGGAGGCCCACCACCGAGCCGACCAGCCGGCCGCGGACGCCGAACTGGGCGCCGCTGGAGGTGGACAGGTTGGTCGCGGTGCGCAGGGAGACCAGCGCGAGCGGAGCGGTGAAGGCGATGCCGACGAGGGTGCCGGTCACGACGGCCGTGACCGAAGGCCACAGCCCCAGTCCGAAGGACGGCGGCAGCCAGCCGAAGACGATCACACCGAGGCAGAGGTTCGAGCCGAGGAGGATCGCGACGAGGTCGCGGGGACCGCTCGTCCGCTCCTCCTCCGGGACGGTGTCGACTCCGCGCTGTTCGATGGGCATGGGGGACTCCCTTGGCAGGGCGGGGGGTGGTTGCGCAGGTGTTTGAGCGACACTCAATGTGACTCAGGCTTTGCCCCCAGGTCAATGATTCCCTGCAAGGAAATGAAGAGTTAGAGTGATGCTCTAACCCATCGACTCAAGAGGTGGTGGATCGGCGTGCGGCTGACCCCTACGGAGCGCGACCGGCTGCTGTTGCGCAGCGCCGCGGAACTGGCCCGGGCCCGGCGGGCCCGGGGCCTGAAGCTCAATGTCCCGGAGGCCACGGCGCTGATCGCCGACACCGTCTGCGAGGCCGCGCGCGACGGCAAGCGCCTGGCGGAGGCCATCGAGGAGGCCCGCGGCGTGCTCGGCCCGGACGACGTACTGCCCGGCGTGTCCGACGTGGTCACCGAGGTGCACGTGGAGGCCGTCTTCGACGACGGCTCCCGCCTGGCGGTGGTCTCCGCGCCCATCCGGGGCGCCGCCTCGCTCGGCGACGAGGCCCCCGGCGCGGTCGTACCGGGCCCGGGCGCGCCGCAGCCCGAGCCGCAGCTGCACCTGCACGTGCGCAACACCGCCTCCGTGCCGGTGAGCGTCACCTCCCACTTCCACTTCTTCGAGGCCAACCCCCGGCTCGACTTCGACCGGGCCGCCGCCTACGGCATGCGCCTGTGCGTGCCCGCCGGCTCCTCCGTACGGTTCGACCCGCACGGCGAGGCCGAGGTCGGGCTCGTCCCGATCGGCGGCGAGCGCATCGCCATCGGCTTCGCGGGCCTGGTCGACGGCCCGCTGGACGCCCCCGGAGCGAAGGAAGAGGCCCTGCGCCGTGCCGCGGCCTGCGGCTACCTCGGCGTCGTCGCCACCGACACCGCCACCGACACCGCGGACGGAGACCCGGCGTGAGCAAGAAGACCCCGCACAGCGACCACTGCGCCCCCGGCAGCCGGCACATCGACCCGCGCGAGTACGCCTCCGTCTTCGGTCCCCGCGCCGGCGACCGGGTACGGCTCGGCGACTCCGGGCTCACCGTCCGGGTGGAGCACGACGCGCAGAAGCCCGGCGACGAGTTCCTGGCCGGTTTCGGCAAGACGGCCCGCGACGGCCTGCACCTGAAGGCCGCCGCCGTCCGCGAGACCTGCGACGTCGTGATCAGCAACGTCCTGGTCATCGACGCGGTCCTCGGGATCCGCAAGGTGTCCATCGGCATCCGCGAGGGCCGCATCCACGCGATCGGCCGGGCCGGCAACCCCGACACCCTCGACGGCGTCGACGTCGTCGTCGGCAC
Source organism: Streptomyces sp. NPDC044704 (assembly GCF_056433525.1). NCBI lineage: Bacteria > Bacillati > Actinomycetota > Actinomycetes > Kitasatosporales > Streptomycetaceae > Streptomyces > Streptomyces sp. NPDC044704. The sequence goes on from NZ_JBWKGY010000007.1 coordinate 228,493, forward strand.
CGGCACCTCGATCGTCTCCGGAGAAGGCCTGATCGCCACCGCCGGAGCCGTGGACACGCACGTCCACCTGCTGTCCCCGCGCATCATGGAGGCCTCGCTCGCCGCGGGCGTCACCACGATCATCGGCCAGGAGTTCGGCCCGGTCTGGGGCGTCGGCGTCAACTCGCCGTGGGCGCTCAAACACGCCTTCAACGCCTTCGACGCCTGGCCGGTGAACATCGGTTTCCTGGCCCGCGGTTCGTCCTCGGACGCGGCCCCGCTGGTCGAGGCGCTGGCCGAGGGCGGAGCCAGCGGTTTCAAGGTCCACGAGGACATGGGCGCCCACACCCGGGCCCTGGACACCGCGCTGCGGGTGGCCGAGGAGCACGACGTGCAGGTGGCCCTGCACAGCGACGGCCTCAACGAATGCCTGTCCGTCGAGGACACCCTGCGCGTCCTGGACGGCCGGACCATCCACGCCTTCCACATCGAGGGCTGCGGCGGCGGGCACGTGCCCAACGTGCTGAAGATGGCGGGCGTGCCGAACGTGATCGGTTCCTCCACCAATCCCACCCTGCCCTTCGGGCGGGACGCGGTCGCCGAGCACTACGGCATGATCGTCTCGGTCCACGACCTGAAGCCGGACCTGCCCGGCGACGCGGCGATGGCTCGCGACCGGATCCGCGCCGGGACGATGGGGGCCGAGGACGTCCTGCACGACCTGGGCGCGATCGGCATCACCTCCTCCGACGCCCAGGGCATGGGCCGGGCCGGCGAGACCATCCGCCGCACGTTCGCCATGGCCGCCAAGATGAAGGGCGAGCTGGGACCGCTGGCCGGTGACGGCGAGGGCGACGACAACGCCCGCGTCCTGCGCTACATGGCCAAGCTGACCATCAACCCGGCCATCGCCCACGGTCTGTCCCACGAGATCGGCTCCATCGAGGTCGGCAAACTCGCCGACATCGTGCTGTGGCGCCCCCCGTTCTTCGGCGCCAAACCACAGCTCGTCCTCAAATCCGGCTTCCCCGCCTACGGCGTCACCGGCGACCCCAACGCCGCCACCGACACCTGCGAACCGCTCGTGCTCGGCCCCCTGTTCGGCGCCCACGGCGCCACCCCCGCCGACATCTCCGTCGCCTTCGTCTCCGCCGCGGCCGCCGCGCTCGGCTCCGACGAGATGCCCACGCGCCGTCGCCGCGTCGCCGTCCGCGGCACCCGCGGCATCGGCCCGAAGGACATGCTCCTGAACTCCCGGGTGGGCGCGGTCGACGTGGACGCGCGCAGCGGACTCGTCTCCCTCGACGGCGAACCGCTGCGCTCCGAAGCGGCCGAATCGGTCTCCCTGAACCGCCTGTACTTCTTGTAAGCCGCCCCGCTTGCAGAGCCCTTAAGGACCCCTGCCATGACCACGAACAAGCCCGCCGACGCCGGATTCCGGATGCCCGCCGAGTGGACCCCGCACGAGCGCACCTGGATGGCCTGGCCCAGCCCCAACCCCACCTTCACCAACGAGCAGGAGCTCGCCGAGGCCCGCGAGGCATGGGGCGCCGTCGCCCGCGCGGTCCGCTCGTACGAGCCCGTGACCCTCGTCGTCTCCCCGGGCGACGCCGAGAGCGCCCGCGCGGTCGTCGGCGAGGACGTACAGCTCGTCGAGCGCGAACTCGACGACGCCTGGATGCGCGACATCGGCCCCACCTTCGTCACCAACGACGCGGGCGAACTGGCCGCGGTCGACTGGACCTTCAACGGCTGGGGCGCCCAGGAGTGGGCCCGCTGGGAGCACGACTCCAAGGTCGCCCGCCACGTCTCCGACCTGGCCGGCACCCGCACGTACAGCACCCGGCTCGTCAACGAGGGCGGCGCCATCCACGTCGACGGCGAGGGCACCGTGCTCCTCACCGACACCGTGCAGCTCGGCGAGGGCCGCAACCCCGGCTGGACCCGCCAGCAGGTCGAGGCCGAGATCCACGCCCACCTCGGCACCACCAAGGCGATCTGGCTCCCGTACGGCCTGGCCGGCGACTACGGCACCTACGGCACCCAGGGCCACGTCGACATCGTCGCCGCGTTCGCCCGCCCCGGCGTGGTCATGGTCCACACCCAGCCCGACCCCGCCCACCCCGACCACGAGCGCTGCAAGACCATCGCCGCCATCCTGCGCTCCTCCACCGACGCGCGCGGCCGGCTGCTGGAGGTCGTGGAGGTCCCGGCCCCGACGGTGCTGGAGGAGGACGGCGAGTGGGTCGACTACTCGTACATCAACCACTACCTCTGCAACGGAGGCGTCGTGCTGTGCGCCTTCGACGACCCGCGCGACGAGGAGGCCGCCGAGATCTTCCGCGGCCTGTTCCCCGAGCGGACCGTGACCCTCGTTGACGCACGTACGATTTTCGCCGGGGGTGGCGGTATCCACTGCATCACCCAGCAGCAGCCGAAGGTCTGACCTGCGGCGGACCTGATGAAGGAGTGGCCCATGGTGGCGGGTGGAGTACCGGTACGGGCGGCGCGCAAGAACGCGCCCCCGCGCGAGGACGTACTCGTCGCCGCCATGGCCACGATCGCCGAGCGCGGTCTGGAGGGCCTGACCATGGCCGGCCTGGGCCGCCAGGTCGGCATGAGCAGCGGCCACCTCCTCTACTACTTCGGCAGCAAGGACGAGCTCCTGCTGCGGACCCTGGAGTGGAGCGAGACCGCCCTGGGCACCCAGCGACGGGCCCTGCTGTCCCGCCGCGGCCCGGTGCGCGAGCGCCTCCAGGCGTACGTCGACCTGTACGTCCCCGACGGCCCCCGCGACCCGCACTGGACCCTGTGGCTGGAAGTCTGGAACCGCTCCCAGAACGCCGGCCCGCAGGAACGCGACCGGCAGGCCGCCATCGAGGGCGCCTGGCACCGCGACCTGGTCGCCCTGCTCGCCGAGGGCGTCTCGCGCGGGGAGTTCCGGCCGGTGGACCCCGACCGGTTCGCCGCCAGGATCAGGGCCCTCCTCGACGGCTTCAGCATCCAGGTCGCCGTCGGCCTGCCCGGGATAGGGCGCGACGACATCCTCGAACACGTACGGGAGTTCCTCACCGACACCCTCACCGCCCCGGCCTGACCCCCGGGCCCCCACCCGTGCGGGGCTGCCCGCATCGTGAGATCGCCGTCCACGCACGGCGAACGGTATGGCACACTGCGAACGTGCCTGCTCAGCTCATGATTATGGACAGCAGCGCGCCGGTCCTCAGTGACCGCTGAACCGTGGAAGACCTTCGCGGCAGCGGCCACCGTGCCTCAGACCCGCGCGCAGACCTCTCGCACCCGCGAGGGGTCTTTTCGTTTCCCGGCCCGAAATCATGCCGGGACCGGGCGGCGCGCGATGATGGGGGCAGTGGATCCCGGGCTTCCGGAACCACTCATCCGACAGGAGTCAGATCAGCATGACGACGACAGAGGCGACGGAGCCGACCGAGCCCACCGAGCCGACCGAGCCGTCTTCGGGTCTCGCCGACAGCTTCCACGTCTTCGACACCACCCTCCGCGACGGCGCCCAGCGCGAGGGCATCAACCTCACCGTCGCGGACAAGCTGACGATCGCCCGCCACCTCGACGACTTCGGCGTCGGCTTCATCGAGGGCGGCTGGCCCGGCGCCAACCCCCGCGACACGGAGTTCTTCGCCCGCGCCCGCGCCGAGATCGACTTCAAGCACGCCCGGCTCGTCGCCTTCGGAGCCACCCGCCGGGCCGGCGGCTCCGCCGCCCAGGACCCCCAGGTCCGCGCCCTCCTGGAATCCGGCGCCCCCGTCATCACCCTGGTCGCCAAGTCCCACGACCGGCACGTCGAGCTCGCGCTGCGCACCACCCTCGACGAGAACCTGGAGATGGTCCGCGACACCGTCGCCCATCTCGTCGCACAGGGCCGCCGCGTCTTCGTCGACTGCGAGCACTTCTTCGACGGCTACCGCGCCAACCCCGAGTACGCCAAGTCCGTCGTGCGCGCCGCCCACGAGGCCGGCGCCGACGTCGTCATCCTCTGCGACACCAACGGCGGCATGCTGCCCGCGCAGATCTCCGCCACCGTCGCGACCGTCCTCGCCGACACCGGTGCCCGCCTCGGCATCCACGCCCAGGACGACACCGGCTGCGCCGTCGCCAACACCCTGGCCGCCGTCGACGCGGGCGCCACCCACGTCCAGTGCACCGCGAACGGCTACGGCGAGCGCGTCGGCAACGCCAACCTCTTCCCCGTCGTGGCCGCGCTGGAGATCAAGTACGGCCGTACGGTCCTCCCCGCGGGCGCGCTCGCCGAGATGACCCGGATCTCGCACGCCATCGCCGAGGTCGTCAACCTCACGCCCTCCACCCACCAGCCCTACGTCGGCGTCTCCGCCTTCGCGCACAAGGCCGGCCTGCACGCCTCGGCCATCAAGGTCGACCCCGACCTGTACCAGCACATCGACCCCGAGCGGGTCGGCAACACCATGCGCATGCTCGTCTCCGACATGGCCGGCCGCGCCTCCATCGAGCTCAAGGGCAAGGAGCTCGGCGTCGACCTCGGCGGGGACCGCGCGCTGATCGCCCGGGTCGTCGAGCGGGTCAAGGAGCGGGAGCTCCAGGGCTACACGTACGAGGCCGCCGACGCCTCCTTCGAGCTGCTGCTGCGGGCCGAGGTCGAGGGCCGGGCCCGCAAGTACTTCCGTACCGAGTCCTGGCGGGCGATCGTCGAGGACCGCCCGGACGGCACCCACGCCAACGAGGCCACGGTCAAGCTGTGGGCCAAGGGCGAGCGGATCGTCGCGACGGCCGAGGGCAACGGCCCGGTCAACGCCCTGGACCGGGCCCTGCGGGTGGCGCTGGAGCGGTTCTACCCCCAGCTGGCCAAGTTCGAGCTGGTCGACTACAAGGTCCGCATCCTGGAGGGCACGCACGGCACGGAGTCCACGACCCGCGTCCTGATCGCCACGACGGACGGCGTCCGCGAGTGGTCCACGGTGGGTGTCGCCCCCAACGTGATCGCCGCCTCCTGGCAGGCCCTGGAGGACGCCTACACCTTCGGTCTGCTCCACGCGGGCGTCGAACCGGCGGAGTAGTCCGGCGGCGGGTCGACGCCGACCGCCCGTACCTCGCCGGCACCCGGCCCGGCGAGGCGCTCGTCCGGGCCAGGGCCGGGTCGGCCGGGCTTATGTCCCGTTAACACGGGAAACACCCGGTTCGGGTAGCGTCGTACGCATGAGGACCAGGCTGATATCCGTACGTTTCGGACCGCTGCTGGCCGGTCTGCTGCTGGCCCTGTCGACGACCGCCCTCGTGGCCGCCCCGCAGGCATCGGCCGCCACCGGGGTCACCGCCGTGGGGGAGGCCCTCAAGACGGGCCCGGTCTACGTCGACCCCGGCGCCCGGGACCAACTGTCCGCGGCGCAGGCCGACGCCCTGGCCGACAAGATCAAGGATGCCGGCAAGCCCGTCTTCGTCGCCGTGCTGCCGGCCACCGCGGAGTTCCCGCAGGACAAGGTGCTCGGCGCGATCCGCGCCGAGACCGGCATCACCGGGCTGTACGCGATCCGCCTCGGCGACGGCTTCAACGCCGGCGCCGACCGGGCCGTGATGCCCGCCAACGCCGTACGGAACCTCACCGAGGCCGTGAAGACCGGCACCCCGGCGGACGCGGCCACCCAGCTCGACCGCTTCGTCGACCAGGCCCTGAGCCAGGCCAAGGGCACCGCCCCCGCCTCCTGGGGCACCACCGGGGCCTCCGACGGCGCCCCGGTCGGCGGGCTCATCGCCCTCGGCGCGGTGGCCGCACTCGGCGGCGGCGGCGTCTACCTCCTGGTGAAGCGGAACCGCCAGAAGAAGGAGGAGGCGCGGCGCGAGGCGATCGCCCGGCTCTCCGTGGTCGTGGACGAGGACATCACGGCCTTCGGCGAGGAGCTGGAGCGCCTGGACTTCCACCCCGGCGAGCCCGGCGCCGACGACGCCATGCGCAAGGACTACGAACAGGGCCTCGACTCGTACGAGAAGGCCAAGCAGATCATGGGCTCGGTCCAGCGCCCCGAAGAGGTGCAGGGCGTGACCCAGGCGCTGGAGGACGGCCGGTACGCCCTGGCCAGCCTCGACGCGCGCCGCCAGGGCCGGCCGCTGCCCGAGCGCCGCCTGCCCTGCTTCTTCGACCCGCGGCACGGGCCGAGCACCGAGGACGCCGCCTGGGCCCCGGCGGGCGGGGCCCACCGCACCGTGCCGGTCTGCGCGGCGGACGCCGTACGCCTGCGCGACGGCCTCGACCCGGCGGTCCGCACCGTCGACACCGAGCGCGGGCCGCGCCCGTACTACGACGCCGGCCCGGCGTACGGTCCCTGGGCCGGCGGCTACTTCGGCGGGGGCATCCTGCCGGGCCTGCTGATGGGCACGATGCTCGGTTCGATGATGTCCAGCCCCGCCTACGCCTCGGACTTCGGCGGCGCGGGGAGCGGCTTCGAGGGCGGGGACGTCTCCGGAGCCGACTTCAACCCGTCCGACTTCGGCGGCGGGGACTTCGGCGGCGGTGGCGGGTTCGACGGGGGCGGCGGGTTCGACGGCGGGGGCGGCTGGTAGCCGCCCCCCGGGGCCGCGTCCGTCCGGGATCAGGCCTGCTTGATCGCGGAGATGTCGAAGGTCAGCTTCACCTTGTCGCTGACCATGACACCGCCCGCCTCCAGCGCGGCGTTCCAGGTCAGGCCCCAGTCGGAGCGCAGGATCTCGGCGCCGCCCTCGAAGCCGACGCGCTCGTTGCCGTAGACGTCGGTGGCCGAGCCGGTGAACTCCAGGTCGATGGAGAGCGGGCGGGTGACGTCCTTGATCGTCAGCTCGCCGGTGATGCGGTACGCGTCCCCGCCGAGCGCGGCCGCGCCGGTGGAGTGGAAGGTCATCAGCGGGAAGAGCTCCGCGTCGAAGAAGTCGCCGCCCCGCAGGTGGGCGTCGCGGTCGGCGATGCCGGTGCCGACCGAGGCGATCTTGACGTCGATGACCGCCGAGGAGCGGGAGGGGTCGCTGCCGTCGAGGTGGAGGGTGCCCTCGTGCTCGGCGAAGCTGCCGCGCACGTTGGTGACCATCGCGTGCCGGACGGTGAAGCCGATGCTGCTGTGCGCGGCGTCGATGACGTAGTCGCCGGTGAGGGCGGCGAGCGCGGGGTCCACTTCGAGCGTGGCGACGGCGGTGGGGGCGGTACGGCGGGTGAAGAGACCCATGGCTTCCTCCTCGGAAGATCCTGCTGCGGGCGGTGCGGGGTCCAACGTGTTCGTTGAACTTTCAACGAGAATGACGCTAGACCCATTCCGTTCAATTTTCAACTTCTCTTGCGGGTGTCCCGTGGTTTTGTAGGACTCGCACAAAGGCCCAAGGTCCCGACTGGGGGAGTCCCTGCATTCTTCGGAGGTTCTGTCCGGGCCGGACAGCGGATCGGGTCCGAGACTGTGCGGAATCAACGGAGGGTTTTCGTGCTCGCACTTCGTAAGGTCGGTACATGACCGTTGTGGACCAGACTTCGAGCGAGCCGACGGATGCCCGTGGACGCGTGGCCGAGCTGCACTCCCTCCGTGAGGAGGCGCGGCGTGGGCCGAGTGACCGGGCGACGGAGGCGCAGCACGCCAAGGGCAAGCTGACCGCCCGGGAGCGGATCGCGCTCCTGCTCGACGAGGGTTCGTTCCGGGAGGTCGAGCAGCTGCGCCGGCACCGGGCGACCGGTTTCGGTCTGGAGGCGAAGAAGCCCTACACCGATGGTGTGATCACGGGGTGGGGGACGGTCGAGGGCCGGACGGTCTTCGTGTACGCGCACGATTTCCGGATCTTCGGCGGTGCGCTGGGCGAGGCCCACGCGACGAAGATCCACAAGATCATGGACATGGCGATCGCGGCGGGTGCGCCGCTGGTGTCGCTGAACGACGGTGCGGGTGCCCGTATCCAGGAGGGCGTCTCGGCGCTGGCCGGGTACGGGGGGATCTTCCAGCGGAACACGAAGGCCTCGGGTGTGATCCCGCAGATCTCGGTGATGCTGGGTCCGTGTGCGGGCGGCGCGGCGTACAGTCCGGCGCTGACGGACTTCGTGTTCATGGTGCGGGACACCTCGCAGATGTTCATCACGGGTCCGGACGTGGTCCGTGCGGTGACGGGTGAGGAGATCACGCAGAACGGGCTCGGCGGTGCGGACGTGCACGCGGAGACCTCGGGCGTGGCGCATTTCGCGTACGACGACGAGGAGACGTGCATCTCCGAGGTCCGGTACCTGATCACGATGCTGCCGTCGAACAACCGGGAGAACCCGCCGGTCCACGAGAGTGACGATCCGCGGGACCGGCGTTCTGAGGTGCTGCTGGACCTGGTGCCGGCGGACGGGAACCGTCCGTACGACATGCTCAAGGTCATCGAGGAGCTCGTCGACGAGGGCGATGTCCTGGAGGTCCACGAGCGGTGGGCCCGCAACATCATCTGTGCGCTGGCGCGGCTGGACGGGCAGGTCGTGGGCATCGTCGCGAACCAGCCGGGGCATCTGGCGGGTGTGCTGGACATCCACGCGTCGGAGAAGGCGGCGCGGTTCGTCCAGCTGTGCGACGCGTTCAACATTCCGATCGTCACCCTGCTGGACGTTCCCGGGTTCCTGCCGGGTGTGGACCAGGAGCACGGGGGGATCATCCGGCACGGGGCGAAGCTGCTGTACGCGTACTGCAACGCGACGGTGCCGCGGATCTCGCTGATCCTGCGGAAGGCGTACGGCGGTGCGTACATCGTGATGGATTCGCAGTCGATCGGCGCGGACCTGACGTACGCGTGGCCGACGAACGAGATCGCGGTGATGGGTGCCGAGGGTGCCGCGAACGTGATCTTCCGCAAGCAGATCGCGGACGCCGAGGATCCCGAGGCGATGCGGGCGCGGATGGTCAAGGAGTACAAGGCCGAGCTGATGCACCCGTACTACGCGGCCGAGCGTGGTCTCGTCGACGACGTCATCGATCCCGCGGAAACCCGTGAGGTACTCGCGAGCGCCCTCGCGATGCTCCGCACCAAGCACGCCGACCTGCCGTCGCGCAAGCACGGCAACCCGCCGCAGTAACCGAAGGAGACATGCCACCGATGAGCATCGCCACCGACACCCTGCTGAAGGTCGAGAAGGGCAACGCCGAGCCCGAGGAGCTGGCCGCGATCACCGCGATCCTGCTCGCCCGCGCCGCCGCCACCCCCGAGGCCGCCAGCGTCCCCGCCGCCCCGGCCGGCTGGCGCCGCCTGGAGCGCAGCCGCGGCTTCCAGGCACCGCACAGCTGGCGCTGACCCCTCCACCGCAGCTCTTCCCACGGCCGCTCAGCCGCACCGGACCCCCACGCCCCTCGGGCAGCGGGTCCAGGTCCGGCGGGCGGCCGTCGGCCGTGGTGCACCCGTTCAGGCGGTGTGCGCACGGCAGAGCGACCGACAGCAGAGCGGGTCCGGGCCCGGAGGAGAGCCGTCAAGGGGCGCCCGTAGCCGGGGAGTTGCTCCGGTCCCGGGCCGCACGGGAGCCGCCTCGCGGCGCAGCAGGGCCGCTGGGCGTCGCCCAGCGCCGCTCCGGCCCCGACCCGCCCACCGGCCGTCCCGGGCCGTCACGGCGGCGGCCACGTCCTCGGACCGCCCCCTCCGCCAGAAGCCCAAAAGCCCAGAAGCACAGAAGCACAGAAGCACAGAAGAGAAGCACAGAACGCCGGGAACCCGTATCGGGTTCCCGGCGTTCCGAGCGAAGAGGTGCCGCGACTACCGCAGGCGGGCCATCAGCGCGTGCTCGACCAGGGTGATGAGCGCGCTCTTGGCGTCCGCGCGGTGGCGGGCGTCGGTGGTGATGATGGGGGCGTCCGGGCCGATCTGCAGGGCCTCGCGGACTTCCTCCGGCGTGTAGGGCTGGTGCCCGTCGAAGCCGTTGAGCGCGATCACGAACGGCAGGCCGCTGTTCTCGAAGTAGTCCACCGCGGGGAAGCAGTCCGCCAGGCGACGGGTGTCCACGAGCACGACGGCGCCGATGGCGCCGCGGACGAGGTCGTCCCACATGAACCAGAAGCGGTCCTGGCCGGGGGTACCGAAGAGGTACAGGATCAGGTCCTGGTCCAGGGTGATGCGGCCGAAGTCCATGGCGACCGTGGTGGTCGTCTTGTCACCGGTGTGGGTGAGGTCGTCGATGCCCGCGCTGGCGGACGTCATCACGGCCTCGGTGCGCAGCGGGTTGATCTCGGAGACCGCGCCGACGAACGTGGTCTTGCCCACGCCGAAGCCGCCCGCGACCACGATCTTCGCGGAGGTGGTGGAGCGGGGAGCCGCTCCGCCGTTAGAGCTTGCGAAGTCCACTGAGCACCCTTTCGAGCAGTGTCACATCTGGCTGGCCGCCGGCAGACTCGTCGCCGCCGGGCTGGTGAATGGCGACAAGGCCCGCCTCCGCCAGGTCGGCGACGAGGATGCGGGCGACACCAAGAGGAATGGAGAGAAGTGCCGAGATCTCCGCTACGGATTTGATCTCCTGGCACAGACGGCAGATGCGCTGGTGCTCGGGCAACTGCCCTTGCAGCCGCGCGGGATCGGCCGTGGTGCTGACCAGCGCCTCGATGGCGAGCTGGTAGCGCGGCCGGGTACGGCCGCCGGTCATGGCGTACGGACGCACCAGCGGGTTGTGCGCCTTCGGAGCCTGCGGATGAGCAGACCTCATGGGCTGCTGCGAAGGCCGCTGGGACTGCGGAGGCTGCTGGGGCTGGCCGTACTGCTGTTGCTGGTAGGGGTTGTGCTCCGGCACCGGCCGGCTGGGAGCGGAGGGGAAGTTGAATCGGTTCTGGTCGTGCTGCCCACCCTGCGGCTGCTGCGCGCCGCCATAAGGATGTCCTCCGGGTGTTGTCACGTTTCCTCCTCCGACTCCAAGAACGCAGTACTCCCTGTGGAACCGCGCCACCGCACCCTATGGTGCGGTGACGCGAAACGCACTGCCTGTTTGCTAGTTGAGAAGACTTCCCTGGAGCTCCGCGCGCAGGTCCGGGGTGAGGACGCTGCCGGCGCGGTCCACGAGGAGGGCCATCTCGTAGCCCACGAGGCCGATGTCGCACTCGGGGTGCGCGAGCACCGCGAGCGAGGATCCGTCGGAGACCGACATGAGGAAGAGGAACCCCCGGTCCATCTCCACGACGGTCTGGTTGACGGCGCCACCCTCGAAGATCCGGGAGGCTCCGGCGGTCAGCGACGTCAGACCGGAGGCCACGGCCGCCAGCTGATCGGCGCGGTCGCGCGGGAATCCGTCGGACATCGCCAGAAGAAGGCCGTCGGCGGAGACCACCACCGTGTGGGACACCCCAGGGGTGTTGTCCACGAAGTTGGTGATCAACCAGTTCAGGTTCTGTGCCGCCTGGCTCATCGGGCTCACACTAACGCTCCTGGTCATAGCTGTTACTTGACTGCTCGGATCCCGCGCTGCGTCCCTGCTGGACACCGCGCCGCAGGTTGCTCAACCTGCCGCGGACGTCCTCCGGTGCGCGGGAGACCTGGGGGCCGCCCTGCGGGGTCGTCTCCGCAGCGCCCTCGACCAGGTTGGCCTTGGGCACCCGCCGAGGGAGACCGGACGGGGTGACCCCGCCCGCCTTCGGCTCACGGAGTTTGCCGGCCTGCTGCCAGCGCTCGTCGTTCGTCGAGCGCCAGGCCTCGGGGCCTTCCGCATCCGCCGTCGCCCGCTTCGGTTCGGCGGGCTGCTGCTGACGCTGCGGCCGCTGCTCGAAGAGAGATCCGGTGGACTCCGCTTCCTGCTGTGCCGGCTGCCACTGCTGCTGGCTGCCGCGTCGCGGCAGGCCCGCTCCGGTCATCTCGTGACCGGTGTCGGCAGCGGCGCCCGGACGGTCGAAGCCTACGCGGTCCCGAGCCGGTTCGGGAGCGGCCTGGGATTCCGATTCGGTCCCGTAATTCTGCTGGTAGGCGCCCGAATAGGTGTTCTGCTCGGGCCACTCGGAAGGCTGGGCCTGCTCCTCGTAGCCACCCTCGTACGAGGGAGCGGGCTGCTGCGGGTTCTGGTAGCCGACTTCCGGATAGGCGTAGCCCTGGTCCGGGTACGACTCGTAGCCCGACTGCTGCGGCGCGGCTTCGTAGGAGTTCTCGTAGCCCTGCGCGGACGGCTCCTCATAGCCCTGGTACGGCTGGTAGCCGTGTTCCGGTTGAGGTTCCGGATAGTCCTGCGCGGGGTACTCGGGCTGCGCCTGCGGGTAGCCGACCTGAGCCTCCAGGGCGGCCCTGCGCTCCTCGCGGCCCAGGGACCGCACGACCGGGTCGGCGGGCTGGACTTCGGCGTTCCGGTCGCCCTGGCGGTCGTAGGCGGAGTCGTCGAACCCGAGTTCGGCGGCCGTCCGCAGCGGGGCGGCCTGCTGGGTCTTCTGCTCCGGGATGATCGAGGAGACCGTGAAGTCGTCGTCCGGTATGCCCTCGCCGCCGCCACCGTGGGTGATGGCGTCGGGGAGCATCACCAGCGAGGTGGTGCCCGCGGCCTCGCCCGAGGGGCGCAGCTGGACGCGGATGCTGTGGCGGTCCGCCAGCCGGCCGACCACGAACAGACCCATGCGCTGCGAGATCGCGGCGTCCACGGTCGGCGGGTTGGCCAGCTTGTGGTTGATGTCCGCGAAGTCCTCGGCGGTGAGGCCGATGCCCTTGTCGTGGATCTCGACCATCACGCGGCCGTCGGGCAGACGCGTGGCGTTGACGCGGACCTTGGTCTGCGGGGAGGAGAACGTGGTGGCGTTCTCCAGCAGCTCGGCGAGCAGGTGCACGAGGTCGGTCACGGCCTGGCCGTGGATCTCGGCCTCGGAGACGCCGGAGAGCTCGATGCGCTCGTACTGCTCCACCTCGGAGGAGGCGGCGCGCAGGACGTCGACGAGGGGGACCGGCTGGTCCCAGCGGCGGCCCGGGTTCTCACCCGCGAGGATGAGCAGGTTCTCGCCGTTGCGGCGCATACGGGTGGCCAGGTGGTCCAGGCGGAAGAGGTTCTCCAGCTGGTCCGGGTCGGCCTCGTTGTTCTCCAGGTCGGTGATGAGGGTCAGCTGGCCCTCGATCAGCGACTGGTTGCGCATGGAGAGGTTCGTGAAGATCGCGTTGACGTTCCCTCGCAGGAGCGCCTGCTCGGCGGCGAGCCGGACCGCTTCCCGGTGGACCTGGTCGAAGGCGCGGGCGACCTCGCCGATCTCGTCCTGGGAAGTGATCGGAATCGGCTCGACCCGGGTGTCCACCTTGCCGGGGTCGGTCCGCGAGAGCTGGTCGACGAGCATCGGCAGGCGCTGCTCGGCGATGTCGAAGGCCGAGCTGCGCAGGCGGCGCATCGCGCGGCCCATCTGGCGGGCCATCATGCCGGCCAGGATGAAGGCGGCGAGCAGGGCCACGACCACGATCGCGCCGGTCAGGATGGCGTCGCCGCGGGACTCGTCGGAAACCGCGACGGCGTCGTTGACGGCCTTGTCGAGGAGTTCCTTCTCGATCTCCGCGTAGCCGTCGAACTTGGCGGTGGCGGCGGCCTGCCAGGCGGCCGGCGTCGTGCCGTCCTGCGCCAGCTTCGTGTTCTTCGCGCCGCTGGCTATCGCCTCGGTCATACCGGTGAGCGGGGAGCCGTTGACCACGGGCGGAGCCTTGAAGACGGCGCCGGACTGCTCGGCGGCCTGCTTGGCCTGCGCGAGCTTGGCCGCCCCCTCCTGGGACTTCTTGCCCATGACCTCCTTGAGCCGGTTCGTGTCCTCGTCGGTGCCGGCGGCGACGTACTCGCCGATGGCGATCTCTTCGAGGTAGGCGTAGGAGGAGAAGGCGACGAGCTGGGCCTTGCGGATCTCCTCGTTCTCGTTCGGACGCACCAGCAGGTGCGTGCCGACGGAACGCTGGAGGGAGTTCGCGGCCTTCGCCAGCTCGATCGCGTAGACCATGCGGCCGTAGCTGGTGACGTTGCCGGTGCCCAGGCCGAGTTCGTTCGAGAACTGCATGAGGTAGTGCTGGACCAGCACGTACCCCTCTTCGGTCGGGATGGGGCCCGCCGAGGCCGGGAGGTTCTTCTTGGCCGACTCGGGAACGGCGTAGGCCGTCTTGCGGACCTGCTCCAGCTTCGGCTCCTCCTGACGGAAGAGCTCCAGGCGGCGCTCCAGGCCCTGCTTCGCGGGCAGGTCCTTCGCGGCCTGGGCGAACTTGGCCTTCGCCGCGTCGGTGGCGGCGTACGACTTCGCCACGGCGTCGCTGCTGCGCTCGCCCTTGAGGAGGGGTTCGGCGGTCAGGTCGCGCTCGTTGAGGAGGGCCTGGCCGTACTCGGCCGCCGCCTGGACGATGCGCGCGGTCTTCTCGGCGTCCTTCGCCTCGTTCCAGGTGTCTACGGAACCCTTGACCTGGAATCCGCCCATGACCAGTCCGACGAGGACGGGCACGAGGAGGATGGCGTTCAGACGGGTCGGCACGCGCCAGTTGCGCGGCGAGAACTTGCTGGTGCTGCCGCCGGCCGTGGGTGGGTCCACGGGTACGTCGACGGATGACGTGGCCGCGCGTGGCGGCGGGGTGAAGTTGCCGCGCGCGGGTTCATCCGCGGGGCTCGAGTTGCTTCGCCTCACTCGACCAACAACCTCTCGGCGGTGCTACTAGCTAGTTCGTTGAATTCCAGCACGGTTGACGGCAGTGTTCCAAACAGTTGAAAACGACCATTCCCAGAGCCTTACGGCCCACATAAACCGGACATAAAGAGCGACCTGCGGCAAAAGCGGGGCCAGTTGTGCGCGCAGCGGCACCGGGCGAACGCACCCCGTGTCCGGGCGGCGGTAATTCTCTGTCGAAACGTTATGAACGAAGGGGGCGGGCCGTGTCGTATGACACAGCCCGCCCCCGCGTACGGCCTTGGGAACCGTGCTACTTGAGCCGCGCCATCAGCGCGTGCTCGACGAGCGTGATGAGCGCGCTCTTGGCGTCCGCGCGGTGGCGGGCGTCGGTGGTGATGATGGGGGCGTCCGGGCCGATCTGCAGGGCCTCGCGGACTTCCTCCGGCGTGTAGGGCTGGTGTCCCTCGAAGCCGTTGAGGGCCACGACGAACGGCAGCCCGCTGTTCTCGAAGTAGTCCACGGCCGGGAAGCAGTCCGCCAGCCGCCGCGTGTCGACCAGCACGATGGCACCGATGGCGCCGCGGACGAGGTCGTCCCACATGAACCAGAAGCGGTCCTGGCCGGGGGTACCGAAGAGGTACAGGATCAGGTCCTGGTCCAGGGTGATGCGGCCGAAGTCCATGGCGACCGTGGTGGTCGTCTTGTCACCGGTGTGGGTGAGGTCGTCGATGCCCGCGCTGGCGGACGTCATCACGGCCTCGGTGCGCAGCGGGTTGATCTCGGAGACCGCGCCGACGAACGTGGTCTTGCCCACGCCGAAGCCGCCCGCGACCACGATCTTCGCGGAGGTGGTGGAGCGAGGAGCCGCTCCGCCGTCAGAGCTTGCGAAGTCCACTGAGAACCCTCTCGAGCAGCGTTACATCCGGCGTTCCGCCGGCCTCTCCATTGCCCGGCTGGTGGATGGCCACCATTCCGGCCTCCGCCAGGTCGGCGACGAGGATCCGGGCGACACCGAGCGGCATCGACAGCAGTGCGGAGACCTCCGCGACCGACTTCACCTCACGGCAGAGCGTGCAGATGCGCTGGTGCTCCGGCAGCAGGCTGGAGAGGTGCATCGGATCGGCCGTGGTGCTGACCAGCGCCTCGATGGCGAGCTGGTAGCGCGGACGGGTCCGGCCACCGGTCATCGCGTACGGACGTACCAGCGGCTGGTCGCCTTCCGAGTACGAGTCTCCGTACGCATCGGGATAGGCGGGGGGCGGGGTCATTGATCCTCCGGGCTGGACAGCAGTGGTCAGCGTGCCGTCTGACGGGGCGGCCGGTGGGGGGAGACGTGATGACGGCCTGGCGGGGGTACTGGGTACCGGGGGTGGGGTCCCGGTCTCCCGGCCGGAAGTACCGTCCGGCCGGGAGGGGTGAGGTCAGATGAGCAGGCTTCCCTGAAGCTCGGCGCGCAGGTCCGGGGTGAGGACGCTGCCCGCGCGGTCCACGAGGAGGGCCATTTCGTAGCCCACGAGGCCGATGTCGCACTCGGGGTGCGCGAGCACGGCCAGCGAGGATCCGTCAGAGACGGACATGAGGAAGAGGAATCCCCGGTCCATCTCGACGACGGTCTGGTTGACGGCGCCGCCCTCGAAGATGCGGGAGGCGCCGGCGGTCAGCGACGTCAGACCGGAGGCCACGGCCGCCAGCTGGTCGGCGCGGTCACGGGGGAATCCTTCGGACATGGCCAGAAGGAGTCCGTCGGCGGAAACCACCACCGTGTGGGACACCCCAGGGGTGTTGTCCACGAAGTTGGTGATCAACCAGTTCAGGTTCTGTGCCGCCTGGCTCATCGAACTCAACTATCGCTCCTGCTGGTAAGTGGGGTCGATGTGGTAACTGCCGGTCGCGGGGCCGGTGGTGCCGGCCTGGCGCCCCTGCTGGATACCGCGTCGGAGGTTGGTGAGACGGCCGCGGACGTCGTCCGGAGCACGCGATACCTGCGGGCCCGCCTGGGCTTCGGCCTGCTGCTGCGCGGTGCCGGCCACGAGGTTCGCCCGCGGTACCCGGCGGGGCAGCCCCGACGTCGTGATCCCTCCGGCGGCGGGCTGACGGACGCGTTCGGCCTGTCGCATCAGCTCGTCGTTGGGGGAGGAGCGCCAGCTGACCGTCGGCGTGCTGCCGGTCACCGCGGCGGCGGGCTCGGCGGCGGCGAGCTCCTGGCCGCGCTGCGCCTGCTGCTGCTGCGGACGCTGCTGGTGCTGCTGAGGCTGCTGGGGTACGGCAGGTGCCTGCGCGGGGGGCTGCTCGCCCTCCTCGCGGAACCAGTTCGACTCCAGCGTGTCGAAGATCGGGCTGCGGGCCTCGCCCGAGGGCTGCGCGGGCGCCGGCGGCAGGGCCTCGGGCTGGTGGGCCTGGGGCAGCCGCGGCGCGTCGGGACGCGGAGCCGGAACGGGCGCCGGAGCGTAACCGCCGGGCTGCTGCTCCTGCTGGGGCTGCTGGCCGTAGCCGCCGACCCCCGGGCCGCCGCTCCGCGGTGCCTGTGCGTGCGGCTGGGGCGCGGCCGGCCGGGCGAACTGGCCGGTCTGGGCCGGATCCAGCGGGCCGCCCAGCTGCGGGCGCTCGAACTGGCCCGTGGCGGACGGGTCCAGCGGACCCCGTACGTCGGGGCGCTCGAACTGGCCGGTCGTGCTGTTCGCCGGGTTGCCGCCGGTGGCCTGCGGGTACGGGGCGTTGTAGTCCGGACGGGCGAACTCGGCCGTCGAGCCGGGGCCCGAGAGCTCGTCGTGGCCGCGCGGGACCTCGTGGCCGCCCTGGCCGGCGCCCCAGCTGGCGCCCTGCGGGATCCCGGTCGGCGAACCGCCCGCGCCCGGAAGCTCCGGACGGGGCGCGCCGCCGCGCGGCGGCAGCTGCGGCCGCTTGCGCTGGACCGGGGCGGCGGGCTGCTGCTGGCCGCCCGACTGCTGCTGCTGGCCCTGCTGCGGCGACTGCTGCTGGCCCTGCTGTCCCTGCTGGTACTGCCCCTGCTGCCCCTGCTGCCCCTGCTGGGGCAGCGGCGGCTGCGGCCGCTCGAAGCCGTTGCCCTGCGGGAAGCCGGCGGGACCGGACCCCTGCGGCGTGGCCGCCGGACGGGCCTGCGGGCCGCCGGACTGGCCGCGCGCCGGCAGCGGAGCACCGCTGCCGAAGGCGCCCTGGCCCTGACCGGTCGGAGCCGATGGACCGCCCTGCTGCGGGCGGCCGCCCTGCGGGCCCTGACCCTGACCCGGGCCCTGGGGACGCTGCTGCTGACCGGGGCCACCCGGCCCACCGCCCTGACCGGGCAGTGCGGGGCGCTGCGCGCCACCGGCGACCTGCCCGCGCTGCGGACCGCCGCCCACGGGGGGACGCGCGGCCGCACCGGGAACGGAAGCCTGGCCACCGGGGCCGGCGGGACCGCCCTGGGCCCCCGGACCGCCCTGACCCGGCATCGGAGCCGGCTTCTTGCCGCCCTGGGCGACGTCCACCGGCAGCATGACGAGGGCCGTCGTACCGCCCGAGTCGGAGGGGCGCAGCTGGATGCGGATGCCGTGTCGCAGGGACAGGCGGCCGACCACGAACAGGCCCATGCGGCGGGAGACGGAGACGTCCACGGTCGGCGGCGACGCGAGCCGCTCGTTGATCGCGGCGAGGTCCTCGGGGGAGAGGCCGATGCCGGTGTCGTGGATCTCGACGAGGACGCGGCCGTCGGGCAGCGCGTGCCCGGTGACCTTGACCTTGGTCTGCGGCGAGGAGAACGAGGTGGCGTTCTCCAGCAGCTCGGCGAGGAGGTGCACGAGGTCGTTGACGACGCGGCCGGCGACGTCGGTGCCGGGCACCGACGAGAGTTCGATGCGCTCGTACTGCTCCACCTCGGACGCCGCGGCGCGGAGCACGTCGACGAGCGGGACGGGGCGGGTCCACCGGCGGCCCGGCTCCTCGCCCGCGAGGACGAGGAGGTTTTCGCCGTTACGGCGCATGCGGGTCGCGAGGTGGTCGAGCTTGAAGAGCGAGGACAGCTGGTCCGGGTCGGCCTCGCGCGACTCCAGCTCGGAGATGAGCGAGAGCTGACGCTGGATGAGGCCCTGCGAACGGCGCGAGAGGTTGGTGAACATCGCGTTGACGTTGCCCCGGAGGAGGGCCTGCTCGGCGGCGAGGCGGACGGCCTCGCGGTGCACGTCGTCGAAGGCCGCGGCCACCTGGCCGATCTCGTCGCGGGTGTGCAGACCGACGGACTCCACGGAGGTGTCCACGTCCTGCGGGTCCGACTCGGAGAGCTGCTTGACGAGCTCGGGCAGACGGTCCTGGGCGACGCGCGTCGCGGTGTCCTGAAGGCGGCGCAGCGAGCGGATCATCGACCGGGCCATGACGAAGGCGCCGACGAGGGAGACACCGAGGACGATGAGGATCAGGGCACCGTTGATGATGGCGTCCTGCTGCGACTCGTTCTTGAGCTCGCGGGCCTTCTGCTCCATGTCCTCGAGCAGGGTCAGCTCGATGACCTTCATCGCCTGGAGCTTGGTGTCGTCGGCGTCGTACCAGTCCATCCAGGACCGGTTCTTCTCCTTGCCGAACTGCCCCTGGGTGCTGAGCACGCGGCGGGCGTAGTGGTCGGCGCTGCCGATCTCCGTGTTGCCGTCGCCGAGCGCCGCGAGGAGCTCCTCGGGCTTGCCCTGGTAGACGAGTTCGAAGGTCTTCTTCGACTGGCTCTCGCCGCGGAGAGCGGAGAGCGCGTAGAGACGGTCGTTCTCCTCCAGCTTGCCCGGCTTGTCGCCGCTCTCGGGGAGCGAGGCGGCGATGATCGCGCGCTGGATGGAGGCGTACTCCTTGGCGGAGGAGAAGGCCGCCAGGGCACGGGTGCGCTTGATCATCTCGGGGCTGGAGGTGGCCTGGGCCATGTCCTGCGAGAGGGAGAGCAGCGAGACGATCAGCGCGTTGTACTCGGTGACCGTCTGCTGGGCGCCGTTCATGTACGCCTTTTTGCGGATGTCCTCGATGCCGGTGAGCTGGCGGCCGATCTGCAGGATGTTGTTGCGGATCGACTTGAGGGTCTCGTCCTTGTCCTCCGCGCTGTCGATCTTGTCGGTCGCGGCGGTGAAGGCTTCGGCGGCGGCGTTGGTCTGCTCGCGGACACCCTGGACGAGGCTGTTGGTCTTGCCGTCCTTGACGATCGACATGGGACCGGCCGACTTGTCCCGCTCCTCCTGGAGCATGGCGGCCAGGTTGGTGGCCTGCCGGGTCATCGTCGTCAGCAGCTGCATGTGCTCCAGCTGCGAGATGTCGTTCATCGAGTCGTTGATGCGGAAGCCACCGAGCGTGGTGGCGGCGACGACCGGCAGGGTCAGCAGCGACACCAGTCGCGTGCTGATGCGCCAGTTCTGCATGCCGAGACGGGAACCGGGCCCACTGGGGGCCTTCGGTATCGCCTCGGCCGCCGGCTCGGGCGCCTCGTTCTTGCCCTTGGCCTTGCCGGGCTTGGCGGCCTTGCCGGACTTGGCGGGGTTACCCGACTTGCCACGGCCCTTCGCCTTCACCGAGGCGGAGGCGTTGGGGGCCCCTCCTTCGACAGCCGGCCCGCGGTTCTGGGCGTGCTGGGGCGAGGAGCCACGGTCGGTCCCGCCGCGCGGCTCCTGCTCCGCCGCAGCGCTGCCATCCCTCTTGAATCGTCCCTGCACTAGCGTCGCAACCTCTGGACCAGGCGCCCCGCCGGGTGACCGGTGGGGCGGTGTCGAGTCTTGGGGCACTGACGGCCCCATGGTGGTCGTCGGTGACCGGCGCGTCTCCCTCTCCGTGCCGCCGCGCTCGGCGCTGTCTCGCGCCACCTGCGCGCCGGCTGATTCCCGCGGCGGTCCCGCGAATTCCAGCACAGAGGGGGACCTCCAACAAGGTGCGTGTGTCGCCCCGGCGAGCCGGTCACGGCTTGTGACAGGTGCACTACGCGATGTGGATCCGCTACCGGGATGAATCGGACTTACGCCAATCAAAGCTTGCGCCTGGCAAGGTGTCCCAGTCCTGATGATCAGGAGCGGAATAGCTCATTCAGTGACGCAATGTCCGTTTCGATAACCGGAATGGGTAGCCCGAATTGCCGTGAATGTCCGGTGATTGGTGAGCAAACTCACACGGTCGTGGCCATTACTTCCCGGTTCGGCCGGGGATTCAGATGTTTAGCCTTGCCCATTGAAGGGTTGGCGCCGAGGTCGGCGCATCCGACAACCATCACCCACGACCGAGCCGAGGGCCCCAGACTCCGATGAAGACGACGATGATGTTCCGCAACATAGCCAACCCCCGCCGCACCACCCTGGCGCACCTGAAGGACGCCGAGGACCTGCAGGCGGCCCCGGCCACCCCGGAGCACTCCGTCGAGCTGCCGGCCCAGACCGCGAACCCCCGCCGCACCGTCCTGATGGACGCCCCGGTCGCCGCCGCGCAGTAGCCGCCCGGGCACGGAGCGCCGAACGCCCCCGCCCACCGCGTTAGCCTGGAGTCCGCAGACTCCAGCCAGCGGAAATACAGAGGGGCAGACGCAACACGTGCGCATCGCCAGGTTCTCGATCGACGGCAATGTCGCCTTCGGCGCGGTCGAGGGCGATGCCGCCCCCGGCGCCGGAAGCGAGCTCGTCCTCGACATCATCAAGGGCATCCCCTTCGCGGACTTCGAGCTCTCCGGCACGAAGGTCCCGCTGAGCAAGGTCCGGCTGCTCCCGCCCGTGCTCCCGAACAAGGTCGTGGCCGTGGGCCGCAACTACGCGGAGCACGCGGCGGAGCTGGGCCACTCCATCGTCGACGACCAAGGTCGTCCGGAAGCCCCGATCGTCTTCTTCAAGCCCTCCACCTCGGTGGTCGGCCCGGGCGACCCGATCGCGTACCCCTCCTTCTCCCAGGACCTCCACCACGAGGCGGAACTCGCCGTGGTCATCGGCCGCATGTGCCGCGAGGTCCCGAAGGAGCGCGTCAAGGACGTGATCCTCGGTTACACCTGCGCCAACGACGTCACCGCCCGCGACGTCCAGCAGCGGGAGAAGCAGTGGGCCCGGGCCAAGGGCTTCGACAGCTCCTGCCCCCTCGGCCCCTGGATCGAGACCGACCTCGACCCGAGCGACCTGACCGTCCAGTGCACCGTCAACGGCGAACAGCGCCAGCTCGGCCGCACCAGCGACATGGTCCGCTCCATCGAGGACCTCATCGTGCACATCAGCGAGGCCATGACGCTGCTCCCGGGCGACGTCATCCTCACGGGGACCCCGGCCGGAGTCGGCCCCCTCAACGTCGGCGACGAGGTCGCCGTCACCATCGAAGGCATCGGCACTCTCACCAACAAGGTGATCAAGCGTGGTTAACGGACCTGTCCGCGTACGTTTCTGTCCCTCCCCGACCGGCAACCCCCACGTGGGCCTGGTCCGCACCGCCCTCTTCAACTGGGCGTTCGCGCGCCACCACGGCGGTACGTTCGTCTTCCGCATCGAGGACACCGACGCGGCCCGCGACTCCGAGGAGTCGTACGTCCAGCTGCTCGACTCGCTGCGCTGGCTCGGCTTCACCTGGGACGAGGGCCCCGAGGTCGGCGGCCCGCACGCCCCGTACCGCCAGTCCCAGCGCATGGACATCTACGCGGACGTCGCGAAGAAGCTCCAGGACGGCGGCTACGCCTACGCCTGCTACTGCACCACCGAGGAGCTCGACCAGCGCCGCGACGCCGCCCGCGCGGCCGGCAAGCCCTCGGGCTACGACGGCCACTGCCGCGACCTCACCGACGGGCAGAAGGCGGCGTACGAGGCCGAGGGCCGCGCCTCGATCGTCCGCTTCCGGATGCCCGACGAGACCATCACCTTCACGGACCTGGTCCGCGGCGAGATCTCGGTCACCCCGGAGAACGTGCCGGACTTCGGCATCGTCCGGGCCAACGGCGCCCCGCTGTACACCCTGGTCAACCCGGTCGACGACGCGCTGATGGAGATCACGCACGTCCTGCGCGGCGAGGACCTGCTGTCCTCCACCCCCCGCCAGATCGCCCTGTACCGGGCGCTGATCGAGCTGGGCGTCGCCAAGGGCGTCCCGGAGTTCGGCCACCTGCCGTACGTCATGGGCGAGGGCAACAAGAAGCTCTCCAAGCGCGACCCCGAGTCCTCGCTCAACCTGTACCGCGAGCGCGGCTTCCTCCCCGAGGGCCTGCTGAACTACCTCTCGCTCCTCGGCTGGTCCTTCTCCAAGGACCAGGACATCTTCTCGATCGAGGAGATGGTGGCGAAGTTCGACATTCCGGACGTCAACGCCAACCCGGCCCGCTTCGACCTCAAGAAGGCCGAGGCGATCAACGCCGACCACATCCGCCGCCTCGACCCGAAGGCCTTCGCGGACGCCTGCGCCCCCTGGCTCACGGCCCCGCACGCCAACTGGGCGCCCGAGGACTTCGACACCGAGGCCTGGGCCCGCATCGCCCCGCACGCCCAGACCCGCGTCACCGTCCTGTCGGACATCACCGCGAACGTGGACTTCCTCTTCCGCCAGGAGCCCGTCGAGGACCAGGCGTCCTGGGACAAGGCCATGAAGGGCGAGCCCGCGGCCCTGCTGACGACGGCCCGCGAGAACCTGGCCGCCGCCGACTGGTCGGACCCGGAGTCCCTCAAGCAGGCCGTCCTGACCGCCGGCGAGGCCCACGGCCTCAAGCTCGGCAAGGCCCAGGCCCCGGTCCGCGTCGCCGTGACCGGCCGCACCGTCGGCCTGCCGCTCTTCGAGTCCCTGGAGATCCTGGGCAAGGAGCGCTCGCTGGCCCGCATCGACGCGACCCTCGCCAAGCTCGCGGCCTGACCCGCACCACCCCGCGGGGGCGGCAGCCGATCCGGCTGCCGCCCCCGCGGCGTTGGCCCCGCACCCTGCCGCCCGTGACGCGGCGGGCGGGGCCACCTGTTCCGTGACCGACTTCCCCGTCGTGCCCCCGCCGCGCAGCGCCCCGGCGTAGGCTCGGCCGCATGCCGATCCGCGCCGTGCTGTGGGACATCGACGACACCCTCTTCGACTACACGGGTGCCGACACCGCCGGATTCGGACGCCACCTCGCCCAGGAAGGGCTGGGGGAGCGCTACGGAACCCCCACCGAGGCCCTCGCCCTGTGGCGGCGCCTCACCGAACGGCACTGGGAGCGCTTCTCCGCCGGCGAGGTCACCTTCCAGGGCCAGCGGCAGGACCGCGTCCGGGACTTCCTCGGGGAGCCCGCGATGACGGCCGGGGAGGCCGACGTCTGGTTCGACCGCTACGTGGCCCACTACAAGGCCGCCTGGGCGCTCTTCCCGGACGTCGTGCCCGTACTGGACACCCTGGCCGGCACCTACCGGCACGGCGTGCTCTCCAACTCCTCCGTGGCCAACCAGGACCCCAAGCTGCGCCACCTCGGGCTGCGCGAGCGCTTCGAGGTGCTGGTCTGCGCCGCCGAACTCGGTGTCAGCAAACCGGAGGCGGCCGCCTTCCTCGGCGCCTGCGAGGCCCTGGGCCTGCGGCCCGCCGACGTGGCGTACGTGGGCGACCAGCCCGAGATCGACGCCCGGGGCGCCCGCGACGCGGGCCTCACGGCCGTCTGGCTCGACCGCGACGGCACGCGCGGCCCGGCACCCGACGGCGTCCACCACATCACCGGGCTCGCCCTCCTCCCCGGAGTGCTGGCCGGGGATACCCGTTTTGGAGCACGGTCAGGCATCCGGTAATGTTCTTTCTGCGCCGCCCGAGCGGGCCGGAAGGCCGGACGGAGGCGCTAACCGAACGAAAGTCCCCCAGGGGCTTGAGTTTTGGTGGGCTATAGTGTAATTGGCAACACGAGGGTTTCTGGTTCCCTTATTCTAGGTTCGAGTCCTGGTAGCCCAGCGCAGTGCAGTAGTAACGCAGTGCTTTGCCCCCGTTGTGTAGCGGCCTAGCACGCCGCCCTCTCAAGGCGGTAGCGCCGGTTCGAATCCGGTCGGGGGTACAGATCCTTCCCGCAAGATCTCCATTGGGTAGCTCCCGGACGTCTTGATGCAGGATCGCTAGGGCCCCCGTTGTGTAGCGGCCTAGCACGCCGCCCTCTCAAGGCGGTAGCGCCGGTTCGAATCCGGTCGGGGGTACTACGTCTAGCGAGGTCTAGACCACTATGGGCTATAGTGTAATTGGCAACACGAGGGTTTCTGGTTCCCTTATTCTAGGTTCGAGTCCTGGTAGCCCAGCGCAACACCAGCTAGCCCCCGTTGTGTAGCGGCCTAGCACGCCGCCCTCTCAAGGCGGTAGCGCCGGTTCGAATCCGGTCGGGGGTACGCATCGAAGAGGCCCTCCGCGATCATCGCGGAGGGCCTCTTCGCCGTTCCCGGAGCGTTCCCCCGGCTACCGGAGCGGGGTGTAAGTAAGGGCCCGGAGGCGCGAGTTCGGACGTGTGCGGCGTCGTACGCGCCCCCGGACCCGGGGGTGTGGTGAAGCGGGGCGGGTCAGCTGGAGCGGCGCAGGGCCTCCGTCAGACGGGCGGCCGCGTCGATGACGGCCTGGGCGTGCATCCGGCCCGGGTGGCGGGTCAGGCGCTCGATCGGGCCGGAGACCGACACGGAGGCCACCACGCGGTTCGACGGCCCGCGCACCGGCGCGGAGACGGAGGCCACGCCGGGCTCCCGCTCGCCGATCGACTGGGCCCAGCCCCGGCGCCGTACGCCGGACAGGGCCGTGGCCGTGAAGCGCGCGCCCTGAAGGCCGCGGTGGAGCCGCTCGGGCTCCTCCCAGGCCATCAGGATCTGCGCGGCCGAGCCCGCCTTCATGGGCAGGGTCGAGCCCACCGGGACGGTGTCCCGCAGGCCCGACAGCCGCTCGGCCGCTGCCACGCAGATGCGCATGTCGCCCTGACGCCGGTAGAGCTGCGCGCTCTCGCCCGTCACGTCACGGAGGTGCGTGAGCACCGGTCCGGCCGTTGCCAGCAGTCGGTCCTCGCCGGCCGCGGCGGCAAGCTCTGCCAGCCGCGGACCGAGGATGAACCGGCCCTGCATGTCCCTCGCCACCATCCGGTGGTGTTCCAGTGCCACGGCAAGGCGATGTGCCGTGGGTCGTGCGAGCCCTGTCGCCGCGACCAGCCCGGCGAGGGTGGCCGGACCGGACTCCAGTGCGCTCAGTACCAGAGCTGCCTTGTCGAGAACGCCGACGCCGCTAGAGTTGTCCATGAAACGATATTCACGTCTCACACTGTGAAACGCAAGTTCAATTTTTCCAAGAACAAGCGAGTCTGTATGTGCGGGTCCACGAACCACTGGGTCCGAGCCGTCGATCCGCACGGGGGGTGCGGGCGATCAGGCGCACCAGATCTCTATGAAGCGCCGGCACAACCGGCCGGCCGGAGGGAAAGCGATGGGTAGGACACTCGCGGAGAAGGTCTGGGACGACCACGTCGTCCGGCGCGCCGAAGGCGAGCCCGACCTCCTCTTCATCGATCTGCACCTGCTGCACGAGGTGACCAGCCCGCAGGCCTTCGACGGTCTGCGCCAGGCCGGCCGCAAAGTCCGACGCCTCGACCTCACCATCGCGACCGAGGACCACAACACCCCCACCATCGACATCGACAAGCCGATCGCGGACCCGGTCTCCCGGGCCCAGCTGGAGACGCTGCGCAAGAACTGCGCCGAGTTCGGCGTACGCCTGCACTCGCTGGGCGACGTCGAGCAGGGCGTCGTCCACGTCGTGGGCCCTCAGCTGGGTCTGACCCAGCCGGGCACCACCGTGGTCTGCGGCGACTCGCACACCTCCACGCACGGCGCCTTCGGCGCGCTGGCCTTCGGCATCGGCACCAGCCAGGTCGAGCACGTGCTGGCCACCCAGACGCTGCCGCTGGCCCGCCCGAAGACCATGGCCATCACCGTCACCGGCGCGCTGGCCGAGGGCGTCACCGCCAAGGACCTCATCCTGGCGATCATCGCCAAGATCGGCACCGGCGGCGGCCAGGGCTACATCCTGGAGTACCGCGGCGAGGCCATCGAGAAGCTGTCGATGGAAGCCCGCATGACCATCTGCAACATGTCGATCGAGGCCGGTGCCCGCGCGGGCATGATCGCCCCCGACCGGACCACCTTCGACTACCTCCAGGGACGCGACCACGCCCCCGTCGGCGAGGACTGGGACGCGGCCGTCGCGTACTGGAAGACCCTGCGCACCGACGACGACGCCGTCTTCGACGCCGAGGTCGTCATCGACGGCACCACGCTGTCCCCGTTCGTCACCTGGGGCACCAACCCGGGCCAGGGCGCGCCGCTGTCGGCCAACGTCCCCGACCCGGCTTCGTACGAGGACGCTTCGGAGCGCCACGCCGCCGAAAAGGCCCTGGAGTACATGGGGTTGACCGCCGGCCAGCCGCTGCGGGACATCAAGGTCGACACCGTCTTCGTAGGTTCCTGCACCAACGGCCGCATCGAGGACCTGCGTGCCGTCGCCGGGATCGTCGAGGGCCGCAAAGTCGCGGACGGCGTACGGATGCTGGTCGTCCCCGGCTCCGTCCGGGTCGCGCTCCAGGCCGTGGAGGAGGGTCTGGACAAGGTCTTCAAGGAGGCCGGCGCCGAATGGCGGCACGCGGGCTGCTCGATGTGTCTGGGCATGAACCCCGACCAGTTGGCCCCCGGTGAGCGCTCCGCGTCCACCTCCAACCGCAACTTCGAGGGCCGGCAGGGCAAGGGCGGACGCACCCACCTGGTCTCCCCGCAGGTGGCCGCCGCCACCGCGGTACTGGGCCACCTGGCCTCGCCCGCCGACCTGTCCGCCGCCGACGCGACCGCCGGAGTCTGAACCATGGAAGCCTTCACCACCCACACCGGCCGGGCCGTTCCGCTGCGGCGCAGCAACGTCGACACCGACCAGATCATCCCGGCCCACTGGCTGAAGAAGATCACCCGCGACGGCTTCGAGGACGGGCTCTTCGAGGCCTGGCGCAAGGACCCGGAGTTCGTCACGAACCGCCCGGAGCGCGCCGGCGCGACCGTGCTGATCGCGGGCCCCGACTTCGGCACAGGCTCCTCGCGCGAGCACGCCGTCTGGGCCCTGCAGAACTTCGGCTTCAAGACGGTCATCTCCTCCCGCTTCGCCGACATCTTCCGCGGCAACTCGCTGAAGAACGGTCTGCTGACCGTCGTCCTGCCGCAGGAGACCGTCGACCGGCTGTGGGAGCTGACCGAGGCCGACCCCACCGCCGAGGTGACCGTCGACCTGGTCGACCGCAAGGTCCGAGCCGCTGGCGTCGAGGCGGAGTTCGAACTCGACGACAACGCCCGCTGGCGTCTCCTGGAGGGGCTGGACGACATCTCGCTCACCCTTCAGAACGAAGCGGACATCGACACGTACGAAAGCACCCGCCCGGCCTTCAAGCCGCGCACGATTCAGGCCTGATTCCAGCCTGATCAGCGCTTATTCACCCACGGGTGATCACCTCGACAACACTGTGCCCCCCGCCTTCCGGCGGGGGGCACAGCTGTATGTTGAGGCCCCGTGAGGCGACAACTCGCCCCAGATGGCACAATCTGTGCATGGAACGCGACAGTCAACTGGAGCTCTACGAACTCGTCGCGGACCGGCTGAAAGAAGCACACACAAGGGTGCGCACACTGCAAGTCCCGGAGGGCGTAAGGATGGCGCTGTCCCGGAAGCTGTTGGTCGTCACCGCCTCGGCGAAGCACGATCTCGCCGACGCGGCAAGGCGCCTGGACAGGTTGATGAAGGACCTCGACGAGGGTCGATTCCCTGAAGGCGACTGATGCGAAGGAACTCCGTAACGGCCTACATCGTTGCGGCACTAGGGTGATTAGCCCGTTTCGTGTTTGATTTGCGGTATATATCCGCCTAACGTGCGAAATAAGCTTGAACACATTCGTTCTGGCGAAGTCTCCGAAGGGGAAGACGTGAACAAGGCGCAGCTCGTAGAAGCGATTGCCGACAAGGTTGGCGGCCGCCAGCAGGCCGCGGACGCTGTCGACGCGGTACTCGACGCGATCGTCCGCGCGGTCGTCGCGGGCGACCGGGTCTCGGTCACGGGCTTCGGCTCGTTCGAGAAGGTCGACCGGCCGGCCCGCTACGCCCGCAACCCGCAGACGGGTGAGCGCGTCCGGGTCAAGAAGACCTCGGTTCCCCGCTTCCGCGCGGGCCAGGGCTTCAAGGACCTGGTCAGCGGCACCAAGAAGCTGCCCAAGGGCGGCGAGGTGTCCGTGAAGAAGGCGCCCAAGGGCAGCCTGAGCGGCGGAGCCTCGGCGACGGTCAAGAAGGCCGCGGCCAAGAAGGCCACCACCGCGAAGAAGGCGGCGGCGAAGACCACGGTCGCGAAGAAGACCACGGCGGCGGCGAAGAAGACGACCGCCACGGCGAAGAAGGCCACCGCCACGGCGAAGAAGGCCACCGCCACGGCCAAGAAGACCACGGCGACCGCGAAGAAGGCGGCCGTGAAGTCGACGACGGCGGCGGCGAAGAAGACCACCGCCAAGAAGACCGCTCCCGCGGCCAAGAAGGCCACCGCGAAGACCACGGCGCCCGCCACCAAGAAGGCGACCGCCCGCAAGACCACCGCGAAGAAGACCACCGCTCGCAAGAAGTAGGGCACGAGTCACACACGCCGGGCCGGTTTCCCCTGCTGGGGGAAGTCGGCCCGCGGTGCTTTCCCGCAGGTCACAAGGGTGCCGAAGCCGTTGCGGGACCGGAGGGTCAGAAGGTCTGCAGGGTGATCAGCGTGATGCGCAGGGCCGCGCCCTCGCCGTCCGTCTCGATCCGCACCCGCTGTCCGGGCCGCAGCAGCCGCAGGCCGCCCGCGTCGAAGGCCGGAGCCGCGAAGGGCACCGGGGTGCCGTCGTCGAGCAGCACGCTGCCGCTGCGGGTCTGGGAGTCGTACGTGTACGCGGTCGCCTGCATACGGGCACTGTATCGGGCGGTGTGACGCCCCACGCCGAGGGTGAGGGCCCTGCGCAGATCGGCGGCGGTGTCCACGTCGCGGCGCACGCTCTCCACGTCCGCCAGGGCGATTTCCACCGCCCCCGACGCCGAATGCCGGGCCCGGGAGGAACCGCCGAACGAGGGTGCCAATTCGACGTCCGGAGCAGCGGAAAGCAAGGTCGTCCCGATTCCCGCCGCATCCGCCAGGAATGCCCTGGGAAATACCGAAGCGTTATCGAGCACGCGTAGCAATTCCGGTGGCCGCAGTGCGGGCAGATCCGCGTTCATCGCCGCCACCCGGGCACCGGGGCGCCCCCTGCGCACCGCCCCGGCGCCGTGCGCCAGGGCCGCGTTGAGCCCGGCGCCGGGGGCGTCCGGCAGGACCCGCGCGCCCAGCCTGGCCAGTTCCGCACTCGCCAGGGAGTCGTCCGTGACGACCACCACATCCGCGACCGCCGTGCAGGCCAGAGCCCCTGCGACGGTGTCCTGGGCGAAGGCCAGCGCGAGCCCCGGACGGGATGCGCCGACGGCCGCGGCGAGGCGGCTCTTGGCCAGCGCCAAGGGTTTCAGCGGGACCACCAGACTCCACACGGCGTTCGTGGCGGACTCCTTCCCTCCGGCGCATTTCCGCACCCGCCAGGGCCATCGGCAGGTCATGGCCTGGTCATCAGTCGGCCCATTGTCGCCCCCGACCGACCGCAGGGGGGCCGGGTGGTGCGAGCGGGGCGTACGGTGTCCTCGACAGAGACCGGACCTGGGGCGACACTTGTCCGGCCGACGAGGTGCCCACGCCGCGCACCGGTCCTAGAGGAAGGTGTCCGAGTGTCCCGCCGCAGAATCGGCTTCTGGTACCGCCTGGCGGCGGTCATCGCGAAACCGCCGCTGGTAGTGCTGTTCAAGCGGGACTGGCGGGGAATGGATCACATTCCGGCCGACGGCGGGTTTATCACCGCCGTCAATCACAACTCGTATCTGGACCCGCTCTCCTACGCGCACTTCCAGTACAACACCGGCCGGGTGCCCCGATTGCTCGCCAAGGCCGGACTCTTCAAGGTGCCTTTCGTCGGCATGATCCTCCGCGGCTCCGGCCAGATCCCCGTCTACCGGGAGACCACGAACGCCCTGGACGCATTCCGGGCCGCCGTGGACGCCATCGAGCGCGGTGAATGCGTGGCCTTTTACCCGGAAGGCACCCTCACCCGAGACCCCGAGATGTGGCCGATGGCCGGCAAGAGCGGTGCGGCCAGGGTCGCGCTGATCACCAAGGCCCCCGTCATTCCGGTGGCCCAATGGGGCGCGAATCTCGCGATGCCGCCCTATGCCAAGGAGAACAAGGTCCGGCTGTTCCCGCGCAAGACCCTCCAGGTCCTCGCCGGACCGCCCGTGGACCTCTCGGCCTTCTACGACCGGGAACCCACTCCGGAGGTCCTCAAGGGCGCCACCGAGGCCATCATGGCCGACATCACCAAGCTCCTGGAGGAACTGCGCGGCGAGACCGCCCCCGCGCAGCCGTACGACCACCGCAAGGCCAGGGCGCAGCAGCGGCGCAACGCCGCGGGGGAGGGCAACAAGTGACACGTCCTGTGAAGGCGGCCGTCTTCGGAACCGGCTCGTGGGGCACGGCCTTCGGCATGGTGCTCGCCGACGCCGGCTGCGAGGTGACCCTGTGGGGCCGCCGCCAGGAGCTGGCCGACGCCGTCAACAACGGCCGGACCAACCCCGACTACTTCCCCGGCGTGGAACTGCCCGCGAACCTGCGGGCCACCACCGACGCCGCCGAGGCCGCCCGCGGCGCCGACTTCGCGGTCCTCGCGATCCCCTCGCAGACCCTGCGCGGCAACCTCGCCGCCTGGGCCCCGCTGCTGCCCGCCGACGCCGTCCTCGTCTCCCTGATGAAGGGCATCGAACTCGGCACCGCCAAGCGGATGAGCGAGGTCATCGAGGAGGTGGCCAAGGTCCCCTCCGAGCGGGTCGCCGTCGTCACCGGACCCAACCTGGCCCGCGAGATCGTCGCCCGGCAGCCCGCCGCCTCGGTCGTCGCCTGCGTCGACGAGGCCGTGGCGCAGCGCCTCCAGGCCGCCTGCCACACCCCGTACTTCCGCCCGTACACGAGCACCGACGTCATCGGCTGCGAGCTCGGCGGCGCCGTCAAGAACGTCATCGGCCTCGCCGTGGGCATCGCGGACGGCATGGGACTGGGCGACAACACCAAGGGCTCGCTCATCACCCGCGGACTCGCCGAGGCCACCCGCCTGGGCCTGGCCATGGGCGCCGACCCGCTGACCTTCTCCGGTCTCGCCGGGCTCGGCGACCTCGTCGCCACCTGCTCCTCGCCGCTCTCCCGGAACCACACCTTCGGCACCAACCTGGGCCGCGGGATGACCCTGGAGGAGACCATCGCGGTCACCAAGCAGACCGCCGAGGGGGTCAAGTCCTGCCAGTCCGTGGCGGATCTGGCGCAGCGGTACGGAGTGGACATGCCGATCACGGACACCGTGGTCGACATCGTCCACCACGGCAAGCCCACGCTGGTCGCCCTGAAGGAACTCATGGGACGCAGCGCCAAACCGGAACGCCGCTGACTCCTTTCCGGACGTCTGAGCGGGTACTCTCGTGGCGATATGAGCAGCGAGAACCTCCCCCAGACCCCTGAGCAGCAGGGCCGCAAGCCCCGCGTGGCCGTCGTGTTCGGCGGCCGCAGCTCGGAACACGCCATCTCGGTCGTCACGGCGGGCGCCGTACTGCGCTCCATCGACCGCGCCAAGTACGAGGTGCTGCCCATCGGCATCACCACGGACGGCCGGTGGGCGCTGACCGCCGACGAGCCCGAGCGCATGGCCATCGCGGACCGCGAGCTGCCGAGCGTGGAGTCGCTCGCCGGCTCCGCCGACGGCAGCGTCGTGCTCTCCGTCGACCCCGCCAGCCGCGAGGTCGTCTACACCGAGCCGGGCGCCGTCCCCAAGGCGCTGGGCGAGGTCGACGTCGTCTTCCCCGTCCTGCACGGCCCGTACGGCGAGGACGGCACCCTGCAGGGCCTCCTGGAGCTGTCCGGGATCCCGTACGTCGGCTCGGGCGTCCTCGCCTCGGCCGTCGGCCAGGACAAGGACTACATGAAGCGGGTGTTCACGTCCTTCGGGCTGAACGTCGGCCCGTACGTGACCGTCCGCCCCCGCGAGTGGGAAGCCGACCGGGACGCAGCCCGGGCGAAGGTCCTGGACTTCGCCGCCGAGCACGGCTGGCCGCTGTTCGTGAAGCCCGCCCGCGCCGGCTCCTCCATCGGCATCACCAAGGTCGACGACGCCGCCGGACTGGACGCCGCGATCCACGAGGCCCGCCGCCACGACCCGAAGATCATCGTGGAGGCGCTGCTGCGCGGCCGCGAGATCGAGTGCGGGGTCCTGGAGTTCGAGGATGGCCCGCGCGCCAGCGCGCCCGCCGAGATCCCGCCGGTCTCCAGCCACGACTTCTACGACTTCGAGGCGAAGTACATCGACTCCGCCTCCGGGATCGTGCCCGCCCCGCTCACCCCGGAGCAGACCGCCGAGGTGCAGAAGCTCGCGATCGAGGCCTTCGAGGCCGCGTCCTGCGAGGGTCTGGTGCGCGCCGACTTCTTCCTCACGGAGGACGGCGAGTTCGTCATCAACGAGATCAACACGATGCCGGGCTTCACCCCGATCTCCATGTACCCGCGCATGTGGCAGGAGGCCGGCATCGAGTACCAGGAGCTGGTGGACCTGCTCATCCAGGCGGCGCTGCGCCGCTCCACCGGACTGCGCTAGCCGAGGAACCCGGACAGCCGACCGCCCGCCGGCCCGCGCTCACCAGCACGGCCGGCGGGCGGCGGTGTGCGCGAGGGGCGGCGGGCGGCCGGCGGCGGGGTCTCAGTAGGACGAGATGCCGGCCGGTACCGACTCGGCCACGGCAGCGGACAGCCCGACCAGCATCCCGGCATCCGTGGCATGCTCCTTGTCGACCAGTACCTCCGTGTACGCCAGCCGCGCCCCGGTGGTGAACCGGAACCCGCCGTCGGCCGTCTTCTCCAGCAGCCAGCCGACGCCGTTGACCTCGACGCCCTCCTGTTTCGGATCAGCCATCTTGGGGGGCTTGGGGATACCGCACCGCAGTACGATCGCCGAGCCGCCCCACGAGGCGGTCAGATCCGAGGGCGGTTCGGTGGTGGTCCGCGCCAGCCCGGCCACCGTCCCGGGGAGCTTCTCGTGCAGCGTCGCACAGAGCCCCGCGACGTCGGCGGGCGGAGCGGGCGGCGGATCCACCCTGACCCCGGAATCCCCCGGGGCGCAGCCCGCGAGGGCCAGGACGGCCGAAGCGGCGGGCAGGGCCAGCAGACGGAGCGGCCGGCGGTGCAGTGACATCACCGGCCCAGAGTAGACGGGGGCTACAGATGGACCACCGGGCAGGTCAAGGTGCGGGTGATGCCCTCCACCTGCTGGACCTTGGCGACCACCATGCGGCCGAGATCGTCCACGGTGTCGGCCTGGGCGCGCACGATCACGTCGTAGGGACCCGTCACGTCCTCGGCCTGGATCACCCCCGCGATCTCGCTGATGGACTCGGCGACGAACGACGCCTTGCCCACCTCGGTCTGGATAAGGATGTACGCCTGTACCACGGAACCTCCAGGGCGGCCACGAGGATCATTTCCCCTAACCTTCGGATGGGCCCGGGGACAGCGGGCGGGCCCGGGGACGAAGGGACGCCACGGTACCGCGTCGCCGCGTGCCGCGGGGAGACCCACGGGGGCGGTGCCGCGCACGGCGGGGCGCACGGAGAGCAGAAGTTGACGTATCTGTTGACGGTACCCAGAGCTGTGACGGCTCGCGACCGCAAGCGGACTTGCCAAGAAGGGGCACAGCGATGAAGGGCACTGTGGGCGAGCTGGGGGAGTTCGGGCTCATTCGGGAGCTCACCTCACGGCTCACCACCACCCCGGCGGTCCGGCTCGGACCGGGCGACGACGCCGCGGTCGTGTCGGCACCCGACCGGCGGGTCGTGGCGAGCACGGACATCCTGCTGGAAGGCAGGCACTTCAGGCGCGACTGGTCCACCGCCTACGACGTCGGCCGCAAGGCCGCCGCCCAGAACCTGGCCGACATCGCCGCCATGGGCGCCGTGCCGACCGCACTGCTGCTCGGCCTCGTCGTCCCGGCGGAACTGCCCGTCACCTGGCCCACCGAGCTGATGGACGGCATCCGCGACGAATGCCAGGTCGCGGGCGCGGCCGTGGTCGGCGGCGACGTCGTGCGCGGCGACACCATCACCGTCGCCATCACCGCCCTCGGCGACCTGCGCAACCACGAGCCCGTGCTGCGCTCCGGCGCCCGCCCCGGCGACGTCGTGGCCGTCACGGGCTGGCTCGGCTGGTCCGCGGCCGGGTTCGCCGTGCTCTCGCGCGGCTTCCGCTCCCCGCGGGCCTTCGTGGAGGCGCACCGGCGGCCCGAACCGCCGTACCACGCGGGCCCGGCGGCCGCCGGACTCGGCGCCACCTCCATGACCGACGTCAGCGACGGCCTGATCGCCGACCTCGGGCACATCGCCGAGGCCAGCAAGGTCCGCATCGACGTGCGCTCGGGGGCCGTGGACATCCCGACCCAGATGCACGACATCGGCCAGGCCGTCGGCGTGGACCCGCTCCAGTGGGTGCTCACCGGGGGAGAGGACCACGCCATCGTGGCGACCTTCCCGCCCGACGTGAAGCTGCCCGCCCGCTGGAAGGTCATCGGGGAGGTCCAGAACCGCTCCGCGCTGCCGCAGGTGACCGTGGACGGCGCCCCCTGGACCAGCACGGGCGGCTGGGACCACTTCGGAGCCGACCCGGCCGCCGAGGAGCCCGCACGGTGAGCGGCGCCCACCCGCCGCTCTGCCTGACCGTCGCCGGATCCGACTCCGGCGGCGGCGCCGGCATCCAGGCCGACCTCAAGGCCATGCTCGCCCTCGGCGTGCACGGCATGAGCGTGCTCACCGCCGTGACCGCGCAGAACTCCCTCGGTGTGCACGGGGCCTGGGAACTGCCCGCCGAGGCCGTCACGGCCCAGTACCGGGCCGTCGTGGACGACATCGGGGTCCGGGCGGTCAAGACCGGGATGCTGGCCTCGGCCGTCCTCGTCGAAACGGTGGCGGAGCTGCTCGCCGGCACGGACGCCCCGGCGGTCGTGGACCCGGTGGGCGTCTCCAAGCACGGGGACGCGCTGCTCGCGGCCTCGGCGCTGGACGCCGTACGCAAAGAGCTGCTGCCCCGGGCCACGGTCGCGACGCCGAACCTGGACGAGGTCGCCCAGCTCACCGGCATCGCCGTCGAGGACGAGGACGGCATGCGGCGGGCCGCCGACGCGATCCTCGGCTTCGGCCCCCGCTGGGCGCTGATCAAGGGCGGCCACCTCGCGGCGCACGGCGGCGAGGCCGTCGACCTGCTGACCGACGGCACCGAGGAACGGTGGCTGCGGGCGCCCCGCCACGACAACCGGCACACGCACGGCACGGGCTGCACCCTCGCCAGTGCCGTCGCGGCCGGACTGGCCAAGGGACTGCCGGTCCCGGAGGCCGTCACGGCGGCCAAGACGTACGTCACCGGCGCCATCGCGGCGGGCTTCGCCCTGGGCGCGGGCATCGGACCGGTCGACCACGCCTGGCAGTGGCGGACTACCGCCCGGTAAGGCCTCCGGGCATGACAAAAGGCCGGTTCACCAGAGGTGAACCGGCCTTTTTGGCAACCGGAAGGGGCTGCGCTACGACGACGGGAGGCGTCAGCGCGAGACCTTGCCGGCCTTGATGCACGAGGTGCAGGCGTTGAGGCGCTTCGGCGTCCCATTGACCACGGCACGGACGCGCTGGATGTTCGGGTTCCAGCGACGCGAGGTGCGGCGGTGCGAGTGGGAGATGTTGTTGCCGAAGCTCGGCCCCTTGGCGCAAACGTCGCAGTTGGCAGCCACAGGTCACTCCAAAGACTTCAGATGCAATTACAGTGAAATCCGGCGCACCGGAATCAGAGATCTGAAGTGGCTTGCCGGACGAATGACCCGACTCTCGACGGGCAACCTGAGCAGCATACAACGACTGCTTCGGTCCAAGAAAACTACCATGTCCGCCACCGGCCCCGCCCCGGGGTCCCGGGCCCGGGGCAGTCCTTCGTTACCCTGCGGTGAACCCTGGCCCGCACAAGGAGGAACGCCCGGTGGCGCACGAGCCCAGCCCGCACACCCTCGACGCCGAAGCGGTGCGCACCTGGAGCTCGCTGGCCCTGGCCGCACTGGGCCGGGCCCGCGAGGACATCGACGCGATCAACGTCTACCCCGTCGCGGACGCCGACACCGGAACCAACCTCTACCTGACCGCCGAATCGGCCGACCGCGCGCTCACCGAGGCCTTCGAGAACGCCTCCTCCGGCGTGACCGACGGCACAGCCGCGGCCGCCTCCCTGCCCGAAGCCGTACGGGCCTACGCGCACGGCGCCCTCATAGGCGCCCGGGGCAACTCCGGCACGATCCTTGCCCAGCTGCTGCGCGGAGTCGCGGACGTCCTGGGCGCCGAGCCCGCCGGCCGGGACCACGGACCGCTGCTGGCCCAGGCCCTGACCCGGGCGGCGGAAGAGGCGTACCAGGCCGTCGCGCACCCGGTGGAGGGCACCATGCTCACCGTCGCGGGCGCCGCCGCACGGGCCGGCCGGGCCGCGGAGGCCGCCGCCGGCACCGCCGCCGACGTCGCCCGGGCCGCCTACGACGGGGCCCGCGCGGCCCTCGCCGAGACCCCGGGGCAGCTCGCCGCGCTGGGCCGGGCCGGGGTGGTCGACGCCGGGGGCTGCGGCCTGGTCGCCGTACTCGGAGCCCTGTGGCAGGCGCTGTCCGGCGAGGCACCCGCCCCCGAGCCGGTGCGCGGCCGGGCCGTGCCCGTACCGCAGGCGCCGCAGCCCTGCGCCGAGGAGCAGGGCGGACCCGGGTACGAGGTGATCTACCTGCTGGAGGCCTCCGAGGAGGCCGTCGGCGAGCTGCGCGAACGCCTCGACGGACTCGGCGACTCCCTCGTGGTCGTCGGCGGCGACGGACTGTGGAACGTCCACGTGCACGTCGACGACCCCGGCGCCGCCGTGGAGGCGGGAGTGGTCGCCGGCCGCCCGTACCGGATCCGCATCACGCACTTCGGCGACGAACGCCGCCGCGCACGGGCCCCGCGCGCCCAGCGGGCCGTGGTCGCCGTCGTCCCGGGCGAGGGGCTGGCCGCCCTGTGCGGAGAGGCCGGCGCGACGACCGTGCTGGCCCGCCCCGGGGAGGCGCCCGCCGTCGCCGAACTCCTCGACGCCGTCACCCGGGCGCACGCCCGCGAGGTGGTCCTGCTGCCCGGCTCCGCCGAACTGCGCGCCGCCGCCGGCACGGCGGCCGAGCAGGCCCGCGCCGACGGGGTCCGGGTGGCCGTGATCCCCACCCGGTCCGCCGTCCAGGGCCTGGCCGCCCTCGCCGTGCACGACCCGGACGCCAGCTTCGACGAGGACGTCGTCGCCATGACGGCGGCCGCCGGGGCCACCCGGTACGCGGAACTGGCCGTCGCCGAGGCGCGGTCCTTCACCTCCGCCGGCATCTGCCAGGCCGGCGACGTGCTCGGACTGATCGACGGGGACGTCGCCGTCATCGGCGCGGGACTGCCCGAGACCGCGGAGGCCGTACTGGAGCGGATGCTCGGCTCCGGCGGCGAACTCGTCACCCTCGTCCTGGGACCCGAGGTGCCCGACACCCTGGCCGCGCACCTGGAGGCGTACGTCCAGCACGGGCACCTGGCCGTCGACACCGTCACCTACCGGGGCGGCCGCTACTCGGCGCCCCTGCTCATCGGGGTGGAATAGCGGGCTTGTCGGCGCCATGGTGTGCAATGGAACACGTGCCCGCGCTCGACGAAGACCTCAAGAAGACCCTCGGCCCCGCCACCGCCAAGGTGCTGGCCGAGCAGCTCGGCCTGCACACGGCCCTGGACCTGCTCCACCACTACCCCCGGCGGTACGCGGAGCGCGGCGAGCTGACCTCGCTGGCCGAACTCGCCGACCAGATCGACGAACACGTCACCGTCGTCGCCCAGGTCGCCGACGCCCGGCTGCTGACCTACCAGGGCAGCCGCGGCGGCGGGAAGCGCCTGGAGGTCACCATCACCGACGGCAGCGGCCGGCTCCAGCTGGTCTTCTTCGGCGCGGGCGTCCACAAGCCGCACAAGGACCTGCTGCCGGGAAGCCGCGCCATGTTCGCGGGCAAGGTCTCGAAGTTCAACCACAAGCTCCAGCTGGCCCACCCCGCGTACGAACCCCTCGGCGCGGACGCCTCCGACCGGGACGCCGCCACCGCGTTCGCCAACCAGCTCATCCCGATCTACCCGGCCTGCGCCAAGATGGAGTCCTGGAAGATCACCAAATGCGTGGACGCGGTCCTGGCCGGCGTCAGCGAGGTCGTGGACCCGCTCCCGCCAGCCCTGCGCGAGGGCCGCGGACTGATCCCGCTCACCGAAGCCCTCCTGAAGATCCACCGGCCCACCACCAAGACCGACATCGAGGACGCCCGCCAACGCCTCAAGTGGGACGAGGCCTTCGTCCTCCAGGTCGCCCTGGCCCGCCGCCGGCACGCCGACTCCCAGCTCCCGGCCGTCCCCCGCCGCCCCAGCCCCGGCGGCCTCCTCGACTCCTTCGACGCCACACTGCCCTTCACCCTCACCGAAGGCCAGCGCAACGTCTCGAAGGAGATCTTCGACGACCTCGCCACCAGCCACCCCATGCACCGCCTCCTCCAGGGCGAAGTCGGCAGCGGGAAGACGATGGTGGCCCTGCGGGCCATGCTCGCCGTCGTCGACTCCGGGGGCCAGGCCGCGATGCTCGCGCCCACCGAGGTCCTCGCCCAGCAGCACCACCGGTCGATCACCGAGATGATGGGCGAACTCGCCGAAGGGGGCATGCTCGGCGGCTCCGACCAGGGCACCAAGGTGGTGCTGCTCACCGGGTCCATGGGGATGCCCGCCCGCCGCCAGGCCCTGCTCGACCTGGTCACCGGCGAGGCCGGGATCGTGATCGGCACGCACGCCCTGATCGAGGACAAGGTCCAGTTCCAGGACCTCGGACTGGTCGTGGTCGACGAACAGCACCGCTTCGGCGTGGAACAGCGCGACGCCCTCCGGTCGAAGGGCAAGCAGCCCCCGCACCTGCTCGTCATGACCGCCACCCCCATCCCGCGCACGGTGGCGATGACCGTCTTCGGCGACCTGGAGACCTCCGTCCTGGACCAGCTGCCCGCCGGCCGCTCCCCGATCGCCACGCACGTCGTGCCCGCCAAGGACAAGCCGCACTTCCTCGCCCGCGCCTGGGAGCGCGTGCGCGAGGAGGTGGAGAACGGCCACCAGGCGTATGTCGTCTGCCCCCGGATCGGCGACGGCGAGGACGAGCCCAAGAAGAAGAAGGCCGCGGAGGAGGACGGCGACCGCAGGCCCCCGCTCGCGGTCCTGGAGATCGCCGAGCAGCTCGTGAAGGGGCCCCTGGCCGGGCTGTCCGTCGAGGTGCTGCACGGGCGGATGGACCCCGCCGACAAGGACGACGTGATGCGCCGCTTCGCCGCCGGCGAGGTCAAGGTGCTGGTGGCCACCACCGTCATCGAGGTCGGCGTGAACGTCCCCAACTCCACCGCCATGGTGATCATGGACGCGGACCGGTTCGGCGTCTCCCAGCTCCACCAGCTGCGCGGCCGCGTCGGCCGCGGCTCCGCCCCGGGCCTGTGCCTGCTGGTCAGCGAGATGCACGAGGCCAGCCCGGCCAGGGCCCGGCTCGCCGCGGTCGCCGCCACCCTCGACGGGTTCGAGCTCTCCCGCATCGACCTGGAACAGCGCCGCGAGGGAGACGTGCTCGGCCAGGCCCAGTCCGGGGTGCGGTCCTCGCTGCGCATGCTCGCGGTCATCGAGGACGAGGAGGTCATCGCCCAGGCCCGGGAGGAGGCCACCCGGATCGTCGCCGCCGACCCGGACCTTGAAGCGCTGCCGGGGCTGCGGACCGCGCTCGACGCGCTGCTCGACACCGAGCGGGAGCAGTACCTGGAGAAGGGCTGAGCGGTGGCGTCCGGGCGGTACGACCTATCGTGGGGTCGAGACCGAAACCGCCCGTACCCGCCCACCCCAGCGAAGGACCCCCAGATGACCCGCGTGATCGCCGGCACCGCCGGCGGGCGGCGGCTGGCCGTGCCGCCCGGCACCGGCACCCGCCCGACCTCCGACCGGATGCGCGAGGGGCTCTTCTCCACCTGGGAGTCGCTGCACGGCCTGGAGGGCGCCCGGGTGCTCGACCTCTACGGCGGCTCCGGCGCCGTCGGCCTGGAGGCCCTCTCCCGGGGCGCGGCCCACGCCCTGCTGGTCGAGGCCGACGCCAAGGCCTCCAAGGCGATCCGGGACAACATCCAGACGCTGGGCCTGCCCGGCGCCGAGTTCCGGCCGGGCAAGGCGGAGCAGATCGTCGCGGCCGCCGCGCAGGCGGACCCGTACGACATCGTCTTCCTGGACCCCCCGTACGCCGTCGAGCACGGCGATCTTGGCGAGATCCTCCTCACACTCCGGTCCAATGGCTGGCTCACGGACGACGCGCTCGTCACCGTGGAGCGCAGCACGAGGAGCGGTGCGTTCCCGTGGCCCGAAGGATTCGAGGCGCTCCGGTCGCGCAAGTACGGCGAGGGCACCCTTTGGTACGGTCGCGCCGCCTTCACCAGCGAAGGTTCATGATGCCCGCACGGGAGAGCGAGGGAGTTCAGTTGCGCCGCGCCGTCTGTCCGGGGTCGTTCGACCCCATCACCAACGGGCACCTCGACATCATCGGCCGGGCCTCCAGGCTCTACGACGTCGTCCACGTCGCCGTGATGATCAACCAGTCCAAGCAGGGACTCTTCACGGTCGAGGAGCGGATCGAGCTGATCCGCGAGGCGACCGCCGACTACGGGAACGTCGAGGTCGAGTCCTTCCACGGACTGCTCGTCGACTTCTGCAAGCAGCGGGACATCCCGGCCATCGTCAAGGGCCTGCGTGCCGTCAGCGACTTCGACTACGAGCTGCAGATGGCCCAGATGAACATGGGCCTGTCGGGGGTCGAAACACTGTTCGTGCCGACCAACCCGACCTACAGCTTCCTGTCGTCCTCCCTGGTCAAGGAGGTCGCGGCCTGGGGCGGCGACGTCGCCCACCTGCTGCCCGCGCACGTGCACACGGCGCTGATCGAGCGGCTGGGCGCCAGGTGACCCGGCGGGGCCCGGGCTGAGCTTCGCCCGGACCGCCCCGCCGGTCCGCCCGGTGGCCCTACAGTCGTCTCCTCAGCCGTCCCGTCCGTCCCGGCACCGGCCCGGGGCAGAGAGTGCGAGCCCCATGGACGTACAGAAGAAGCTGGACGAGATCGTCGCGGCCGTCGGCGGCGCCCGGTCCATGCCCATGTCGGCCTCCTGCGTGCTCAACCGCGCGGAGCTCCTCGCCCAGCTCGACGAGGTGCGCAAGGCCCTGCCCGGCTCGCTCGCGCAGGCCCGCGAACTCATCGGGGGGCGGGAGCAGATGGTCGAGGAGGCCCGCCGGGAAGCGGACCGGATCATCGAGTCCGCGCACGCGCAGCGCGGTTCGCTGATCTCCGACACCGAGATCGCCCGCCGCTCGCAGGCCGAGGCGGACCGGATCCTGGCGGACGCCCGCCGCGAGGCCGAGGAGATCCGGGCCGAGGCGGACGACTACGTCGACAGCAAGCTCGCCAACTTCGAGGTCGTGCTCAGCAAGACCATCGGCGCGGTCGACCGGGGCCGCGAGAAGCTCCTGGGCCGCGGCCCGGGCCCGGACGGGCAGGGCCACGGCCTCCCGGACGACACGGACGCCCCGGAACGCAGCCACGACCCGCAGACGCAGCGGCAGCAGGCGGACGCGTACGTCGACACGAAGCTGGCGACCTTCGAGGCGGTGCTCGCCAAGACCCTGGAGGCCGTCGGCCGGGGCCGGCAGAAGCTGCTGGGCCGGGTTCCGACGGACGACCTCGGCGCCCACATGGCCGCCCAGGACGCGGCGGGCGCCCAGGCGGGACGGGCGTCCAGCGACGCGGACTTCCTGGCGGGCCTGGCCGAGCCGGGTCCGGTGCACGTCCCGATCCCCGCGCAGGTCCAGGCCCAGCCGGAGCCGGTGTACGAGGCCTGGTACGCGCAGCCCGCGGCCGCGCAGCAGGACGCGTACGGATACCAGGACCCCTACGCGGGGCAGGCGTACGGGATGCAGCAGCAGGCCCCGTACGCCGATCCGTACGGCGGCGGCGGGCAGCCCGATCCGTACGCGGCCTACCAGCAGCAGCCGCACCAGCAGTTCCAGCAGCCGGCGCTCGACGAGACCAGCTTCTTCGACACGAGCATGATCAACCTGGACCAGCTGCGCCAGTACGAACAGGGGCGGTAGGACCGGATTGGGCGCAGGGCGCGACGCCGGGTATCCTGGCTCTTCGGTCGCGCGTATGCACCGCGATCCGTGCTGCCCTTACGTGCGGCATTTCATGCAGCATTCTTTGATCTTCAGCGATCTGTGAAAGCAGGAACGGCCCTGAATACCCGCCTCGACCACCGCAACCCCCTCGTGTTCGACACGCACGAGCTGGGTCGGCGTCCTGGTGCCATGCAGCGGCTGTCCCGCGAGATCGCGACCCCGGCGGACTTCGGTCTCGCCGGTGTCATCGGAGTGCCGGAGGGCGCCCCGCTGAAGCTCAGCCTCCGCCTGGAGTCGGTCATGGAAGGGGTGCTTGTCACAGGCACCGCCCGTGCATCGGCCGTGGGGGAGTGCGTAAGGTGTCTGGAGACCGTCGAGCGCGAGCTCAAGGCGGACTTCCAGGAGATGTTCTCGTACCCTGACGCCGACGACCGGAACCGCTCCAAGGCGGAGCCGGCCGACGACGCCGAGGACGACGAGGACACGCTCTTCCTCGAGGACGGCTTGTTCGACCTCGAACCCGTGCTGCGCGATGTGGTGGTGCTCGCACTGCCCATGCAGCCGGTGTGCCGGGAGGACTGTCTCGGACTGTGCCCCGATTGCGGGCTCAGCCTGAACGACGACCCGGACCACCACCATGACGCCGTCGACATCCGTTGGGCGGCATTGCAGGGACTCGTCGT
This sequence comes from Streptomyces sp. NPDC044704, assembly GCF_056433525.1. Taxonomy (NCBI): domain Bacteria; kingdom Bacillati; phylum Actinomycetota; class Actinomycetes; order Kitasatosporales; family Streptomycetaceae; genus Streptomyces; species Streptomyces sp. NPDC044704. Next base: position 272,042 of record NZ_JBWKGY010000007.1, read on the forward strand.
GACCGATCAGGACGACGAGAAGGACAACATGAGCGGCACTGCCTCTGACGGAGTTCAGGGCGCCGCCGAGAAGCAGGAGAAGTAGCCGTGGCTGTTCCGAAGCGGAAGATGTCGCGCAGCAACACGCGCCACCGCCGGTCGCAGTGGAAGGCTGCGGTCCCCACCCTGGTTTCGTGTGAGCGTTGCCAGGAGCCGAAGCTCCAGCACATCGCGTGCCCGAGCTGCGGCACCTACAACAAGCGCCAGGTCCTCGAGGTCTGAGCGGCTGGTGAGAGGCGCAATGTCTGAGCTGTCCAACGCTGAGAAGCAGGCAGACAGTAACAACGCGGCCTCGTCCCACACGCTTCTGGAAGGGCGGCTCGGGTATCAACTCGAGTCCGCCCTTCTGGTGCGTGCGCTCACCCACCGTTCGTACGCGTACGAGAACGGCGGTCTGCCCACCAACGAACGCCTGGAGTTCCTCGGGGACTCCGTGCTGGGCCTGGTGGTCACGGACACGCTGTACACCACCCACCCCGACCTGCCTGAAGGCCAGCTGGCCAAATTGCGGGCCGCGGTGGTCAACTCGCGTGCGCTGGCGGAGGTGGGGCGCGGCCTCGAACTCGGCTCCTTCATCCGGCTCGGCCGGGGCGAAGAGGGCACGGGCGGCCGGGACAAGGCCTCCATCCTCGCCGACACCCTTGAAGCGGTGATCGGCGCGGTCTACCTCGATCAGGGCCTCGACGCGGCCTCGGAGCTGGTCCACCGGCTCTTCGACCCGCTCATCGAGAAGTCCTCCAACCTCGGGGCCGGCCTGGACTGGAAGACCAGTCTCCAGGAGCTCACGGCGGCTGAAGGCCTCGGCGTACCGGAATATCTGGTGACCGAGACCGGACCGGACCACGAGAAGACCTTTACCGCTGCCGCTCGCGTCGGTGGTGTCTCGTACGGCACCGGCACCGGCCGCAGCAAGAAGGAAGCGGAACAGCAGGCAGCGGAGTCCGCCTGGCGCGGGATCCGTGCCGCGGCGGACGAGCGGATCGCGGCGGCCGCCGCGGCTTCCGTGGCCGCTCCGGCCGAGGACGACGGGGCGCCGACGCCCGCCGAACCGACGCCGGGCGCCTGACCGACCGATCCCTTCGGGTTTTTCCCCGCCCGCCCCCTGCCCCGGCAGGGGGCGGGCGGACCCGTTTCCGGGCCCTTTCCGCGCGGGACGGACGGGCCGGTAGGCTCGCCGGAGCCCCCACAGTCCGTGGACCCTCCGGAGGAGACGCCGTGCCCGAGCTGCCCGAAGTCGAAGTCGTGCGGCGGGGTCTGGAGCGATGGGTGGCCGGCCGGACCGTCGCGTCCGTGGAGGTGCTCCACCCGCGCGCGGTACGCCGCCACCTGGCGGGCGGCCCCGATTTCGCGGCGCGCCTGGCCGGGCGGACGATCGGGGTGCCGCGCCGGCGCGGCAAGTACCTGTGGCTGCCGCTGGAGGGCGGGGAGCTCTCGGTGCTCGGCCACCTCGGGATGAGCGGGCAGCTGCTGGTGCAGCCGGCGGACGCCCCCGACGAGAAGCACCTGCGGATCCGGGTGCGCTTCGCCGACGACGCGGGGACCGAGCTGCGCTTCGTCGACCAGCGGACCTTCGGCGGGCTCTCGCTGCACGAGAGCGTCCCGGGCAGCGCCGACGGGCTGCCCGACGTCATCGCGCACATCGCCCGGGACCCGCTGGACCCGCTCTTCGAAGAGGGCGCCTACCACCTCGCGCTGCGCGCCAAGCGCACCACGGTGAAGCGGGCCCTGCTGGACCAGTCGCTGATCAGCGGGGTCGGCAACATCTACGCCGACGAGGCCCTCTGGCGCGCGAAGCTGCACTACGAGCGCCCCACCGGCACCCTGACGCGCCCCCGGAGCACGGAACTCCTCACCCACGTACGGGAGGTCATGAACTCCGCGCTCGCGGTGGGCGGGACCAGCTTCGACAGCCTGTACGTCAACGTGAACGGCGAGTCCGGCTACTTCGACCGCTCGCTCGACGCGTACGGCCGGGAGGGTGAACCCTGCCGGCGCTGCGGGACGCCGATGCGGCGCCGGGCCTGGATGAACCGGTCCAGCTACTTCTGCCCGCGCTGTCAGCGGCCGCCGCGCGTGGCGTCGTAGGCCTGCCGGGAGACCAGCACCTCGTCCATGCTGTGCTCCAGGAAGTGGATCAGGGACAGCAGTCGGTCGGCGACCTCGCGGCCGAGCGGCGTGAGCTCGTAGTCGACGCGGGGCGGGTTGGTCGGCTGGGCCTCGCGGTTGACGATGCCGTCGCGCTCCAGCGCGTGCAGCGTCTGGGAGAGCATCTTCTCGCTCACGCCCTCGACCCGGCGGCGCAGCTCGTTGAAGCGGCAGGGGCCTTCGCGCAGGGCGCCGACGGTCAGGCTGCCCCAGCGGCCGGTGACGTGTTCCAGGGTCTCCCGGGACGGGCAGGCGCGCGCGAAGACGTCGAACGGCAGGTTCGCCGCGCCGTCGGCTTCGGTACAGACAGGGGTCTCCATAGGGGCAAGCCTACCCCCAGGTAGCGCTAACTGTCTGCTTGCGCTTTCTAAAAGTTAGTGGTTCTCTTGCTCTCGTCGCACCGCGGCACACCCCGCACCGCTCCCGAGGAGATTCGTCATGTCCGCAGTCACCACCGCCCCCGTCGTCTCGATCGCCTACCACTCCGGGTACGGGCACACCGCGGTCGTCGCCGAAGCCGTGCGGGCGGGCGCCGTCGCGGCCGGCGCGACCGTCCACCTGATCAAGGTCGACGAGATCACCGACGCCGAATGGGAGCTGCTCGACGGCTCCGACGCCATCGTCTTCGGCTCCCCGACCTACATGGGCACCGCCTCCGGCGCGTTCCACGTCTTCGCCGAGGCCACCTCGAAGCGCTGGTTCGGCGACGTGTGGCAGGACAAGGTCGCCGCCGGCTTCACCAACTCCGGCTCCAAGAGCGGCGACAAGCTGCACACCCTGCAGTTCTTCCAGACGCTGGCCGCGCAGCACGGCATGAGCTGGGTCAACCTGGGCCTGAAGCCCGGCTGGAACTCCACCGCGGGCTCCGAGTTCGACCTGAACCGCCTCGGCTTCTTCTCCGGCGCCGCCGCCCAGACCAACTCCGACGAGGGCCCGGAGGGCGTGCACAAGGCCGACATCGCGACCGCCGAGCACCTCGGCGGCCGGGTCGCCGACCACGCCCGCGTGCTCGTGGCGGGCCGGGCGGCCCTGGCGGCCTCCGCCGTCTGACCGTCCCGGAAGCCGGCCCCGGGGCCTGCTGGGCCGTGTCCCTAGAAGCCGAAGTCCTGGGTCCACCAGGGGCCGCCGGACGCGACGTACACGCCGACGCCCAGGGTGCGGAATTCGCAGTTGAGTATGTTCGCCTTGTGGCCCGGGCTGTTCATCCAGGCCTTCATCACGGCGTCGGCGTCGCCCTGGCCGCGCGCGATGTTCTCGCCGCCCATGCCCGAGATACCGGCCTTGTCGGCCCGCATCCACGGGGTGTTGCCGTCCGGGTCGGTGTGGTCGAAGAAGCCCCGGACCGCCATGTCCTTGCTGAAGGCACCGGCCAGTGCGGCCAGCGGCGGGTTCGCCCGGACCGGACCGCAGCCCGCCATCGCCCGCTCCTGGTTGACCAGGGTGAGGACGGCCGCCTCCTCGGCGTTGTGACCGTCGTCGGGGGCCGGGGCGGTGGGCTTCGGCGCCGGGGGCTTGGGCGCCGGCGGCTTCGGGGCGGGCGGGGCGGGCGGAGCGGCGCTCTTCTCCGGCTCCGGCTCCTTCGTGGAGGGAGACGGGGAAGGGGCCGCCGTCGACGGGGAGGCCGAGGGCGAGGCCGGAGCCGACGCCGAGGCGGAGGGGGAAGGAGAGGCCGAAGCGCTGGGGGAGGCCGGCGGGCTGTTCACGGCGCCCCCGCCCCCGGGGGCCGACGAGGCCCGGCCGGAGAGGTTGGCGAGACCGCCCTGCTGCTCCAGCGCCCGGTCGGCGCTCTTGGAGGGCTTCGCCTTCGCCTCGTCCCCGGCCGCGCCGGGGCCCACGTAGGGGAAGGAGCCGCCGACCGGCACGAAGCCCGTCGTGACGGCCGCCGTGCCGAGGGCCACCGCCACGGAGACGCCGAGCAGGCCGGTGCGCACGGCGGTGCGGCGCGTGACGCCGCGGCGGGGCGGCGCGGCGTGGAGTCGGTGGCGTCCCATCGGCGGCTCGCCCTTCCTTGCAAGATCAACCGTTACTCACCCGAACGGGTGAGGCATTGGTGGGGGACTGTAGTCCATGACGCCAGGGGGGCGATGTGCCCGGAAAGTGTTTGCCCGGTTAGCGTTCACGCATGAATGAAGATGTCCGCCTGACCGCCTGGGTGCGCGGCCGTGTACAGGGAGTGGGCTTCCGCTGGTTCACCAGGGCTAACGCTTTGGAGATCGGAGGCGTGGTCGGCTTCGCCCTCAATCTCGACGACGGACGAGTCCAGGTGGTGGCCGAAGGTCAACGTGAGAATTGCCACCGGCTGCTGGACTGGCTCCGCTCGGCCGACACGCCCGGGAGGGTGGACGGGGTGACAGAGATATGGGGCACACCGCGCGGTGGCTACGACGGGTTCGGGATCCGGTGATCTTTCGACTGATCATGAACTGATCAGATCCCCGGGCGGCGCGCACATGGTCGGATCTGCGCATTCATCGCCGACGCGTTGCCGCGGCCGCCGATCCGTGGAAGGCTCGGAGACGAGGATGATCTCCCCGCCCCTTGTGCGGGCCGGGCTGCCCGCCGATACGGGGCGTGATCGTGTTGACCGTCAAACTTTTTGGTGAGACGCTGGAAGCCCCGCGCACCTGAGCTGTTTGGCAGTGTTGGCAGTAGTAAGCGCAGTGACTGTCAGTCGCTGCCGGACATCCGCGGGTGCGATTCCCTCACGACCCACACCGCTTCGGTCGGTCACTCAGTGTGGAGGACCATCCATCATGGCAAAGGCGCTTCTCGGTTACGTCGGCGGTTCCGACCCGCGACTCCTCGCCGAGATGCGACGGCTTCAGCAGCGCGTCCAGGACCTCGAGTCCGAGCTCGGACGAATCCAGTCCGAGAACGACGCACTGAACGCGGCCGCCGCTCAGCACGGAGACTCGCTGCTGGACAGCATCGACCTCGACGTACCCCAGGCGGAGCCTGCGCTCACCTGATCCGCGCTTCACTCGTCGCAACTCCAGCCCCGCATGATCTGCAAGGGACGCTCCGGCGTCCCTTCTTTCTTTCACCCGCCCCCTCTTCCCCCCTCCCGCGGTCCCGTCCCTTCCTGTCACCGCCGCCGGATCCTCATTGGGCCAGGCGGGGGGCTGATTCCTTTGGCGTCTGATCTGCCCTGCACCTTCATGGGTGAAACCGAACGCGAAAGGTAGAGTCCGGCGGCGTGCACCTCAAGTCCCTGACCCTGCGCGGCTTCAAATCCTTTGCCTCCGCGACCACCCTGCGCTTCGAACCGGGGATCACCTGCGTCGTCGGTCCGAACGGCTCCGGCAAGTCCAACGTGGTGGACGCGCTGTCCTGGGTCATGGGGGAACAGGGAGCGAAATCCCTGCGCGGTGGGAAGATGGAAGACGTCATCTTCGCCGGGACGACCGGACGCCCCCCGCTCGGCCGCGCCGAGGTCTCGCTGACCATCGACAACTCCGACGGCGCCCTGCCGATCGACTACGCCGAGGTCACCATCACGCGGATCATGTTCCGCGGCGGCAGCAGCGAGTACCAGATCAACGGGGACACCTGCCGGCTCCTCGACATCCAGGAACTGCTCTCCGACTCCGGCATCGGCCGCGAGATGCACGTCATCGTCGGCCAGGGCCAGCTGGACTCCGTCCTGCACGCCGATCCCATGGGCCGCCGCGCCTTCATCGAGGAGGCGGCGGGCGTACTGAAGCACCGCAAGCGCAAGGAGAAGGCGCTCCGCAAGCTCGACGCGATGCAGGCCAACCTCGCGCGCGTGCAGGACCTCACCGACGAACTGCGGCGCCAGCTCAAGCCGCTCGGACGGCAGGCCGCGGTGGCCCGGCGGGCGGCCGTGATCCAGGCCGACCTGCGCGACGCGCGGCTGCGGCTGCTCGCCGACGACCTGGTGACGCTGCGCGGCGCGCTGGACGCCGAGCTCGCGGACGAGGAGGCGCTCAAGGAGCGCAAGGAGTCGGCCGAGCGCGAGCTCGCGGGGGCGACGCGCCGCGAGGCGGACCTGGAACGTGCCGTACGGGAGCTCTCCCCCCGGCTCCAGCGGGCCCAGCAGACCTGGCACGAACTGGCGCAGCTCGCCGAGCGGGTACGGGGCACCGCCTCCCTCGCCGACGCCCGGGTCCGCAGCGCGACCAACCCGGTGGAGGAGGAGCGGCGCGGGCGAGACCCGGAGGACATGGAGAGGGAGGCCGAGCGGATCCGCGAGCAGGAGGCGGAGCTGACGGCCGCCCTGGAGGCCGCCGAACGGGCGCTGGAGGACACCGCCGAGCACCGCGCCGAGCTGGAGCGGGCGCTCGCCGCGGAGGAACGCCGGCTGCGGGACGCGGCGCGCGCCATCGCCGACCGGCGCGAGGAACTGGCCCGGCTGACCGGCCGCCTCGGCGCGGCCCGCTCCCGGGCGGGCGCCGCCCAGGCGGAGATCGACCGGCTCGTGGCGGCCCGGGACGCGGCGCGGGAGCGGGCGGACGCGGCACGGGAGGAGTACGAGGCGCTGGCCGAGGAGGTCGGCGGACTGGAGGACCCCGCGGCGGACGGGGAGTACGAGGCCGCCCGGGCCGAGCTGGCCGATGCGGAGACCGCGCTGGGCGCCGCCCGGGAGGCGCTGACCTCGGCGGAACGATCCCGCGCGGCCGTCTCGGCGCGGCGGGACGCCCTCGCGCTGGGGCTGCGCCGCAAGGACGGAACGGGCGCGCTGCTCGCGGCGAGCGACAGGCCGGCCGGTCTGCTCGGTCCGGCGGCGGAGCGGCTGACGGTGACCCCGGGGTACGAGGTCGCGGTGGCGGCGGCGCTCGGGGCCGCCGCCGACGCGGTGGCGGTGACGGGCCCCGGGGCCGCGGCGGAGGCCATCCGCCACCTGCGGGCCGCCGACGCGGGCCGCGCCAGCTTCCTGATCGCCCCGCCGGCCCCGGGGCCCGGGGTGCCGGGCCAGTACCCCGCGGCCGGGCCGGGGCAGGCCGGAGGCGTTCTCGCCCCGGCCGGCGTCGGTCAGGCCGGAAGCGTCCCCGCCCCGGCCGGCGCGGGGACGGCCGATGCGGGTGCCGCCCGGAGCGACGTGCCGGGCGGGGTGTCGGGGGGCGTGCCGCACCAGGCTCCCGCGGGGGAGGCGGTCGGTGTGCTCGTACGGCCCGGGCGGGAGGCCGCCGGGCTGGTCGGCGGGGACGCGGAGGTGCGGCGGGCCGTGGCCTGGGTGCTGCGGGACCACGTCGTGGTCGGGACCCTGGAAGAGGCCGAGGCGGTCGTGGCCGCGCATCCGGACCTGGTGGCGGTCACCGCCGAGGGCGACGTGCTGGGGGCCCACTGCGCGCACGGCGGCTCGGCGGGCGCGCCCAGCCTGATCGAGGTGCAGGCCGCCGTCGACGAGGCGGCGGCGGAGCTGGACCGGCTGGAGGAACGGTGCCGCGAGCTGGCCGGGGCGCAGGACGCCGCCCGGGAACGCCGGACCGCGGCCGCCGCCCGAGCCGAGGAGCTGGACGGGCTGCGGCGGGCCGGCGAGCAGGCCCGGGCCGGGGTCGCGCAGCAGCTCGGGAGGCTCGCCGGGCAGGCGAAGGGGGCACTGGGCGAGTCCGAGCGCAGCGCCCTCGCGGCGGCCACCGCCCAGGAGGCGCTGGAGCGGGCGCGGGCCGACGTGGAGGAGTGCGCGGAGCGGCTCGCGGTGGCGCAGGAGATGCCCGTCGAGGAGGAGCCCGACACCTCGGCGCGGGAGCGGCTCGCGGCCGACGGGGCGAACGCCCGGCAGACCGAGATGGAGGCCCGGCTCCAGCTGCGGACCCACGAGGAACGGGTCAAGGGGCTGGCCGGGCGCGCGGACGCGCTGGACCGGGGGGCCAGGGCGGAACGCGAGGCCCGGGCGCGCGCGGAGCGGCGTCGCGCCCGGCTGCGCCACGAGGCCGAGGTGGCCCGGGCCGTCGCCGACGGGGCACGGCAGTTGCTGGCGCACCTGGAGGTGTCGGTGGGCCGCGCGGAGGGGGAGCGTACGGCCGCCGAGCACGCGAAGGGGCTGCGCGAGCGGGAGCTGGCGGAGGCCCGGGGCCGGGGCCGCGACCTGAAGGGCGAACTGGACAAGCTGACCGACTCCGTGCACCGGGGCGAGGTGCTCGGCGCCGAGAAGCGGCTGCGGATCGAGCAGCTGGAGACGCGCGCGCTGGAGGAGCTGGGGGTGGAGCCGGTCGCCCTGGTGGCGGAGTACGGTCCGGACCAGCCCGTCCCGCCGCCCGTGCCCGCCGCCGGGGAGGACGGGGCCGATCCGCAGGACGCGCTCCTCCGGCCGGGACCGTTCGTACGGGCCGAGCAGGAGAAGCGGCTCCGGGCGGCCGAGAAGGCGTACCAGCAGCTCGGCAAGATCAACCCGCTGGCGCTGGAGGAGTTCGCGGCGCTGGAGGAGCGTCATCAGTTCCTCAGCGAGCAGCTGGAGGACCTGCGCAAGACGCGGACCGATCTCCTTCAAGTGGTGAAGGAGGTAGACCAGCGGGTCGAGCAGGTGTTCACCGAGGCCTACCGGGACACCGCCCGGGAGTTCGAGGGGGTGTTCTCGCGGCTGTTCCCCGGTGGCGAGGGCCGGCTGATCCTCACCGACCCGGACGACATGCTGGCCACCGGAGTGGACGTCGAGGCCAGGCCGCCGGGCAAGAAGGTCAAGCGGCTGTCGCTGCTGTCCGGCGGCGAACGGTCGCTGACGGCCGTGGCGTTGCTGGTCTCCATCTTCAAGGCGCGCCCCAGCCCGTTCTACGTGATGGACGAGGTGGAGGCCGCCCTGGACGACACCAACCTCCAGCGGCTGATCCGCATCATGGAGGAGCTCCAGGAGAGCTCCCAGCTGATCGTCATCACGCACCAGAAGCGGACGATGGAGGTCGCGGACGCCCTCTACGGGGTCTCGATGCAGGGCGACGGCGTCTCGAAGGTCATCAGCCAGCGGCTGCGCTGAAGACTCCACAAGCCGTCCATTCTTCAAGAAGTGAACTCAAGTGGCGATCGCCTCAGTTAACGAGACCTTCACATGACCTCTTGACTTCAGGAAATGAACACATAGGCTCGCTCCGCTGTCCCCCGACTTCGGGTGGTGCCCGATCTTGACCTGTGCGCCACTAGGAGAACGGACAAAACCCCCCACGGAGCGCACCTTGACCAGCAGCACAGCGAAGGCACCCGCACCGGGCGGCGGCACGCCGCAGCCCGACCACCTCGGGCACGTCATCTTCATCACCGCGGCCGCGGCCATGGGCGGTTTCCTCTTCGGCTACGACAGCTCCGTCATCAACGGCGCCGTCGAGGCCATCCGCGACCGTTTCGACGTCGGCTCCGCCACCCTCGCCCAGGTGATCGCGGCCGCACTCATCGGCTGCGCCTTCGGCGCGGCCACGGCCGGCCGCATCGCCGACCGGATCGGCCGAATCCGCTGCATGCAGATCGCGGCCGTCCTCTTCAGCGCGAGCGCCATCGGTTCGGCCCTGCCGTTCGCCCTCTGGGACCTCGCCATGTGGCGCATCGTCGGCGGCTTCGGCATCGGCATGGCCTCGGTGATCGGACCCGCCTACATCGCCGAGGTCTCCCCGGCCGCCTACCGCGGCCGGCTCGCCTCCTTCCAGCAGGCCGCCATCGTCATCGGCATCGCCGTCTCGCAGCTGGTCAACTGGGGCATCCTCAACCTCGCCGACGGCGACCAGCGCGGCGAGATCGGCGGCCTGGAAGCCTGGCAGTGGATGCTGGGCGTCATGGTCGTCCCGGCCGTGCTCTACGGCCTGCTGTCCTTCGTCATCCCCGAGTCCCCGCGCTTCCTCGTCTCCGTCGGCAAGATGGAGAAGGCCAAGACGGTCCTGCGCGAGGTCGAGGGCGAGGGCATCGACGCCGACGCCCGGGTCCGCGAGATCGACAACGCCATCCATTCGGAGCAGAAGTCGACGTTCAAGGACCTGCTCGGCGGCCGCTTCGGCTTCCTGCCCATCGTCTGGGTCGGCATCGGCCTCTCGCTCTTCCAGCAGCTCGTCGGCATCAACGTGATCTTCTACTACAGCTCCTCGCTGTGGCAGTCGGTCGGCGTCGACCCGAGCTCCTCGTTCCTGTACTCCTTCGAGACCTCCGTCGTGAACATCGTCGGTACGGTCATCGCGATGGTGTTCGTCGACCGGATCGGCCGCAAGCCGCTCGCCCTCATCGGCTCCACCGGCATGGCGATCTCCCTCGGACTCGCCGCCTGGGCCTTCTCCTACAAGGACACCACCGGCGGCGACATCGCCCTGCCGCACACCCAGGGGCTCGTCGCCCTCATCGCCGCCAACTTCTTCGTCCTCTTCTTCGCCCTGTCCTGGGGCGTCGTGGTCTGGGTGCTGCTCGGCGAGATGTTCCCGGGCCGGATCCGCGCCGCCGCCCTCGGCGTGGCGGCCGCCGCCCAGTGGATCGCCAACTGGGTCATCACGGTGTCGTTCCCGTCCCTGTCGGACTGGAACCTGTCCGGCGCCTACGTCATCTACGCGGTCTTCGCCGTGCTCTCGATCCCGTTCGTCCTCAAGTGGGTGCCGGAGACCAAGGGCAAGGCGTTGGAGGAGATGGGGTAATCATCCCCGCCACCACCCCTTCTCCTCCCTGGGCGCTGCCCCGGCTCAGTCCTTGAGCCGGGGCAGTACCTGTTCGCACAGCAACTGGAGGCTGCGCCAGCCCTCGTCCACCGGCATCCCCCCGCACAGCGGGTGCAGCACCAGGTTCCCCGCCTCGCCCGCGCCCCGCGCGTACTCCACCGCCTGATCCGGGGTCAGGATGCGGTACACCCCCTCCGCGCGCAGCTCCTCGACCGTGCGCGCCCCGGAGCGCACCGCGCTGCGGATGTCCTTGGACTGCCAGGAGGCGTACGTGCCCGCCTCGTGCAGGAAGTGGCCGCCGTACTCGGCCCACGCCCGGTCCGGGTCCTCCGCGAGGTGCAGCAGTGGGGTCTCGGCCGCCGGCATCATGCAGAAGCCCTCCGTGCCGTACTCCGCGAGCCTCGCGTTGTAGTACGCCTCCAGCTCCGGCAGGTGCGCGCTGGGGAAGAAGGGCAGCCCCAGCCGGGCCGCGCGGCGGGCCGCCGCCTCGGAACTGCCGCCGACCAGCAGGAGCGGGTGCGGCCGGGTGAAGGGGCGCGGGGTGACCCGTACGGTCCGGCCGCGGAAGGCGAACGGTTCGCCGGTCCAGGCCTTCAGCAGGGTCTCCAGCAGCTCGTCCTGGAGCCTGCCGCGCCGGCCCCACTCCACGCCGTGCTGCTCGTACTCCTCGGGCCGGTAGCCGATGCCCGCCACGGTGACGAGGCGTCCCCCGCTGAGCAGGTCCAGGACGGCGATGTCCTCGGCGACCTTCAGCGGGTCGTGCAGCGGGCCGATGATCGCCGAGACGGTGACCGCGATCCTGCGGGTGGCGCCGAAGACCGCGCCCGCGAAGGTGAAGGGGGAGGGCATCCAGTTGTTCGCGGTGCCGTGGTGCTCCTCGGTCTGGAGGGTGTCGATCCCGCGGTCGTCCGCGTAGGCGGCCATCTCCAGCGCCGCCCGGTAACGGGCGGAGAGGGTCTCGGGGGCGCCGTTCGGGTCGACGAGATTGAACCGGGCCACGGTGATGGGCATGGAGGAGTCCCCCTTCGCCGGATGTGGGTGGGCGGGCGAAGGGGGACGTTAGCTGACGAGGCGTCAGTTGGACAGGGTCCCGGCGGGCTCGCGCTCCTCGGCGGCCCCGCGGGCGGGCTCCGCCGGCGCCGTGCGCGGCAGTACGGCGTACAGCACGCCGGAGGTGACGATGCCGGTCACCCAGCCCAGGCCGTTCTGCCCGATCCAGGTGGAGGCGAGCGGCCCGCTGAACCAGTCCACCTTGGTGAACAGCAGGCCCGTCACCAGGGCGAGCGCCCAGGCCGTCATGGCCTGCCAGGCGAAGCCGCCCCGGTACCAGTAGGCGCTGGTCCGGGTGGTGTCCAGCAGCGCGGGGCCGTCGTACGTCCTGCGGCGCAGCATGTCGACGCCGAACACGCCGATCCACGCGGAGAAGGCCACGGCCAGCAGCGTCAGGAAGGAGATGAACGAGCCGAAGAAGCTCGTCGCGACGACCATGAGCAGGAAGCCGAAGACCAGGCTGATGATCGCGTTGACGCTGACCGCCCAGGCCCGCGGGACCTTGATGCCGAGGGTCTGCGCGGTGAAGCCGGCCGAGTACATGGACATCGAGTTGATCAGCAGCATGCCGATGAGCGCGATGAGCAGGTACGGCACCGCGAGCCAGGTGGGTAGCAGCTCCCCGATGAAGGAGACCGGATCCTGGGCCGTGGCCAGGTCGGGGGTGCCGACGGCCATCACGGCGCCCATCAGCACCATCGGCAGCACCACGACCCCCGCGCCGCCGATCGTCGCGCCGACCATGCCGCGGGACGAGGCGGTGCGGGGCAGGTACCGGGTGAAGTCCGGGCCGGAGGGCACCCAGGAGATGCCGCCCGCGGCGATGGTGCCGATGCCCGCGATCATCATCGCCGTGGAGCCGGCCGGCTTGTCGAAGACGGCCGACCAGTCGGTGTTGAAGAGCAGGTAGCCCAGCACGAGCACGCTGAAGCCGCCGAAGAGGTACGTCGACCAGGTGGAGCAGACGCGCAGCGCGTTGATGCCGAGCCCGGAGACCACGAAGGTGCAGCCCACGAAGAACAGCAGGGTCACGACGATGAGCGGGGTGCTGCTCTCGATCCCGAAGAGGAGGTCCAGGACGGTCAGGACGGCGTAGGCCCCGCTGACCGCGTTGATGGTCTCCCAGCCCCACCGGGCCACCCAGATCAGCGCGCCCGGGAACAGGTTGCCGCGCTGCCCGAAGACGGCCCGGGACAGGGCCATGCCGGGCGCCCCGCCGCGCTTGCCGGCGATGGAGATCAGGCCCACGATCCCGTACGAGATCACGGGCGCGGCGACCGCCACGACGAGCACCTGCCAGATGTTCAGCCCGTTGAGGATCACCAGCCCCGCGCCCATGGTGAGCAGCAGCACGCTGATGTTCGCGGCGACCCAGGTGGGAACGAGCTCGCGGACGCGTCCGGTGCGCTCGCCGTCGGGTACGGGCTCCAGCCCGCGGGTCTCGACGGCGGTCTCGGCCGGGGCGGCTATCGCGCCGTCGGCGGTCTCGGCAGGCATGCGCTACTCCGTGGGGGCAGGGTGGGGGAGTCGCCCATCATCGTAGATTCGCGGCGAAGAAGACAAATAGAGGCTTAGTGCTCTGGGGGAACCGGCGGGGACGCCCGGGCCGCACCGACGGAGTGCCGTGCGCGCGGTCGCGCATACTGGCCCTGTTATGGAAATCCTCATCCTTGCTGTAGTCATCGCCCTGGTCGCGGTCGGCGCGATCAGCGGGCTCGTGGTCAGCAGCCGCAAGAAGAAGCAGCTGCCCCCCACGGCGCCGCCGAGCACGCCGACCATCACTGCCCCGCCCGCCGAACCGCAGGTGGGGGAGGACGCCGCACCGACGGCGGAAGAGCCGCGCCGCACGATCGAGGAGGTCACCCTCCCCGACGCCGGGGCCGCCCTCGAATCGCCGGTCGCGGTCGAGGATCCGGTCGTCGAGGCCCCGGCCGCGCCCGAGATCGAGGTGCCCGAGCCCACCGCCGGCCGCCTGGTCCGGCTGCGCGCGCGGCTCGCCCGTTCGCAGAACTCCCTCGGCAAGGGGCTGCTCACGCTCCTCTCGCGCGAGCACCTCGACGAGGACACCTGGGAGGAGATCGAGGAGACCCTCCTCATCGCCGACGTGGGCGTCGCGCCGACCCAGGAGCTGGTGGACCGGCTCCGCGAGCGGGTCAAGGTGCTCGGCACCCGCACCCCCGCCGACCTGCGCGCCCTGCTCAAGGAGGAGCTGCTGACGCTGGTCGGCACCGACTTCGACCGTGCCGTGAAGACCGAGTCCGGCGTCGACACCCCGGCCGTCGTGATGGTCGTCGGCGTCAACGGCACCGGCAAGACCACCACCACCGGCAAGCTCGCCCGCGTCCTCGTGGCCGACGGCCGCAGCGTGGTCCTCGGCGCGGCCGACACCTTCCGCGCGGCCGCCGCCGACCAGCTCCAGACCTGGGGCGACCGGGTCGGGGCGCGCACCGTGCGCGGTCCCGAAGGCGGCGACCCCGCCTCGATCGCCTACGACGCGGTCAAGGAGGGCATCTCCGAGGGGGCCGACGTGGTGCTCATCGACACCGCCGGCCGCCTCCACACCAAGACCGGCCTCATGGACGAGCTCGGCAAGGTCAAGCGCGTCGTGGAGAAGCACGGCCCGCTGGACGAGGTCCTGCTCGTCCTCGACGCCACCACCGGCCAGAACGGTCTGACGCAGGCCCGCGTCTTCGCCGAGGTCGTCGACATCACCGGCATCGTGCTCACCAAGCTCGACGGCACCGCCAAGGGCGGCATCGTCGTCGCCGTCCAGCGCGAGCTGGGCGTCCCGGTCAAGCTCGTCGGCCTCGGCGAGGGCCCGGACGACCTGGCCCCCTTCGAGCCGGAGGCGTTCGTGGACGCCCTGATCGGCGACTGAGCCCGCCCCACGCGCCGACCGCGCTCCGCTCCGCACACCGGTGCCCCCGGGTCCCCACGGACCCGGGGGCACCGGCGCGTGCGGGGCCGTCCGCCGCCGTGCGGGGCCTCAGTGCCGGAAGCGGTGACAGATGTAGGCCAGGGTGCCGAGCAGCAGCCGGGCCTGCGGGGGCCCGCCCGCGCAGTCCAGCGCGGGGCGGCGCAGCCAGCCGGCCGGGCCGAGGCCCGCGTGGTCGGAGGGCGGGGCGGTCAGGAAGGCGCCGTGGCCCAGGGCGCGCAGGTCCAGATCGGCGTCGTCCCAGCCCATCCGGTACAGCAGCTGCGGCAGCTCGGCGGCCGCGCCCGGGGCGACGAAGAACTGGGACCGGCCGTCCGGGGTCACCGTCACCGGGCCGAGCGGCAGCCCCATCCGCTCCATCCGGACCAGGGCCCGGCGCCCCGCTTCCTCGGACACCTCGATGACGTCGAAGGTCCGGCCGACCGGGAGGAGGATCGCCGCGCCCGGGTACTCGCCCCAGACCTCGGTGACCTCGTCGAGGGTGGCGCCCGCGGGGACGGTGGGAGCGAAGTCCAGCGGATGCGCCCCCGGCGCACCGCATTTCGTATGACCGCAGGAGCAGTCCCGGGCGGGGGCGGCGGCCCGGGCGCCGGGCACCGTATCCCAGCCCCACAGCCCCGTGTACTCCGCCACCGTCGTGCACTCCGAGGTCCTGCCCCGGCGCCGGACGCCGGAACGGAACTCCTTGGTGCCGCGGCTGCCGCCGATCGTGAAGCCCATGCCCATGCCCCCTCCAACGGGTCGGACGCGCCGGTGGTTACGACGTCGGCGGGACCTGTCGGCGGCCGGGTGCGGCACGTTCTCCGGCGGGGCCCGCCCGGCGCACTCCTCGCCGCGCGCGCCCCGTGCGCACTCCCGTCCAACCGTTCCGTTCCGCCTTCATGTCAAGTGAATCGCGCCTGGCCGGTGGCGAGTTCATTCGAAGGGGTGGCGAATGGTGGCGTTTCTGGAATCGACCTCGCCGCAGGGGTGATCGTAGGATTACTTTCGGTGCACGAACCCCGAAGGCGGACCCGACCGTGGGTATGCCGGAGGCAATCCGTGGAGGACCTGTGAAGGTCCCCGGCGGCAACGGCCGCCACGGCCAGGGTTCCGTGTGAAGAGGCGATGCGGATGGGGGCGTTCCAGTGAGCGGCAACGGCGCAAGCGGAACGATCGAGGAATCCGCTGACCGCAATGTTCAGCTGACCTCGTGGTTCGTCCGCAGCGGCTGGTCCAAGGGCGAACTGGCCCGCCAGGTCAACCGCCGGGCCCGCCAGATGGGCGCCCACCACATCAGCACCGACACCTCCCGGGTCCGCCGCTGGCTGGACGGCGAACAGCCCCGCGAACCCGTGCCGCGCATCCTCTCGGAGCTGTTCTCCGAACGCTTCGGTTCCGTCGTCGCCATCGAACAGCTCGGCCTGCGCACCGCCCACCAGACGCCCTCGGTCTCCGGCGTGGACCTGCCCTGGGCCGGTCCGCAGACCGTCGAGCTGCTCAGCGAGTTCTCCCGCAGCGACCTCATGCTCGCCCGCCGCGGCTTCCTCGGGACCTCGCTCGCGCTCTCCGCCGGCCCCGCCCTCATCGAGCCCATGCAGCGCTGGCTCGTCCCGGTCCCGGCCGCCGACCCCGGACCGCGCGCCGAGGGCGGGCCGGCGGGCCAGGCCGGCGGCCACCGGCCGCCCCGGCTCTCGGAACCGGAACTCGACCTCCTCGAAGCCACCACCGTGATGTTCCGCCAGTGGGACGCCCAGTGCGGCGGCGGACTGCGCCGCAAGGCCGTCGTGGGCCAGCTGCACGAGGTCACCGACCTGCTCCAGGAGAACCACCCGGCCCCGGTCATGAAGCGGCTCTTCAAGGTGGCCGCCGAACTCGCCGAGCTCGCCGGCTGGATGAGCTACGACATCGGCCTGCACCCCACCGCCCAGAAGTACTTCGTCCTCGCGCTGCACGCCGCCAAGGAGGGCGGGGACAAGCCGCTCGGCTCGTACATCCTGTCCAGCATGAGCCGCCAGATGATCCACCTGGGCCGCCCCGAGGACGCCCTGGAACTCATCCACCTCGCGCAGTACGGCAGCCGCGACTGCGCCGGCCCGCGCACCCAGGCCATGCTGTATGCGATGGAGGCCCGCGCCTACGCCAACATGGGCCAGCCCAGCCGCTGCAAGCGGGCCGTCCGGATGGCCGAGGACACCTTCTCCGACGTCGGCTTCGGCGGCGAGCCCGAGCCCGACTGGATCCGCTTCTTCTCCGAGGCGGAACTCAACGGCGAGAACTCCCACTCGTACCGCGACCTGGCCTACGTCGCCGGCCGCAGCCCCACCTACGCCTCCCTCGCCGAACCGGTCATGGAACGCGCCGTCGAGCTGTTCGCCAAGGACGAGGAACACCAGCGCTCGTACGCCCTGAACCTCATCGGCATGGCCACCGTCCACCTGCTCCAGCGTGAGCCCGAGCAGGCCACCGTCCTCGTCGACCAGGCCCTCGACGTGGCGCGAAAGGTGCGCTCCGAACGGGTGAACACGCGGCTGCGCAAGACCGTGGACACCGCCGCCCGTGAGTACGGAGACGTCGCCGAGGTGGTCCGGCTGACCGACCTCCTCGCATCCCGCCTCCCCGAGGCCGCCGAGGCCGTCTGACGGCCCTCCCGGCCGCCCCCAAGGCCCCGGCCGCGGCAGTCACCCCGTGAAGCCCGATCAGGCTCCCCCAGCCAGGTCACCCGGGTCACCGCCGCGGCCGGGCTCTCCGCATGATCCGTTCATGGACGCGTAACACGCACGACCTCTTCGTCATCGCGGCGAAACACCCAGCGGCGCCGCCGGAAACCGGCCTGCGCGAATCTCAAGGCCATTAACCGGCCAGTCCCCCAGCCGGCCGGACCCCTTAACGCCGCTCAGGTTTTCACGATCGCCCGCACGCGAACGTACCGACGACGAGGAGACGCCGATGGCATCAGCCATCACGACCCTCGCGGCAGACGCCCCGACGCTGTCTGCCGCGAACACCGGGTTCATGCTCATCTGCTCCGCCCTGGTCATGCTGATGACCCCGGGACTCGCCTTCTTCTACGGAGGCATGGTCCGCGTCAAGAGCAGCCTCAACATGCTGATGATGAGCTTCATCAGCCTCGGGATCGTCACGATCCTGTGGGTCCTCTACGGCTTCAGCCTCGCCTTCGGCACCGACTCCGGCTCCCTCATCG
Organism: Streptomyces sp. NPDC044704; assembly: GCF_056433525.1. Lineage (NCBI taxonomy): Bacteria > Bacillati > Actinomycetota > Actinomycetes > Kitasatosporales > Streptomycetaceae > Streptomyces > Streptomyces sp. NPDC044704. The sequence continues at coordinate 289,974 of NZ_JBWKGY010000007.1, forward strand.
GCTGGAACTCCGACTACGTCGGCCTCAGCGGCATCGGGATCACCGAGCTCTGGGACGGCTACACCATCCCGGTATACGTCTTCGCCGTCTTCCAGCTGATGTTCGCCGTCATCACCCCGGCCCTCATCAGCGGCGCCCTCGCCGACCGCGTCAAGTTCAGCGCCTGGGTGCTGTTCACCGCCCTGTGGGTCACCGTCGTCTACTTCCCCGTCGCCCACTGGGTGTGGGGCGCGGGCGGCTGGCTCTTCGAGCTCGGCGTCATCGACTTCGCGGGCGGCACCGCCGTCCACATCAACGCCGGCGCCGCGGCCCTCGGCGTCATCCTGGTCATCGGCAAGCGCGTCGGCTTCAAGAAGGACCCGATGCGCCCGCACAGCCTCCCCCTCGTGATGCTCGGCGCGGGCCTGCTGTGGTTCGGCTGGTTCGGCTTCAACGCCGGCTCCTGGCTCGGCAACGACGACGGCGTCGGCGCCGTCATGTTCGTCAACACCCAGGTCGCCACCGCCGCCGCCATGCTCGCCTGGCTCGCCTACGAGAAGCTGCGCCACGGCTCCTTCACCACCCTCGGCGCCGCCTCCGGCGCGGTCGCCGGCCTCGTCGCCATCACCCCCGCCGGCGGATCCGTCAGCCCCCTCGGCGCGATCGCCGTCGGTGCCATCGCCGGTGTCCTGTGCGCCATGGCCGTCGGCCTCAAGTACAAGTTCGGCTACGACGACTCCCTCGACGTGGTCGGCGTCCACCTCGTCGGCGGCATCGCCGGCTCCCTCCTCGTCGGCTTCTTCGCCACCGGAGGCGTGCAGTCCGACGCGGCCGGCCTCTTCTACGGCGGCGGCCTGGAGCAGCTCGGCAAGCAGGCCGTGGGCGTCTTCGCCGTCCTCGCCTACTCTCTCGTCGCGTCGGCGATCCTCGCCCTCCTCCTCGACAAGACGATCGGAATGCGCGTCACCGAGGACGTCGAGGTCTCCGGCATCGACCAGGTCGAGCACGCCGAGACGGCCTACGACTTCAGCGGGGCCGGCGGCGGAGCGGCCTCGCGCACCGTCACGGCACCCGCCCCCGCCGCGAGCAAGAAGGTAGACGCATGAAGCTGATCACCGCGATCGTCAAGCCGTACAAGCTGGACGAGATCAAGGAAGCCCTCCAGGCGTTCGGGGTCCAGGGGCTCACCGTCTCCGAGGCCAGCGGCTACGGGCGCCAGCGCGGCCACACCGAGGTCTACCGGGGCGCCGAGTACACCGTCGACCTCGTACCGAAGATCCGCATCGAGGTCCTCGTCGAGGACGGCGACGCCGAGGAGCTGATCGACCTCATCGTGCGCGTCGCCAGCACCGGCAAGATCGGCGACGGCAAGGTGTGGAGCGTCACCGTGGACTCGGTCGTCCGGGTCCGCACCTCCGAGCGCGGCGCAGACGCGCTCTAGCCGACGGGAGCTCCTGGGTGACGAGCGTCGAAGAGACCACGAACGGTCCGGACAACGATCCCCGCGACCCGGGACCCAGCGGCTACGCCGCGGCCCGGCTGCGACTCCTCCAGGAGGAGTCGCGGTCCGGGCCCTCCCGGCGTTCCGCCCTGTCCGGGCTCACCGACGACTGGCTGAACGCCCTGTTCGCCACGGCCGTACGGGAGACGGGCGTCCGGGGCGCCGCCCTCGTCGCCGTCGGCGGCTACGGGCGGGGGGAACTGTCCCCGCGCAGCGACCTCGACCTGCTGCTGCTCCACGACGGCAAGGCGCAGCCGCGGGCGCTCGCCGCCCTCGCGGACCGGCTCTGGTACCCCGTGTGGGACCTCGGCCTGGCCCTGGACCACTCGGTGCGGACCCCGGCCGAGGCCCGCAAGACCGCCGCCGAGGACCTCAAGGTGCACCTCGGGCTGCTCGACGCCCGGCCCGTCGCCGGGGACGCCGGACTGCTCGCCGGACTGCGCACCTCGGTCCTGGCCGACTGGCGCAACCAGGCCGCCAAACGGCTCCCGCAGCTCCACGCCCTGTGCCGCGACCGGGCCGACCGGGCGGGGGAGCTGCGCTTCCTGCTGGAACCCGACCTGAAGGAGGCCCGCGGGGGACTGCGCGACGCCACCGCGCTGCGGGCCGTGGCGGCGTCCTGGCTGGCCGACGCCCCGCGCGAGGGACTCGCCGAGGCCCGGCGGCGGCTGCTGGACGCGCGGGACGCGCTGCACCTGGTGACGGGCCGGGCGACCGACCGGCTCGCCCTCCAGGAGCAGGACCAGGTCGCCGCCCGGCTGGGCCTGATGGACTCGGACGCCCTGCTGCGCGAGGTGTACGAGGCCGCGCGGGTCATCGCGTACGCGGGCGACGTCACCTGGCGCGAGGTCGGCCGGGTGCTGCGGGCGCGGGCCGCCCGGCCGAGGCTGCGCGGGCTGCTGGGGACACGGGGGGCTCCGGCAGCCGAGCGCGCACCGCTGGCCGAGGGGGTCGTGGAGTCCGACGGGGAGGCCGTACTGGCACTGGCCGCACGGCCCGACCGGGACCCCGTACTGCCCCTGCGGTTCGGGGCGGCGGCCGCACAGGCCGGACTGCCCGTGTCCCTGCACTCCGTACGACGCCTCGCGGCGCAGGCCAAGCCGCTGCCGGTGCCCTGGCCGGCCGAGGCCCGGGAACAGCTGGTGACCCTGCTGGGCGCGGGCGAGCCGACGGTCGGGGTGTGGGAGGCGCTGGAGGCCGAGGGGCTGATCACCCGGCTGCTCCCCGACTGGGAGCGGGTGCGGTGCAGGCCGCAGCGCAACCCGGTGCACACCTGGACGGTGGACCGGCACCTGATCGAGACGGCGGTACGGGCCTCGGCCCTGACCCGCCGGGTGAGCCGCCCCGACCTGCTGCTCATGGCGGCCCTGCTGCACGACATTGGCAAGGGCTGGCCCGGGGACCACTCGGTGGCCGGCGAGACCATCGCCCGGGACATGGCCGTCCGGGTCGGCTTCGACGCCGAGGACGCCGCCGTGCTCGCCGTCCTCGTACGCCACCACCTGCTGCTCATCGACACCGCGACCCGGCGCGACCTGGACGACCCGGCCACCGTCCGCTCGGTCGCGCGCGTCCTGGGCTCGCTCGGCACGCTGGAGATCCTGCACGCCCTGACCGAGGCCGACGCCCTCGCGACCGGCCCCGCCGCCTGGAGCACCTGGCGGGGCTCCCTCGTCGCCGACCTCGTGGAACGGGTCGCCGCCGTCCTGCGGGGCGCGCCGCCCGCCGCCACGGAGCCGGAGATCCCCGGCACCGAACTGGAGCGCCTGGCGGTGGAGGCGCTGCGCACCGGGGAGCCGGTGCTGGCCCTGCACGCCCGCGAGGAGGAGGACGAGGCGGTCGGCGTGGAGCTGGTCCTCGCCGTTCCCGACCAGCCCGGCGTGCTCCCGGCGGCCGCCGGGGTGCTGGCCCTGCACCGGCTGACCGTCCGGGCGGCGGACCTGCGCTCCCTGGAGCTCCCGGACCTGCCCGGCGAGGTCCTCGTACTGCGCTGGCGGGTCGCCGCCGAATACGGGGCCCTGCCCCAGGCGGCCCGGCTGCGGACCGACCTGATCCGGGCGCTCGACGGCTCCCTGGACGTCCCGGCGAAGCTGGCGGACCGCGAGGCGGCCTACCCGAGGAGGCGGGGCGTCGTACCGCCGCCGCCCCGGGTGGGCGTGGTCCCGGACGTCTCCTCGCTGGCCACCGTCCTGGAGGTGCGCGCCCCCGACGCGGTGGGACTGCTGCACCGCATCGGCCGGGCCCTGGAGGGCGCCGGGGTCCGGGTGCGCAGCGCGCACGTGTCCACCCTGGGCGCCAACGCCGTGGACACCGTCTACGTCGTCGACGCCGACGGCAAACCCCTGGGCGCCCCGGACGCGGCCGCCCTGGCCGCGTCGGTGCAGGCCGCCCTGGCGTAGGGCGTGCGGTGAAAGTGGCGCCCGGCCCTCCGGGCGCCCGGCGCCACTTTCACCACGCGCCCCGGGGGCGTCCCCGCCGCCGCTCCCCGTACGCCCGTCCGCCCCGGGACGGCGGACGGGGAGGGGCGGGCGAAGGGAATGCCGCCCGCAGGGCCGGGCAGGCGGCGCGGCCCGATACCCTGGGGGACGACCACCACGCCCCCGACCCGAGGAATCGCGACCACCGTGTTCGATACGCTTTCCGACCGCCTCAGCGCGACCTTCAAGTCCCTCCGGGGCAAAGGCCGCCTCTCCGAGCAGGACATCGACGCTGCGGCGCGGGAAATCCGTATCGCCCTCCTCGAGGCCGACGTCGCGCTCCCCGTCGTCCGCTCCTTCATCGCGAACGTCAAGGAAAGGGCCCGTGGCGAGGAGGTCAGCAAGGCGCTGAACCCCGGCCAGCAGGTCCTCAAGATCGTCAACGACGAGCTGGTCTCGATCCTCGGCGGCGAGACCCGCCGGCTGCGCTTCGCCAAGACCGCGCCCACCGTGATCATGCTCGCGGGTCTCCAGGGTGCCGGTAAGACCACCCTCGCCGGAAAGCTCGGCCTCTGGCTGAAGGGGCAGGGCCACGCCCCGCTCCTGGTGGCGTGCGACCTCCAGCGCCCCAACGCCGTCAACCAGCTCTCCGTCGTCGCCGAGCGCGCGGGCGTCGCGGTGTACGCGCCCCAGCCCGGCAACGGCGTCGGCGACCCGGTCCAGGTCGCGAAGGACTCCGTCGAGTACGCCCGCACCAAGCAGTTCGACATCGTGATCGTCGACACCGCCGGCCGCCTGGGCATCGACGCCGAGCTGATGCAGCAGGCCGCGGACATCCGCGACGCCGTCAGCCCGGACGAGATCCTCTTCGTCGTCGACGCGATGATCGGCCAGGACGCGGTCAACACCGCCGAGGCCTTCCGCGACGGCGTCGGCTTCGACGGCGTGGTGCTCTCCAAGCTCGACGGCGACGCCCGTGGCGGTGCCGCGCTCTCCATCGCGCACGTCACCGGCAAGCAGATCATGTTCGCCTCGAACGGCGAGAAGCTCGACGAGTTCGACGCCTTCCACCCGGACCGCATGGCGGGCCGGATCCTCGACATGGGTGACATGCTCACCCTCATCGAGCAGGCCGAGAAGACCTTCAGCCAGGCCGAGGCCGAGAAGATGGCGGCCAAGCTGGCGAAGGGGCCGAAGGAGTTCACGCTCGACGACTTCCTGGCCCAGATGGAGCAGGTCCGCAAGATGGGCTCCATCTCCAAGCTCCTCGGCATGCTGCCGGGCATGGGCCAGATCAAGGACCAGATCAACAACATCGACGAGCGCGACGTCGACCGCACGGCCGCGATCATCAAGTCGATGACCCCGGCCGAGCGCCAGGACCCGCACCTCATCAACGGCTCCCGCCGCGCCCGCATCGCCAAGGGCTCCGGCACCGAGGTCAGCGCCGTCAAGGCGCTCGTGGAGCGCTTCTTCGAGGCCCGCAAGATGATGTCCCGCATGGCCCAGGGCGGCGGCATGCCGGGGATGCCGGGCCTGCCGGGCATGGGTGGCGGCCCCGGCCGGCAGAAGAAGCAGATCAAGCAGGCCAAGGGCAAGCGCAAGAGCGGCAACCCGATGAAGCGCAAGGAAGAGGAGGCCGCGGCCGCGGCCCGGCGCGAGCAGGGTCCGCAGGCGGCGGAGCCCGCCGCGGGCGGCAACCCGTTCGGCCTCCCGGCCGGCGGCGGCCAGCCCGGCCAGGACTTCGACCTGCCGGACGAGTTCAAGAAGTTCATGAAGTAGGACGTACGCCGCGAGCGGGGGAGGGCCCCGGCCGACGTGACCGCACCAGGTCGCGCGGCCGGGGCCCTTCCTGGTTTCCACGTTTCCGCGCGCTCGTTCCACGCGCCGACTCCTGCGGGGGCAATGATCAGGTTTGTCCCTTATCGTCGGCCGGGAGGACGGCATAAGGAGGCCCCGTGCCCAGCCCCACCCCCGTACCGCCGCGCGACCGGGCCGACACGCCCTGGCGCTCGGAAGGCGCACCGCCCTCCCCGCCGCCCCGCAAGAAGATGCCCGGGGGCTGGCGGGCGCTCGTCCTCGCCGCCCTGATCGTCTACCTGATCACCAACGTCGTCCTGTCGTTCTTCAACGAGGGCGACGAGCCCGTCATCTCCTACACGGAGTTCAGCAAGCAGGTCGCCGACGGCAACGTCTCGAAGATCTACTCCAAGGGCGACGCCATCCAGGGTGAACTCAAGGCCAAGAAGCCGCTGCCCGACGGGGACAAGGGCGACTACACCAAGTTCGTCACCCAGCGCCCCGCCTTCGCCGACGACGCCCTGTGGGCCGAACTCACCCGGCAGAACGTGACCGTGACCGCCTCCCCGGTCGTCGTCCAGCGCAGCTTCCTCGCCAACCTCCTGATCTCCCTCGCCCCGATGCTCCTTCTGGTCCTGCTGTGGGTGGTCATCGCCCGCCGCATGGGCTCGGCGATGGGCGGCGGCATGGGCGGACTCGGCCGCAAGGCCCCGCCCAGGCCGGTGGAACTGGAGGGCGTCCACCGCACCAGCTTCGAGGACGTGGCGGGCATCGACGAGGTCGCGGGCGAGCTCAACGACGTCGTCGACTTCCTCAAGAACCCCCAGCGGTACCGGAAGATGGGCGCCCGCATGCCCGGAGGCGTCCTGCTCTCCGGCCCTCCCGGCACCGGCAAGACCCTGCTGGCCCGGGCCGTCGCCGGCGAGGCCGGAGTGCCCTTCTTCTCCGCCTCCGCCTCCGAGTTCATCGAGATGATCGTCGGCGTCGGCGCCTCCCGGGTCCGCGAACTCTTCACCGAGGCCCGCAAGGTGGCCCCCGCGATCATCTTCATCGACGAGATCGACACCATCGGCCGCGCCCGGGGCGCCGGCGCCGGCATGGGCGGCCACGACGAACGCGAACAGACCCTCAACCAGATCCTCACCGAGATGGACGGGTTCTCCGGCTCGGAGGGCGTCGTCGTCCTCGCCGCCACCAACCGGGCCGACGTCCTCGACCCCGCGCTCACCCGCCCCGGACGCTTCGACCGGACCGTGGTCGTCTCCCCGCCCGACCGCCGGGGCCGCGAGGCCATCCTGCGCATCCACACCCGCGACATCCCCCTCGCCGGCGACGTGGACCTCGCCCAGGTGGCCCGCAGCACCCCCGGCATGACCGGCGCCGAACTGGCCAACCTCGCCAACGAGGGCGCGCTGCTCGCCGTCAAGCGCGGACAGCAGGCGGTCACCCAGGCCGACCTGTCCGACGCGCTGGAAAAGGTCCAGCTCGGCGCCGAGAGGTCCCTGGTCATGCCGGAGGAGGAGCGCCGCCGCACGGCCTACCACGAGAGCGGACACGCCCTCCTGGGCATGCTCCAGCCGGGCGCCGACCCCGTCCGCAAGATCACCATCGTTCCCCGCGGCCGGGCCCTCGGCGTCACCCTCTCCACCCCGGACGCCGACCGCTACGCCTACACCGAGGAGTACCTCCGGGGCCGCATCATCGGAGCCCTCGGCGGCATGGCCGCCGAACACGTCGTCTACGAGGTGATCACCACGGGCTCCGAGAGCGACCTCGAACAGGTCACGAGCATCGCCCGCGGCATGGCCGGACGCTGGGGCATGAGCGAGCGCGTCGGCCGCCTCACCGCCATCCCGTCCGACGGCCAGAGCCCGTACGGCCTCGCGGCCGCCCCCGCCACCCTCGACACGGTCGACCACGAGATGCGCCGGATCGTCGACGAGTGCTACGAGGAGGCCTGCCGCCTGCTGCGCGAGCACCGTCCGCAGCTCGACGCGCTCGCCGAGGCCCTGCTCGCCGCCGAAACCCTGGACGAGGCGGCGGCGTACGCGGCAGCGGGCATCACGCGCCTCACCAAGGACCACGGCGCGGGCTGACCGGTTCCGGCCCCTCCGCGAGGAGCCGGACCGGTCCCGTTACGCCACCCGGGCGACGACGTAGCGGAAGATGTTCGGCAGCCAGACGGCGCCGTCGCCCCGCTCGTACGGGTGAAGCGCCTCCGACAGCTCCTTCTCCGCCAGCGCGGGATCGGCCGCGCCGTCGTAGAGCCCCGTCGACAGCAGGCCGCGCACGGCGCTGTCCACGTCCGCGTACCCGAAGGGGCAGAACACCCGCCCCGAACCGTCCGGCACCAGCCCCGCCCGCGCCACCATCGCGTCCAGGTCCCGCGCCACCGGCCCGCCGCCCAGCACCGCCGGCACCGTGCACCGCTCCACCGGCCCCCAGTCGGCCAGCACCACGGCCCCGCCCCGCCGCACGGCGGGCAGGGCCGCGGCCAGCGCGCCCGGAGCCGGCGAGAAGGCCAGCAGGACGTCGTAGGGCCGCGCCGCGGGCACCGGAGGGCCCGCCACCACCTCCAGCAGCCGTTCGCGGGCCAGCGCCCGGCGCGCCGGATCCGCCTCCACGCCCGTGGCGGCGGCTCCCCGCCCTGAAGCCAGCAGCAGGGCCAGCCCGGCCCCGCAGTCGAGGCCCAGCAGCCGGTCGCCCGGCCCGACCTCCAGCCGTTCGTAGACCGCCTCGTAGAGCGGTACCAGCATCCGTTCCTGGATCTCAGCCCAGTCCCGGGCGACGAGCGTCGCCGTCGGCGTCGGTGTCATCGAAAGAGCGCTCCTGATTCCGTGTCGCCCCCTTGCCCCCGTTGCCAGGGAACTCCCCATTCGCCCCCGCGTCCAGAGGAGCGCGCCACCCGATTCACGCTCGGCGCACGAGGCGCCGTACCATTCGCGCCATGGCAAAGGCACCCGTTCTCACCCCGCAGGCGGAGGATTTCCCCCGCTGGTACCAGGATCTGATCAACAAGGCCGAGCTGGCCGACAACGGTCCGGTCCGCGGCACCATGGTCATCCGACCGTACGGCTACGGCCTGTGGGAGCGGATGCAGCAGGAGATGGACGCGCGGATCAAGGACGCGGGCGCCCAGAACGCGTACTTCCCGCTGTTCATCCCGCAGTCCTACCTGACGAAGGAAGCGGAGCACGTCGAGGGCTTCGCCCCCGAGCTCGCGGTCGTCACGCACGGCGGCGGCAAGGAGCTGGAGGAGCCGGTCGTCGTCCGGCCCACCTCCGAGACGATCATCAACGACTACTTCTCCAAGTGGGTCCAGAGCTACCGCGACCTGCCCCTGCTGATCAACCAGTGGGCCAACGTGGTCCGCTGGGAGATGCGCCCCCGCGTGTTCCTCCGTACGAGCGAGTTCCTCTGGCAGGAGGGCCACACCGCCCACGCCACCTACGAGGACGCCCGCGAGTACGCGGCGCGCATCCACACGGACGTCTACGGCGACTTCATGAAGAACGTCCTCGCCATCGACGTCGTCCTCGGCCGCAAGACCGCCAAGGAGCGCTTCGCCGGCGCCATCAACACCCTCACCCTCGAGGGCATGATGGGCGACGGCAAGGCCCTCCAGCTGGGCACGAGCCACGAACTCGGCACCAACTTCGCCAAGGCCTTCAACACCCAGTACCTGTCGAAGGAAGGCAAGCAGGAGCTCGTCTGGCAGACCTCGTGGGGCGTCTCGACCCGCATGGTCGGCGGCCTGATCATGTCCCACGGCGACGACAACGGCCTGCGGGTCCCGCCGCGCCTCGCGCACGTCCAGGTCGTCGTCATGGCGATCAAGGGCGACGAGGCCGTGACCAAGGTCCGCGAGCTGGGCGCCCAGCTGAAGGCCGCCGGCCTGCGCGTGCACGTGGACGACCGCGTCGACACCCCCTTCGGCCGCCGCGCCGTGGACTGGGAGCTCAAGGGCGTACCCGTCCGCATCGAGATCGGCCCCCGCGACCTGGAGGCCGGCACCGCGATGCTGGCCCGCCGGATCCCGGGCGGGAAGACCCCGGTGCAGATCGACGCGCTCGCCGACCTGCTGCCCAAGGTCCTCGACGAGGACCAGGCCCAGCTGCTGCGCGAGTCCCGCGAGCGCCGCGAGGCCCGTACGTCGGACGTCGCGACCATCGAGGAGGCCGCCGAGGCCGCCATCGCCGGCGGCTGGGCGCGCATCCCGTGGGCCGACCTGGGCCCCGAGGGCGAGGCCAAGCTGGCCGAGCAGGCCGTCTCCGTACGCTGCCTGATCGCCCCGGACGGGTCGGTTCCGGAGACGGACGACGCCCCGGGTACGCTCGCCATCGTCGCGCGCTCCTACTGAGTTCCAGGACCGCTGGGTTCAAGGACCCTTGGGTTCCAGGATCACTGGGTTCCAGGATCACGCCCCCGGCGTGCGGCTTCGGCCGCGCGCCGGGGGCGTGGCCGTCGTTAGCCCTCGTTACGTACCGACTCCTCCTGAGTTCTACGCACCCGTCCTCCTCCGGACGCATGAGACTGAACTGACTGGTACGTGCAAAAAATTTGGAATGGCCCGGAATCGGAACACCGGGGCACCCCGGCTCGTTGTCACGACGTGAGCACGACACCACCTGTTCTCGCCGCAGAGCTGGCGCAGGCGTGGGCCGACATTCAGCGGTACCACCCCGAGCTGCCTGACCTTGCCGCGCCCGAGTCCCTGATCGGAGAGTCCTCGTCCGCCTGCGGCGCCGAGCTCTCCTTCGAGCGACTGCTGCACGAGGCAGTCCACGGCATCGCAGCCGCCCGCGGAGTCCGAGACACCTCCCGGGCAGGCCGCTACCACAACCGCAGATTCCTCGCGATCGCCGAGGAGATGGGGCTGGACCACTCCGAAGAGCCGCACGCCAGCAGCGGCTTCTCGCTGGTCTCCCTCAACCCCGAGGCGAAGAAGCGCTACCGCCCCACCATCGAGCGGCTCCAGCGCGCCCTCAAGGCGCACACGGCCGCCACCGCGGCCGACACCAAGCGCAGCTTCCGCGGACCCGCCGCCCGTCACGGCTCCTCCGGCGGCGGCGTCCGGGTCAAGGCGGTCTGCGACTGCGGGCGCAACGTGCGCGTCGTCCCCTCCGTACTGGCCCAGGCGCCGATCGTGTGCGGCGGCTGCATGAAGCCCTTCCGGATCCCGGACGTGGCCGTCAGCGCGGCCGCCTCCTGAAGGCCCGGAGCGGCAGGGCGTCCCCCGGCCGGGCCGCACGCGGTGGGACGCGGGGCGTCCGCCTGCCCGGAGCGGGCGCCGGGTGAGGCCGGCGCGCCTCTCCCGGCCGAGCGCGCCGCAGGCGTATGGCACAATGGCTAGCTGTACTCGACAGTCGCATAGGACCCCTCTCTCCTCCGGCTGACGCGTCCATCGGGCACCCGAGTACCGCAACCCCACGTGGCATCTCATGTGCCCAACCACGTCAAGTTCAGGAGACACCACTCCAGTGGCAGTCAAGATCAAGCTCAAGCGCCTCGGCAAGATTCGCCAGCCGCACTACCGCATCGTCGTCGCCGACGCCCGTACCCGTCGGGACGGTCGCGCGATCGAAGAGATCGGTATCTACCACCCGACCTACAACCCGTCGCGCATCGAGGTCAACGCCGAGCGTGCGCAGTACTGGCTGTCGGTCGGCGCCCAGCCCACCGAGGCTGTGCTCGCCATCCTGAAGCTGACCGGTGACTGGCAGGCGCACAAGGGCCTCCCGGCCCCCGCGCCGCTGCTGCAGCCGGAGACGAAGGAGAGCAAGCGTCGCTCCTTCGACGAGTTCGCCAAGGCCCTCGAGGGCATCGGCGAGACCAAGGGCGAGGCCATCACGCAGAAGGCGAAGAAGGCCGACAAGAAGGCGGACGAGGCTGAGGCCGCCGCCGAGTCGACCGAGGCCTGAGCATGCTCGAGGAGGCTCTTGAGCACCTCGTGAAGGGCATTGTGGACAACCCCGACGAAGTGCAGGTCGCCTCGCGCAACCTGCGCCGCGGACAGGTGCTCGAGGTCCGGGTCCACCCGGATGACCTCGGAAAGGTGATCGGCCGCAACGGCCGCACCGCACGTGCTCTGCGTACCGTCGTGGGTGCCATCGGCGGCCGGGGGATCCGCGTCGACCTCGTCGACGTGGACCAGGTCCGCTGAACAGCTGAAACACCGGCACGGGCCGGGGAGGGCGTTCGTCGCCCACCCCGGCCCGAGTCGTTTCCGCCCCCGGGCGGAGCCACCATTGACCTGAGAGACCGCGACGGAGAGGTGCCGCCTCCGCGAGGGCGGCGGGTCGGCCGCGAAATGGAGAGGGACACACAGTGGAGCTGGTAGTCGCGCGGATCGGCCGCGCCCACGGGATCAAGGGTGAGGTCACCGTCGAGGTACGGACCGACGAGCCCGAGCTGCGGCTCGGACCGGGCGCCGTCCTCAAGACCGAACCGGCTTCGGCGGGTCCCCTGACCATCGAGACGGGCCGCGTGCACAGCGGCCGGCTCATGCTCCGCTTCGCCGGGGTCAAGGACCGCACCGGCGCCGAGGCGCTGCGCAACATCCTCCTCATCGCCGAGGTGGACCCGGCGGAGCTCCCGGAGGAGCCCGACGAGTACTACGACCACCAGCTGATGGACCTGGACGTCGTGCTCGCCGACGGCACCGCGATCGGCCGCATCACGGAGATCTCCCACCTGCCCTCGCAGGACCTCTTCATCGTCGAGCGTCCCGACGGCAGCGAGGTGATGATCCCCTTCGTCGAGGAGATCGTCGCCGAGATCGACCTGGAGGAGCAGCGCTGCGTCATCACGCCGCCGCCCGGGCTGATCGACGACCGCGCCGAGATCGCCTCCGCGCGCGACGCGGGTGACGAGGGCGACGCCTGATGCGGCTGGACGTCGTCACGATCTTCCCCGAGTACCTGGAACCGCTGAACGTCTCCCTCGTGGGCAAGGCGCGCGCCCGCGGACAGCTCGACGTACACGTCCACGACCTGCGGGACTGGACGTACGACCGGCACAACACCGTCGACGACACCCCGTACGGCGGCGGCCCCGGCATGGTCATGAAGACCGACCCGTGGGGCGAGGCCCTCGACGCGGCGCTGGCCGACGGGTACGAGTCCGGCGCGCACGGCCCGGTCCTCGTCGTCCCCACCCCCAGCGGCCGGCCCTTCACCCAGGAACTGGCCGTCGAACTGTCCGAGCGCCCCTGGCTGATCTTCACGCCGGCCCGGTACGAGGGCATCGACCGCCGGGTCATGGACGAGTACGCGACGCGCATGCCGGTCTACGAGGTCTCCATCGGCGACTACGTGCTGGCCGGCGGCGAGGCCGCCGTCCTGGTCGTCACCGAGGCCGTCGCCCGGCTGCTGCCCGGTGTGCTGGGCAACGCCGAATCGCACCGCGACGACTCCTTCGCGCCCGGCGAGATGGCCAACCTGCTGGAAGGCCCCGTCTACACGAAGCCCCCGGAGTGGCGCGGGCGCGGCATCCCCGAGGTGCTGCTGAGCGGCCACCACGGAAAGATCGCCCGCTGGCGCCGGGACGAGGCCTTCCGCCGCACCGCGCGGAACCGCCCCGATCTGATCGAACGCTGCGAGGCCTCCGCCTTCGACAAGAAGGACCGGGAGATCCTCAGCATCCTGGGCTGGAAGCCGACCGCTGACGGCCGATTTTGGCGCAGGCCCGCCGCCGTGGAAGAATAGGCGGCTGTTGTGTGCTCGCGGGCGCCCCTGCCACAGGGGGACCGTCGTCCGCGACGTGACACGACTCCCGAATTCTCTACGGAAATCCGCACCGGCGACCTGTGGCGTCGTGCGAAGAAAGCAGACGAACAACATGTCTCACCTGCTCGATGGCGTCAACGCCGCCTCGCTGCGCACCGACGTCCCGGCCTTCCGCCCGGGTGACACGATCAACGTGCACGTCCGCGTGATCGAGGGCAACCGCTCCCGTATCCAGCAGTTCAAGGGCGTTGTCATCCGTCGCCAGGGCTCTGGCGTCTCCGAGACCTTCACCGTCCGCAAGGTCTCCTTCAGCGTCGGCGTGGAGCGCACCTTCCCGGTCCACTCCCCGATCTTCGAGAAGATCGAGCTCGTCACCCGCGGTGACGTGCGTCGCGCCAAGCTGTACTTCCTCCGTGAGCTCCGCGGCAAGGCCGCGAAGATCAAGGAGAAGCGCGACCGCTGATCTCCTCTCCGGATCCAGGGGGCGGCCGGATAGGCTCGTTCCCGATGGACACCGAAGCAGAGCTCACAGAACGCGGCCACTCCGCCCCCGATCAGGGGTCGGAGCGGTCGCGTTCTGCGTTTCCGTCCTGGCGGCGGGCCGGGGTGCTCGGTGTGGCCTGTGCCGTGTTCCTGCTGCTGCTCGGGAACTTCGTCGTACAGCCCTTCCGGATCCCGAGCCACTCGATGGAACCGACGCTGCGGGTCGGCGACCGGATCCTGGTGAACAAGCTGGCGTACCGTTTCGGCGACCAGCCGGAGCGGGGGGACGTGGTGGTCTTCGACGGGACCGGCTCCTTCGTGCGCGAGCCGGCCGCGGGCAACCCGGTCGGGGAGTTGCTGCGGGGCGCGGGATCGGCGCTGGGGCTGGCGGAGCCGCCCGACACCGACTTCGTGAAGCGGGTCGTGGGCGTCGGCGGCGACGACGTGGTGTGCTGCGACGCGGTCGGCCGGATCCAGGTCAACGGGGTCCGGGTCGACGAGCCGTACCTCTTTCCCGGGGACACCCCCTCGAAGGTCCCCTTCCGGATCGTCGTGCCGCTGGGCACCCTGTGGGTGATGGGTGACCACCGGTCCCAGTCCCGGGACTCGCGCGACCACCTGGGGGAGCCGGGCGGGGGGATGGTGCCGGTGGAGAAGGTGATCGGGCGGGCCGACTGGATCGGCTGGCCGGTGTCGCGCTGGGGCTCCGTGACGGGGCCCGGCGGCGGGGCCGGTGGCCCGCATGGGTAGCCGGGGGCGCCCGAAGGGCGGACGTACGCCCCGATCCGGGTCGAAGGCTCCCGCTGCGGCGCCTTCCGGGCGGGCCGCGCGCAAGGGCAAGCCGGACTTCGGCGCGTGGCCCGGCATCGGCATGGAGGCCGACGCCGGTGTGCGGCCGGACGCCCGGGCGGGCACGGGTGCGGGTACGGACGCGGGTGCCGGGGCGGCGGCGGGATCCGGGCGGAAGCCGGATTCCGGGCCCAGGCCGGGGGAGGGCGCGAGCCGGGCGGAGCGGCGCCGGATGGCGCGCCGGGTCCGTCGGCGCAGGCGTACCCGGCGGGCGGGCGAGCTGCCGCTGCTGGTGGTGGTGGCGCTGTGCATTGCCCTGGTGCTCAAGACCTTCCTGGTACAGGCCTTCTTCATCCCGTCCGGCTCGATGGAGCAGACGATCCGGATCGGCGACCGCGTGCTCGTGGACAAGCTGACCCCGTGGTTCGGCTCGAAGGTCGAGCGCGGCGACGTCGTCGTCTTCGAGGACCCGGGGGGCTGGCTCCAGGGCGAGGCGGCCCGGCCGGCCCGGGACCCGGCCGGGATCAAGCAGATCAAAGAGGCCCTGACCTTCATCGGCCTGTTGCCCTCCGCCGACGAACAGGACCTGATCAAGCGGGTCATCGGCGTGGGCGGGGACACCGTGAAGTGCTGCGACGACCGGGGCCGGGTGACCGTCAACGGCGCGCCGCTCGATGAGCCGTACGTGTCTCCCGGCAACGCCCCCTCGGAGATCCGCTTCGAGGTGCGGGTCCCCGCCGGGCGGCTGTTCGTGATGGGCGACCACCGGGCGAACTCGGCCGATTCCCGCTTCCACCTGGACGAGGCGTTCGAGGGGACGATCGACGAGGAGGAGGTGGTGGGGGAGGCCGTGGTGATCGCCTGGCCCTTCGACCACTGGCGCCGGCTGGAGCAGCCCGCGACCTTTCTCAACGTGCCCGATCAGGCCCGGCGCGGGCGGCGGCGCGGACCCGGCGGGCGCCGTGGGGGCACGGCGTTCGCATAGTGTGTCCTTGGTCTCCCGCGCCTTAGGGAACTCCCGCTCGTTAAGGGAGGGGAGGGCCCGTTTTCCCCTTTGGAGCGGGCGGCGATTCTCGATTGAGGAGTGGATGTGGGGGATGTGGCGGTAGGCGCACGATCCGGACGCGACGAGGGCGAGGAGCGGCCGGACGACGCCGTCAAGCGCGAGGCCGAGGAGGACGCGGCCGAAGAGCGCCCGCAGCGTTCCTTCTGGAAGGAGCTGCCGCTCCTGATCGGTATCGCCCTGCTGCTGGCCCTGCTGATCAAGACCTTCCTGGTCCAGGCGTTCTCGATCCCGTCCGACTCGATGCAGAACACGCTGCAGCGCGGTGACAGGGTCCTCGTGGACAAGCTGACCCCGTGGTTCGGATCGGAGCCGGAGCGCGGCGAGGTCGTCGTCTTCCACGACCCCGCCGACTGGCTGTCCGACCAGCCCGCACCGGAGCCGAACCTCGCACAGCAGATCCTCAGCAAGATCGGTCTGATGCCGTCCGCGGACGAGAAGGACCTGATCAAGCGGACCATCGCCATCGGCGGGGACACGGTCTCGTGCAAGAAGGGCGGACCGGTCGTCGTCAACGGCAAGGAGCTCGACGAGCCGTACATCTTCCCCGGCAACACCCCCTGCGACGACGCCCCGTTCGGCCCGATCACCGTGCCCAAGGGCAAGATCTGGGTGATGGGCGACCACCGGCAGAACTCCCGGGACTCCCGCTGGCACATGCAGGACTCCACGCAGGGCTTCGTGCCGGTCGACAAGGTCGTCGGGCGCGCCGTGGTCGTCGCGTGGCCGCTCACCCGCTGGTCCACCCTGCCGATCCCGGACACCTTCGACCAGCCGGGCATCGGCAACCAGGCCGCGGCGACCGCGCTCGGCCTCGGGGCCGCCGGACTGGCGCCGGTCGGGCTCGGCCCGGCCGCCCTCGGGCTCGCGGGTGCGGTTCCGCTCGTCCTGTGGCGCAGGCGGAGGCTGACCAAGGGGCGTACCGCCCGGTAGGGTGCCGCCCAGGTCGACGATCTCCGAGGTGTGGGGGCGCTGCAATGGGCGGAACGCAGGCGAGCGGTACACGTATACGTGGTGGCAAGGACGGCCGCGGCGGCCTCGGCAACACTCTGTCGGGGCTGGCCGTGGCCATCGGCTTCCTGCTCTTCCTCGGCGGCTTCGTCTGGGGCGCGCTCGTGTACCAGCCGTACACGGTGCCGACGGACTCGATGGTCCCGACGGTCAATCCCGGCAACCGGGTGCTCGCCCAGCGGATCGACGGCGCCGAGGTGCGGCGCGGGGACGTCGTCGTCTTCACTGATGCCGTGTGGAGCGATTCGCCCATGGTGAAGCGGGTCGTCGCGGTCGGCGGCGACACCGTGTCCTGCTGCGGCAAGGGCGGCCGGCTGACCGTGAACGGCAAGGAGCTGGACGAGCCCTACCTCGCCCCCGCGCAGAACGACGCGGCGGCCGTGGCGGCCGGTACGGCTTCCGGGACGCCGTTCGAGGTCAAGGTCCCCGAGGGCAACCTCTTCCTGCTGGGCGACCGGCGCGGGGCCTCGCTGGACTCCCGGGCCCACCTGACGGAGGCCGGGCAGGGGACCGTGCCCCGGTCGGCGGTGACGGCGCGGGTCGACGCGCTGGCGTGGCCGTCGATGAAGATGCTGGACCCGGCCCGGACCTACGCCGACCTGCCCGGAGGCATCTCCCAGCCCGGGCCGCTGCGCCTCCAGGTGGCGGCGGTGGCCGCCGGAGCGGTGCTGGTGGTGCTGGGAGCCGCGTACGGGCCCCTCGCCCGGCTCCTGGGGCGCGGGCGACGGGAGCGCTCCGGTGCCCGCTGACCGGGCCGGCACGGGGCCGGAGACCGGGCCGGAGACTGGGCCGGAGACCGGGCCGGGGCCGGGCTCGGAGTCGGGGTCGGAGGCGGGGTCCGATCCGGGCTCGGAATCGGGGTCGCGGTCGGAGCCCAGGAAGGTGTCCCGGGTGATCCTGCTGGACCCCGCGGACCGGATCCTGCTGCTCCACGGCTTCGAACCGGGGGACCCGGCGGACAGCTGGTGGTTCACCCCCGGAGGCGGGCTGGAGGGGACCGAGACCCGGGAACAGGCCGCACTGCGGGAACTCGCCGAGGAGACCGGCATCACCGGGGTGGACCTCGGGCCGGTGCTGTGGCACCGGTACTGCGCCTTCCCCTTCGACGGGCGGCGCTGGGAGCAGGACGAGTGGTACTTCCTCGCCCGGACCGACCGGACCGAGACCGCGATGGACGGGCTCACCGAGCTGGAGCGCCGCAGCGTCACGGGAGCGCGGTGGTGGACCTCCGAGGAACTGTCGGCGGCGCGTGAGACGGTGTACCCGACCAGACTCGCCGAGCTGCTCCGTACGCTGCTCGACGACGGTCCCCCGGACGCTCCGGTGGTCCTGGCCCCGGAAATCGTTTAGGGGCCAGGGGCGCTGGCGCACAATAGGGGGACGCACGGCTGAAGGGGAACATGCCATGAGCGCCGAGGACCTCGAGAAGTACGAGACCGAGATGGAGCTGAAGCTCTATCGGGAGTACCGCGACGTCGTCGGGCTGTTCAAGTACGTGATCGAGACCGAACGTCGGTTCTATCTCACGAACGACTACGAGATGCAGGTGCACTCGGTCCAGGGAGAGGTCTTCTTCGAGGTCTCGATGGCGGACGCCTGGGTCTGGGACATGTACCGGCCGGCCCGCTTCGTCAAGCAGGTCAGGGTGCTGACCTTCAAGGACGTGAACATCGAGGAGCTCAACAAGACCGACCTCGAACTGCCGGGGGCCTGATGCGCTGGGGCTGATCCGGCGGGACCGATCCGGTGGGGCTGATCCGGTGGGGGCTTGCGTGCGGGGGCTGACGTGCCGGGGTGGGTTGCCTCAAGGGGGGCCGGCCGGTTTCCTCGGGGCCGGTTCCTTCGAGGGGCGGTTCCCTCCGGGGAGTGAGCGGGTTGTCCACAACCGCCTGGTTGTCCACCAAGATCCACAGGGTGGGCGGGGACGCGGGATCGTCGGTGCCGGAGGTGGTGCCGGATGAACGCGAAGGGCGTGGCACAGCAGGCATTGGGGCGGTACGGCGAGGAGCTCGCCGCGCGGAGGCTGACCCGGTCGGGGTTGACGGTGATCGCGCGGAACTGGCGCTGCCGGGGCGGTGAGATCGACATCGTCGCGCGGGACGGGGACGCCCTCGTCGTGTGCGAGGTCAAGACGCGTCGCGTGGGGGACTTCGAGCACCCCTTGGCGGCCGTCCGGGCCGCCAAGGCGGCGCGGCTGCGCCGGCTCGCCGAACGCTGGCTGGCCGATCACGGGGGCCCGCCGCCCGGCGGAGTACGGATCGACCTGGTCGCGGTCCTGCTGCCACGGCGCGGCGCGCCCGTGGTGGAGCACGTCCGGGGGGTGGCCTGATGGGGTTCGCCCGGGCCTGCTCGGTGGCCCTGGTGGGCGTCGAGGGCGTGCTCGTGGAGGTCCAGGCCGACCTGGAGCCGGGGGTCGCGGCCTTCACGCTCGTGGGGCTGCCCGACAAGACCCTGGTTGAGAGCCGGGACCGGGTCCGGGCCGCGGTGGTGAACTCCGGCGCCCAGTGGCCGCAGAAGAAGCTCACGGTCGGGCTCAGCCCGGCGTCCGTGCCGAAATCGGGAGCCCATTTCGACCTCGCCGTCGCCGCGGCCGTGCTCGGCGCCGCCGAGGTCGTCGACCCCGCCGTGATTGCCGACCTCGTCCTCATCGGGGAGCTCGGCCTCGACGGCCGGGTCCGCCCCGTCCGGGGGATCCTCCCCGCGGTGCTCGCCGCCGCCGAGGCCGGATACCGGCAGGTGGTGGTGCCGCAGCAGTGCGCCGCGGAGGCCGGGCTCGTCCCGGACGTCTCGGTGCTCGCGGTGCGCAGCCTGCGGCAGCTGATCGCGGTGCTGACCGACGGGGAACTGCCCGAGGAGGAGCCGCCCGAGCGTGCGGGACGCCCCGACTCCATGCTCGCGGGCCTCACCGTCCCGGGTGCCGGGCTCGGCACGGGCCTGTCCCGCGGCACGGGTGACGGCCCGGACTTCCCCGACCTCGCCGACGTCGCCGGACAACAGGCGGCCCGCCGGGCCCTGGAGGTGGCGGCCGCCGGAGGCCACCACCTGTTCCTGAGCGGGCCCCCGGGCGCCGGCAAGACGATGATGGCCGAGCGAATCCCCTGGATCCTGCCGCCGCTGACCCGGCAGGACTCGCTGGAGGTGACCGCCGTCCACTCCGTCGCCGGAATCTTGCCGCCCGGCGAACCCCTCGTCGGCAGGGCCCCGTACTGCGCCCCGCACCACTCCGCGACCATGCAGTCGCTCGTCGGCGGTGGGGCCGGGATCCCCCGGCCCGGGGCGGTGTCCCTGGCCCACCGGGGCGTGCTGTTCCTCGACGAGGCCGCCGAGTTCAGCGGCAAGGCCCTGGACGCGCTGCGCCAGCCCCTGGAGGCGGGCCACGTGGTCATCGCCAGGGCCGCCGGAGTGGTGCGGCTCCCGGCCAGGTTCCTGATGGTCCTCGCGGCCAACCCCTGCCCCTGTGGCCGGCACACCCTGCTCGGAGCGGGCTGTGAATGTCCCGCCTCGGTGGTCCGCCGCTACCAGGCCCGGCTGTCCGGGCCCCTGCTCGACCGGGTGGACCTGCGCGTCGGGGTGGAGCCGGTCACCCGCTCCGACCTGCTCGGCCGCGGCGGCCGGGGCGAGAGCACCGAGACCGTCGCCGCCCGGGTCCTGGAAGCCCGCGACCGCGCCGCCGCCCGGCTCGCCGACACGCCCTGGCGGCTCAACAGCGAGGTGCCGGGGCACGAGCTGCGCACCCGCTGGCCCGCGGGTCCCGGCGCCCTGGCCCAGGCCGAGCGGGACATGGAGCGCGGGCTGCTCACCGCCCGGGGACTGGACCGGGTGCTGCGGGTCGCCTGGACGGTGGCCGATCTGCGGGGACGGGACCGCCCGGACGCGCTGGACGCGGCCGTCGCGCTGGAGCTGCGCACCGGGATCGCCCGCGGGGCGACGCTGGCCGCGGGGGCGCCGTCATGACCGCCGACCGGTCCGCCGGGGCCGCCGGCCCGGAGCCGGCGGACGCGGTTGACGCCCCGGCCGGCAGGGCCGGCTGGTCCGGGGGCGGGCTGCCGCCCGGGGGCGTCGGGGGCGCCGCGGAGCGGATGGCCGCACCCGCCGGGGCCGCCGGCACCGCCGGGTCTGAGGGGGAGTCGCGGTCCGGGGCCGCCGGGGGCGGTGCGGAGCTGCTGGCGCGGGCCGCGCTGACCCGGGTGCTGGAGCCCGGGGACGAGCACGGGGGGCGCTGGCTCCGCGCCCGGGGCGCCGTCGGGCTGATGCGCCTGCTGACCGGCCCGGAGCCGGAGGCCGCGGCCCTGACCGGGGTCGGGCCCGAGCGGCTCTCGGGGTATCGCAGACGGGCCGCGGCCGCCGACCCCCGGCGGGACCTCGCGCTGGCCGCGGAGGCGGGCTGCCGGTTCGTCTGCCCCGGTTCCCCGGAGTGGCCGACCCAGCTCGACGACCTCGGCGACACCCGGCCCGTCGGACTGTGGCTGCGGGGCAGTCCCAACCTCCGTACCTGGGCCCTGCGTTCGGTCGCCGTCGTCGGGGCGCGCGCCTGTACCCCGTACGGGGCGCACATGGCGCAGACCCTGGCCGCCGGGCTCGCCGAGCGCGGCTGGGTGGTCGTCTCCGGAGCGGCGTACGGGATCGACGCCGCGGCCCACCGCGGCGCCCTCGCCTCGGGCGGCGCCACGGCGGCGGTACTGGCCTGCGGGGTCGACGTGGCCTACCCGCGCGGCCACGCCGGACTGCTCCGCCGGATCGCGGGCCAGGGGCTGGTCCTCGGCGAACTGCCGCCCGGCAGCCACCCCACACCGAGCCGGTTCGTACTGCGCAACCGGGTCATCGCCGCCCTCACCCGGGGAACCGTCGTGGTCGAAGCGGCGCACCGCAGCGGCTCCCTGGTCACCGCCCGGCGGGCCCAGCGGCTCGGCCGCCTCACGATGGGCGTTCCCGGGCCCGCGACCAGCGGGCTGTCGGGCGGCGTGCACGAACTCCTGCGGGGCGAGGCGGTGCTGGTGACGGACGCCGCCGAGGTCGTCGAGCTGGTCGGCGACATGGGCGAGCTGGCACCCGAGCGGCGCGGCCCGGTGCTCGCCCGCGACCTCCTGGACCGGGACAGCGCGCGGGTGCTCGAAGCCCTTCCCCTCGGCCGGCCCGCGGAACTCGACGAGATCTCCCTCGCCGCGGGCACCGGTACCGATGAAGTCATCGGCAGACTGTACGAACTTCACTCCCTGGGGTTCGTCGAACGGCAGGGCGACGCATGGCAGTTGACCAGGCGGCAGCCAGGAGAGGGGGCGCAATCGGGAGCTGCCCGGCGAGGCGTTCGCTGACCTGGGGCGTTCCGGTGAAAGAGTGACGGCGATGAGAGACGCTGTCTTCCCGGTGGCATCCGCCGGGGCCGAGCGCCAGGCGCCGGTCCCGGGCCGCCCGTGCGAGTCCGGGCGCCCCTGTGCCCCCGCGCCATCCCGTACTCTTCGCGCACCGCGACACTTCCGTCACGCTACGCTCCCAAGGAATCCGGCTCCGGCAAAGGCGAAGCATGCCCCAGCACACCTCAGGGTCCGACCGCGCCGCGGTGCCCCCCGCTGCCCGTGGCAGCGTGCGGTCCACCGCGCCCTCGTCCCTGGAGGTCCTCTGGCGCTCATACAAGGACTCGGGTGACGAGCGGCTGCGGGAGCAGCTGATCCTGCACTACTCGCCGCTGGTGAAGTACGTGGCCGGCCGCGTCAGCGTGGGGCTTCCGCCCAACGTGGAGCAGGCCGACTTCGTGTCGTCCGGGGTCTTCGGTCTGATCGACGCGATCGAGAAGTTCGACATCGAGCGCTCCATCAAGTTCGAGACGTACGCGATCACCCGGATCCGCGGCGCGATGATCGACGAACTGCGGGCGCTGGACTGGATCCCGCGCTCCGTGCGGCAGAAGGCCCGCGCGGTGGAGCGCGCCTACGCGACGCTGGAGGCCCAGCTGCGGCGCACCCCCACCGAGGGCGAGGTCGCCGGCGAGATGGGGATCGCGGTGGAGGAACTCCACACGGTCTTCAGCCAGTTGTCGCTGGCCAACGTGGTGGCCCTGGAAGAGCTGCTGCACGTCGGGGGTGAAGGCGGCGACCGGCTCTCGCTGATGGACACCCTGGAGGACCACGCCGCCGACAACCCGGTGGAAGTCGCCGAGGACCGGGAACTGCGCCGACTGCTCGCGCGGGCCATCAACACCCTGCCCGAGCGCGAGAAGACGGTGGTGACCCTCTACTACTACGAGGGGCTCACGCTCGCCGAGATCGGCAACGTCCTGGGCGTCACCGAGAGCCGGGTCAGCCAGATCCACACCAAATCGGTCCTCCAGCTGCGCGCGAAGCTGGCGGATGTCGGCCGCTGAGCCGCTGAGCCCGCGATGACCTTGCGGAACCTCCGTACAGTGGTCACGTGCCCAGGATTCGAGCGGCCTCCGTGGCCGAGCACCGGTCGATGCAGCGCGGCGCCCTGTTGGACGCCGCGCGCTCCCTGCTGTCCGAGGGCGGGACGGAGGCGCTGACCTTCCCCGCCCTCGCGGAGCGCACCGGGCTCGCCCGGTCGTCCGTGTACGAGTACTTCCGGTCGCGCGCGGCCGTCGTCGAAGAGCTGTGCGCCGTGGACTTCCCCGTCTGGGCCGCCGAGATCGAGGCGGCCATGGAGGCCGCCGAGGCGCCCGAGGAGAAGATCGAGGCGTACGTGCGCAGCCAGCTGGGGCTGGTCGGGGACCGGCGCCACCGGGCGGTGGTGGCGATCTCCGCGAGCGAGCTGGACGCGGGCGCGCGGGAGAAGATCCGCGCCGCGCACGGCGGCCTGGTGGCGATGATCGTCGAGGCCCTGGCCGCGCTGGGGCAGGCGGAGCCCCGCCTGGCCGCGATGCTGCTGCAGGGCGTCGTCGACGCGGCCGTCCGCCGGATCGAGCTCGGCGCCGCCGAGGACCCGGCCGTCGTCACCGACGCGGCCGTGGCGATGGCCCTGCGCGGCGTGCGCGGCTGACACTGCCGGAGCCCGCCGGCCCGCCGGCCCGCCGGCCCGCCGGCCCGCCGGCCCGCCGGCCCGCTGTCCCCGCCGCCCCCGGCGGGCCGGGTCACGCGGGGCGGGATCACGGCGGATCCGTGCCCGTCGCCGAGCCTCCCGTGTCCGTCGCGGTGCCCGCGGCCCCGGGGAGCAGTCGGGGTGTCGGGCGCGGGAGCAGGGTCAGCGGGTTGAGATAGACGTCCTTGCCCGCGAGCAGGCCCCAGTGCAGGCAGGGGGCCGCGCAGTGCGAGCCCGCCGCGAGGACGGCCACGACCTGGCCCGCCTCGACCGTCTCACCCTCCGCGACCAGCGGCCGGACCGGCTCGTACGTGGTGCGCAGGCCGCCCGGGAGGGTGAGCGAGAGCACCCCGCGGCCGGCCACCGGCCCGGCGTGGTGGACCCGCCCCGGGCCGACGGCCCGCAGCTCGGCGCCCACCGGGGCGGACAGGTCGACGCCCCGGTGCCCGGCCGCGTACGGGGTTGGCGGCGGGTCCCACCAGCGCGCCACGGACAGCGGCGGGGGCAGCGGGCGGACCCCCGGGACGAGGGTCTGGGCCAGGGCCAGGAGCACGGTGAGCAGCAGCGTCGTCATACCGCTCAGCGTGCCGGGAGGGTGGCCGGGCGGGTCCGGGCCTGTGGACGGCCGCGCGGGTGTGGACAACGGCGTCACCCGGCATACCGGTGGGTCCCGTACACTTCTTGTGGCGATCCGGGTCACCGGGTCGACTTCGCACGCCCCAGCACCAGCCCGGAACGGCCTGGTGAAAGCGTCTCTCGGTCCCTCTGCGGGGCAGGGCGCGGCGGGGCGTCAGGAACCAAACCGAGAAACCAAGGAGATGGCCATGGCCGTCGTAACGATGCGGGAGCTGCTGGAAAGCGGCGTCCACTTCGGTCACCAGACCCGTCGCTGGAACCCGAAGATGAAGCGCTTCATCTTCACCGAGCGCAACGGCATCTACATCATCGACCTGCTCCAGTCGCTGTCGTACATCGACCGCGCCTACGAGTTCGTGAAGGAGACCGTCGCGCACGGTGGCTCCATCATGTTCGTCGGTACGAAGAAGCAGGCCCAGGAGGCCATCGCCGAGCAGGCGACCCGCGTTGGCATGCCGTACGTCAACCAGCGCTGGCTCGGTGGCATGCTCACCAACTTCTCGACCGTCTACAAGCGCCTCCAGCGTCTGAAGGAGCTTGAGGCGATCGACTTCGAGGACGTCGCCGCCTCGGGTCTCACCAAGAAGGAGCTCCTGGTCCTCTCCCGCGAGAAGATCAAGCTGGAGAAGACCCTCGGTGGTATCCGCGAGATGTCGAAGGTCCCCAGCGCCGTCTGGATCGTCGACACCAAGAAGGAGCACATCGCCGTCGGTGAGGCGCGCAAGCTCCACATCCCGGTCGTCGCGATCCTCGACACCAACTGCGACCCCGACGAGGTCGACTACAAGATCCCGGGCAACGACGACGCGATCCGCTCCGTCACCCTGCTCACCCGCGTGATCGCCGACGCCGTCGCCGAGGGCCTCATCGCCCGCTCCGGCGCTGCGACCGGTGACTCGAAGCCGGGCGAGAAGGCCGCCGCCGAGCCGCTCGCCGAGTGGGAGCGCGACCTGCTCGAGGGCGAGAAGAAGGCCGACGACGCCGAGGCCCCCGCGGCCGACGCCGCTGTCGAGGCCCCGGCCGTCGAGGCTCCGGCCGCCGAGGCCGTCGCCGAGCCCGTCGTCGAGGCCCCGGCCGCCGACGCCGAGCAGGCCTGACCCTCTGAGAGAGCCCGGCGTTCATCCGTCGGGCACTCGCAGCACGGACGATGACGGCGGGGG
Organism: Streptomyces sp. NPDC044704; assembly: GCF_056433525.1. Classification (NCBI taxonomy): domain Bacteria; kingdom Bacillati; phylum Actinomycetota; class Actinomycetes; order Kitasatosporales; family Streptomycetaceae; genus Streptomyces; species Streptomyces sp. NPDC044704. The sequence continues at coordinate 315,566 of NZ_JBWKGY010000007.1, forward strand.
AGCCGCGCCACGAGCGCGACTCCTCCGCCGTTCACCCGTAGATCTACGACTTCGAGAGAGAATCACAGACTCATGGCGAACTACACCGCCGCTGACGTCAAGAAGCTCCGCGAGCTCACCGGCGCCGGCATGCTGGACTGCAAGAACGCGCTCGTCGAGGCCGACGGTGACGTCACCAAGGCCAACGAGATCCTGCGCGTCAAGGGCCTGAAGGGTGTCGCCAAGCGCGAGGGCCGTTCCGCCGAGAACGGTGCCGTCACCTCCCTGATCGCCGCCGACGCCACCTCCGGTGTGCTGCTCGAGCTCAAGTGCGAGACCGACTTCGTCGCCAAGAGCGAGAAGTTCCTGGTCGTCGCCGACCAGCTCGCCGCCCACGTCGCCGCCACCAACCCGGCGGACATCGAGGCGCTGCTGGCGTCCGAGATCGAGGCCGGCAAGACCGTCCAGGCGTTCGTGGACGAGGCCAACGCCAACCTCGGCGAGAAGATCGTCCTGGACCGCTTCGCGCAGTACCAGGGTGCCTTCGTGGCTTCCTACATGCACCGCACCATGCCCGACCTGCCCCCGCAGATCGGTGTCCTGGTCGAGCTGGACAAGGCCGACGCCGACCTGGCCAAGGGCATCGCCCAGCACATCGCCGCGTTCGCGCCGAAGTACCTGACCGCCGAGGACGTTCCGGCCGAGGTCGTCGAGTCCGAGCGCCGCGTCGCCGAAGAGGTCACCCGCGCCGAGGGCAAGCCCGAGGCCGCGATCGCCAAGATCGTCGAGGGTCGCGTCAACGGCTTCTTCAAGGACGTCACGCTGCTGGGCCAGCCGTACGCGCTGGACAACAAGAAGTCCGTCCAGAAGGTTCTGGACGAGGCCGGTGTCACCCTGAAGCGCTTCGCCCGCATCAAGGTCGGCATCTGAGTCCGTCCGTACGCGACGGACACCGGACCCCGGTAGGGTCTGAAGCAGTCGTCCGCGCACGCGCGAGGCGACCGCAGATCTGACGAGGAGGCCATTGCCGAAGAGGGAACCGCGAGGACCCACCGGCAATGGCCTTCTTCGTATGTGCACGAGGAGATCTCCATGAATCAGGGCGTGGACCCCCACACCGCTTCCGACGACAAGAGCGACCACGGCAAGAAGGGTCGCCGCTTCATGCTGAAGCTGTCCGGCGAAGCCTTCTCAGGCGGCGGCGGACTGGGTGTCGACCCTGACGTCGTGCACGCCATCGCCCGTGAGATCGCGGCCGTGGTCCGTGACGGCGCGGAGATCGCGATCGTCATCGGCGGCGGCAACTTCTTCCGCGGCGCCGAGCTGCAGCAGCGCGGCATGGACCGCGCGCGGTCCGACTACATGGGCATGCTCGGCACCGTCATGAACTGCCTCGCCCTCCAGGACTTCCTGGAGAAGGAAGGCATCGACAGCCGGGTCCAGACCGCCATCACCATGGGCCAGGTCGCGGAGCCGTACATCCCGCTCCGTGCCGTCCGGCACCTGGAGAAGGGCCGCGTCGTCATCTTCGGCGCCGGCATGGGCATGCCGTACTTCTCCACCGACACCACGGCCGCCCAGCGCGCCCTGGAGATCGACGCCGAGGCCCTGCTCATGGGCAAGAACGGTGTCGACGGGGTCTACGACTCCGACCCGAAGACCAACCCGGACGCGGTGAAGTTCGACGCGCTGGAGTACAGCGAGGTGCTGTCCCGGGACCTCAAGGTCGCCGATGCCACCGCCATCACGCTGTGCCGCGACAACCGGCTCCCGATCCTGGTCTTCGAACTCCTCGCCGAGGGCAATATCGCCCGCGCCGTCAAGGGTGAGAAGATCGGCACGCTCGTGAGCGACCAGGGCACCCGGGCCTGAGCGTTCCGCGGACCGGGCCCTTCCGGCCCGGTCCCGGGCGGCCCGTCCCGCCCCCGCCCGCCTGAACCATCCATATCTGACATGCAGGAGCACGTGGTGATCGAAGAAATCCTCCTCGAGGCCGAGGAGAAGATGGAGAAGGCCGTCGTCGTCGCCAAGGAAGACTTCGCCGCGATTCGCACGGGCCGTGCGCACCCGGCGATGTTCAACAAGATCGTGGCGGACTACTACGGTGCCATCACGCCCATCAACCAGCTGGCCTCCTTCGCGGTGCCCGAGCCGCGCATGGCCATCGTGACGCCGTTCGACGCGTCGGCGCTGCGCAACATCGAGCAGGCCATCCGCGACTCCGACCTCGGCGTCAACCCGAGCAACGACGGCCGCATCATCCGGGTGACCTTCCCCGAGCTGACGCAGGACCGCCGCAAGGAGTACATCAAGGTCGCCAAGAACAAGGCCGAGGACTCCAAGGTCTCCATCCGCTCCGTCCGCCGCAAGGCCAAGGACGCCCTTGACAAGCTCGTCAAGGACAAGGAGGCCGGCGAGGACGAGGTGCGCCGCGCGGAGAAGGAGCTCGACGACACCACCGCGAAGTACGTCGCGCAGGTGGACGAGCTGCTCAAGCACAAGGAAGCCGAGCTCCTCGAGGTCTGATGAACGACTCTCCCTGGGCCGCGGAGCCGGTTCCGGCGGGTCCCGCATACGATGCGCTGGTGGGCCCGCAGACTCGGCCCATGCCCATCGTGCCCGATGCCGCCGGCCGTGCCTTCGACGACCGGGAAGCACGCGATCGGGGGGCCGCCTTCGTCGGCGGCCCCCCGTTCCGCGCCGAGACGCCGTTGCAGGAGCCCATGCCCAGCCCTCCGCCTCCGCCTTCGCAGGCACCGCAGGACGCCTCCCCGCCGCCGCAGAAGAAGCGCGCGGGGCGGGATCTGCGGGCCGCCATAGGGGTCGGGGTCGGCCTCGGAGCGGTGATCTTCGCCTCGCTGTTCATCGTCAAGGCCGTCTTCGTCGGTGTCGTCGTCGTCGCGGTCGTGGTGGGCCTGTGGGAGCTCACCTCCCGGCTGCAGGAGAAGAAGGGCATCAAGGCCCCGCTGGTCCCGCTCGCGGTCGGTGGCGCGGCCATGGTCATCGCCGGCTACGTCCGCGGGGCCGAGGGCGCCTGGGTCGCGATGGCCCTGACCGCCCTCGCGGTCCTGGTGTGGCGGATGACGGAACCGCCCGAGGACTACCTCAAGGACGTCACGGCAGGCGTCTTCGCGGCGTTCTACGTGCCCTTCCTGGCCACCTTCGTCGCGATGCTGCTCACCGCGGACGACGGCCCCCAGCGGGTCGTCACCTTCCTGGTCCTCACCGTGGTCAGCGACACGGGGGCCTACGCCGTGGGCTGGCGCTTCGGCAAGACGAAGCTCGCGCCGCGCATCAGCCCCGGAAAGACCCGGGAGGGACTGTTCGGCGCGGTGGCCTTCGCGATGGCCGCCGGCGCGCTGTGCATGGAGTTCCTGATCGAGGGGGGCTCCTGGTGGCAGGGCCTGGTCCTCGGCCTGGCCGTCGCGGTCAGCGCGACCCTGGGCGACCTGGGCGAATCGATGATCAAGCGCGACCTGGGCATCAAGGACATGGGCACCCTGCTGCCGGGGCACGGCGGCATCATGGACCGGCTCGACTCGCTCCTGCCGACCGCCCCGGTGGTCTGGCTGCTCCTGGCGGCCTTCGTCGGCACCGGCTGATCCACCGGCCGGTCTACCAGCTGATCCACCGGCCGGTCCGCGGCCGGCCCGGGACGGTGCCGGAGGAAAAGCTCCGGCCGGGCCGGGCGGTTACCCTTGAAGGGCGCGCTGCTTCTGCGGCGCGCCTTTCGTCTTACAAGGAGTACCTGCCATGGCCCGCCCCGTTCCGGGAGAGCTCACCTTCGTCGCCCCTCGCGGGGCCAAGAAGCCGCCCCGGCACCTCGCCGACCTCACGCCGGCCGAGCGCCGCGAGGCGGTGGCCGCGATCGGTGAGAAGCCGTTCCGGGCCAAGCAGCTCTCCCAGCACTACTTCGCCCGGTACGCGCACGACCCGGCCGAGTGGACCGACATCCCCGCGGCCTCCCGGGAGAAGCTCCAGCAGGAGCTGCTGCCCGACCTGATGAACGTCATCCGGCACATCAGCTGCGACAACGACACCACCCGCAAGACCCTGTGGAAGCTGCACGACGGCACGCTCGTCGAGTCCGTGCTGATGCGCTACCCCGACCGGGTCACCATGTGCATCTCCTCGCAGGCCGGCTGCGGCATGAACTGCCCGTTCTGCGCCACCGGCCAGGCCGGCCTCGACCGCAACCTCTCCACCGCCGAGATCGTGCACCAGATCGTCGACGGCATGCGCGCCCTGCGCGACGGCGAGGTCCCCGGCGGCCCGGCGCGGCTGTCGAACATCGTCTTCATGGGCATGGGCGAGCCGCTCGCCAACTACAACCGCGTCGTCGGCGCCATCCGCCGCCTCACCGACCCCGAGCCCGACGGCCTGGGCCTGTCGCAGCGCGGCATCACCGTCTCCACCGTCGGGCTGGTCCCGGCCATGCTGCGCTTCGCCGACGAGGGCTTCAAGTGCCGCCTCGCCGTCTCGCTGCACGCCCCCGACGACGAGCTGCGCGACACCCTGGTCCCGGTGAACACCCGCTGGAACGTCCGCGAGGTCCTGGACGCGGCCTGGGAGTACGCCGAGAAGTCCGGCCGGCGCATCTCCATCGAGTACGCCCTGATCCGCGACATCAACGACCAGGCCTGGCGCGGTGACCTGCTCGGCAAGCTGCTCAAGGGCAAGCGGGTCCACGTCAACCTGATCCCGCTGAACCCGACGCCCGGCTCGAAGTGGACCGCCTCGCGGCCCGAGGACGAGAAGGCCTTCGTCGAGGCGATCGCCCGCCACGGCGTCCCCGTGACCGTGCGCGACACCCGCGGTCAGGAGATCGACGGCGCGTGCGGCCAGCTGGCCGCCTCGGAGCGCTAGGAAGGGCCGTTTTCGGCCCTGATCGATCAGATTCGGCCACGGGGTACCCTGTGGCCGAACCAATTTCATATTCCGACAGGGGAGCGCCACAGCGCTGAGAGTGCGGTATCCGTCATCCGCAGACCCTCTGAACCTCGCCCCGGTCATTCGGGGTAGGAAGTTCGGTCACCACTCATGCTGTTGCGCCCTGCCCGGCGTCCGCTCGCAAGAGCGCCGGGCAGGGCCGCGTCTTCTCCTGGTCATCCCAGGAGGAATCAAGTGAGCACCACCAAGAAGATCGCGGGCGCCGCGCTCGCGGCCGCGCTCGGCGTGACCACGCTCAGCGCGTGCGGCGGCGACGCCAAGGACACCCCGGCGGGCGCGAGCGACGCCCCGAAGTCCAAGACCGTCACGCTCGTCTCGCACGACTCCTTCAACGTGACCGACTCGGTCCTCAAGGAGTTCGAGCAGCAGAGCGGCTACACCGTCAAGCGCCTGAAGGCCGGAGACGCGGGCGCGGCCCTCAACCAGGAGATCCTCACCAAGGGCTCCCCGCGCGGCGACGTCTTCTTCGGGGTCGACAACACGCTGCTCTCGCGCGCCCTCGACAACGGGATCTTCACCCCGTACGAGGTCAAGGGCATGGACGGGATCAAGCCCGAGTTCATGCTCGACCAGCAGCACCGGGTCACGCCGGTCGACTCCGGCGACATCTGCGTCAACTACGACAAGCAGTACTTCGCCGACAAGAAGATCGCCCCGCCGCAGACGCTGGACGACCTGATCAAGCCGGAATACAAGAACCTGCTGGTCACCGAGAACGCGGCGACCTCCTCGCCCGGCCTCGGCTTCCTCCTCGCCTCCGTCGGCAAGTACGGCGAGGACGGCTGGAAGGACTACTGGAGCAAGCTCAAGGCCAACGGCGTCGAGGTCGTCGACGGCTGGGAGCAGGCCTACAACGAGCGCTTCTCGGGCTCCGCGGGCGGCAAGAAGGCCAAGGGCGACCGCCCGCTGGTCGTCTCGTACGCCTCCAGCCCGCCGGTCGAGGTCCTCTACGGCGAGCCGCAGCCGGCGGAGGCCCCCACGGGCGTCTCCACCGGCACCTGCTTCCGCCAGACCGAGTTCGCGGGCCTGCTGAACGGCGCGAAGAACCCCGAGGGCGGCAAGGCGCTCCTCGACTTCCTGGTGAGCAAGAAGTTCCAGGAGGACATGCCGCTCCAGATGTTCGTGAACCCGGTGGTCAAGGACGCGCAGCTGCCGGAGATCTTCACGAAGCACGGTGTGGTGATCGAGAAGCCGGAGAACGTCACCCCGGACGCCATCGCCAAGAACCGTGAGCAGTGGGTCAAGGCATGGTCCTCGCTCGTCGTGAAGTAGCACGCGAGAGCTCCCCGAAGGAGGGCGGGCGGGCCACCGCCGTCAGGCTGGGCCTGATGGCGGTGCCGCTCGTCTTCTTCGGGCTGTTCTTCGCCTATCCCGTGGCGGCGATCGTCGGCCGCGGGCTCAAGACGGACGAGGGCTGGCAGTTCGGACGGATCGGCGAGGTGCTGGCCCAGCCCGACATCGCCGACGTGCTGTGGTTCACCACCTGGCAGGCGCTCGCCTCCACCGTGCTCACCCTCCTGATCGCGCTCCCCGGCGCTTATGTCTTCGCGCGCTTGGAGTTCCCCGGCAAGCAGCTGCTGCGCGCCGTGGTGACCGTCCCGTTCGTGCTGCCGACCGTGGTGGTCGGCACCGCCTTCCTCGCGCTGGTCGGCCGGGGCGGGCTGCTGGACGAGCTGTGGGGCGTCCGCCTCGACACCACCGTCTGGGCGATCCTGCTGGCGCACGTCTTCTTCAACTACGCCGTCGTCATCCGTACCGTCGGCGGGCTGTGGGCCCAGCTGGACCCCCGCCAGGAGGAAGCGGCCCGGGTCCTCGGCGCGGGGCGCCTGCGGGCCTGGCGGCGGGTGACGCTGCCCGCGCTCGGGCCCGCCGTGGCGGCCGCCTCGCTGATGGTGTTCCTGTTCACCTTCACCTCCTTCGGCGTCGTGCAGATCCTGGGCGGTCCCTCGTACTCCACCCTGGAGGTGGAGGTCTACCGGCAGACCGCGCAGCTGCTGGACCTGCCGACGGCCGCCGTGCTGACGCTCGTGCAGTTCGCCGCGGTCGGCGCGATCCTCGCCCTGCACGCCTGGACGGTGCGCCGGCGGGAGACCGCGCTGCGGCTGGTCGACCCGGCGCGCACCGCGCACCGGCCGCGCGGCTGGGCCCAGCGGGCGCTGCTGGGCGGGGTGCTGCTGACGGTGGCGCTGCTGATCGTGCTGCCGCTGGGCGTGCTGGTCGAGCGGTCCTTCGACGCGCCCGGCGGGTACGGGTTCGGCTTCTACCGGGCCTTGCAGGACGAGGGGGCCGGCGGCGGAACGTTCCTGGTGCCGCCGCTGGAGGCGATCTGGAACTCCCTGCGGTACGCGCTGGCCGCCACCGCCATCGCCCTGTTCGTCGGCGGTCTGGCCGCCGCCGCGCTGACCCGGCGCGCGGGCCGCTTCGTGCGCGGCTTCGACGCGCTGCTGATGCTCCCGCTCGGCGTGTCCGCCGTGACGGTGGGCTTCGGCTTCCTGATCACCATGGACGAGCCGCCGCTGGACCTGCGGACCTCGTGGATCCTGGTGCCGCTGGCGCAGGCACTGGTCGGGGTGCCGTTCGTCGTACGGACCATGCTGCCGGTCCTGCGGGCGGTGGACGGGCGGCTGCGGGAGGCGGCCGCCGTGCTGGGCGCGTCCCCGCTGCGGGCCTGGCGCGAGGTGGACCTGCCGCTGGTACGGCGGGCGCTGCTGATCGCGGCGGGGTTCGCCTTCGCGGTGTCGCTCGGCGAGTTCGGAGCGACCGTGTTCATCGCCCGCGCGGACAGCCCGACGCTGCCCGTGGCCGTCGCCCGGCTGCTGGGCCGGGCCGGCGAGGTGAACTACGGGCAGGCCATGGCCCTGAGCACGATTCTGATGCTGGTGTGCGCGGTGTCCCTGCTGGTGCTGGAGCGGCTGCGACCCGACAAGACCTCGGGAGAGTTCTGATGACCCTGCTCCGTCTGGAAGGGGTGACGGTCCGCTTCGGCGAGCGCGCGGTCGTGGACGCCGTCGACCTGGAGGTCGCCGAGCACGAGACCGTCTGCGTGCTGGGACCGAGCGGCAGCGGCAAGTCCACCCTGCTGCGGGTGGTGGCCGGACTCCAGCCGGTCTCGGGCGGGCGGGTCCTGCTGGGCGGCGCCGACCAGGCCGCGGTGCCCGTGCACCGGCGGGGCGTCGGGCTGATGTTCCAGGACCACCAGCTGTTCCCGCACCGGGACGTCGGCGGGAACGTCGCCTTCGGCCTGCGGATGCGGGGCTCTTCGAAGGCGGCCTACGGGGCCCAGGTCGCGGAGCTCCTGGAGCTGGTCGGGCTCCCCGGGGCGCAGGGCCGGGCGGTGGCCTCCCTGTCGGGCGGCGAGCAGCAGCGGGTCGCGCTGGCCCGGGCGCTCGCCCCCTCACCGCGGCTGCTGATGCTGGACGAACCGCTCGGCCAGCTGGACCGGGGGCTGCGCGAACGGCTCGTCGTCGAGCTCCAGGGGCTCTTCTCCCGGCTCGGTACGACCGTGCTGGCCGTCACCCACGACCAGGGGGAGGCCTTCGCGCTGGCCGACCGGGTCGTGGTGATGCGGGACGGGCGGATCGCGCAGGCGGGCACCCCGCTGGAGGTGTGGCAGCGGCCGGCGTCGGAGTTCGTCGCCCGGTTCCTCGGCTTCGAGAACGTGGTCCCCGCGACGGTGTCGGCGGGGTCCGCCGCGACCCCGTGGGGGAAGGTCCCGGTACCGGCCGGGGCGGCGGAGGGCGAACGGCAGCTGCTGATCAGGCCCGCCGGAGTGCTCCTGGCCGAGGAGGGCCTGCGCTGCGAGGTGCTGTCCCGCACCTTCCGCGGCACGCACGTGGCGCTGCTGCTGCGGCCCGGGGCGGGACCGGTCCTGGAGGCCGAGTGCGAACTGGCCGGGGCGCCGGCCGTGGGCGACCGGGTGTCGGTGGCCTTCGCCCCGGGCGAGGTCGTCGTCCTGCCGACGGGACCGGGGTCCGCCTGACGCCCCCGCCCGACGGACGGGGGCGTCAGGCCTCAGGCGGCGATGCCGTCACACGCGATCGTCAGGTGGCGGGGGCCGCGCAGCACCGCGTTCTGGCGGTACGGGGGCGGGTCCTCCAGCAGCCTCGGGTTCTCCAGCCTGCGGGCCAGCTCGCTCAGCGCGAGCTGGGCCTCCAGCCGGGCCAGCGGAGCCCCGAAGCAGCTGTGGATCCCGCTGCCGAGGCCCAGGTGCTGGATGTCCCCGCGGTCGGGGTCGAAGCGGTCCGGGTGCTCGAAGCGCTGGGGGTCCCGGTTGCCGGACGCCAGGATCAGCCAGAGCGAGGCGCCCTTCGGGATGGTGACGCCGCCCACCTCGATCTCGCCGAGCGTGGTGCGCTGGGGCAGCAGCTGCACCGGCGGCTCGTACCGCAGCAGCTCCTCGACGATGGGCACCGCCAGCTCCGGGTCCCGGCGCAGCCGCTCCAGGACGTCCGGGTGGCGCAGCAGGGTGAGCATCCCGTTGGTGATCAGGTTGACCGTGGTCTCGTGGCCCGCGATCAGCAGCAGCGCCGAGGTGCTGAGCGCCTCCATGGTGGTCATGGCGCCGTCGGGCCCGTCCGCGGTCGCCAGGTGCGACAGCATGTCGTCGCCGGGGCTCTTGCGCCGCTCCTCGATCAGCCCGGCCAGGTACATGCCGAGTTCCATCCGGGCGTCCATGGCCTTCTTGCCGTGCTGCGCCGGGTCGGCGTCCGGGTCGGGGTCGAGGCTGGCGGCGAGGGTGTCGGCCCATACGTGGAAGCGCGGTTCGTCCTCGGGCGGGATCCCGAGCAGGCGGCAGATCACCGTGACCGGGAACGGGTAGGCGAACTGGTCGACGAGGTCGATCCGGTCCAGCCCGTCGGCCGCCACGATGTCGTCGAACAGCCCGGACACGATGCCGCTGAGCTCGCCGCGCATGTCGTGCACGCGGTGCGGGGAGTGCGGCGGGCCGAACGGCCGGTTCGTCATCCGGCGCAGCCGGTCGTGGTCCGGTGGGTCGAGCTTGAGGAAGGACGGCGGCAGGGCGGGCGTCCCCTCCTCCCCGCCCTCGGCGAGCGGGTCGTCCGCCGTCGACGTCAGGTTGCGGGAGTCGGAGCTGATGCGCGGGTCGTGCAGGAGGCTCTGGATCTCGTAGTACGTGCTGATCACGTACGGGCCGTCCCCGTCGTGGGACACGGGCGTCTTGCGGAGTTCCTCGTACAGCGGGTACGGGTTCGCGCGGTTCGCGGGGTCCAGGATCTCCCGCAGGATGGCTTGTGTCATGGCAGGTCCTCGTGCTCCTCGGGGGTCCTCGGGACGGGGCGGGGGACGGGCGCGCGGTTCAGGGGTGCCCCGGGGTGAACGTCATCTTCCGGTCGGCCGGCGAGTACCCGGTGAGGGAGATGGTCGGGCCGTGCGTCGGCACCGAGGGGTCCGGGAAGTCCGCGGGCATCGGCTTGTGCCCTTCGGGCCTGCGGTCCACGGTCGGGAACGGCGGCGGGAACGCGGTGTTCGCCTCGATCATCTGCTGGTAGAAGGGCAGCCAGCGGCAGTTGTCGAAGGTCACCGCCGCGATCACCCGGCCCTGGTAGCCGTAGACGCCGGCGAAGTGCCGCTCGTCGCGCGAACCCTGGGTGATCATGATCTCGGTGCCCATCGGCGGAACCCCGACCGACTTGATGTTCACACCGAACTGGGAGGACCAGAACGCCGGCACCCACAGGTGGGGGCGGCGGTCCGTGCTCTCGCTGAGCATGTTGTGCGCCGCCGTCTCGGCCTGGGCCACGGCGTTGCCCCAGTGCTCCAGCGACAGGAACTGGTACCCGAAGAGGGCGTGCGGGGAGCGTGCCACGTCACCCGCCACGTAGATGTCGTCCGTGACGATGCCCCGGACGTCGAAGGCCCGGCAGCCCGCGTCGCAGGCGATGCCGCGGGGTCCCGCGCCCAGCCCGGACCCGGCCAGCCATTCGGTGTTGCGCTGGGCGCCGAGGGAGACGACCACGACGTCCGCCTCGACGGAGGTCCCGTCCGACAGGTGGGCGGCACGGAACCGCCCCGCCGGGTCCCCCTCCAGGGCCGTCACCATGACCCCGGTGCGCAGGTCGACGCCGTTCTCGCGGTGCATCTCGGCGGCGACCTCGCCGATGACCCCGCCGAGCGCGCCGACCAGGGGCGCCGCGCCGCGTTCGGCGACGGTGACGGGCAGCCCGCGTTCCCGGCAGGCCGAGGCGATCTCGGAGCCGGTGAACCCGGCGCCGATCACCAGCACCCGTCGGGGACCGGCGGCGAGGGCGCGTTCCAGGCCGACGGCGTCGTCCCGGGTGCGGAGCACGAAGACGCCGTCGAGCGCGCCCTCCTCCGCGTTGGGCCAGGGCCTGGCCCGCACGCCCGTCGCGATGAGCAGCCGGTCGTACTCCACCTCTTCGCCGTCCGCGAGCCGGACCCGCCGTTCCGCCATGTCCAGTCCGTTGGCCGGGACCCCGAGGCGCCACTCGGCGCCGATGTCCCGGCGGCGGGGGAGGGCGGTGTGGTCCGCGGCCGCTTTGCCGAGGAGGACCTGTTTCGACAGCGGGGGCCGGTCGTAGGGCTCGTACGGCTCGTCGCCGATCATGGTCAGCGAACCGGTGAAGCCCTTGTCCCGCATGGTCTCGGCGGCCCGCAGACCGGCCAGGGAAGCGCCGACGACCACGATCCGGCCGTCGCGCTTGAGCCGTTCCAGGTTGCCGTCAGCGTGCACCGTGCGCCTCCGTGGTGGTGAGCGCCGTCAGGTCCGAGTCCTCCAGTTCGAGGAGGATGGCCCCGACGGGACAGGCGGCGACGGCGCGCAGGACGTTCTCGCGCTGCTCCGGATCCGCCTCGGGGTTGTACAGCAGCGATTCGTCGCCGTGCATGGCGAACACGTCCGGAGCGAGGAACGCGCACTGCGCGTATCCCTGGCAGCGGTTGAGGTCGACGACAAGCCTCATGGGGCATCAGCCTTTCCGTGGCCCTTGCGATCCCCGTCGTCCCCGAGCCCCTCCCTTCACTCAGGATGCACGGGAGGGCCGGGGTCCGCCCGCCGGGCGGCCGGGGCGCCTGGCGGCCCGCACGATGTGGGCGCCCACGACCAGGGCCCAGGCCGGGAGGATCAGCTCGGACCACGGCACCCCGGACCCGATGACGATCAGGATCAGCCCGGTCGCGTACCCCAGCAGGGCGATCGGGCGCGGGAAGATCCCCAGGCGGCGCCCGATGGTGGAGGTCGCGAAGACGAAGACGGCCGCCATGCGCATCGCGTACGTCGTCAGGATCGTGTACGCGTAGTCGCGGCCGAAGACGGTGTCCGTGCCCTCCGCGAGCACGGTGCCCGCGGAACCGGCGGCGACGAACAGGGTGGCGACGAAGACGAAGCCGCTGCCGAGGAAGACGGTGGACACGAACCGGTCCTCGGCCTCGCCGGCGTGGGCACGCAGGGCGCCCATGAACCACAGGAAGAAGATCCCGGCGAACGGGACGATCTCCAGGGCCAGCCGTACCGCCCACCGCTCACCGGGGTCGACCACCGCGTCGGCGGCGCTGCCGGCCGGGACGGCGATCCGCATCAGCACGATCGCCGTACCGAGCAGCAGGGCGAAGACGATCCCGGCCGTCCCGGCGGCCCGGGGCGTGCGCAGCCGCTCGCTCGTGGACTCCTCCATGGACCTCTCGCTCTCTCCCCCGTCCAGCAAGCGGCAGCGACCGCAGGGCCGCCACCAGGGGGCCGCCGGGCGGGTGAGCCGGGCGGGGGAGCCGCGCGGGACCGGGCTACCGGACGGGTACCGGGACCGGGGCCTCGGTCGCCCCCGCCCCCGTTTCCTCCTCGGCCTCGTGCTTGCCGTACCAGGCGACGGCGACCGCACCGGCCACGGCCAGCACGAAGCCGAGGACGGCCAGCCAGGCCAGGCCGGGCCGCGAGGCGTCGCCGAGCCAGATCACGCCGATGGCACCGGGGAGCACGGTCTCGCCGACGACGAGGGCGGCGGTCGCGCCGTTCACCGAGCCGATCTGCAGGGCGACGGTGTGCAGGTACATGCCGCCGAAGCCCGCCGCCAGGATGGCGTACAGGGCGGGGTCGCCGAGGAAGGAGCCGAGGTCGAACGGGTCGACCCCGTTCAGGATGCGGACGCCGACCCCCAGCGCGCCGAAGCCCAGACCGGACAGCAGACCCGCCAGGATCGCCGCGTTGCCGCCGAGGAGGCGCACGGCGACGGTGCCGCCGACCATCAGGAACAGGGTGATGCCCAGCAGCCACCAGTGGGTGGCCATCGGGGCGTGGTGGCCGCCCTCGTGGCCCGCCGCCGTGGCGAGCAGCACCAGCGCCGCGCAGACGACGCCGATCGACGTCCACTCCTTGCGGGTGAGGCGGATGCCCAGCATCTTCACGCTCAGCACGGCCGTGATCACGAGGTTGGCGCTGATCACGGTCTGGGAGAGGAACAGCGGCAGCATCCGGGCCGCCAGCGCGCCGAGCCCGAAGCCCACGAAGTCGAGGATGGTGCCGACGATGAACTCCCACGTCATCGCGGCTTTGGCGGTGGAGGTCAGGTTGGGTCCGCCGTGCGCGGTCACCCCGGCGGCGGCCGGGGACATCCGGGCCGCCCGCCGCGAGCCCACGGCTTGCAGGACGGATCCCGTGCCGTAGCAGATGGACGCCGCGACAGCGGTCAGCAGGCCTATGAGCACAGAGGGCTCCGTTCACGTCTGGCAGGTTTCGCGTTACCTCTGCCAGACGTGAGAAACGGATGAGAAGTTGCCTCGGGGGGTCAGCGCATTGAGGCGAGGACGTCCGGGACCTCGTCCACGGAGTCCACCAGCGCGATCCGGGACTCCATCGCGCGGTCCCGGGCCAGCGCCCTGAGCAGGGGCCACACCGGCAGGTGTTCGGTCCAGTGGGCACGGTCCACCAGGACCATCGGGGTCGGCTCGCCCCGCGACGCGTAGTAGTTCGGCGTCGCGTTGTCGAAGACCTCCTGGACGGTTCCGGCCGCGCCGGGCAGGAACACGACGCCCGCGTTCGAGCGGGCCAGCAGCCCGTCCTCGCGGGTGGCGTTCGCGAAGTACTTGGCGATGTGGCCCGCGAAGGCGTTCGGCGGCTCGTGACCGTAGAACCAGGTCGGGATCCCCGTCGAATCGCCGCCGTCGGGCCAGCGCTCCCGTACGGCGAAGGCCGCGCGGGCCCAGTCGGAGACCGACGGGGTGAAGGAGGGGACCTCGGCGAGCAGCTCCAGCGCTTCGCCGAGGGCCCCGTCCGGGGCGGGGGCCAGGTAGGCGCCGAGGTTGGCGGCCTCCATGGCGCCGGGGCCGCCGCCCGTGGCGACCGTGAACCCGGAGCGGCTCAGGGCGCGGCCGAGCTCGGCCGCCCCGCGGTAGTCCGCACCGCCGCGGGCCATGGCGTGCCCGCCCATGACGCCCACCACGCGGGCGCCCGCCAGGTGCTCGTCGAGGGCGTCGGAGATCGCGTCGTCGTGCACCGAGCGGAGCATCGAGGAGAAGACGTCGCCGTCGGTCCCGGTCTCCTGGAACCAGGAGTAGGCCTGGGCGTCCGGGGTGGCCTCGTAGCCCTCGGCCAGGCCGGTGAAGAGCTCCTCGGCCGTGTAGAGCAGGCCCCGGTACGGGTTGAACGGCAGGTCCGGCACCGGAGGGAAGACGAGCGCGCCGTCGGCGCGGACCTTCACCGAGGCGTCGGGCTCCATCGGGCAGCCCAGGAACACCGCGGCGGAGGTGTCGGCGGACAGCAGCGCGAAGGTCCGCTCCAGCAGGTTGACCGACTGGACGCGGTAGCCGCTCAGGGAACCCCGGGCGACGACACGGTCGAATTCGGCGAGCGTCTCGATCTCGATGTCTGCGTTGACCATTCGGCCCACCCTAAGGGCCGTTTCCGTCAGCGGGTCAACGCCAGGGACGTCAGCTGCGCCACACCCCAGCACAGCGGAAGGCACACCGCGAGCAGTGCTCCGGCCCGCACCGTAGCCGCCGTACGCAGCACCGTTCCGGGGGTTCCGAGGTCGAGGAGGGCGGCCCGGGCGGCGGACCGGGACTGCCTCGATTCGACCGCCGATGTGAGAAGGGTCGCGGCCGCGCACAGGGCCACGAGCAGGGCGGCGGGTCCGGTGAGCGGGCCCAGCGGGTCGATCGGTCCGGCCCGGCCGCGCAGGGCGACGGCCGTCAGGGCGGCCGCGCCGACCGCGCACAGCACCCCGAGGGGCCGGCCCAGCCGGGGGGCCTCCTCCTGGAGGGCCCGGCCGGCCAGCAGCCGGAGCGCGCCCGGGCGGGCGGCCTGTACGAGGGTTCCGCAGGTGTAGGCGAGCCCCGGCCCGGCGAGGGCGAGCCCGGCGGCGATGAGGGCCCAGCCGGCCGGCATCGCCGCCCCGTCCGGGCCGGTGTAGGCCTCGACGGTCAGTCCGCACGCGGTGAGCGCCACCCCCCACGGCACCCCGGTCAGGGGGGACGGCGCCGGGGCCGGGGCGATGGCCCCGCGCGGCAGGGGGCGGGGGCGCAGGGCGAGGGCCGTGGCGGCCGAGGCGGTCAGCGGGACCAGGGTCAGCAGGGTGAGGGCGGCCGCGACGGGCAGCGGCTGTTCGGCGTGCAGCAGCCGGGCGCCCGTACCGTCGAACGGCAGCCCGGTCAGCTCGCCCCGCAGGTGCAGGAACGCGGCCAGGGCCAGGGCGCTGCCGAGGGCGCACGCGACGGCGGTGGAGACCGCTGCGGCCAGGGCGAGCCGTACGGGTCCGAGTCCGACGGCGTCCAGCCCCTCGCGGGGCCGGGTCGCCGGGTCGGTCCGGGCCACGGCCACGGCGAACTGGACGGTCGCGGCCAGCGGCACCAGGGCCCACAACAGGCGCGGGAACGATCCGGCAGGTCGGGCGGTCGCCCCGGCGAGGACGTACAGCAGCAGGAATCCGGTGCCGGCCGAGGCCGCGGCGACGAGCAGCCGCCGCAGCTGTACGAGGGGCCGGGAGCCGCGGGCTAGGCGGAGAGCGAGCACGCGGCCTGGTCCTCCGTCGTCCGGGGGGAGCCGTCCTCGGCGGTGGCCGGGCGGCCGTCGAGGAGGGCCAGGCCGCGGTCGGCCGCGGCGGCGCTCTCCTCGTCGTGGGTGGCGAGCAGCACGGTGATCCCGTGCGAGCGGGCGGCGGTGGTGAGCGTGCGCAGGAGCAGGGCCCGCTCGGCGCGGTGCAGGGGGGCCGTCGGCTCGTCGGCGAAGAGCACGGCCGGCTCGCCGACCAGGGCACGGGCCAGCGCGACCCGCTGGGACTCGGACCGGGTCAGGGCGCCGGGGCGTTTGCGGGCGAAGGCGCCGATGTCCAGGCGGTCCAGCCACTCGCAGGCGGCGTGCTTGGCGGCGCGGTGCGCGACGCCGGCGAGCAGCAGCGGCAGGGCCGTGTTCTCCCACACCTTGAGCTCGGGCAGCAGTTGCGGCTCGGGGCCGATCCAGGCGAACCGGTCGCGGCGCAGGCGCTCGCGGGCCAGGGCTCCCAGGGTGTGGACGGGGACGCCGTCGAACCAGACCTCGCCCTGTTCCGGGACCAGCTGCCCGGCCAGACAGCGCAGCAGGGTGGTCTTCCCGCTGCCGCGGGGGCCGGTCACGGCCAGGATCTCGCCCTGCCGCACGCCGGCGGAGACCCCGATCAGGCCGGGGGAACCGCTGTGGGAGTAGTGAAGGGACCGCGCCCACAGGACGTCATCGTCTGGCGGGGCAGTGTCCGGTGGAGCCACCATGGCGTACACCTCCGTCCGGGGGAACGAAGCGGCGCCCTTTCGGTCACTGGCGCCGCACTGAGATGTAAAGAGATGAACCGCTTGGATGGTGACAGCACACGGCCCGGACCCTCCGTTCTCACTCGAACGGAGGGTCCGGGCCGTGTGGCCGGACGATTCGGGTCCGGTCCGCGCCTGTCAGAGCTTGGTCCACGCCTCGGTGAGCACCGAGCGCAGGATGCCTTCGATCTCGTCGAAGGTGCCCTGGTCCGCGATCAGCGGCGGGGCCAGCTGGATGACCGGGTCCCCACGGTCGTCGGCGCGGCAGTACAGGCCGTTCTCGAAGAGCGCCTTGGAGAGGAAGCCGTAGAGCACGCGCTCCGTCTCCTCGTCCGTGAAGGACTCCTTGGTGACCTTGTCCTTCACGAGCTCGATGCCGTAGAAGAAGCCGTTGCCGCGGACGTCGCCGACGATCGGAAGGTCGTGCAGCTTCTTCAGGGTGTTGAAGAAGTTGCCCTCCTGGTCCAGCACGTGCTGGTTCAGGCCTTCCTTGTCGAAGATGTCGAGGTTGGCGAGGGCCACCGCGGAGGACACCGGGTGTCCGCCGAAGGTGTAGCCGTGCAGGAAGGTGTTGTCGCCCTTGTAGAAGGGCTCCGCGAGGCGGTCCGAGATGATGCAGGCACCGATCGGGGAGTAGCCCGAGGTCATGCCCTTGGCGCAGGTGATCATGTCCGGCACGTAGTCGAACTTGTCACAGGCGAACATCGTGCCCAGACGGCCGAACGCGCAGATCGTCTCGTCGGAGACGAGGAGCACGTCGTACTCGTCGCAGATCTCGCGGACCCGCTGGAAGTACCCGGGCGGCGGCGGGAAGCAGCCGCCGGCGTTCTGCACCGGCTCCAGGAAGACGGCGGCGACGGTGTCGGCGCCCTCGAACAGGATCTCCTGCTCGATCTGGTCGGCGCACCAGCGGCCGTAGGCCTCGGGGTCGTCGCCGAAGATCGGGGCGCGGTAGATGTTGGTGTTCGGCACCTTATGCGCGCCGGGGACCAGCGGCTCGAAGGGGGCCTTGAGGGCCGGCAGGCCGGTGATGGACAGGGCGCCCTGCGGGGTGCCGTGGTAGGCGACCGCACGCGAGATGACCTTGTACTTGGTGTGCTTGCCCTGCAGCTTGAAGTACTGCTTGGCGAGCTTCCAGGCGGTCTCGACGGCCTCGCCGCCACCGGTGGTGAAGAAGACCTTGTTCAGGTCACCGGGGGCGTAGTGGGCGAGGCGCTCGGCGAGCTCCACGGCCTTGGGGTGCGCGTACGACCAGATGGGGAAGAACGCGAGTTCCTGCGCCTGCTTGTAGGCGACCTCGGCCAGTTCCTTGCGGCCGTGACCGGCGTTGACCACGAACAGGCCGGCGAGGCCGTCCAGGTAGCGCTTGCCCTTGTCGTCCCAGATGTAGGTGCCCTCGCCCCGGACGATGGTGGGGACGGGGGAGTTCTCGTAGGACGACATGCGGGTGAAGTGCATCCACAGGTGGTCGTACGCGGTCTTGGAGAGGTCCTGGCTCACGGTTATCGGGTTCCCCACATGTAGGTCTGCTTCTTCAGCTTCAGGTAAACGAAGCTTTCGGTTGATCGCACGCCGGGGAGCGTGCGGATCTTCTTGTTGATCGTTTCGAGTAGGTGGTCGTCGTCCTCGCAGACGATTTCCACCATCAGGTCGAACGACCCCGCGGTCATCACCACGTACTCGCACTCGGCCATGTCGGTCAGCGCGTCGGCCACCGGGTCGAGGTCTCCCTCGACGTTGATGCCGACCATGGCCTGCCGTCGCAGGCCCACGGTGAGCGGGTCGGTGACGGCGACGATCTGCATGACTCCCTGGTCGAGCAGCTTCTGCACGCGCTGGCGTACGGCCGCTTCGGACAGGCCGACGGCCTTGCCGATCGATGCATAGGGACGGCGGCCGTCCTCTTGCAGTTGCTCGATGATCGCCAGGGACACAGCATCGACCGAAGGGGACGGTTGTCTGTTCCTGGAATCTGCGCTTCGACTGACCACGACCTCACTGTGCACGAGGAGTCGTCTGTTCCGCAACCCGTAAGCGATGAAATCCGTTGTGCGGAGTCTCTGATTGCACGGATTTCGTAGTTGGCTGTGTCTGGCTCTGTCGAAAGCGTCACCCGAGGGGCTAGGCTGGGGATTCGTCTCAATCATTGGACATGTGATCAGGAGAGTGGCTGTAGTGACCACCGAACTGCGTCGTCTGCGCAACTACATCGGCGGGGAGTTCAAGGACGCCGCCGACGGGCGGACCACCGAGGTGGTCAATCCCGCCACCGGCGAGGCGTACGCGACGGCCCCCCTGTCCGGCCAGGCCGACGTGGACGCGGCCATGGCCGCCGCCGCGGCCGCCTTCCCGGGCTGGCGCGACACCACCCCGTCCGAGCGGCAGAAGGCCCTGCTCAAGATCGCGGACGCCTTCGAGGCGCGCGCGGACGAGCTGGT
This sequence comes from Streptomyces sp. NPDC044704, assembly GCF_056433525.1. Lineage (NCBI taxonomy): Bacteria > Bacillati > Actinomycetota > Actinomycetes > Kitasatosporales > Streptomycetaceae > Streptomyces > Streptomyces sp. NPDC044704. The sequence continues at coordinate 334,681 of NZ_JBWKGY010000007.1, forward strand.
CGCCGCCGAGTCGGAGAACACCGGCAAGCCGCTGGGCCTGACGGCCAGCGAGGAGCTGCCGCCGATGGTGGACCAGATCCGCTTCTTCGCCGGTGCCGCCCGCCTGCTGGAGGGCCGTTCGGCCGGCGAGTACATGGACGGGATGACCTCGATCATCCGCCGCGAGCCGGTCGGCGTCTGCGCCCAGGTCGCGCCGTGGAACTACCCGATGATGATGGCCGTGTGGAAGTTCGCCCCGGCGATCGCCGCGGGCAACACCGTGGTGCTCAAGCCCTCGGACACCACCCCGGCCTCCACCGTCCTCATGGCGGAGATCATCGACTCGGTCCTGCCCAAGGGCGTCTTCAACGTCATCTGCGGCGACCGCGAGACCGGCAAGGCCATGGTCGAGCACTCCACCCCGGCGATGGCCTCCATCACCGGCTCGGTGCGCGCGGGCATGCAGGTCGCCGAGAGCGCCTCCAAGGACGTCAAGCGCGTCCACCTGGAGCTCGGCGGCAAGGCCCCGGTCGTGGTCTTCCCGGACGCCGACATCGCCAAGGCCGTCGAGGACATCGCGGTCGCGGGTTACTTCAACGCGGGCCAGGACTGTACCGCCGCCACCCGCGTGCTCGTGCACGAGTCGGTCCACGACGAGTTCGTGGCCGCGCTCGCCAAGGCCGCCTCGGACACCAAGACCGGCCAGCCGGACGACGAGGACGTGCTCTACGGTCCGCTGAACAACCCGAACCAGCTCAAGCAGGTCGCGGGCTTCATCGAGCGCCTCCCGGCCCACGCCAAGGTCGAGGCGGGCGGCCACCAGGTCGGCGACAAGGGCTACTTCTACGCCCCGACCGTCGTCTCCGGCCTCAAGCAGGACGACGAGATCATCCAGAACGAGGTCTTCGGCCCCGTCATCACCGTCCAGTCCTTCACGGACGAGGCCCAGGCCCTGGAGTACGCGAACGGCGTCGAGTTCGCCCTCGCCTCCTCCGTGTGGACCAAGGACCACGGCCGCGCGATGCGGATGTCCAAGAACCTCGACTTCGGCTGCGTGTGGATCAACACCCACATCCCGCTCGTCGCCGAGATGCCCCACGGCGGCTTCAAGAAGTCCGGCTACGGCAAGGACCTCTCCGCCTACGGCTTCGAGGACTACACCCGCATCAAGCACGTCATGACCTCGCTCGACGGCTGATCCCGCACGGTGATCACACTGATCACCGCAGGACTCTGAAGGGGCGGGCGGTAGACACCTTGTCTATTGCCCGCCCCTTCGGCGTGTCCGAGGCTGTGCCCATGCCTGAACTCGCCTTCTCCCGCCGCGCGGCGCTGCGCGGCCTCGGTGCCGCGGGCCTGGTGGCCGCCCTCGCCGGCTGCGGTGTTCCCGCCGCCTACGTCCCGCAGGAGCGGCGGCGGGGCGAGGACCTCTCCGCCCGGGACCGGAGCGTCGCCTTCTCGAACTGGCCGCTCTACATCGACACCGACGAGGAGGACGAGGAGAGCCGCCCGACGCTCGACGCCTTCTCCGAGCGGACCGGCATCGAGGTCCGGTACACCGAGGAGATCAACGACAACGACGAGTTCTTCGGCAAGATCAGCCCGGCTCTGATGAACCGCCAGGCCACCGGCCACGACCTCGTCGTCGTCAGCGACTGGATGGCGGCCCGCTTCGTCCACCTGGGCTGGGCCCAGGAAATGGACCGCGCGGCTCAGGGCAACGTCACCAAGTACCTGGATCCGCAGCTGCGTTCCCCCGCCTTCGACGAGGGCCGGCTGCACACCGTCCCCTGGCAGTCGGGCATCACGGGCATCGCCTACAACCGCAGGGCGCTGGGCCGCGAGATCAAGTCCGTCAAGGACCTGTGGCAGCCGGACCTGGCGGGCAAGGTGACGCTCTTCTCCGGACTCGACGAGTCCTTCGCCCTGCTGATGCAGGGCAACGGCGTCGACGTCACCCGGTGGACCGAAGCGGACTTCCACCGGATGTGCGACCAGGTCGAGGAGCTGGTGCGCAAGAAGCACGTCCGCCGGTTCACCGGGAACGACTACACCTCCGATCTGAGCAAGGGGGACGTCCTCGCGTGCCAGGCCTACTCCGGTGACGCCATCCAGCTCCAGGCCGACAACCCCGACATCGAGTTCGTGGTCCCCGAAGAGGGGGCAGAGCTCTGGGCCGAGAGCCTGCTCATCCCCAACCTGGCCCGGCACAAGGCCAATGCGGAGGCCCTCGTCGACCACTACTACGACCCCGCGGTGGCCGCGGAACTCGCCGCCTCCGTCAACTACGTCTGCCCCGTGCCCGCCGCCCGGGAGGTGCTGGCCGGCTCCCCGGACAAGGAGACCGCCGAACTGGCCGGGAACCCGCTGATCTTCCCCGACGCCGACATGCGCCAACGCCTGGCCGTGGCCCGGGACATCTCCTCGGCCGAACGCCGTTCCCTCGCCCGGCGCTGGAACTCCATCGTCGGGCTCTGACCGCCGCCGGCCGCGTCCGCGCCATACGAGACCCGAAGAGTTGAACACGTTCATGAAATTGGCTGAACGTGTTCAACTTCGGGAGTAGGGTGTCTTCCATGAGCGAGAGAAGCGCCCTTGAGCGGCGGATCCGTGCCTGGCTTGCCCTGTTCCTCGTCTGCCTGGTCCTCAGCGGACTCACCGCCTTCCCCCTCGTCACGGAGCTCCAGTGGGCGAACGCCCTCGTCTCCAACGACTGGCTCCAGCGGGTCGGGGACGGCCTCACACGGGCCGACGCCGAGTACCCCTTCCTCCTCTACGGCACCGACTGGCTGGCCTTCGCCCACCTGGTGATCGCCGTCTTCTTCTACGGCGTCCACCGCGACCCCGTCCGCAACATCTGGATCGTCGAGGCCGGCATGGTGGCCTGCGCCGGGATCATCCCGCTGGCCCTGATCTGCGGCCCGATCCGCGGCATCCCCTTCTGGTGGTCGGTCATCGACATGTCCTTCGGCGTCTTCGGGGTGATACCCCTGCTGATCCTGCGCCGCATGATCAAGCGCCTGGAGGCCCTGCCCCAGCCCCAGCCCCTGGACGACCAGCCCGTGGAGGACCAGCCCCTGGACGCCCGGCCCGCCGAGCACCTGCCCGCCGGCGCCTGAGCGCGGGCCGCTGCCCCGCCCTACCCGGCGAAGGCCGCGTTCACGATGCCGAGGGCCACCCTGTTCATGTCCGGGCCCTTGGCGTCCGTGGAGTTCACCGAGTACACGAGGGTGCGCGACAGGTCGCGGGTACCGCCGATCACGGTGTTGTAGCCGTGCCGCCCGCCCGTCTTGCCCCAGGCCTCCTTGCCGCCCGGCAGGGCGAACCGCTTCATCCCCGCCGTCAGTTCCGCCGGGGCCCCGGTGGTGAAGTCCGGCACGTCCGGCACCGTGAACATCTCCTCGAGCTGAGCCCCGGGCACCAGCCGGCCGCCGAACAGGGCCTTCGTGAAGCGCTCCAGGTCCGCTGTGGTCGAGATGAGGTCCCCGGCGGCCCACTCCCGCGAGGAGCCCCACTCCGTGACGTCGACCAGCTTCCTGCCGCCGTCGGGCAGCGGCACCGCCTGGTAACCCCGGTTGTGCGGGCCGGGTATGCGCGTCTGCCGCGGGCCCGGCAGTGAGGTGCCGCGCAGGCCGAGCGGCTGGAAGATCCGCTTCGTCAGGGCCTTCTCGTACGACGTTCCGGTCACCTTCTCGATCAGCACACCCAGGATCGTGTAGTCGATGTTCAGGTAGTGCTGCCTCGTTCCCGGGTCGAACTCCGGCCCCTTCGCCACCGCGTTGGCGATCAGGGCGCGCGGGTCGTCGAGGTCGAACCGGTGGGCGTAGGCCTCCTCGAACGTGTCGGCCGGACTGTCGGCCGGGCGGATTCCGCTGGTGTAGTTCAGCAACTGCCGCACGGTGACCGGCTTGAACGACGCGGGCAGCAGCCCCGGCAAGTACTCCTGCACCGTCCCGTCCAGGCGCAGCCGGCCCTCGGCGGCCAGCTGGAGCACCACCGCCGAGGTGAAGGTCTTCGTCACCGACCCGGCCCGGAAGCGGCCCTCCTCGACCGCCGGGCGCCCCGTCCGGACGTCGGCGACGCCGGACGCGCCCCGCCAGCTGCCACTCGTACCGCCCACCCGGACCAGCGCGGCCGTCGCGTCCTCGTGGTCCGCACCGAGACCCGCGACGGCCTTCTCCAGCGCCGCCGCGTTCGGCGGAGCCGAGAAGACGGGCGGAACGGCCCCCGCCGAAACGGGCACGGGAACCGGATCCGGCGCGGCGTGCGCCGCGACCGCCGGACCGCAGGCCACGCCCAGGACCAGAGCGGCGGCGATCAGCGTACGGGTCGTTGCGTTCATGGTGGTTCCCCCTGTGAGATCCCGGGACCGGCTGCCCCGACGACCTCAATGTTGCTGGTCACAGGGGTGGTTGCGGATCACCAGCGAGAGGGGTCTTCAGCAGTACGACAACTCACCGGCGCGGGGGAGCCGACACGCCGCCCCTCACTCCCCAGAGGGAGAACCCCGCGTCCCGGACACCCCCGCGGGAGCGGTGGACCCCGCCGCGATCAGCCCCGTCTCGTACGCGCAGATCACCGCCTGGATCCGGTCCCGCAGCCCCAGCTTCGCCAGCACGTTCCCCACATGCGACTTCACGGTATGCTCGCTCACCGTCAGCGCCGCCGCGATCTCCGCGTTCGACAGCCCCCGCCCCAGGTGCAGCAGCGTCTCCCGCTCCCGGGCCGTCAGCACCTCCAGCCGGTGCGCGGACAGCTCCCGCGCCGCCGGCCGGGCCGTCGCCGCCGTGTACTCCTCGATCAGCCGCCGCGCCACCGAGGGCGCCAGCAGGGACTCGCCCGCCGCCACCACCCGTACCGCGTGCACCAGGTCGTCCCGCCGGACGTCCTTCAGCAGGAAACCGCTGGCCCCCGCGTGCAGCGCCTCGTACACGTACGCGTCCGAGTCGAAGGTCGTCAGCATCACCGTCCGGCACGCACCGCGCGCCGAGATCGCCCGGCAGGCCTCGATCCCGTCCAGCACCGGCATCCGGATGTCCAGCAGCGCCACGTCCGGAGCGAGCCGGGCCACCGCCTCCACCGCCGCCGCGCCGTCCCCGACCTCCGCCACGACCTCGATGTCCTCCTGGAAGTCCAGGATCATCGCGAAGCCGCTGCGCACCAGCTCCTGGTCGTCGGCCACCACCACACGGATCGTCACGTCCCCACCTCCAGCGGGGACGTTACAAGATCCACCCGCACCACGAACCCGGTCCCGTCCGAGCCCGGTCCCGTCCAGGCCGTACCGCCGTGGGCGGCCGCCCGCTCGCGGACGCCGATCAGCCCGTGCCCGCCGGCCGGCGCCCCGGACGGGACCCCGCCGGGCCCCCGCCCGTCGTCGGCGACCGTCACCGTCAGCGCCGCCGGCCCGTAGTCCAGCCGTACGTCCACCGCACCGGCCCCGGCGTGCTTGACCACGTTCGTCAGCGCCTCCTGCACCACCCGGTGCACCGTCGCCTCCAGCGCGGCGGGCAGCTCGCGCACCTCGCCCGTCCGCGCGTACGACACCCTCGGCCCGCTCGCCCGCACCCGGTCCAGCAGGGCGGGCAGCGCCCCGATCCCCGGCTGCGGCGCACGCGGCGCCGCCTCCTGCGTCCGCAGCACGCCCAGCATCGTGCGCAGCTGCGCCATCGCGTCCCGGCCCGTCTCGGCGATCGCCTCGAAGGCCGCCTCGGCCCGGGCCGGAGCACTGCGCACCGCGACCGGGCCCGCCTCGGCCTGCACGATCATGATGCTGACCGCGTGCGAGAGGACGTCGTGCATCTCCCGTGCGATCCGGGCGCGTTCACGCACCGCCGCCTGCTCCGCCTCGATCCGGTTCGCCCGTTCCAGCTGGGCCGCCCGGTCCTCGACTGCGGCCGTGTAGGCCTGGCGGGTGGCCTGGAGCCGCCCGAGGGCGTACGCCGCCGCGAACACGAACAGCGTGAACAGCAGTTCCCGGGCCGTGCGCGTGTTGAGCGCCACCGAGATCACGATGATCACCACCGCCACTCCGCCCATGACGAGCCGCACCCGCTCCGGGCAGTGCAGCGCGATCGTGTACAGGCAGATCAGCCCGGTGTATGGCAGCGGCTGCCCGGGACCGTCCAGGGCCAGCTGGTAGACCGACCCGGCCGCCACGACCGCGAACAGCATCAGCACGGGCGCCCGCCGCCGCCACACCAGCGGAAGGTTGCCCAGCACCGTGACCAGGTACGCCGTCCAGGTCGCGGGATCCTCCCGCGGATCCCGGGGCACGACGAACGGGATGGCGGTGGCCAGCTGCACCAGCAGCATCAGCCCCAGGTCCTGCCGGCGCGGATCCGCCCGCCGCACCCACTCCCCCCAGGCGCGTATCACCGGCCGAGGCCGGCTCTCACGGCCGTCAGCACGTCCACCCGGTTCGTGGTGATCGCGTCGACGCCCGCCGTCACGAGCGCCCGCATCGACCGCTTGGTGTCGGCGGTCCACGCCGACACCAGGAGCCCGTCCCGGTGCAGGGCGTCCGTCAGCGGCCGGTCGACCAGCCCGAAGCGGTAGTTGAGCCAGCGCGGGCGCACCGCGTCGATCAGTACCCGGCGCGGCGGCGACAGCGTCGTCCAGGTCAGGGCGATCTCCGCGGCCGGATCGGCGGCACGCACCGCCAGCATGGTGTTCGGGCCCGCGCAGTAGTAGGTGCGCTCGCCCGCACCGCACTCCCGCACCAGGCCGACGACGGTCCGCACGGCCTCGGACGACGCGCCGGGCAGGTCGAGCATCAGCCGGCCGGCCCCGGCCTCCATCAGGGCCTGACGGAGGGTCGGGACCCGGCCCTCCGTCAGTTCCTTGAGCTGCGGGGCCGTCACGGCGTCGAGCCGCACGTCGTGCCCCCACAGCCGCTGGAGCGTGTCGTCGTGCAGCAGGACCGGTACCCCGTCGCGGGTCAGGCGGACGTCGACCTCCACCGCGTCCGCTCCCCGTGCGAAGGCGGAGCGGACGGAGGCGAGGGTGTTCTCACGGAACCGGTAGGGATCGCCGCGGTGGCCGACGGCAGTCAGAGTGCTCATGGCCCCATTCTCGGGGCCGGAGCGCTCGACGGAAGGTCAGCGCGACAGCCAGGCCGCCGTGTAGGCGTCGATCTCCGCGCTCAGCTTCGCCTTGCCGCCCTCGTCCAGGAACGAGGCCTCGACGGCGTTCTTCGCCAGGCGCGCGAGCCCGAGTTCGTCGAGGTCCAGCAGCCGGGCGGCGACCGCGTACTCGTTGTTGAGGTCGGATCCGAACATCGGCGGGTCGTCGCTGTTGATGGTGACGAGCACGCCCGCGGCCACCATCTGCTTCACCGGGTGCTCGTCGAGGTTCGCGACGGCGCGGGTGGCGATGTTGGAGGTCGGGCAGACCTCCAGGGCGATGCGGTGCTCGGCGAGGTACGCCAGCAGCTCCGGGTCCTGCGCCGCGCTGGTGCCGTGGCCGATGCGCTCGGCGCCCAGCTCACGGACGGCGTCCCAGACGCTCTCGGGGCCGGTGGTCTCGCCGGAGTGCGGCACGCTGTGCAGGCCGGCGGCGCGGGCCCGGTCGAAGTACGGCTTGAACTGCGGGCGCGGTACGCCGATCTCGGGGCCGCCGAGCCCGAAGGACACCAGGCCGTCGGGGCGCAGGTCGACGGCGAGGCGGGTGGTCTCCTCGGCCGCCTCCAGGCCGGCCTCGCCGGGGATGTCGAAGCACCAGCGCAGGATGACGCCGAGCTCGGTCTCGGCGGCCTTGCGGGCGTCCTCGATGGCCTCCATGAAGGCCTTCTCGTCGATGCCGCGGCGGGTCGAGGAGTACGGGGTGATGGTCAGCTCGGCGTAGCGGATGTTCTGCCGGGCCATGTCGCGGGCCACCTCGAAGGTGAGCAGCCGGACGTCCTCGGGGGTGCGCACGAGGTCGACGACCGACAGGTAGACCTCGATGAAGTGGGCGAAGTCGGTGAAGGTGAAGTAGTCGGCCAGCGCCTCGGGGTCGGTGGGGACCTTCGAGTCGGGGTGGCGGGAGGCGAGTTCGGCCACGATGCGCGGGGAGGCCGAACCGACGTGGTGGACGTGCAGTTCGGCCTTGGGCAGCCCCGCGATGAAGGGGTGCAGGTCGGGCATGGGTGTGCCTCCGTGGGCGCGCGGGTGCGGTCAGGTCGGCTTCATCGTAGGCAGCCCCGGAGCCTGTCAGCGGCAGCGCCCAGGTCGTCCCTTCCGGATCGTGCCGGGCGGCACCGGCCCGGCACGATCCGGAAGGGACGGCCTAGTGCCGTGACCGGAAAGGTCCACCGGGTCGCGACGCCCGGCACGGCACCTCTCCGCGTTGTCGGACCACGGAGGTACGTCCAGTACGAGCCGTGGCCCTCCGCCTTGAGATGCACCGCACCGGACGCCGCGACCCGGCACACCTTCCCGGCCACGGCACTAGCATGGCTGTACGAGAAGGGGGGCTCCGTATGACCGACCACAGCCCGCAGCCGAGGGACCCGTGGGCGCCGCCCGAGCAGCCGGCGGTCGACCTGGGCAAGACGCGGGGGACCCCGGGCGGTGCGGCCGCGGGGGCCGTTCCCCCGGTGCACGACCAGCCGACCCTCACCGGGATGCCCGGCGCGCCGGAGCCCGCGCCCTACGCCCCGACCCCGCCGTACGGGGCGCCGCAGGCCTCCCCGCCCGGCACCGGGCAGACGCCCGCCTACGGGTACCCGGCGCAGCCGGATACCTACGGGTACCCGGCGCAGCCGGATCCCGGCGGTCCGGCGCACCAGGGGGCGCCTTCCGGGTATCCCGGGTACGCCGCTCCCGGGCCCGCCGGGCTGCCGTACCCGGGCTATCCCGGTTACGCGTACCCGGGCTACGCCCCGCCCGTGAGCAGCGGCCTCGCGGTGACCGCGCTGGTGCTCGGCATCCTGTCCGTGCTCGCCTGCGTGACCGTGATCGGGTCGATAGCCCTCGGCATAGCGGCGGTCGTCTTCGGCGTGGTGGGCCGGGGCAAGGCGAACCGCGGCCAGGCCGGCGGCGGCGGGATGGCCCTGGCCGGCATCATCCTGGGCGCCGTGGGCATCGTGCTGGGGGTCGTCCTGGGCCTGCTGGTCGCCTTCAGCCCGGCCGACTACGTCGAAGACGACCGCGACGGGAACACCCCCTCGGTCTCGGAGGTCCGGGAACGCGTCTGACCAGGGCGGCCCCCGGCCGCAGCCCGGCCCCGGCCGCGCGGCCGCCCGCACCCCGGGGCGCCCGCTCCTACCGCCGGACGCTCACTCCGGGACCGCCGACAGCAGGGTCGGCACCATGTAGGGGCCGTCCGGCCCGGTCCGCGCGAGCGGCACCCAGCGGAGCCCGACCATCCGGGGGCAGGCGCAGGCCAGGTCCCCGTCGACCCCCAGCCGGGGCTCCCCGGGTGCCACCTCGACCCGGAAGCAGGAGGTCCACCCCGAGGGGTACGGCGCCTCGTACGCGTACCGGACCTCCAGGGCGCGCAGTCCCGTCTCCTCGGCCACCTCGCGCCGGACGGCCTCCTCCGGGTCCTCCCCGGGCTCCACACCGCCGCCCGGCAGGGTCCAGTACTCGGGCCCGTCGTGCAGCCCGGACGGCCCCTTCCCGCGCTCGCGCACCATCAGGACGCAGCCGTCCCGGACGATGACGGCGGCCACCCGCATCCGCCCGGGGCGGGTCACGCGCTTTCCTCGCGCAGCCGCTCCCGCGCCTCCATCAGCGCGAAGCCCAGCAGGTTCAGCCCGCGCCAGCGGGCGGGATCCAGGGCGCGCTCGTCGTCGGCGGCCAGCCCGATGCCCCAGACGCGGTCCATGGGGCTCGCCTCGACCAGCACGCGCGACCCGGTGCCCAGGAGGTAGGAGCGCAGCGCCGGGTCCGAGCCGAACTTGTGCACGCTGCCCTCCACGACCAGCGCGAACCGCTCCCGCGCCCAGACCGCGTCGTCGAAGCCGCGCACCAGCCGCCCGGCCGTCTTGGCCTCCGCCGGGCTCGCGGCCCCCAGCACGGCCCGCTCGGCCTCGGGGTCCTCGAACAGCCGGGCCTTGCCGGCCATCATCCAGTGCTCGGCCGTGGCGTAGCGGACCTCACCGACAGTGAAAGCGGACGGCCACCACTGGCTCAGGCAGCTCGGCCCCAGCTGCCCGCCGGCCCGCGGACGGTGCCCCCAGAAGGGCAGGTACTTGACCCTCTCACCACGCCTGACCTGCTCGATCAACTTGTCGACCATCTCCATGCACGCGAGTCTTGCAGTCACCACGGACACTTCGTACGGGATTTCGGGTGTGCCTCGACACATGGTCGACCGATTCCGTCGCGTAATCAAAAGGCAACAACGGAATCCCTTGGCGGAGGGGAACACCTCTGCCAGGATCGGCACTCAATTCGAGCTGTAGCTACGGAGAGCGTGAGAGCGTGATGGGTAACCGCTTCCAGGTTAAGGACCGCTTCGCAGACGGCGCGCAGTACATCGACGGGCAGCTCAGGTCCGGTACCTCGGGCCGTTCGCACACCATCGTCGATCCCGCCACCGGTGAGGACGTCCTCACCTACGAACTCGCGGGCACGGCGGACGTGGACGCGGCCGTCGCCGCCGCCAAGCGCGCCTTCCCCGCGTGGTCCGGCGCCACCCCGGGCGAGCGCTCGGACGCGCTGCACCGGCTGGCCGCCGTACTGGCCGCGCAGGCGGCGGACTTCGCGCACGCCGAGTCCCTGCAGTGCGGGAAGCCGGTCAAGCTGTCCACGGAGTTCGACGTACCGGGGACCATCGACAACACCGCCTTCTTCGCCGGCGCCGCCCGCCACCTCCAGGGCCAGGCGGCCGGCGAGTACTCGGGCGACCACACCTCGTACGTACGCCGCGAGGCCATCGGCGTCGTGGGCTCCATCGCCCCCTGGAACTATCCGCTCCAGATGGCCGCGTGGAAGATCCTGCCGGCCGTCGCCGCGGGCAACACGATCGTCCTGAAGCCCGCCGAGCTGACCCCGCTGACCTCCCTGATGTTCGCCCAGGCGGCCAAGGAGGCCGGCCTGCCCGACGGTGTGATCAACATCGTCACCGGGGCCGGCCGGGACGCGGGCGAACACCTCGTCGGCCACCCCGACGTGGTCATGACCTCCTTCACCGGTTCCACCGCCGTCGGCAAGCGGGTCGCGGAGATCGCCACCGCCACCGTCAAGCGGCTCCACCTGGAACTCGGCGGGAAGGCCCCCTTCCTCGTCTTCGACGACGCCGACCTGGAGGCCGCCGCCCACGGCGCGGTCGCCGCCTCGCTGATCAACACCGGCCAGGACTGCACGGCGGCCACCCGCGCCTACGTCCAGCGCCCCCTCCACGACGCCTTCGTCGCCCGGGTCGCCGAGCTGATGGAGACCGTCCGCCTGGGCGACCCCTTCGCGCCCGGCACCGACCTCGGCCCGCTCGTCTCGCACGCCCAGCGCGACCGGGTCGCCGCCTTCGTGGAGCGGGCCCGCGCGTACGCCACCGTCGTCACCGGCGGCGCGATCCCGGGGGGCGAGCTCGCCGCGGGCGCGTACTACCGGCCGACGCTGATCACCGGGGCCGCGCAGGACAGCGAGGTCGTCCAGTCCGAGATCTTCGGCCCGGTCCTGGTCGTGCTGCCCTTCGACACCGACGACGAGGGCCTCGACCTGGCCAACGACACCCCGTACGGGCTCGCCGCCTCCGCCTGGACCCGCGACCTGTACCGGGCGAACCGGGCCACCCGCGAGATGAAGGCGGGCTGCGTCTGGGTCAACGACCACATCCCGATCATCAGCGAGATGCCCCACGGAGGCTACAAGGCGAGCGGCTTCGGCAAGGACATGAGCTCGTACTCCTTCGAGGAGTACACGCAGGTCAAGCACGTGATGTACGACAACACCGCGGTCGCCGCGAAGGACTGGCACCGCACGATCTTCGGGGACCGATAGCCGAGTACCGCCTGACCAGCGGCACACCCATCCCGAAAGGGCAACGCGCATGGAGCAGTTCGAGCCCGACCGTCTCTCGGCGGCGCAACTCGCCGCGATGCGACGCAGTCTGACCAGCGGGCGCGGCGCCCTCACCCGCCGCTCCCTGCTGCGCGCGTCCGGAGTCGGCGCGCTCACCCTCGGCGGCCTGTCCGCCCTCACCGCCTGCGGGATCCCGCCCGCCAGGCGGGAGGGCGACGCGGCGGCGGCCTCCGACGACCACTCGGCGCAGGAGAAGGAGGTCAACTTCTCCAACTGGACCGAGTACATGGACACCAGCGACGACGAGAAGACCCGTCCGACCCTGGAGGAGTTCACCAAGCGCACCGGGATCAAGGTCAAGTACACCGAGGACATCAACGACAACGTCGAGTTCTTCGGCAAGATCCGCCCGCAGCTCGCCGCGGGCCAGGACACCGGTCGGGACCTGATCGTCGTCACCGACTGGCTCGCCGCGCGCATCATCCGGCTCGGCTGGGCGCAGAAACTGGACCCCTCGAACCTGCCGCACGCCTACGCCAACCTGATCCCCCAGTTCCGCAGCCCCGACTGGGACCCGGGCCGCTCCTACAGCTACCCGTGGACCGGCATCGACACCGTCATCGCCTACAACTCCAAGGCCACCGGCGGCAAGGCGGTCGACTCCGTCACGCAGATGCTGGACGACCCCACCCTCAAGGGCCGGGTCGGCTTCCTCACGGAGATGCGCGACAGCGTCGGCATGACCCTCCTCGACCAGGGCAAGGACCCGGCGAACTTCACCACCGCGGACTTCGACGGGGCGATAGGCCGGCTCCAGAAGGGCGTGGACACCAAGCAGATCCGCCGCTTCACCGGCAACGACTACACGGCCGACCTGGACAAGGGCGACCTCGCCGCCTGCCTCGCCTGGGCCGGCGACGTCATCCAGCTCCAAGCCGGCAACCCGGACATCAAGTACGCCATCCCCGCGCCCGGTTACATCACCTCCAGCGACAACCTGCTGGTCCCGGCCAAGGCCCGGCACAAGGCCAACGCCGAGAAGCTCGTCGACTACTACTACGAGCCCGCGGTCGCCGCCCAGCTGGCCGCCTTCATCAGCTACGTCTGCCCGGTCGAGGGCGTCAAGGACGAGCTCGCCAAGATCGATCCCGCGCTCGCGGACAACCCGCTGATCGTCCCGGACAAGGCGATGGCCGCCAAGGCCCACGCCTTCCGCTCCCTGACCAGCGAGGAAGAGACGGCGTACGAGGAGAAGTTCGCCAAGCTCATCGGCGCCTGACGGAGCCACCCGGCACACGCCTGCGCACCCGTGCTTCCGCCCCCTTCCACGACACCACCACCGAAGGCCCAGGCCCATGACTGACAAGACCGCGAGCGGCGACGTCCGCCTCGCAGGGATCAGCAAGCACTACGGCTCCTTCACCGCAGTGCACCCGCTGGACCTCACCATCCCCCAGGGCTCCTTCTTCGCCCTGCTCGGCGCTTCCGGCTGCGGGAAGACCACCACCCTGCGCATGATCGCCGGGCTGGAGGAGCCCTCCACCGGCACGGTCAGCCTCGGCGAGCGCGAGGTCACGCACCTGCCGCCGTACAAGCGTCCGGTCAACACCGTCTTCCAGAGCTACGCGCTGTTCCCGCACCTGAACATCTTCGAGAACATCGCGTTCGGACTGCGCCGCCGGGGCATCAAGTCCGTCAAGAAGCAGGTCGACGACATGCTGGAGCTGGTCCAGCTCGGCCAGTTCGCCCAGCGCAAGCCGCACCAGCTCTCCGGCGGCCAGCAGCAGCGCGTCGCCGTCGGCCGGGCCCTCATCAACCACCCGCAGGTGCTCCTGCTCGACGAGCCGCTCGGCGCCCTCGACCTCAAGCTGCGCCGCCAGATGCAGCTGGAGCTCAAGCGGATCCAGACCGAGGTCGGCATCACCTTCGTCCACGTCACGCACGACCAGGAGGAGGCCATGACCATGGCCGACACCGTCGCCGTGATGAACGGCGGCCGCGTCGAGCAGCTGGGCGCCCCCGCCGAGCTCTACGAGAACCCGAAGACCACGTTCGTCGCCAACTTCCTCGGCACCTCCAACCTCATCGAGGCCGAGGTACTGGAAGCCGGGTCCGCGGACGTCACCGTCAGCTCGGCCGGCACCCGGCTGAGGCTGCCCGCCGCACGATGTTCGACCGCGCCCCGCACCGGCGGAAAGCTCCTGGTCGGAGTGCGCCCGGAGAAGATCTCCCTGGTCCACGCCGAAGAGGCACACACCGTCGCCGCGGGCCGCAACACGATAGCCGGGCGGATCGCGCACACCTCCTTCATCGGCGTGTCCACCCAGTACGTCATCGACAGCCCGGTCTGCCCGGAACTGGAGGTGTACGCGCAGAACATCGAGCGCGACGCCCGCCTGGTCCCCGGCGCCGAGGTCGTCCTCCACTGGAACCCGGAGCACACCTTCGGACTGGACGCCGCCCAGTCCATGCTCGCGGGGACGATGGGCGACGCCGGCGTCGAGACCGCCGAGGAGAGCGCGTGAGCGCCACCGCCGCGCCGCCCCAGGCGCCCGCCCCGGCCGCGGTGGAACCGCCGGTGCACAAGCCGTCGCTGCGCAAGCGGCTCGTCCCGTACTGGCTGCTGCTCCCCGGCATCCTGTGGCTGCTGGTCTTCTTCGTCCTGCCGATGGTCTACCAGGCCTCCACCTCGGTGCAGACCGGCTCGCTCGAAGAGGGCTTCGAGGTCACCTGGCACTTCCAGACGTACTGGGACGCCTTCACCGAGTACTACCCGCAGTTCCTGCGCTCCCTGCTCTACGCGGGCACCGCGACCGCGCTGTGCCTGCTGTTCGGGTACCCGCTGGCCTACCTGATCGCCTTCAAGGCCGGACGCTGGCGGGGGCTCCTGCTGGTGCTGGTCATCGCCCCGTTCTTCACCAGCTTCCTGATCCGCACCCTGGCGTGGAAGACGATCCTGGCCGACGGCGGACCGGTGGTCGCCGTCCTGAACGGCGTCGGCTTCCTCGACGTGACCAGCTGGCTCGGCATGACGGAGGGGGACCGGGTCCTCGCCACGCCGCTCGCGGTCGTCTGCGGTCTCACGTACAACTTCCTCCCCTTCATGATCCTGCCGCTCTACACCTCCCTGGAGCGGATCGACACCCGCCTCCACGAGGCCGCCGGAGACCTCTACGCCCGCCCCGCCACGGTGTTCCGCAAGGTGACCTTCCCGCTGTCGATGCCGGGCGTGGTCTCGGGGACCCTGCTGACCTTCATCCCGGCGAGCGGCGACTACGTGAACGCCGAACTGCTCGGTTCCACCGACACCCGGATGATCGGCAACGTCATCCAGTCGCAGTACCTGCGGATCCTCGACTACCCCACCGCGGCCGCGCTGTCCTTCATCCTCATGGCCATCGTGCTGATCATGGTCACCGTCTACATCCGCCGAGCGGGAACGGAGGACCTGGTCTGATGAACAAGCCCCTGGCCTGGCTGCGCCGCCATCTCGTCGTCATCGCGGGCCTGTGCACGCTCGCCTACCTGATCCTGCCGAACCTCGTCGTCACCCTCTTCTCCTTCAACAACCCGACGGGCCGCTTCAACTACTCCTGGCAGGAGTTCTCGCTCGACGCCTGGAAGGACCCCTGCGGGGTCGCCGACCTCTGCGGCTCCCTCTCGCTCTCCCTCCAGATCGCCCTGTGGGCCACCATCGGCGCGACCGTCCTCGGCACCGCCATCGCCTTCGCGCTGGTGCGCTACCGCTTCCGGGCGCGCGGTGCGGTCAACTCGCTGATCTTCCTGCCGATGGCGATGCCGGAGATCGTGATGGCCGCCTCGCTGCTCGCGCTGTTCCTGAACATGGGCATCCAGCTGGGCTTCTGGACGATCCTGATCGCCCACGTCATGTTCTGCCTCAGCTTCGTCGTCGCCGCCGTCAAGGCGCGCGTGCTGTCGATGGACCCGCGCCTGGAGGAGGCCGCGCGCGACCTCTACGCGGGTCCGGTGCAGACCTTCCTGCGGGTCACGCTGCCCATCGCGGCACCCGGTATCGCGGCGGGCGCGCTGCTGTCCTTCGCGCTCTCCTTCGACGACTTCATCATCACCAACTTCAACTCGGGCAACACCGTCACCTTCCCCATGTTCGTGTGGGGATCGGCCCAGCGCGGTACGCCCGTGCAGATCAACGTCATCGGCACGGCGATGTTCGTCATCGCGGTGCTGGTGGTCCTCGCCGGCCAGATGGTCGGCAACCGCCGCAAGAAGGCACAACCGAAGTAGACCCCTGTAGGGAGTTGGAAGCCATGGCCCCAGTCGCCATGCGTAGTGTTGCGAAATCCCTTTCGGACGCCAAGCCCGTCTCGTACTGGCTCGACGACCCCGGCAAGCCCGCCCCTCAGCCCGCCCTCACCTCCGACGAGCGGTGCGACCTGCTCGTCATCGGCGGCGGCTACAGCGGCCTGTGGACCGCGCTGCTCGCCAAGGAGCGCGACCCCGGCCGGGACGTCGTCCTGATCGAGAGCAAGGAGGCGGGCTGGGCCGCCTCCGGGCGCAACGGAGGCTTCTGTGCCGCCTCCCTCACCCACGGCTTCTCCAACGGGCTGGCCCGCTGGCCGAAGGACCTCGCCCGGCTGGAGGAGATGGGCGCCCGCAACCTCGACGCCATCGAGGAGGCCGTCGCCCGGTACGGCATCGACTGCGACTTCGAGCGCACCGGCGAGATCGACGTCGCCACCGAACCGCACCAGGTGGAGGAACTGCGCGAGCTCCACGAGGAGGCCCGCCGCCTCGGCCTCGGGGACGGCTCCGAATGGCTGGAAGGCGACGCCCTGCGGGCCGAGGTCAACTCGCCGACCTTCCTCGCGGGCCTGTGGGACCGCGACGGCGTCGCCATGCTCAACCCGGCGAAGCTGGCCTGGGGCCTCAAGCGGGCGTGCCTGGAGCTGGGCGTGCGGATCTACGAGAACACCCGCGGCCTGAAGCTGGCCCCGGCCGGGGCCGGGATGACCGTGCAGACCCCGTACGGGGTGATCCTCGCGCGCCGGGTCGCGCTCGGCACCAACATCTTCCCGTCGCTGGTCAAGCGTATCCGCCCGTTCACCGTCCCGGTGTACGACTACGCGCTGATGACCGAACCCCTGACGGAGGAGCAGCTCGCCGCCGTCGGCTGGAAGAACCGGCAGGGCCTGGGCGACAGCGCCAACCAGTTCCACTACTTCCGGATCACGCCCGACCACCGGATCCTGTGGGGCGGCTACGACGCGATCTACCCCTACCGGGGCAAGCTCGACTCCGAGTACGACCACCGCCCCGAGACCTACCTCAAGCTCGCGGAACACTTCTTCACCGCCTTCCCGCAGCTGGAGGGGCTGAAATTCAGCCACGCCTGGGGCGGGGCCATCGACACCTGCTCGCGCTTCTCCGCCTTCTTCGGCACCGCGCACTCCGGGAAGGTCGCCTACGCGGCAGGCTTCACCGGGCTCGGGGTGGGAGCCACCCGCTTCGGCGCCGACGTGATGCTCGACCTGCTCGACGGGGTCCCGACCGAGCGCACCCGGCTGGAGATGGTGCGGTCCAAGCCGATGCCGTTCCCGCCCGAGCCCTTCGCCTGGACCGGGATCGCGCTCACGAAGTGGTCGCTGGCCCGCGCGGACGCCCGGGGCGGGCACCGCAACCTGTGGCTGCGGACGATGGACCGCCTCGGCCTCGGCTTCGACAGCTGACCGGCGGCGTACGGCCGGGTCGATGAACCGATCAGCCGACCCCCGTGCGCCGGGCGCACCCGCGATCACCGTGTGACCCGCTTCACTACCACGGAGTAACGGAACCCGCGTCATACCCGCGCCCGGCCCCGCTCTCTCCCGGTGAGAACCCCTCACCGCACGAGACGAACGGAGGCCGGGCGATGACGCTCGCGGCGACCAAGACGGCAGTGGACTGGCTGGTATCGGTGGCGCCGGACCCCGACGCCTGCCGCTGGGACTGGGAGCGCCACCCCCTCGGGGTCGCCCTCCTCCCGGCCGGCCGGAGCTGGGACGTGCTGATCCTTCCGGGGGAGCTGGGGCAGGCCACCCTGGACGTACTGCGCCTGCTGCCCGGCGGGCCCGGCCCGGTGCTGGCCGACTTCGGGGACTCCCGCGTCGGCTTCTTCGTACCCCCGGGCACGGCCTCGCGCTGGATCGGCACGGGCGTACGCGGTGCCGGGCGCGGCAGCTGGATCGTGGTCCCGTACCCGGGCCGGGCGACGGGCGGCGTCCGCTGGCTGGTGGTCCCCGACGGCAGCGGAACCCTCACCGACCCGGCGGTCCTGGAACTCGCCATGCACGAGGCGGCGGCCGCCGCCGCCGGCGGTCCGGGGGAGCGGGAGGGCCGGAAGCCTTGACAAGCGCATTGGTCTGGACCATCTTGGGCGCCGCTGACCCCCTCCATCCCCCCACGCCCCGGAGGCAGTTGTGCGCAGAGCCCGGTCCCTCCTTACGGCCGCCGCCCTGGCGGCGGCCGGCTTCCTCGCAGCGGGCCCGCCGGCCGCGGCGGCGGACGCCGACCTCGTACGCAACGGCGGCTTCGAGACCGGCCTCGACGGCTGGACCTGCTCGGGCGGCAGCGGAGCCACCGTCACCACCCCCGTCCACAGCGGCGGTTCCGCCCTCCGGGCCACCCCGGCCGGCCAGGACAACGCCCGCTGCTCCCAGACCGTCACCGTCGCCCCGGACTCGGCGTACACGCTCGCCGCCTGGGTCCAGGGCGCCTACGTCTACCTCGGCGCGACCGGAACCGGCACGACCGACACCTCGGTCTGGACCCAGAGCCCGGGCGCCTGGAAGCAGCTCACGACGAGCTTCCGCACCGGCCCCGCGACGACCTCCGTGACGGTCTACACCCACGGCTGGTACGGCCAGGGCGCCCACCACACCGACGGCGTCACCCTGATCGGACCGGACCCCGGCGGCCCGGGCCAGCCCCAGGTCCCGGCCGCCCCCACCGGCCTGACCGCGACCGCCACCTCCGCCGGATCGGTGGCCCTCACCTGGGCCGCGGCCCCCGGAGCCACCTCCTACCGGATCCACCGCGAGGGCGCCGCGCCCCAGAGCGCCACCGGCACCTCGGCCACCGTCACCGGCCTCGCCGCGTCCACCACCCACACCTTCCGGGTCAGCGCCGTCAACGCGGCCGGCGAATCCCCGAAGAGCGCCCCGGCCTCCGCCACCACCCCGGCCGACGGCGGCGGCCCGGGCGGCCCCGGCCTGCCCCCGCACGCCCTCGTCGGCTACCTCCACACGAGCTTCGCCAACGGCTCCGGCTACGTACGGATGGCCGACGTCCCCGCCTCCTGGGACGTCGTCAACCTCGCCTTCGGCGAGCCGACCTCCGTCACCTCGGGCGACATCCGCTTCCGGCTGTGCCCCGTCGCCGAATGCCCCAACGTGGAGTCACCGGCCGAGTTCAAGGCCGCCGTCAAGGCCAGGCAGGCCGCCGGCAAGAAGGTCCTGATCTCGATCGGCGGCCAGAACGGCCAGGTCCAGCTGGCCACCACCGCCGCCCGCGACGCCTTCGTCACCTCCGTCGGCAAGATCATCGACGAGTACGGCCTCGACGGCCTCGACATCGACTTCGAGGGCCACTCCCTCTCCCTCGCCACCGGCGACACCGACTTCCGCGCCCCCACCACCCCGGTGATCGTCAACCTGATCTCCGCCGTCAAGACCCTCAAGGCCAAGTACGGCCCCGGCTTCGTCCTGACCATGGCCCCCGAGACCTTCTTCGTCCAGCTCGGCCACCAGTTCTACGGGTCCGGCCCCTGGGGCGGCCAGGACCCGCGCGCCGGCGCCTACCTCCCCGTCATCCACGCCCTGCGCGACGACCTGACCCTGCTCCACGTCCAGGACTACAACTCCGGACCGATCATGGGCCTCGACAACCAGTACCACTCCATGGGCGGCGCCGACTTCCACATCGCCATGAACGACATGCTGCTCACCGGCTTCCCCGTGGCCGGCGACTCCGCCCGCGTCTTCCCGCCCCTGCGGCCCGACCAGGTCGCCATCGGCCTCCCCGCGACCACCAACGCCGGCAACGGCCACACCTCCCCGGCCGAGGTCACCAAGGCCCTGGACTGCCTCACGAAGAAGCAGAACTGCGGCACCTACCAGACCCACGGCACCTGGCCCGCCCTGCGCGGGCTGATGACCTGGTCCGTCAACTGGGACCGCTTCGGCGGCTGGGAGTTCAGCCGGACCTTCGACGCGTACTTCGGCCGACGCTGACGCGGACGCAGACGAGGAGCGGGGCGCACAGCAGGAGGCTGGCCAGGACGTCCAGGGGCCAGTGAAAGCCGCGCAGGACCAGCCCCGTCACGGTCAGGGCGGTCAGGGCGGCCGCGAGGGGCAGGGGCCAGCGGCGGCGGGCGTACGGGGCGACGAGCAGGGCGGCGCCGACGTAGGCCGTCAGGGCGGTGGCCGTGTGGCCCGAGGGGTAGTAGCCGGCGGCCCAGGGCTCCAGCGGGCCCGGCCGGGCGGTCCACTCCTTGAAGGGGATCACCAGCGCCGGCACCAGGGCCATCGCCAGGCCCGCCACGAGCGGGCCGCGGCGGTCCCCGCGGCGCAGGGCGTAGGCCATGGCCACGAGCAGGACCGGCAGGGCGACGGGAACGTTGCCGAGATCGGCGAGGCCCTCGGTGACCGCGTCGGGGACCGTGCGCACCAGCACGCGGCTCAGCGCGTGATCGGGGGTCAGCAACGGCCCCTCCACCAGGACCTGCCAGGTGATCAGGGCGAAGAGGAGGGGGCACAGGGCCGCGAGGAGGAGAGTGGCCGGCCGTCCCGGAACAGGGGGGATGGTTCCGGGACGGCCGCCCGGATCGGGTTCCCGCGCGCCCCGGGGGGTTTGGGGCGGACGGCTGTCCGATCGGTGAGGAGTGTGCGCGAACGCATGCCCAGTACGGCGCTGGGGAAGCCCGGTACTGGTGTCGCCCCCGGTTTCCCGGGAACGGTCTGTCTCACTCATCTGCAGAAACCGTACGCCAACGGAAGAGGGGCCGACAGCGGGAACGCGCTCCCGCCATCGGCCCCGCACAGCTTCTTCACAGCGCCCGACGGTTACCGCGGGTAGGGCCGGGGGCGCTGCGATCGGACGTTCTAGACGTTCGATCAGATGCCCGTGGATCCGGCCGTGGATCCGGTCGTGGATCCGGTCCTGGATCCGCGGATCAGATGCCCGCGAACGCGGTCTCCAGGATGTCCAGGCCCTCGTTCAGCAGGTCCTCGCCGATGACGATCGGGGGCAGGAAGCGGAGCACGTTGCCGTAGGTGCCACAGGTGAGGACGAGCAGGCCCTCGGCGTGGCAGGCCTTCGCGAGCGCGCCGGCCGCCTCCGGGTTCGGGGTCTTGGACGCGGGGTCCTTGACCAGCTCGATCGCGATCATGGCGCCGCGGCCGCGGATGTCGCCGATGATGTCGTACTTCTCCTGCATGGCCGTCAGGCGGGTCTTCATGACGGACTCGATCTTCTTCGCCGCGGCGTTGAGGTCGAGCTCCTTCATGGTCTCGATGGAGCCGAGCGCACCGGCGCACGCCACCGGGTTGCCGCCGTAGGTGCCGCCCAGACCGCCGCCGTGCACGGAGTCCATCATCTCGGCGCGGCCCGTCACCGCGGCGAGCGGCAGACCGCCCGCGATGCCCTTGGCGGTGGTGATCAGGTCGGGGACGATGCCCTCGTCCTCGCACGCGAACCACTGGCCGGTGCGGCAGAAGCCGGACTGGATCTCGTCGGCGACGAAGACGATGCCGTTGTCGTTGGCGAACTTCACGATCGCCGGGAGGAAGCCCTTGGCCGGCTCGATGAAGCCGCCCTCGCCGAGGACCGGCTCGATGATGATCGCGGCGACGTTGTCGGCGCCGATCTGCTTGCTGATCTGGTCGATCGCCTGGGCGGCGGCCTCGGGGCCGCAGTTCTCGGCGCCGGTGGGCCAGCGGTAGCCGTAGGCGACCGGGACGCGGTAGACCTCGGGGGCGAACGGACCGAAGCCCTGCTTGTACGGCATGTTCTTCGAGGTCAGCGCCATCGTGAGGTTCGTACGGCCGTGGTAGCCGTGGTCGAAGACGACGACGGCCTGGCGCTTGGTGTACGAACGGGCGATCTTGACGGCGTTCTCGACGGCCTCGGCGCCCGAGTTGAACAGGGCCGACTTCTTCGCGTGGTCACCCGGGGTCAGCTCGGCCAGGGCCTCGCAGACCTCGACGTAGCCCTCGTACGGCGTGACCATGAAACAGGTGTGGGTGAAGTCGGCGAGCTGCGCGGACGCGCGGCGCACGACGGCCTCGGCGGAGGCGCCGACCGAGGTCACGGCGATGCCGGAACCGAAGTCGATCAGACGGTTGCCGTCGACGTCCTCGATGATGCCGCCGCCCGCGCGGGCCGTGAACACGGGCAGCACGGAGCCCACGCCGCCGGCCACCGTCGAAAGGCGGCGGGCCTGCAGCTCCTGCGACTTGGGGCCGGGGATCGCGGTGACGATGCGGCGCTCCTGCGGGACAGCGGTCATAGGGGGCTCCTGGGGGGTGTTTTCGGACGCACTTGTGTCTTTGTCCGCAGGCTAGGCCCGGGGGAGGGGGTAAGGCATGCTCCGTTCGGGAGTGGTGCCCGCGTGTCCTTGTCCGCGACGGCCATAGGAAGGAACCGGCGCGTGACTCGTGGATCATGCCGGGGTACGGGCCCAGGGCCCGGGCCGGGCACTAGATTGAGCGCCGCAGCGCAGCGCACGGCACGGGCAGGGGGCAGGGGTTCATGGACACCGAGGGCGCGTACGAGGACCAGGCGACCCGCCGGGGGGACGTCCCCCGGCCGGCGGGGGGTCCGGGTGCGGTGCCGCCGATGCCGAGCTCCCCACCTCCGATGCCCACCCGGACGCCGGGCGCGGCCTCACCGTTCGCCGACTGGCTCCGCACCCCGCGACCGCGGGCGGAGCCGGGGGTCTGGAGGTTCGGCCATGTGCCCCGTGGTGACGAAGCGCCGGCGGACGCCCCCACGCGCGCCCTGCTCAGCGGCGCCGCCATCTCGCTGCTCGCCTGTGCGTTGGTCTGGTCGCTCCTGAGCAACAACTACATCCCCTTCTGGCGGGTCCCTCCCCGGTTGGTCACCCCGAACGACTGGTGGCCGCCCCTGGGACGGGATCCGATGCTCGGCACGGCCGGTGATGCCGCCAGGCGGGTGTACGAAACTGTGGTCGTCGCCGGCCTGCTCTACGGATTCGGCAGGCTGGGGGCTTGGCCGATCGTCTGGCGGCGCCTCGTCGTGGCTCGTGGCCCACTGTTCCAGGCGGTGGCGGCGGCGGTCGGGGCCCTGATCGCCGTCACGCTCGTATCGCGGGATGCCGTGCCGCTGCGGAGTCTCGCAAACTCCCTGCTGCCGGTGGAAGGCGTCGGCCGGGAACGCGCGCTCTCCCTGGTGGACAACGCCAACACCGCCGTCTACGTGGTCGTCATTCTGTTCTTCGTCTGGCTGGGCCTTCGTCGGCCTGCGCCCGCTTCTGCGGCGGATGCCAATCGGGGGCGGGCCTCGCAGCCGCTTCCTGTCGTGCCCGATGCCTCTGACGACCCAGCCCGGTGGAAGAAGATGCGGGAGGCCGGGCTCGCGGGTGTTGCCGACCGGTTGGAGACGGAGGTGGTCGCCGGGCGGATGAGTGATGTGGATTATGCGCGGATCCGGCGGGCGTGGGAGTCCGTGCGGGCCGATCCCTCGCGCCGGCAGGCGTTCGCGGAGGCCGTGCGCGACAAGGGCGCCGGAGCCTGCGTGCACCCGTCCGGGGCGCGGGACCTGCCCGTCCGGACGGCCCGGCACGATCTGCTGGCCCGCCAGGTGCTCCTCGGCACCGTCGAGGACGGCCCCCGCAACCCCTACGCCCGCCGCGACACCCCCCTCGCCGTCGACCCCGGCGTACTCGGCACGTCCCTCCTCGCCGTCGGCCCGTCCGGGGCCGGCAAGACCCGGCACCTCGTGCGCCCCGTCGTCGAGGCCCTCGCGCTCCAGGCCCTGGCCGGGCAGGCCGCCGTCGTCGCCGTCGGCCCCGCCGGGGCACGGCTCGGCCCCGACGGCGCCTACGACATCGTCGTCCGGATCGGCGACCCCGAATCCGTGCACGACCTCGACCTGTACGGCGGCGCCGCCGACCCCGACGAAGCCGCCACGCTGCTCGCCGAGGCCTTCGTCGGAGACGTCCCCGGCATCGACGTGCGCCGCGCCGCCACCGCCCTCGCCCAGCTGCTCGGCCCGTTCCGGGCGGCGTACGGCCGCTTCCCCGCCGTGCCCGAGCTGCGCGAGCTGCTCGACGAGCTGCCGCCCGCCCTCACGACGCTCCGCCAGGCCCTGGAGGGCGCCGGCCAGCAGCCCATGCTCCGCGAACTCGACGCCCGGATCCGCCAGCACGGGGCCCCCGGCGACCCCGGCCCGGCCCTCGCCGACCGCGTCGCCCTCCTCGACCGGCCCGCCTTCGCCGGGTTCTTCGACACCAGCGGCCAGGGCCGGCCCTTCTCCATGCGCGCCCTGGAACACCCGATCCGGGTCCGGGTCGACCTCCCCGAGCGCGGGCACGCCGACGCCTCGCGGATCCTGACCCGGCTGCTCCTCGCCCAGTTCAACGCCGCCGCCGCGGCCCGCGCCGACCGCTCGCTGTTCGCGTTCCTCGCCCTCGACGACGCCTCGCACACCCTGACCCCCGAGACCGTCCGCGGCGTACAGCGCCTGCGCTCCGCGAACGCCGGGGTGCTGCTGACCCTGCGCACCCTGGACGACGTACCGGAGGCCCTGCGCACCCCGCTGCTCGGCGCGGTCGGCTGCCGGATGGCCTTCTCCGGGGTCACCACCTGGGACGGCAAGCGCTTCGCCGAGGCCTGGGGCACCGAGTGGGTCGAGACCCGCGACGTGACGCACCGGACCGTCTTCGCCGACCAGCCGCTGACCCGGGCCGTCCACGCCTTCCGCAAGCTGGTCACCGGCAAGGCCGTCACCACGGACGCGGTGACCGTCCGCCAGGTGGAGCGGGAGCGCTGGTCGGCCTCCGACCTCGCGCACGCCGTACCGCCCGGCTGCGCGGTGCTGTCCCTGACCTCCGTACGCGGGGAGCGGGCCGCGCCGCTGCTCCTGCGGCTGGCCGGTACGGACTGAGCGGACCCGTACGGGGTGGCAGAATCGAGAGGGGTTGTTCATACGACACGGCAAAAACCCCGACGCCCGCCCCACCCCGCGGGTCCCCTCCCCTTCCTCTCCCCTCCCGCGTAAGGCCCCTGGTACCCCATGCCGCTCACCCTCGCCTCGCTCGTCCAGCACTCGGCGCTCAAACTCAGCGTCCGGGCCGGGGAGACCCGCCTCGACACCCCCGTGCGCTGGGCCCACGTCAGCGAGCTCGCGGACCCCGTCCCCTACATGGAGGGCGGCGAGCTGCTGCTGGTCACCGCCATGAAGCTGGACGCGGACGACCCGGAGGAGATGCGCCGCTACGTACGCCGCCTCGCGGCCGCGGGCGTCGTCGGCATCGGCTTCGCCGTCGGGGTGAACTACGACGCCGTCCCCGACGCGCTCGTCGAGGCCGCCCGCGAGGAGGACCTGCCGCTGCTGGAGGTGCCGCGACGGACCCCGTTCCTCGCCATCAGCAAGGCCGTCTCCGCGGCCCTCGCCGCCGACCAGTACCGGGCCGTGACCGCCGGCTTCGAGGCCCAGCGCGAACTCACCCGGGCCGCCCTGTCCGCCGACGGCCCCGCCGACCTCCTCGCGAAGCTGGCCGCGCACGTGCACGGCTGGGCCGCGCTGTACGACACCTCCGGCGCGGTCGTCGCCGCCGCCCCCGACTGGGCCGCGCGCCGCGCCGCCCGGCTCACCCCCGACGTGGAGCGCCTGCGCGAGCGGCCCGCGCCCGCGAGCGCCGTGGTGGGCGGCTCCGAGGACCGGGTGGAACTCCAGTCGCTGGGCACCGGCCGCCGGGCCCGGGGCGCGCTCGCCGTCGGTACGGGCGCCCCGCTGGGCACCGCCGAGCGGTACGCCGTGCACTCGGCCGTCGCCCTGCTGACCCTGACCACGGAACGGTCGCGGTCCCTGCACGACGCCGAGTCCCGCCTGGGCGCCGCCGTGCTGCGGATGCTGCTGGAGGGACAGGCCGAGCACGCCCGGGCGGTGGCCGGGGACCTGTACGGAGCCCTGCTGGAGGCGCCGTTCCGGATCGCCGTCGCCGAGCCGGCCCTGCCGGGCACCGCCCAGCCGGAAGGGCTGGCGCGGCTCGCCGACGCGGTGGAGTCCGCGGCGGCCCGTACCGGGGAGGCGCTGCTCGTCGTACCGGAGGCCGGGCGCCTGGTGGTGCTGGCCGCCGACGGGGGGTCCGCCGTGCAGGCGTGCGCGGAGCACGCGGAGGTGCTGGAGGCCCGGCGCGGCCGGGACGCGACCGGCCCCGAGCCGGACGAACTGGTGGTGGGCCTGTCGGCGCCGGCCGCCGCCACCGGCGTGAAGGCCGCCTTCAAGCAGGCGGACCAGGCCCTCGCCGTGGCCCGCCGCCGCGGCAGGCCGATGGTGGAGCACGAGGACCTCGCCGCCGGCTCGGTCCTGCCGCTGCTCGCGGACGACGCCGTACGGGCCTTCGCGGACGGCACCCTCAGGGCCCTGCGGGAGCACGACGCGACCGGCCGCGGCGACCTGGTGGCCTCCCTCCAGGCGTGGCTCTCCCGCCACGGCCAGTGGGACGCCGCCGCGGCCGACCTGGGCGTCCACCGGCACACGCTCCGCTACCGGATGAAGCGGGTCGAGGAGATCCTCGGCCGTTCCCTGGACGACCCGGACGTCCGGATGGAGCTCTGGCTCGCCCTGAAGGCCGCCACCCCCACCCCCTGACCCGCCGCGGCGGGGCGCCCGCCACGCACGACACTGACAGCACGACACTGACAAACCGGCGAAGCCCGGCAGGCCGCCGCTCCATGCCGGATAAACAACGAAACCGCGCCGGGGTCCTACGGTGGTGGGGACAGGACCCGCCTCCAGCTGCCGCTGGGAGGTACCCCCAGCACAATCCGAAGGGCCGGGATTCGCATGACCTCCACCCACGCCTTCTGGCTCGCCGGCCGCCAGGCCACCGGCGAGGACAGCTTCGACGTCCACAACCCGTGGGACGGCCGGCTCGTCGGCACCGTCAGCGTGCCCACCGACGCCCAGGTCGAAGAGGCCGTGGCCGCCGCGTACGCCGTGACGGCGGAGTTCTCCGCGACCCCCGCCCACGTACGCGCCGCCGCCCTGGACCACGTGTCCAAGCGCCTGGCCGAGCGCACCGAGGAGATCGCCCAGCTGATCTCCGCCGAGAACGGCAAGCCGGTCAAGTGGGCCCGCGGCGAGGTCGGCCGCGCGGTGTCCGTGTTCCGCTTCGCCGCCGAAGAGGCCCGCCGCTTCAACGGCGGAGACGCCCAGCGCCTGGACACCGACGCCGGCGGCGTCGGCCGGCTGGCCCTGACCCGCCGCTTCGTCAAGGGCCCGGTCCTCGGCATCGCGCCGTTCAACTTCCCGCTGAACCTGTGCGCCCACAAGGTGGCCCCCGCCATCGCCGTCGGCGCGCCGATCATCCTGAAGCCGGCCCCGGCCACCCCGCTCTCCGGTCTGATCCTCGGCGAGCTGCTCGCCGAGACCGACCTGCCGGCCGGCTCCTGGTCCGTGCTGCCCGTGGCCAACGAGAAGATGCCCGCCCTCGTCAAGGACGAGCGCCTCCCCGTCATCTCCTTCACCGGCTCCGACAAGGTCGGCTACGCCATCCAGCAGTCGGTGCCCCACAAGCACTGCACCCTGGAGCTCGGCGGCAACGCCGCGGCCGTGGTCCTCGCCGACTGGTCCTCCGACGCCGACCTCGAATGGGCCGCGACCCGCATCGCGACCTTCTCGAACTACCAGGCCGGCCAGTCCTGCATCTCCGTGCAGCGCGTGATCGCCGACGCCTCCGTCTACGACCGCCTCGTCGAGAAGGTCGTCGCGAAGGTCCAGGCCCAGGTCACCGGTGACCCGTCCGACTCCGCCACCGACGTCGGCCCCCTCGTCTCCGAGGACGCCGCCAAGCGCGTCGAGTCCTGGGTCGACGAGGCCGTGTCCGCCGGCGCCAAGCTGCTCACCGGCGGCAAGCGCGAGGGCGCCTCGTACGAGCCCACCGTCGTCGCGGAGCTCCCGGCCGGCGTCACGCTCGCCGTCGAAGAGGTCTTCGGGCCGGTCCTGACCCTGCAGAAGGTCGAGAACACCGACGAGGCCTTCGCCGCCGTCAACGACTCGAAGTTCGGTCTCCAGACCGGCGTCTTCACCCGTGACATCCAGGTGGCCTTCCGCGCCCACCGCGAGCTCGAGGTCGGCGGCGTCATCATCGGCGACGCGCCCTCCTACCGGGCCGACCAGATGCCGTACGGCGGCGTCAAGCAGTCCGGCGTGGGCCGCGAGGGCGTCCGCTACGCGATGGACGACTACACCTACGAGCGCGTCCTGGTCCTCACCGGCCTCGACATCTGACCTCGTACGGTCCCAGACCGACGGCCGGAGCCTACTGTGCGGGGGCTCCGGCCGTCCCCCTTTTCCGGGCCACCCGCTCGGGCCTTTTCCCGGGTCCCCGAAACGGGTACGACTCACAGGTAGCACCGATCGGTAGTGTCCCGATGCTGCGAGGTGAGGACCCGGATGTCCGCAACACAGCCCGCACAGCCCGTACAGCCCAAGGTGACCGAGCGCGAGGCGCGGCAGGTCGCGGAAGCGGCGCGGGAGCAGGACTGGCGCAAGCCCAGTTTCGCCAAGGAGCTCTTCCTCGGCCGCTTCCGGCTCGACCTGATCCACCCCCACCCGCTCCCCGCCGACGAGGACGTCCGGCGCGGGGAGGCCTTCCTGGCCCGGCTGCGGGAGTTCTGCGAAACCTCGATCGACGGCGCCCGCATCGAGCGGGAGGCGAAGATCCCCGACGAGACGGTCCGCGGGCTCAAGGAGCTCGGCGCCCTCGGCATGAAGATCGACCCCAAGTACGGCGGCCTCGGCCTCACCCAGGTCTACTACAACAAGGCGCTCGCCCTGGTCGGCTCGGTCAGCCCGGCCATCGGGGCCCTGCTCTCCGCCCACCAGTCGATCGGCGTGCCCCAGCCGCTGAAGATGTTCGGGACGCAGGAGCAGAAGGACGCCTACCTGCCGCGCTGCGCCACCACCGCCATCAGCGCCTTCCTCCTGACCGAGCCGGACGTGGGCTCCGACCCGGCGCGCCTGGCCACCACGGCCGTCCCGGACGGGGAGGACGCGTACGTCCTCGACGGGGTGAAGCTGTGGACCACCAACGGGGTCGTCGCGGACCTGCTCGTCGTGATGGCCCGGGTGCCGAAGGGCGAGAACCACCGCGGCGGGATCACCGCCTTCGTCGTCGAGGCCGACTCGCCGGGCATCACGGTCGAGCACCGCAACGCCTTCATGGGCCTGCGCGGCCTGGAGAACGGCGTCACCCGCTTCCACCGGGTCCGCGTGCCCGCCGCCCAGCGCATCGGAGCCGAGGGCGCCGGCCTCAAGATCGCGCTGACCACCCTGAACACCGGACGGCTGTCCCTGCCCGCCATGTGCGTCGGCGCCGGCAAGTGGTGCCTGAAGATCGCCCGGGAATGGTCCGGGGTCCGCGAGCAGTGGGGCCGCCCGGTCGCCAGGCACGAGGCCGTCGGCGCCAAGATCTCCTTCATCGCCGCCACCACCTTCGCCCTCGAAGCGGTCGTCGACCTCGCCTCGCAGATGGCCGACGAGGACCGCAACGACATCCGCATCGAGGCGGCCCTGGCCAAGCTCTACGGCTCCGAGATGGCCTGCCTGATGGCCGACGAACTCGTCCAGATCCGCGGCGGCCGCGGCTTCGAGACCGCCGAGTCGCTGGCCGCGCGCGGGGAGCGGGCCGTCCCCGCCGAGCAGATGCTCCGCGACCTGCGGATCAACCGGATCTTCGAGGGCTCGACCGAGATCATGCACCTGCTCATCGCCCGCGAGGCCGTCGACGCCCACCTGGCGGTCGCCGGCGACATCATCGACCCGGACAAGGCCCTGGGCGACAAGGCGAAGGCCGGAGCCCGCGCGGCCGGGTTCTACGCCCGCTGGCTGCCCCAGCTGGCCGCCGGAGCCGGCCAGCTCCCCGGCGCGTACCGGGAGTTCCACCCGGCCGGCCACCCGGACCTGGCCACCCACCTGCGCTACGTCGAACGCGGCTCGCGCAAACTCGCCCGCTCGACCTTCTACGCGATGTCCCGCTGGCAGGGCCGCATGGAGACCAAGCAGGGCTTCCTCGGCCGGATCGTGGACATCGGCGCCGAACTCTTCGCGATGAGCGCGGCCTGCGTGCGCGCCGAGCACCTGCGGGCCACCGGCGACCACGGCCGCGAGGCCTACCAGCTCGCCGACGCCTTCTGCCGGCAGTCCCGGATCCGCGTCGAGGAACTCTTCGGCCGCCTGTGGTCCAACACCGACGACCTCGACCGCAAGGTCGTCGAAGGGGTCCTCGGCGGCGCCTACACCTGGCTGGAGGAGGGCGTCCTCGACCCCTCGGGCGACGGCCCCTGGATCGCGGAGGCCGCCCCCGGCCCCTCGGAGCACGTAAACGTCCACCGCCCCCTGCGCTGACCTGCCATCATCGGCAGTAGTCCGGACGGATGTACGAGTGCGAGCACGGGTCCGGGCTCAGGTACGGGTACGAGCGCGAGACGGGCGAGGACGATGCCGACGGCCGAGGAGGACCGGGTCAGCAGACGGCTGGCCTGGTGCGTGGCGCACCTGCTGCGCCACGCACCGCAGCAGGTGGTCGCCGAGCTGATCGGCCGGCTCGACGGGACCACCCGGAAGTACCTGTGCCGCGACCAGTGGCTGCCCGCCTCGGCCGTGACCCTGCTGCTGCGCGGGGGCACCGAGGAGGACCGGCACTACATCGCCCGCAACCCGCACGTCGTGGGCCGCCCGCTGCCCGGCCTGCCCTCGGCCGTCCGCTACGCCGCCCGGCCCGGGCCCTCCCCGGAACTGCTCGGCGCGAGCGGCCCGGGGCCCTTCGGCCCCGCCGAGCTGATCGCCCTGCTGCGCCGGCACGGCCGCCGGCCGCGGATCCCGCTGACCCTGCTGGGCATGCCGCACGACCTCGACCCGGAGCTGCTGCTGCGCGAGCACGCCCGCGCGCCGCTGCCGGCGGGCGCCGTGGAGGCCCTGCTGCTGGTGGGCGGACTGCCCCGGGCGGACTGCCTGGCGCTGCTCGACGCCCGCGCGGGCGCTCCGTACGGGCGCCACTGGTACCGGCCCGCCGTACGGGCCGTCCGCTCGGGCCTGCTGACCTGCGACGAGCTCGTCGCCCACGTGGCCCCCGCGGCCCGGACCCTGCTGCTCGGGCACCTGTCCGTCTCGCGCGGGCTGCGCTGGAGCCTGCCCGAGCAGGCCGAGATGCAGTCGGCGGTGCAGCGGGTGCTGCGGCCCGCGCTGGGGGAGGACCCCCGCCTGTGGGCCGAGCTGCCGCGCCGGGCCCCCGGCTACCGGGGCACCCTGCCCGAGCTGGCGACGGCGCTCGCGGCGGGCACCCTGCCCCCGCTGGGCCTCGTACGGCACGACCCGGCGCTGGGCCGGGCCGTGCGCCGGCTCGCCTCCGACACGGCCGCCACGGAGCCGACGGGCGGCTGGGAGCGGGAGCTGGCGCTGGTGAGCCTGGCCGTCCCGATGGAGACCGTCGACGAGGACGTCCGCTGGGTCCGCGACTGCCTGGACCGGGGCCTGCTCACCGGCGCCGACGTGGTCCGGCACAAGGTGCCCGCCTGCTGGGCGCTGGACGAGGACCAGTGGCTCGGTGACATCGGCCATCCGGACCGGCACGACCGGCCCGCCGCGGTGCTCGCCGCCCGGGCCGAGGCCGACCGGCTGTTCGACGAGGCCCTCGGGGACGACCCGCGGGCCTGGTGGCGGGCGGCCCGCGCCCTCCCCGACTTCGCCGGCACGCTGCCCGAACTCCTCGCCCGGGTCACGGACGGGGACTCCGTGTCCAAGCGCTCCTGAGTTGCGGCAACAATGGGGGGCATGAGCGACAGTCCAGCCCCCCTCGCCGACCCGCACCTCCTCTTCGACGCCGCGGCCGGCCGCCGGGACATCGTCATCCTCGGATCGACCGGGTCCGTCGGCACCCAGGCCATCGACCTCGCGCTGCGCCATCCCGACCGCTTCCGGGTCACGGCGCTGTCCGCCGCCGGCGGGCGCGTCGGGCTGCTCGCCGAGCAGGCCCGGCTGCTGCGCGTCGAGAAGGTGGGCGTCGCCCGCGAGGACGCCGTACCGGCACTGAAGGAGGCGCTCGGCGCCCAGTACGGCCCGTCCGAGCCGCTGCCCGAGATCCTGGCCGGGCCCGACGCGGCGACCGAGCTCGCCGCCTCCCCGTGCCACACCGTCCTCAACGGCATCACCGGCTCCATCGGCCTCGCGCCCACGCTCGCCGCGCTGCGGGCCGGCCGGACCCTGGCCCTGGCCAACAAGGAATCGCTGATCGTCGGCGGCCCGCTGGTCAAGGCCCTCGCGAAGCCGGGCCAGATCATTCCCGTGGACTCCGAGCACGCGGCGCTGTTCCAGGCCCTGGCCGCCGGTACCCGCGCCGAGGTCCGCAAGCTCGTGGTCACCGCCTCCGGCGGCCCCTTCCGCGGCCGCACCCGCGCGGAGCTGGCCGGGGTCACCGTCCAGGACGCGCTCGCGCACCCGACCTGGGCGATGGGCCCGGTGATCACCGTCAACTCGGCGACCCTGGTGAACAAGGGGCTGGAGGTCATCGAGGCGCACCTGCTCTACGACATCCCCTTCGACCGCATCGAGGTCGTGGTCCACCCGCAGTCCTACGTCCACTCGATGGTCGAGTTCACGGACGGTTCCACCCTCGCCCAGGCCACCCCGCCGGACATGCGCGGCCCCATCGCGATCGGCCTGGGCTGGCCCCAGCGGGTCCCGGACGCGTCCCCGGCCTTCGACTGGACCAAGGCGTCGAGCTGGGAGTTCTTCCCCCTGGACACCGAGGCCTTCCCGTCCGTCGGCCTGGCCCGGCACGTCGGCACCCTGGGCGGCACCGCCCCCGCGGTGTTCAATGCGGCGAACGAGGAGTGCGTCGAGGCCTTCCTGGCCGGTCGGCTGCCGTTCACAGCAATCATGGATACGGTCACTGCCGTGGTGGACGAACACGGGACGCCGGCAGCGGGAACCCCGCTGACCGTCGCGGACGTCCTCGAAGCGGAGACCTGGGCCAGGGCCCGGGCACGGGAGATGGCGGCTCGCGCCGCCGTGGAGGCGAGCGCATGACGATACTGCTGACCTTGATCGGTGTGGTCGTGTTCGTGGTCGGCCTGCTCTTCTCCATCGCCTGGCACGAGCTCGGCCACCTCTCCACGGCCAAGCTCTTCGGCATCCGCGTGCCCCAGTACATGGTCGGCTTCGGCCGGACCGTCTGGTCGCGCAAGAAGGGCGAGACCGAGTACGGGATCAAGGCCATCCCGATGGGCGGCTACATCCGCATGATCGGGATGTTCCCGCCCGGCGAGGACGGCAAGGTCACCGCCCGTTCCACGTCGCCGTTCCGCTCGATGATCGAGGACGCCCGCTCGGCGGCCTACGAGGAACTCCAGCCCGGCGACGAGACGCGGCTCTTCTACACGCGCAAGCCGTGGAAGCGCGTGATCGTGATGTTCGCGGGCCCCTTCATGAACCTGGTGCTCGCCCTGGCGATCTTCTTCGGCGTCTGGATGACCTTCGGGATCAACCGCACCACCACCCAGATCGCCACCGTCTCGCCCTGCGTGATCCAGCAGAGCGAGAACCGGGAGGTCTGCAAGGACAGCGACCCGGTCGCCCCGGCCAAGAAGGCCGACCTGCGGTCCGGCGACCGCATCGTCGCCTTCGACGGCCGCGCGGTCGCCGACTGGTCCGCCCTCCAGAAGCAGATCCGCGACACGGTCGGCCCCGCCACCGTCACCGTCGTACGGGACGGACGCGAGCTGACCCTGCCGGTGGACCTGATCGAGAACAAGGTCGCCAAGACCGACGGCCACGGCGGGTACGTCAAGGGCGAGTACGTCACGGCGGGCTGGCTCGGCTTCAGCCCCAAGAGCGAGATCGCGGCCCTGACCTTCGGCGAGTCCGTCGACCACATGGGCGGCATCGTCGAGGGCAGCGTGCAGGGCCTGCTCCAGCTCCCCGCCAAGATCCCCGCCCTGTGGGACGCGGCCTTCGGCGGCGCCGAGCGCGAGCCGGACTCCCCGATGGGCATCGTCGGCGCGGCCCGGATCAGCGGTGAGATCGCGACCCTCGACATCCCCGGAGAGCAGCGGATGTCGATCATGCTGAACGTCCTCGGGATGTTCAACCTCTCGCTCTTCCTGTTCAACATGCTGCCGCTGCTGCCGCTCGACGGCGGACACATCGCGGGCGCCCTGTGGGAGTCGCTGCGGCGCAACGTGGCCAGGCTCCTGCGGCGCGCCGACCCCGGCCCGTTCGACGTGGCGCGGCTGATGCCCGCCGCGTACGTGGTGGCCGGGCTGTTCGTCTGCTTCACGCTGCTGGTGCTGGTGGCGGACGTGGTGAACCCGATCAAGATCACCTAGTCGCCGAACGGCCTAGCAAACGCGGGACGGAGCCGGGCACGCATCGTGCCCGGCTCCCTACGTTCGGGTGGCGCACCCCCTCGGATGCGGGGGGCACGCGCTGATTGGCGTAATCTCGAAGGCTGGAGCCCGCCGATCTCGGGACCTTGATCCACACCTTGGGGTTGCACAGCAGATGACTGCCATCTCTCTCGGAATGCCGTCCGTGCCGACGAAGCTTGCCGACCGACGCGTCAGCCGCAAGATCCAGGTCGGTTCCGTGGCCGTCGGTGGCGACGCGCCCATCTCGGTGCAGTCGATGACCACCACCCGCACGTCCGACATCGGCGCGACGCTCCAGCAGATCGCCGAGCTGACCGCCTCCGGCTGCAACATCGTCCGCGTGGCCTGCCCCACGCAGGACGACGCCGACGCCCTCGCCGTCATCGCGAAGAAGTCGCAGATCCCGGTCATCGCCGACATCCACTTCCAGCCCAAGTACGTGTTCGCCGCGATCGACGCCGGCTGCGCCGCGGTCCGCGTGAACCCGGGCAACATCAAGCAGTTCGACGACAAGGTCAAGGAGATCGCGCACGCCGCCAAGGCCGCGGGCACCCCGATCCGGATCGGCGTCAACGCGGGGTCCCTCGACGCCCGGCTGCTGAAGAAGTACGGGAAGGCCACCCCCGAGGCGCTGGTCGAGTCCGCGCTGTGGGAGGCCTCCCTCTTCGAGGAGCACGGCTTCGGCGACATCAAGATCTCGGTCAAGCACAACGACCCGGTCGTCATGGTCAACGCCTACCGCCAGCTGGCCGCCGCCTGCGACTACCCGCTGCACCTCGGCGTCACCGAGGCCGGCCCCGCCTTCCAGGGCACCATCAAGTCCGCCGTCGCCTTCGGCGCACTGCTCTCCGAGGGCATCGGCGACACCATCCGCGTCTCCCTCTCCGCCCCGCCGGTCGAGGAGATCAAGGTCGGCAACCAGATCCTGGAATCGCTGAACCTCAAGCCGCGCCGCCTGGAGATCGTCTCCTGCCCCTCCTGCGGCCGCGCCCAGGTCGACGTCTACAAGCTGGCCGAGGAGGTCACGGCGGGCCTGGAGGGCATGGAGGTCCCGCTGCGCGTCGCCGTCATGGGCTGCGTCGTCAACGGCCCCGGCGAGGCCCGCGAGGCCGACCTCGGCGTCGCCTCCGGCAACGGCAAGGGCCAGATCTTCGTGAAGGGCGAGGTCATCAAGACCGTCCCCGAGTCGAAGATCGTGGAGACCCTGATCGAAGAGGCGCTGAAGATCGCCGAGCAGATGGAGAAGGACGGCGTCGCCTCCGGCGAGCCCACCGTCGCCATCGGCGTGTAGCACCGCGCTGCGCCCGACCCCGGCCCCGGCCCCGTTCCCGCAGTTCGGGGGCGGGGCCGGGGCCTTTTCGTGACCCGTGGGAGGCGGCATCCCCGGGCACCGCCGGGTACAGTGCGGAGATCAGCAGACTTGCATGGTGAGGCCCCAGTGTTGACGCAGACCACCACCCGGGTCCTTGAACCCAGTGATCTCGACGCCGCGCTCGAAGTCCTCGGGCGCGAGCCGGTCCAGAACGCCTTCGTCACCTCCCGGGTCCAGGTCGCCGGCCTCGACCCCTGGCGCCTGGGCGGGGAGATGTGGGGCTGGTACGCCGACGGCGAGCTCCGGTCCCTGTGCTACGCCGGAGCCAACCTCGTCCCCGTCTGCGCCGGACCCGACGCCGTACGCGCCTTCGCCGACCGCGCCCGCCGCACCGGCCGCCGCTGCTCCTCCATCGTCGGCCCCGCCGAGGCCACCCGGCTGCTGTGGCAGCTCCTCGAACCCAGCTGGGGCCCCGCCCGCGACGTCCGGTCCCGGCAGCCCCTCATGGTCATGGAACAGCCCTCCACCACGGTCGCCCCCGACCCGCAGGTCCGCCGCGTCCGCAAGGACGAGATGGACCTGATCATGCCCGCCTGCGTCGCCATGTTCACCGAGGAGGTCGGCATCTCCCCGCTGGCCGGCGACGGCGGACTTCTCTACCAGGCCCGCGTCGCCGAGCTCGTCACCGCCGGCCGCTCCTTCGCCCGCATCGAGGACGGCAAGGTCGTCTTCAAGGCGGAGATCGGCGCCGCCACCGCCCGCGCCTGCCAGATCCAGGGCGTCTGGGTCGACCCCGGCTTCCGGGGCCGCGGCCACTCGGAATCCGGGATGGCCGCCGTCGTCGCCTACGCGCTGCGCGACGTGGCGCCCGTGGTCAGCCTCTACGTCAACGACTTCAACACCGCCGCCCGCGCCGCCTACCGACGGGTCGGCTTCCGCGAGACCGGCGCCTTCATGAGCGTCCTGTTCTGAGCCCGCCGCCACCGCCCCGGCCGTGGCCGCTTTCCCCGTACGGGCCGTACCGCACCGGCCCTACCCCGAAGTAAGGTCGCCGCATGCTGCCTACCCCCGGGGGCGACGACCCCGCACGGCCCGCCGGACTCCGCATCGGCCCCCTCGACCTCGCCGACCGCGTGGACGAGGCCCTGCGCGTGCAGGCCGTGGCCTTCGGGCTCAGCGAGGAGGAGGTCGGCATCCGGCGCTACATCGTCCAGCGCCACATGACCTCCCGCGGCGCCCGCGCACTCGGCGCCTTCACCGACGACGGCGCCCTCGCCGGCTTCGTCTACGGCATGCCCAACGACCGCGGCCACTGGTGGTCCACGATCGTCGAACCGCACCTGAGGGCCGGCGGCGCCGACGACTGGCTCGACGACTCCTTCGTGATCACCGAACTGCACGTCCACCCCGGCTTCCAGGGCCGCGGCGTCGGCCGCACCCTGATCACCCTGATCACCGACGGCGCCGACGAGCCCCGCTCGATCCTCTCCGCCATCGACACCGACAGCCCCGCCCGCGGCCTCTACACGGCCCTCGGCTACCGGGACCTCGCCCGCCGCGTCCAGTTCCCGAGCGCGAGCCTCCCGTACGCGGTCATGGGCGCGACCCTGCCGCTGCTCCGGCCCGGCGGGCGGCCCTGAATTCGGCTTGCCGGGGCCCCCGCCCGCCCCGGTAGCCTCCCGTCATGTCAACGCAACACGTGCAGCGCATGTCCCGCCTCATGGCCAAGACCCTCCGCGAGGACCCGGCGGACGCCGAAACCCTCAGCCACCGCCTCCTGGTACGGGCCGGCTACGTCCGACGCAGCTCCGCCGGCGTGTGGACCTGGCTCCCGCTCGGCAAGCGGGTCCTGGACAACGTCGCACGCGTCGTCCGCGAGGAGATGGACGCCATCGGCGCCCAGGAGGTGCTGCTCCCCGCGCTGCTGCCGAAGGAGCCCTACGAGGTCAGCGGCCGCTGGACGGAGTACGGCGACCTGCTGTTCCGCCTCAAGGACCGCAAGGGCGCCGACTACCTGCTCGGCCCCACCCACGAGGAGATCTTCACCCTCGTGGTGAAGGACCAGTGCACCTCGTACAAGGACCTCCCGGTCATGCTCTACCAGATCCAGACGAAGTACCGGGACGAGGCCCGCCCCCGCTCGGGCGTGCTGCGCGGCCGCGAGTTCCAGATGAAGGACTCCTACTCCTTCGACGTCACCGACGAGGGCCTCGCCGAGTCCTACCGGCTCCACCGCGAGGCGTACGTACGGATCTTCCGGCGCCTCGGCCTCGACCACCGCATCGTGTCGGCCGTGTCCGGCGCCATGGGCGGCAGCGCGTCCGAGGAGTTCCTCGCGCCCGCCGACGCCGGCGAGGACACCTTCGTGGACTGCCCCTCCTGCGACTACGCGGCCAACACCGAGGCCGTCACCTTCGCCCTCACCCCGGCCGCGGGCGAACACGGCCCCGTCGAGGAGCTGGACACCCCCGACACCCCGACCATCGAATCCCTCGCGGCCCTGCTCGGCGTGCCCGCCTCGGCGACCCTGAAGAACCTCCTCGTGAAGGTCGACGGCGAGATCGTGGCCGTGGGCGTCCCCGGAGACCGCGAGGTCGACCTCGGCAAGCTCGGCGAACACCTGGCCCCGGCCGTCGTGGAGCTGGTTACGGCCGAGGACTTCGCCGGCCGTCCCGACCTGGTACGCGGCTACGTGGGCCCGCAGGGCCTGGAGAAGGTCCGCTACCTCGCCGACCCCCGCGTGGCGCCCGGCACTTCCTGGGTGACCGGCGCCAACAAGCCCGGCACCCACGCCCGGAACGTCGTCTGCGGCCGGGACTTCGAGGTGGACCGGTACCTCGACGTGGTCGTCGTCGAGCCGGGCGACCCCTGCCCCTCCTGCGGCGCCGGGCTGCGCCTGGGCCGGGCGATCGAGATCGGGCACATCTTCCAGCTGGGCCGCAAGTACGCGGACGCCTTCGGGCTGGACGTCCTCGGCCGCGAGGGCAAGCCGGTCCGGGTGACGATGGGTTCCTACGGGATCGGCGTCTCCCGGGCGGTGGCCGCGCTGGCCGAGCAGACCGCCGACGACCGCGGGCTGTGCTGGCCCGCCTCCGTCGCCCCGGCCGACGTGCACGTGGTCGCCGCCGGCAAGGCCGTCCCGCTCGCGCTGGCGGAGCAGGCGGCCGCCGCACTGGCCGGAGCCGGCCGCCGGGTCCTGCTCGACGACCGGGCCGGGCTGTCCCCCGGCGTGAAGCTCACCGACGCGGAACTGATCGGCGTCCCCCGGATCCTGGTGGCGGGCCGCCGCTCCGCCGAGGGCATCGTCGAACTCCAGGACCGGGCCACGGGCACCCGTGAGGAACTCCCCCTGGAAGAGGCCCTGGCCCGTCTCACCCAGCCGTAGGCGAAGGCCCGTCCGCGTCCGGGGCCCCGATCGCGGGGCGCCCGGGCGCGGCGCCTTCGGGCTCACCGGCAGAAGGCTCAACGGCAGAGGGCTCAACGGCTGCGGGTTCGTCGGCTGCGAGTTCGTCGGTGGGTGGTGCGTCGGCGGGCGGTGCGCCGGCTCCGGGATCCGCCGCCACCTGCGGGGGAGCGGCCGACGGGGCCGCCGGCGGCGGCGCCGCGCGTTCGAGGAAGCGCAGGAGCTCCACCGGGAACGGCAGCACCAGCGTCGAGTTCTTCTCCGCCGCGACCGCCACCACCGTCTGCAGCAGGCGCAGCTGGAGCGCCGCCGGCTGCTCCGACATCACCTCGGCCGCCTCCGCCAGCTTCTTCGACGCCTGGAGCTCCGCGTCCGCGTTGATCACCCGGGCCCGCCGCTCGCGGTCCGCCTCCGCCTGCCGGGCCATCGACCGCTTCATCGTCTCCGGCAGCGACACGTCCTTGATCTCCACCCGGTCGATCTGCACGCCCCACCCGATCGCCGGACTGTCGATCATCAGCTCCAGACCCTGGTTCAGCTGCTCCCGGTTCGAGAGCAGGTCGTCCAGGTCCGATTTGCCGATGATCGACCGCAGGGAGGTCTGCGCCATCTGGGAGACCGCGAAGCGGTAGTCCTCCACCTCGACGATCGCGTCGGCCGGGTCCACGACCCTGAAGTAGACGACGGCGTCCACCCGCACCGTGACGTTGTCCCGGGTGATGCCCTCCTGGGCCGGCACCGGCATCGTCACGATCTGCATGTTCACCTTGCGGAGCCGGTCGACCACCGGCACCACCAGCGTGAACCCGGGCGCCCGGACGCCCTGGCGCAGCCGGCCGAAGCGGAACACCACGCCCCGCTCGTACTGCTTCACCACACGGGCGGCGGCGACCGTGTAGGCCGCCACCCCCACACCCGCGGCGATCGCCGCTGTCAGCAGTTCCTCGACCATGACGGCCCCCTGCCGGACATGCCTTCCTACCTACGGTATGCCCTACAACCAGGCCGCGAACTCCAGCAGCAGCTCCGCGTCCCGGCGCCGCCCGGCGGCCAGCGCCCGGTTCCCGGACTCCACCGCGCGGAACACCGTCCAGCCCCGCAGCCGGTCGCGGTCCACCTCCAGCGAATCCGCGAGCTTGTTCACCCGGCGCCGGGCACCCGCCGCGCCCGTCGAGGAGGCCATCTGGTCCTCCAGCCGGTCCCGGACCAGCCGGGCCAGGTCGTAGGCCCGCTCGCCGACCAGCGGGTCCGGGCCCACCGTCAGCCACGGCGCCCGCTCCCCGGCCAGCACCTTGCCCTGCCGGAAGTTGCCGTGCAGCAGGAGCTCCTCGCCGGGCAGGGCCGTCAGTTCGCCCCGCAGGTCCACGGCGGTGTCCGCGAGCGCCCGGACCTCCGGCGGGGCCGCGCGCAGGTCCTCGCTCTGGCGGGCCGTGCGCTCGGCCACCGTCTCGAAGGCGTGCCCGGACGGCGGCTCGACCCACAGCCGCCGCAGCGTGCCGCAGGCTTCCAGCAGGGCCTTCGCCTCCGGCAGCGAACGCAGCGACACCTCGGGGTGGAGCCGCTCCAGGAGCAGCCCGCCGTCGTCCTCGTGGTGGCGCGAGTCGAGGACCCGTACCGCCCCGAAACCGCCCCAGTGCGCGAGCGCGGCGAGCTCCCGGCCGGGCCGGGCGGCAGGCGGCGCCAGCTTCAGGGCCGCCGGGGTGCCGTCGGAGTAGTGGACGAGGACCACCAGGCTGCTGCGGCCGCCGGGGGCCTGCACCCGCTGGGCCACCACGTCCCGCCGGGCCAGTGCCTCCTCGGCGAGCCGGGGCAACTGCCCGAGCCAGTCCGTGTTCTGCGCCGTCTCGGGCATCTCGCCGAGCGCCCGTACAAGCCGCTGCGGCGGTTCGAAAGCCATGCGTGCGTGGTCCCTTTCAGCTGTGCCGGGCCCCGTCGCGCCTCCTCAGCGCTTTTCCGTGAGCCCAGGGAAGGCTACGCCGACACCGCGCCAGCGTGCCGCGCGGACCGCCGCGGCGCTCAGCGCGTCGGCGGCCTCGCGGCGCAGCTGGCCGTCCGCCGCCCGGACCAGATCGGAGTACGCGCCCGCCACCCGGTCCTCGATCTCGGCGGCCAGCCGCTCGGCGTCCGCCGGGGTGCGCAGTTCGAACGGCAGGGCGTACGCCGCCTCCGAGGGCCGGGGCGAGCCGCCCAGCTCCCGCACGGTCCGGGTCAGGGCGTCGCGGCGCGCGAGGTGGCCCCCGTAGGCCTCGCGGGCCTCGGCCGCCCGGGCGGCGGCACGGGCGCCGATCACCCCGTAGGCGTACGCCGCCGAGTGCTCGGCGGCCAGCGCGGCCTGGGCCGCCTCCAGCGGGCGTCCGGCGGGGGAGGGTTCGGGCTTCACGACGCGGCTCCCGGGGTCGGGGTGGAGGTCAGCAGGTAGGCGTGGACGGCCCCGCACGCGGCCACCGAGGCCAGTAGCCGGGCCAGTTCCCCGGGTGCGCCGGCCAGCGCGACCGTGCGGGCCTCGGACAGGCTCCGCTCGGCGTCCGCCAGCTCGGTCAGGGCGTCCGCCTCCTTCGGCGGGACCGGATCGGGGCGTACGGAGGGCGACCCCGTCGCGGCGGGCGAGGCGGAGGCGCCGGCGGACAGCGGCCGGGAGGTGGACGACGGCCGGGAGGCGGCCGGACCCGGGAAGGCGAGGGCGGCGGTGTGCGCCTCGACGGCCCCGCGCAGCGGCGCGAGGCGGGCGGCCAGGGCCGGATGGGCGGCGGTGGTGGCGTCGTAACGTTCCAGCAGCCGCTCGCTGTCACGAACGGCACCCTCCCGGATGCGCCGTTCGAGCGGAATGCCGGTGTCGGCGCCCGACGGGCCGCCCCCGCCGGTGCACCCGGTGAGCAGGGCGGCCCCGGCCGCGCCGGCGGTACCGGCCAGCAGCTGCCTACGCGAGGGCCGGGAGGTCAGGGTCCAGGGCACGGGCGTCGTCCTCGGGGTGATGGCGGGACAGGGTGTGATCACGGTACCCGGGGGTCCCGTCCGCAGCGCGGACGGCAACACCCCCCGCGACCGGATACCCTTTGACCTGACACGCGACGGAAAACCACAACAGCACACGCGGCCGAGGAGTCACCCGGATGAGCACCACCCAGAGCGA
Source organism: Streptomyces sp. NPDC044704 (assembly GCF_056433525.1). Classification (NCBI taxonomy): domain Bacteria; kingdom Bacillati; phylum Actinomycetota; class Actinomycetes; order Kitasatosporales; family Streptomycetaceae; genus Streptomyces; species Streptomyces sp. NPDC044704. Next base: position 377,081 of record NZ_JBWKGY010000007.1, read on the forward strand.
CAGGCTGCGCGGACTGCTGGAGCCGCTCGTCGCCGCCAAGGGCCTGGACCTCGAGGAGATCGAGCTGTCCAAGGCGGGCAAGCGCCGGATGCTGCGGATCATCGTGGATTCCGATGAGGGTGTGGAACTCGACGCCTGTGCCGAGCTGAGCCGTGAGGTCTCCGACAAGCTCGACGAGTCCGACGCGATGGGTGAGGACGAGTACGTCCTCGAAGTCAGCTCTCCGGGCGCGGACCGCCCGCTCACCGAGCACCGTCACTACGTTCGGGCGACCGGCCGTCTCGTGAAGTTCCAGACCGCCGACGGCGGGGAACTGATCGCCCGCATCCTCGGTGTCGACGACGAGGGCATGGACCTCGAAGTTCCGGGTGTGAAGGGCCGCAAGGCGACCACCCGCCGCATCGCGTTCGCCGACATCGCCAAGGCGCGTGTCGAAATCGAGTTCAACCGCAAGGACAAGAAGGAAGAGGAGGCGTAGTCGTGGACATCGACATGAGTGCCCTGCGGGGTCTGGTCCGGGAGAAGGAGATCTCCTTCGACCTGCTCGTCGAGGCGATCGAGTCGGCCCTCCTCATCGCGTACCACCGCACCGAGGGCAGCTTCCGGCGTGCCCGCGTCGTGCTCGACCGCACCAACGGTCACGTGGTCGTGTGGGCGACGGAGGACCCGAGGGACCTCGAAGAGGGCCAGGAGCCCAAGGAGTTCGACGACACGCCGTCGGACTTCGGGCGGATCGCCGCGACGACCGCCAAGCAGGTGATCCTGCAGCGTCTGCGCGACGCCGAGGACGACCTGACCTTCGGCGAGTTCGCCGGCCGCGAGGGCGACGTCATCACCGGCGTCGTCCAGCAGGGCAAGGACCCCAAGAACGTCCTCGTCGACATCGGCAAGCTGGAGGCCATCCTGCCGGTGCAGGAGCAGGTTCCCGGCGAGGAGTACACGCACGGACTCCGCCTCAAGGCGTACGTCGTGCGGGTGGCGAAGGGTGTCCGCGGTCCGTCCGTGACCCTGTCGCGCACCCACCCCAACCTGGTGAAGAAGCTCTTCTCGCTGGAGGTCCCGGAGATCGCCGACGGCAGCGTCGAGATCTCGGCGATCGCCCGTGAGGCCGGTCACCGCACCAAGATCGCCGTCCGGTCGACGCGCTCGGGCCTGAACCCCAAGGGCGCCTGCATCGGCCCGATGGGCAGCCGTGTGCGCAACGTCATGGCCGAGCTGCACGGCGAGAAGATCGACATCGTCGACTGGTCGGACGACCCGGCGGAGATGGTCGCGAACGCCCTGTCACCCGCTCGGGTGAGCGAGGTCGAGGTCGTCGACTGGGACTCCCGCTCCGCCCGGGTGACCGTGCCCGACTACCAGCTGTCGCTGGCCATCGGCAAGGAGGGCCAGAACGCCCGCCTCGCCGCGCGGCTCACCGGCTGGCGCATCGACATCCGCCCGGACACCGAGACCCCCGACGGGGCCCCGGACCGGGACGGCGGCCGTGACTCGGGCCGCGGTGGAGACCGCGGCGGGGACCGCGGCCGGGAATAAACCACTACCGGCCGGAGGTTTCCGGCCGGTAGACAGGGACCCGGAGCAGTCCGGGTCCCGAGTGGATCACGACAACATCCGTTCGATTTTTCGCCCGAAGGGGTGAGGTCGGTGCGGGGAGGTAGACTTAGGCGTGTCTGGCCGGACGCAAGCCCGCGCATGCCCCGAACGCACCTGTGTGGGGTGTCGGGAGCGAGCGGCCAAGAGCGATCTGCTGCGCATCGTGGCGATCGGAGACGAATGCGTCCCTGATCCTCGCGGTACGCTGCCCGGCCGGGGTGCCTACCTGCACCCCGACGTGGTCTGCCTCGACAAGGCGGTCCGCCGCAGAGCGTTCCCCCGGGCCCTCCGGTCCGCCGGAACGCTCGACACGGCGGCACTGCGCGAAGCCGTGGCCGTCGAGGCCGAGGCGACACCGTAAGAAGTAGTACGGCACGGATACCCCGTGCGGTCAGGTACCTCGCGAGTTGGAAGTAGGTCGAGATTGCGATGAGCACTCGATGAGTACGCGATGAGTACGCCCATGAAGTAGCGACGGTCCGGCGTAACCCGGACCTAAAAGGAGCGAAGTGGCTAAGGTCCGGGTATACGAACTCGCCAAGGAGTTCGGGGTGGAGAGCAAGGTCGTCATGGCCAAGCTCCAAGAACTCGGTGAATTCGTCCGTTCGGCGTCCTCGACGATCGAGGCGCCGGTTGTACGCAAGTTGACTGACGCACTGCAGGGGCCCGGCGGCAACGCCGGCAAGTCCGCTGCAAAGCCCGGCGCGCCCCGCAAGGCCGCGCCCGCCAAGCCCGCAGCGCCCTCCCCGGCCGCTGCGGCACGTCCCGCCGCACCGAAGCCCGGCGCACCGGCCCCCAAGCCGGCCGCAGCCGAGGCTCCGGCCGCGAGCGCCCCGGTGACTCCGGCCGCCCCCGGCCCGCGTCCCGGCCCGAAGGCTCCGGCCGCCCCGAAGCCCGCTCCGGCGGCGCCCGTGGCGACCGAGTTCTCCGCGCCTCCGGCGGCCCCGGCCGCCCCGGCGCGCACCGAGCGTCCCGCTGCCGCCGCCCCCGGCCCCCGTCCGGCGCAGCAGCGTCCGGCGCAGGGTCAGGGTGGCCAGGCCGGCGCCCGTCCCGGCGCCCCGCGCCCCGCGGGCTCCGCTCCCGGTGCCCAGGGCCAGCGTCCCGCCGGCGGCCCCGGCCAGGGTGCCCCGCGCCCGCAGGGTGCCCGTCCGGCCGGTCCCCGTCCGGGCAACAACCCGTTCACCTCTGGTGGCTCCACCGGCATGGCGCGCCCCCAGGCGCCCCGTCCGGCCGGCGCTCCCCGTCCCGGTGCCCCCGGCGCCGGCGGCGGCCAGGGTGCTCCCCGCCCGCAGGGCGGCCCCGGCGGCGCCCCGCGTCCGCAGGGTCCCGGCGGCGCCCGTCCGACCCCGGGCGGCATGCCGCGTCCGCAGGGCGGCGCCCCGCGTCCCGGTGGTGCTCCCGGCGGTAACCGTCCCAACCCGGGCATGATGCCGCAGCGTCCCGCTGCCGGTGGTCCCGGTCCCCGTCCCGGCGGCGGCCCCGGTGGCCGTGGTCCCGGTGCGGGCGGTGCCCGTCCCGGTGGCGCCGGTCGTCCCGCGGGCGGCGGCTTCGCCGGCCGTCCGGCCGGTCCGGGCTCGCGTCCCGGCGGCGGTGGCGGCTTCGGCGGTCCCCGTCCCGGCGGTGGCTTCGGTGGCGGTCCTGCCGGCGCCGGTGGCGGCGGTCGTCCCGGCTTCGGCGGGCGTCCCGGTGGTCCCGGTGCCCGTGGTGGCACGCAGGGTGCCTTCGGCCGTCCCGGCGGTCCGGCCCGTCGTGGTCGCAAGTCCAAGCGTCAGAGGCGCCAGGAGTACGAGGCCATGCAGGCCCCGTCCGTCGGCGGCGTGATGCTGCCGCGCGGTGGCGGCGAGACCGTGCGCCTGTCGCGCGGTGCCTCCCTCACCGACTTCGCGGAGAAGATCAACGCCAACCCGGCGTCGCTCGTCGCCGTGATGATGAACCTCGGCGAGATGGTTACTGCCACGCAGTCCGTCTCCGACGAGACGCTCGAAATGCTGGCCGGCGAGATGAACTACGTCGTCCAGATCGTCAGCCCGGAGGAAGAGGACCGCGAGCTCCTCGAGGGCTTCGACATCGAGTTCGGCGAGGACGAGGGCGGCGAGGAATACCTCATGCCGCGTCCGCCGGTCGTGACCGTCATGGGTCACGTCGACCACGGTAAGACCCGACTGCTCGACGCCATCCGCAAGACGAACGTCGTCGCGGGCGAAGCCGGTGGCATCACCCAGCACATCGGTGCCTACCAGGTGGGCACCGAGGTCAACGGTGAAGAGCGCAAGATCACCTTCATCGACACCCCGGGTCACGAGGCGTTCACCGCCATGCGTGCCCGTGGTGCCAAGTCGACCGACATCGCGATCCTCGTGGTCGCGGCCAACGACGGCGTCATGCCGCAGACGATCGAGGCGCTGAACCACGCCAAGGCCGCCGGCGTCCCGATCGTCGTCGCGGTCAACAAGATCGACGTCGAGGGTGCCGACCCGGTCAAGGTGCGCGGTCAGCTCACCGAGTTCGGTCTGGTCGCCGAGGAGTACGGCGGCGACACGATGTTCGTCGACATCTCCGCCAAGCAGGGTCTGCACATCGACTCCCTGCTGGAGGCCGTCGTCCTCACCGCCGACGCCTCGCTCGACCTGCGCGCCAACCCGGAGCAGGACGCTCAGGGTATTGCGATCGAGTCCCACCTCGACCGCGGCCGCGGTGCCGTCGCCACCGTCCTCGTCCAGCGCGGTACCCTCCGCGTCGGCGACACGATGGTCGTGGGCGACGCCTACGGCCGAGTGCGCGCCATGCTCGACGACAAGGGCAACAACGTCGAGGAAGCGGGTCCGTCGACCCCCGTCCTGGTCCTGGGTCTCACCAACGTCCCCGGCGCCGGCGACAACTTCCTCGTCGTCGACGAGGACCGTACGGCCCGTCAGATCGCCGAGAAGCGTGCTGCGCGTGAGCGCAACGCCAACTTCGCCAAGCGCGTCCGTCGCGTGTCCCTCGAGGACCTCGACTCCGTGCTCAAGGCCGGTCTGGTCCAGGAACTCAACCTCATCATCAAGGGCGACGCGTCCGGTGCGGTCGAGGCCCTCGAGTCCTCGCTGCTCCAGCTCGACGTCGGTGAAGAGGTCGACATCCGGGTCCTGCACCGCGGTGTGGGTGCGGTCACCGAGTCCGACATCTCGCTGGCGATGGGCTCCGACGCCATCGTCATCGGTTACAACGTCCGTGCGGCCGGCCGTGCCGCGCAGATGGCGGACCGCGAGGGTGTCGACGTCCGCTACTACTCGGTGATCTACCAGGCCATCGAGGAGATCGAGGCGGCCCTGAAGGGTCTCCTCAAGCCGGAGTACGAAGAGGTCGAGCTCGGTACGGCGGAGGTCCGCGAGATCTTCCGCTCGTCCAAGCTGGGCAACATCGCCGGTGTCCTCATCCGGTCCGGCGAGGTCAAGCGCAACACCAAGGCGCGGCTCCTGCGCGACGGCAAGGTCGTCGCCGAGAACCTCACCATCTCCGGTCTGCGCCGCTTCAAGGACGACGTCACCGAGATCCGCGAAGGCTTCGAGGGCGGTATCAACCTCGGCTCCTTCAACGACATCAAGATCGACGACGTCATCGCGACGTACGAGATGCGCGAGAAGCCCCGCGCGTAAGCGCGAGGCGGTTCGCACCGTGTCGTAACACCGGGGCCGGTCGGCGGAATATCCGTCGATCGGCCCCGGCCGTTGCGTGTACGGTTCTGGTGACCCTGCCGAACGTCCGGTGATCCTGCCGCACCACGGCCGGGTGAACCTGCCGGACGACGGCCCGGCAGGCCACCTAACCCGAACCGGCGGGACATCCGGAACTGCATGTACGTGGGGACTCTGTCCTTCGATCTGCTCCTCGGCGACGTCCACTCGCTGAAGGAGAAACGCTCCGTCGTCCGGCCCATCGTCGCCGAGCTCCAACGCAAGTTCTCCGTGAGCGCGGCCGAGGTGGGCGACCAGGACCTGCACCGCAGGGCCCGCATAGGGGTCGCGCTGGTGAGCGGGGACGCGGGGTTCGTGTCGGACGTACTGGACCGCTGCGAGCGGCTGGTCGCGGCGCGTCCTGAAGTGGAACTGCTGTCGGTACGACGGCGCTTCCACGGTGATGAAGACTGATTGCTTGTCTGCAAGAAAAGAAGGAGACGGACCAGTGGCCGACAATGCGCGGGCGAAGAAGCTGGCGGACCTCATCCGGGAGGTGGTGGCCGAGAAGCTGCAGCGCGGCGTCAAGGACCCCCGCCTCGGTACGCACGTGACCATCACGGACACCCGGGTCACCGGCGATCTGCGGGAGGCCACGGTCTTCTACACGGTCTACGGTGACGACGAGGACCGGGCCAGCGCGGCTGCCGGTCTGGAGAGCGCCAAGGGCGTACTGCGCTCCGCGGTCGGCCGGGCGGCGGGAACCAAGTTCACGCCCACCCTGACCTTCGTCGCGGACGCCCTCCCGGAGAACGCGAAGACCATCGAGGACCTCCTCGACAAGGCGCGCGCCTCCGACGCCCAGGTGCGCGAGGTGTCCTCCGGCGCGAAGTACGCCGGCGAAGCCGACCCGTACAAGAAGCCGGGCGACGAGGACGACGACGAGGACGCAGCCGCGGAATGAGCACCGAAGCAGGGAAGACTCCGGACGGCCTTGTCATCGTCGACAAGCCGTCCGGCTTCACTTCGCACGACGTGGTCGCCAAGATGCGCGGGATCGCCAAGACCCGGCGCGTCGGCCACGCCGGCACCCTCGACCCGATGGCGACGGGCGTCCTCGTCCTCGGTGTCGAGAAGGCGACGAAACTCCTCGGCCACCTCGCGCTGACCGAGAAGGAGTACCTCGGGACGATCCGTCTCGGGCAGTACACCCTCACGGACGACGCCGAGGGCGAGATCACCTCGTCCACCGATGCCTCCGGGGTCACCCGCGAGGCCGTGGACGCGGGCATCGCCAAGCTGAGCGGCGAGATCATGCAGGTCCCGTCCAAGGTCAGCGCCATCAAGATCAAGGGCGTGCGGTCCTACAAGCGCGCCCGCGACGGCGAGGACTTCGAGATCCCGGCCCGGCCGGTGACCATCTCGTCGTTCCAGGTGTACGACATGCGCGAGGCGGAGGCCGAGGACGGTACGAAGGTCGTCGACCTCGTCGTCTCCGTCGTCTGCTCCAGCGGTACGTACATCCGTGCCCTCGCCCGCGACCTCGGCGCGGACCTCGGCGTGGGCGGACACCTGACGGCGCTGCGGCGCACGCGGGTGGGCCCGTACAAGCTCGACAAGGCCCGCACGCTGGACCAGCTCCAGGAGGAGCTGACCGTCATGCCGATCGGCGAGGCCGCGGCCGCCGCCTTCCCGCGCTGGGACCTGGACGCCCGCCGGGCCTCGCTGCTCGCCAACGGCGTGCGGATCGAGATGCCGGACGAGTACCAGGACGGCCGGACGGTCGCCGTCTACGGGCCGAAGGGGCAGCTGCTCGGGCTCGTCGAGAGCAAGGGCGGCAAGGCGAAGTCGCTCGCGGTCTTCGTCTGAGCGCGACGCGGCGGCGCGCCGGTGTGCTGGCGCGTCGCCGCCGATGTGCTCGTGCGTTGGTGCGTTGGCGCGTTGGTGCGTTGGCGCGTTGACGTGGAGCGGTGAGCGCACAAGGACTGCTGCTCACCGCTCCACGACCCCCCTCGGCTAAGTGTCTATCCACGCGAAGCCCCTTGTTCACCCGTCCGAGCAGGCGCTCGGAGTGAATGGAGGGAGCGTAAGGGGGCGCTTTCGTCCCGCGTGCTTTCCGTGCTGATCTTCACTTGCCTACCGTCGTGAGCACGGAGCTCGCGGCGGGGGAGTGGTGCGGCGATGACGGACGAGGTCACGGGTGGTTCGGCGGCGGCGGCGGCGGTGGCGGCGGCGACGTTCGGCGCGGCCGGGGAGACGGCCGTCGCCGAACTCCAGGGGACCGATGCACTGCACGGGCTCCCCGGGTGTCACGGGCTCGTCAGGATCTGCGATCCGGCCGGCCTGCCGCGGGGTACCGGGTTCGTGGCGGACGACCGCGGCACGGTGATCACCAGCCACGAGGCCGTCGACGGCCTGACCGGGCTGTTGCTGCACGCGCCCGGGGGGCGGACCTGGCGCGCGGAGGCGGCGGACGTGACCCCGCTGCCCGAGGTGGCGCTGGCCCTCGTGCGGACCGACGGGCTGGGGCTGCGGCCACTGCCGGTGGCGATGCGGCAGGAGGTTCCCGCGGGGACGTACGTACGGCTCCCCGCGCGGGGCTGGCGACAGGCGCGGGTGCTCGGGGCGCGGGCGGGGGTCACCTACGGCGCGGCGGATCGTTTCCACGTACTGCCCGTCACGGTGGAGCTGGCGATCGGCACCGCCGGCCGGGACGCCCTCGGACCGGGCGGCGGGGCCGGCGGGGGCCCGGTTCTGGACGTCGCCACCGGGGCGGTGCTCGCGGTACTGGGCACCGCTCTGGAAGCAGAGCACCGCTCCGGAGTCTTCGCCCTGCCGCTCCGGGCGGCCGCGGCGGCCGCTCCCGCGGGGCCGCTCGCCCGCCTGCTGGAACGCAACTCCGCGACCGTGCCCGGGTACGGTGCCGACCTCAACCTCGCGGGCGTCCTGGAGCTGACCGCAGCCACCGTCGGCGCGGCGTTGCCGCTCGCGCCCGGGGCCGATCCGGAGCCGGAGCCGGTGGCTCGCCCCGCCCTCGCCGCCGGGCTGGCCGCCTTCACCGCCGGGGACCGTCCCGTCCTCGGCCTGGTCGGAAACCCCGGCACCGGCCGGACCACGGCCCTCGCGGCCCTGACCGCCGAGCGCGCGGGGGGACCCCGCCCCGCGCCGACGCTGTGGCTCCGCGGCGCGGACCTGCGCGACGAGGACCCCTCCTTGGCCGCCGCGGCCGCCCGCGCCCTGGACTCGGCGGCCCGCGCCGTCACGGCGGCGGGAACGGCCCTGCGCGCCGGGGCCGACGGGGTCGGCGGCTTCGCCGGGGCGGCGTCCGGGGAAGAGGACGGGGCCGGTCCGGGGCCGGATGCCTGGTTCGGCCCGGCGGCCCGGGCGGACGCGGGTCCGGAGGCGGGGAGCGCGGTCGGCCGGGGTGCCGGTGTGGGCGCGGGCGTCGAGTCGGGTACCGGACCACTCGGTGGGCCTGGCGAGCGGGGGGCACGGGACGGCGTGCCGGGGGAGGCGGCTGCCCCGGAGGGAACGGTCGAACGCGTGGCCCGGCTCGCGGCGGCGGCCGGGCGGCCGCTGCTCGTGGTGCTGGACGCGCCCGAGGAGATGCCGCCGCAGCTCGCACACCGCCTCGGGCCCTGGACCGAAGCCACCGCCCGGTGGCTGCGGTCGGTCGGCGCCCGGCTCGTCGTCGCCGCCGGGCCGGAGTACTGGGAGCGGGCCGGCGCCCTGTATCCGCCCGAGGTGCTGCACGTTCCGGCCCGCCCCGTCCGGCGGCTGCCGCCGGCGCTGCCCGTCGGCGATCTGGACCCTGCCGAGGCGGAGACCGCCCGGGCCCGACTCGGGATCCCCGCCGACGGCATCCGGGAGGCGGACGCGCGGCATCCGCTGACCCTGGGCCTGCTCGCCGGGATCCGCGCCGCCGGGGTCACCGCAGGCCGCCCGGGCCGGGACGAGGTGTTCGGGGCGCACCTGGACCTGGTGGCCCTGCGGGTGGCGGTCCGCATCGTCACGACGGGCGCGACCCTGCCGCCCGGCGGACCGGCTGACGCCCCGCCCGTGCCCGTGCCCGCGCCCCGTCGCGGGAGCAGCCGTCCCGGCGCCACCGGCCCCTCCGCTGCCCACCCCGGTCCGCAGCCGGCCACCTCGCCCACCGCCGTCCCCGCGCCGGGAGCCCGTGGCCAGGGCGTACACGGTCCGTGGGACGAACGCCCCGGGATCCCGGCCGCGCGCAGGTACGGGTCCCGCGCGCGTACTCCGAACGTGCAAGGTCCCGAAGCGCACGACGCTGACGCCAGCGGCGCCGACCTTCCTGCGGCGGACGGCCGTGGTGTCCGGAGTCCGGCTGCGAGCTGGACGCCTGCCCATGAGTCCGGTGTCCGGGACCCGGGGGAGTGCGGCGCGGGCCCGTACGGCCTCGGGGTGACCGGGCCGGGTGTCCGAGGACCGGGCGTGAACGACCCCGAGGGGCCGGTTCCGTACGAGCCCCGATCGGACGGCTCAGGGGTGCACGGCCTCGGCGGTGAAGGTCGGGGTGGGAACGACTGCGGCCTCCAGGACTCCGCCGTGCGGGGCCCGGGCCTGCACGGGCCCCAAGCGGGCGGCCCGGTTGGCCGGACCCCGGGCCCGTACGGAACCGGCCACCACGGCACCGGTACCCACGGCCCCGCAGTTCATGGCGCCGACGCGTGCGGTCCGGGCGAGCCGGCTGCCCAGGATCCCGGATCTCAGCGCCCGGGATCATCCGACCCCGGCCTCCACACCCCGGGTACGAGCCGGCCGGACCCGTGCGAACCCGGTGTTCACGGCCCCGGCGGGTACCGGCCCGGCCTCGCGGGCCACGGCCCGCACGGACCCGGTGTGACGGGCCCCGGCCCCCAGGACCTCGGGGCCGTCGACCCCGCGCCGGACGGCATCGCCCCTCAAGGGCCCGGCGCGGTCCGGGACCCCGGCGCGAACGGTCCCGGCATGCCCGGCTCCCCGGCGGCGGGCGGCCCCGCCGACCACGAGCCGGGCGTGGACGGGCCCGGCGCGTACGCCCCGGGAGCCCTGGACCGAGGCGTGGACGGGCCCGGTACGGACCGACCCGGCGTGGAGGGGTGGGGCGTCCACGAACCCAGCCCCCACGAACCCGGCATGCACGAACCCAGCCCCCACGGCCCTCACCCCCACGGCCCCCGCCCCGACAACCCCGACTCCGTAGACCCCGGGTACCCCCGCCCCGGCGCGTACGAGAACGCCCCCGGTCTCCACCTCCCCGGCGTGCGGCGGCTGGCGGCCCGGGTGGCGGGGCGGGTGCACGAGGCGGCTCGGTGGTGTCTGGGGCCGGGGCAGGGGCAGTTGGACCGGGCCGTTTTCGAGGAGCTCTTCCCCCGGCGCACCGGCTGGGCCTCCGCCGTCCTCGCCGAGGGGCTGTTCGTCCCCGCCGGGCCCGGCTACCGCTTCGCGCACGAGGAGCTGTCCGACTGGCTCCAGGCCGGCCACCTCGACGTGCCGACCGCGCTCGACGTGCTGGTCCACTCGGGCCCCGCCACGTCGGGCCCGCCCGTACCCCGGCACCGTGTCGGGCCCGTCCTGGAGGCCCTGCGCCGGCTGCCGCCGCCCGAGGTGCGCGGCCGGCTGACCCGGCTGGTCGGCGCTCTCAACGCCTTCGCCGAGGAATCCCCGGAGCCCCCGGAGTCCCCGCCGGTCCACCCCGACCGGGTCTGGTGGGCCGCCCGGCTGCTGCGCGAGACCCTGCTGCGGGCCTCCGACGCCACCCCGCACCTGCCCGTCCTGCACGCCCTCGCCGAGCACGTGGCGCGGGCCGGCCCCGGGGAGTTCGGCGGCTGGTTCTGGAACCGGCTCCGGCTCGCCGAGTCCGACCGCCTCGACCTGCTCCGCCGCCTGCTGCCCGCCGACCACCGCTACCTCGAAGCCGCCGGGCGCCGCCTCGTCCGCGCCCCGCGACTCGTCCAGCCCCTCCTCTGCGCCTGGTTCACCGACGAACGCCGGCTGCGCGGCCGCCCGGGCGCCACCGTCGCCACCGCGGCCCAGGCCCTCCTGCACACCCACCGCGGACTCGCCGCCGACGACCTCACGGAGGCCCTGGTGAGCGCCGCTCACCACCGCGCCGACGAGCTGCTCGCCGTGCTCGCCGAGGACGAGCCCTCCGCCCTGTCCCGCGCCGTCGACCGCTGGGCGCACGACGAACGGCCCGGGCGACGGGTCGCAGCCGCCGCGTACGGGCTCGTCACGGCCCCCCACGTCCGCGCCCCCGCCGACCGTGAACTGCTGCGCCGCGCGGCCCGGGCCCTGCTCGACCGCCCCGCCGACGCCGCCCTGCACGGCAGCGCCCTCGGGATCCTGCTCCGCGACCCCCAGGTGCGGGCCCGCTACCTGCCCGACGCCCTCGACTGCTTCCGCGACCCCGACCGCGGCTCCCGGCTGCCCGCGTCGGCGCTGGTCGCCGCTCTTCCGGTGCTGCCCGACCCGGACTCGGTGTTCGCCGCCCTCCGGGCCCGGGCGGACGGCGAGGTGCTCCGCGCCCTGGCCGCGCTCACCACGCCGGGCCTGGCCCGCCGCGCGGGCGACCTCGTACGGGACCACCTCGCGTGCCGCCCCGAGGACGCCCCGCACGCCGCCGCCTTCGTGGACCGGCGCCTCGACCAGGGGCCGGCCGCGGGGCCCGTACTGCGCCCCCTCGTACTGGACCTGCTGCGGACCGCCCCGCCGGCCGTACGGGCCGCGCTGGCCGGTGTACTGGGCGCGCCCGGCGGGGCGGGCGGGGGACCCCCGTACGGGCTGCGGGGCGAACTGGCCGACGTACTGCTGCGCGAGGAGCCCGACCCGGCGGTCCTCGGCGCCTTCCTGGACGCCCTGGCCGCCGGGACCCGGGCCCGGCCCGAGGAGCGCACCCGCGAGCTGCTCCGGCGCGCCGGCCGGCAGCTGCTGCGCCTTCCCGGCGGCCCCGCGGTGTTCGAGCACCGGACGGTGGAGCTGGCCCGGACCGACCCGGCCTTCGGGGCGCTCGTCGCCCGCTGGCTCGCGCAGGCGGGGGCGGAGGCCGCGGCGCTGCTCGGACCGGGCGCCCGGCGCACGGTGGAGACCCTCAGGCGGACCGCCCCGGACGTCACGTGAGGCGGCAATGGGCCGACCCCGACGCCGATGCGGGGCCCCGGCCACCGGCATGGCAGTCTTAGACCTGCAATCGGCAATCAGTACAGGGACTACACGGGTTCGGGCGAGGAGCGGTCACAGTGCAGCGCTGGCGTGGCTTGGAGGACATCCCCCAGGACTGGGGACGCAGCGTCGTCACCATCGGCTCCTACGACGGTGTGCACCGCGGACATCAGCTGATCATCGGACGGGCCGTGGCCCGGGCCCGCGAGCTGGGCGTCCCCTCGGTCGTCGTCACCTTCAGCCCGCACCCCAGCGAGGTCGTGCGGCCCGGCAGCCACCCGCCGATCCTGGCGTCGTACGACCGCCGTGCCGAACTGATGGCCGGTCTCGGAGTCGACGCGCTGCTGATCCTGCCCTTCACGGCGGAGTTCTCGCAGCTGTCCCCGGCCGACTTCATCGTCAAGGTGCTCGCCGACAAGCTGCACGCGAAGGCCGTCATCGAGGGACCGAACTTCCGCTTCGGCCACCGCGCCGCCGGGAACGTCGACTTCCTGCGCGAGCTGGGCGCGACCTACGACTACGAGGTCGAGGTCGTGGACCTGGTCGTGCGCGGCGAGGCGGGCGGCGGCGTGCCGTTCTCGTCCACCCTCGCGCGCAGGCTGGTCTCCGAGGGGGACGTGGAGGGCGCCGGCGAGATCCTGGGCCGCCCGCACCGCGTCGAGGGCGTGGTGGTGCGCGGCGCGCAGCGCGGGCGCGAACTCGGCTACCCGACGGCGAACGTGGAGACGCAGCCGCACACCGCGATCCCGGCGGACGGGGTGTACGCGGGCTGGCTGACGGCGGACGGCGAGCGGATGCCGGCGGCGATCTCGGTCGGCACGAACGTGCAGTTCGACGCCACCGAGCGGACCGTGGAGGCGTACGCGATCGACCGCGTCGGCCTGGACCTGTACGGGATGCACGTGGCCGTGGACTTCCTCGCGTACGTGCGGGGCATGGCGAAGTTCGAGTCGCTGGACGGGCTTCTGGAGGCCATCGCGGACGACGTGAAGCGCTCCCGGGTGCTGACCGACTCCTACGACGCCGACCGCGCCGGACGCTGAACGCGCGCCGCGCCCGAACGCGCCGGAGGGCCCGTACCGTCCTGGGGACGGTACGGGCCCTCCGTGTGTCCGGGCCGGTCAGCCGAGGCGCGGGTCGCGCGGGGGCTGGCCGGGCTGCTGGGGCGCCTGCGGAGCATGAGGCGCCTGCGGTGCGGGCGGCTGGGGCTGCTGCCAGGGCTGGCCGGGCTGCGGGTAGGGCTGGCCGTACGGCTGTTGCGGCGGCTGGGGCTGCTGGTACGGGCCCTGCGGGTGCGGCGGCTGAGGCTGGTGCTGCTGGGGCTGGGCGTGCTGGGGCTGGGCGTGGGGCTGCTGGTGCTGCTGGGGTGCGCCCCAGTGGGCCTGCGCGGCCTGCTGCTGCGCTCGCGCGAAGTCCTCGGCGACCAGGGCGGAGAGGGTGAAGTACGCCTCCCGGGTCTTCGGCCGCATCAGGTCGAGGTCCACCTCGGCACCGGCCGCGAGGTGCTCGTCGAACGGCACCACGACGACGCCGCGGCAGCGGGTCTCGAAGTGCTGCACGATGTCCTCGACCTTGATCATCTTCGCGGTCTCGCGGACCCCGGAGATGACGGTGAGGGAGCGCGAGACGAGATCGGCGTACCCGTGCGCGGAGAGCCAGTCGAGGGTGGTGCTGGCGCTGCTCGCGCCGTCCACGGACGGGGTCGAGATGATGATCAGCTGATCGGCGAGGTCCAGTACGCCGCGCATGGCGGAGTAGAGGAGACCGGTGCCCGAGTCGGTGAGGACGATCGGGTACTGGCGGCCGACGGTCTCGATGACGCGGCGGTAGTCCTCGTCGTTGAACGTCGTCGAGACGGCCGGGTCCACGTCGTTGGCGATGATCTCCAGGCCGGACGGCGCCTGCGAGGTGAACCGCCGGATGTCCATGTACGAGTGCAGGTACGGGATCGCCTGCACGAGGTCACGGATCGTCGCACCGGTCTCGCGGCGCACGCGGCGGCCGAGGGTGCCGGCGTCCGGGTTGGCGTCGATCGCCAGGATCTTGTCCTGGCGCTCGGTCGCGAGGGTGGCGCCGAGGGCGGTGGTCGTCGTGGTCTTGCCGACGCCGCCCTTGAGGCTGATGACGGCGATGCGGTAGCAGGACATCACGGGAGTGCGGATCAGCTCCAGCTTGCGCTGGCGGTCCGCCTCCGCGGCCTTGCCGCCGAAGCGGAAGCCGGACCGGGTGGCCTTCGGCTTCTGCTTGCCGCGCAGCAGCCGGTCCGAGGACAGCTCCACGGCGGCGGTGTAGCCGAGCGGCGCCCCGCCGTGGCCCTGGGCGGGCTGCTGGTACGGGCCCTGCGGCTGCTGCGGCTGCTGCGGCTGGGCCGCGGGGGACCACTGTGCCTGCGGCTGCGGCTGCGGCTGCGGCTGGGCCTGGGCTTGGGGCGGAGCGGGCGGGAAGCCGTAGCCCTGCAGAGGCTGTTGCGGCTGGGCCTGGGCCTGGGCCTGGGCCTGGGCCTGCGGCGGTGCGGGCGGGAAGCCGTACCCCTGCGGAGGCTGCTGCTGCCCGGCGGGCGGGAACCCGTAGCCCTGCGGGGTGCCCGAGGTGGGGAACGTGGGCGGCAGTTGGGGCAGTTCGGTACCTGGCCCCCCGAACGGGTGCTCCACGGGCGGGTGTTGGGCATCCGTCGGGATGACCGGCGCGGCGTACGGGTCCTGTTCGGCGGGAGCGGGCGGCCACGCGGCACCGGGTGCGGCGGCGTCACCCACGGGACCCGGAACCGGCGCGGGTGCGTCGGCGGTCGGGGCCGAGGGGTGCGCCGGGGCTGCGTAGGGCGCGGGCGGGGCGTCGGCGACGGGCGCGTCCGACGGGGGTGCCTCGGGCGCGGGGTGCGCGTAGGCGGCGGGTGCGGCGTCGGCGACGGGCGCCTCTGCGGCGGGGGCCGGGGCGTCGACGGGGGGAGCCGAGGGGGTCGCCGGTACGGGAGCCGCGTGGGGCGCGGCCGGGGCGTCCGCGACGGGCACCTCCACCGGAGAGGCCTCGGGAGCAGGAACGGGACCCGAAGCGGGGGGAGTTGCCGGAGCCGGGCTCGTGGACACGCCCACGGCCGGGGTCGGACCGGCAGCCGGAACCTCGGCCGGGGCCTCGGCCGGGGCCGAGGGGAACGCAGGAGCGGGGGCCGGAGCCGCATCCGAAGCCGGGCTCTCGACCGGGGCCGAAGCCGCCGGGAGCAGCGGAGCCGCGTCCTGGGCAGCGGCCGGGGTGTCGGCCGGAGCGGGCGGGAACGCCGGGCCCGAGCCCGGAGCCGGAGTGTCGGCCGGGGCGGGCGGGAACGCCGGGGTGTCGGCCGGAGCCGGCGCCGGCGGGAACGCCGGGCCGGAACCCGGGGCCGGGGCTTCGGCCGGAGCCTGAGCCGACGGGAACGGCGGAGCCGGAGCCGGGGCGGGCGCCGTGGCCGGAGTGACCCCCGCGGCCGGCGGGAACACCGGGCTCGGGAAGGCCGGGGGGATCTCGATCGGAGTCGGGTCGAACGCGACCTCCTCCGCCGGATCCGGGGCCGCGGCCCGCGGCGGCACGGCGGCCGGTGAGATCCGCATCGTCGGGGGCGACACCACGTCCGAGGGGCGGTGCGGTTCGAAGCCGCTGCCCTCCGGGAGGCCGGGTACGTCCTGGGCGGGCGCGCCCTGCGTGTACCAGGCCGGCGGGGTGTAGTCGATGGTGAACTCGCCCGTCACATCGGGCTCCGCGTCGGACTGATCGTCCGTCGGGACGTCCCACGTCCCGCCGCGCCTCTCGTTCCGATCGCCGCTCACTGGTCTTCGTCCTCCTGGTCTGTCGAACACGGTCGGGCGCCCTACCCGACGCCGCGCCCGCACTCAGCCTAATCGCGCCCCGGCGGCAAAATCCCGCGAGGTCGCGCCCGTACTCCTGCCTACAGGCCACCCGGGCCCTGAGCAACCGTCACCGCACCCCCGGACACCGGGCGGGGCCGCCCCTCCCCGGCCTCCCCTGACCCGCCCCGCGCAGGCTCCACCGAGACGCCGCGACCGGGACGCCGCGACCGGGACGGCCACGGCCGGGGCCGCCCCCAGGCCGGCGGTCAGTCGATGCGCCGGGCCGCGCCGAACAGGCCCGCCTCCTCCTCCGTGCCCTGCGTCAGTACGAACTTCCGGTCCCGCAGCGTGCACCACAGCGTCACACCGTCCCCCAGGGTCGGCAGCGACCCGACCGCCGCCCCCGGCAGCCGCATCAACGCGCCGATGCGCTCCGCCTCGTCGGGCGACACCCGCTGCACGCCCACCAGAGCGGAGTTCCGCAGCAGCCGGGGCGCCGCCGGGCTCAGGTACGGCAACAGGGTCAGTACCGACTGCCACGGCCCCGCGACCACCCGCCCGCGCGGCGGCCGCATCCCGCAGTCCCGGACCACCAGGACGGGACTGCCCGCCGAAGCGCCCTGCGGCGGCACCCGCCCCACCTCGTGCAGGGTCACGCACTGCGGCCCGTCGCCGGCCGCCCGGGCCAGCCCGGACCACACCGGCCCGCGCCCGGTCTCCACCGCGACCCGGGCGCCCGTGGCGGCCGTGCGCAGGGCCAGCACCTGCGCCGTCCACAGACCGCCGATCAGCGTGACCTCGTACGGGGTGGGCCGGTTGACGCCCAGCACCGCCGGACGGCCCTCCGCGTCCACGCCGATGACGACCCCGTCGTCCCCGACGGGCAGCGCCAGCCGGTCCAGTTCGCCCGCCGGGACCACGTGCCGCTCCCGGCGCGGACCCACCAGCCCGAAGCCGCCCCGCACCGCCCGTCGCCGGGGGCCGCCCCTCACCGGGTTCCGCCCAACGGCAGCGAGGCCAGCAGTCCCGGCACCTGCTCCCGGTCGAGCCGTACCAGCCCGGCCCGCACGCCGCGCGCGGTCCGCTCCAGTTCCCGGCGGGCGCGGACCAGTTCGCCGTCGCTGCGCCCGGTCACCCGGACGTACCCGGTCAGCGTCACGCCGTGCCGCCCGGCCGGGGCCAGCGTGAGGCTGAAGTTCGTCGCCAGCGCGGGCACCGAGGTCAGCAGCGCCACGAACTGCGCCGGCCCCGCCCCCGCGCCGCCCAGCCGGGGCCAGCGGCCCACCCAGTAGGTGGTGTGCCGCCGGTCGTCGCACCGCCAGGTCCGCGGGGTCTCCTCCGTACGCCGTCCCGTGCCCGCCGTCCGCCCGGCCCGGGTGATCGCCGCCGGGTTCGCGCAGGACGAGGTGGCCAGCGCGGCCGTCAGCTCCCGCTCCGTCAGCACCGTGGCCCGGAAACCGGCCCCGGCCAGCCGGCTCGCCAGCTGGTCGGCGACCCGGACCAGGGCGCGCTGGGCCCCCGGCAGGCCGCCCCCGCGCGCGGCGACCGCCTCCGCGCACCGCTGGGGATCGAGCTTGAGCGCGATCCACGTCAGGCGCACCGCGGGGGCTCCCGTCCGGGCCTGGAGCGGCGCGTAGTTGCGGGACGCCGTCGACCCGGCGGGCAGGTGGGGCGCCGGCGCGGGCTGGGTGTGCTGCACCACCTGCGCCGACTCCAGCCGGATCCCGTCCACTTCGAGGACGTCCCGTACTGCGGACAGCGGCAGCGGGCACGCCGCCCGGTCGGGCCGCAGCGCGGTGGCGTCCGCGTCCACCCGGACGACCGCCGTCAGGAAGGTTCCGTCCCCGACCATCCCGACCGGCCCGCGGTCGCGCGCGCTGCCGCCGAACGTCAGGGTCCGCAGCGCCGGTTCGGCCTCCACCAGCGGCGCCAGCCCGGGTTCGGTTCCGGCGGGCACGGTGAAGCCGGCGGCCCGGCGCCGCCGCGCCCGCAGGGCGAGGACCCCACCGAGCCACTCGGGGAGGGAGCGCCGGTGCCGGCGTACGACGGCGAGGGCCAGCAGGACCAGGGCCGACGCGCCGGCGGGCACCAGCAGCAGCGGTTCCACGACCCACGCCACCAGCGGAGCCGCGACCGCCAGCTGGAGCAGGACGAGTTGTTGCAATCGAAAAGGTCCGAAACGTCCCGGGCTGGAAACCGGACGCGGCACCACCCCGCCGGGCACGGCCGCCGACGGCTCCGTCACGCTGACCCCCACATGCCCCTCCTCCCCTCGCCGGGCCCGAACACGGCCCGCCACAGGGCATAGTAGGGGCCCGGTCCGACCATCCGGGCCCGGGTACCGGAAGCGCCGGCCGGGCCGAGCGGCGAGGAACAGGCGGTCATGGCGTCACGGCGTGATGAGCTCAACGCGTACACGTTTGCGAAGCGGCTTACGGTGGCGGCGTTCCTCCAGCCCTCGGCCACCGGTACCGAAGAGGGCGCCCCCAGGCCGTTACAGGCCGTCCTGCCCTCCCTGGTCGTCGGCGCGCTGCTCCTGGCCGGCTTCGGCGCCTGGGGCATGTTCAGACCGCAGGCCCCCAAGGGCTGGGACCGGCCGGGTGTGATGGTCATCGTCGGCAAGCAGTCGACGACCCGCTACGTGGTCCTGACGACCGGGTCGGGCGACGGGCAGCGGACGCGGCTGCACCCCGTGCTGAACCTGGCGTCGGCCCGGCTCCTCCTCGACCCGGGGAAGTTCAAGGTCGTGCAGGTCGAGGACGAGCTGCTGGACGCGGGCCGGCCGCCGCGCGGCCCGATCATCGGCATCCCGTACGCCCCCGACCGGCTGCCCGCCGCGGCGGACGCGGGAAAGGCCAAGCGCTGGGCCGTCTGCCAGCGGCCCGCCGGCGACGGATCCGGCGTGCGGACCGCCGCCTTCGTCCTAGCCGGCCGCGAGGCCCGCCTGCTCGACGACGCCCGCAGGACCACCGACACGCAGGTGCTGTACGTGCGGAGCACCGGCCCCGGCAAGGAGCGGTACCTCGTCGACGCGGCGGGCACCAAGTACGCGTTCCCCGAGGGCGGGCCGGAAGCGGGCACCCTGACCACCGCCCTGGTCGGCGCCGTCGCCACCCCCCAGCCGGTCACCGAGCGGTGGCTGGCCACCCTTGGCTCCGGCGACCGCCTCGGCTTCCCGCGGCTGCCCGGCACCCCCGGCGCGCCCGCCCGCGTCCGGGGCCTGGCGGCCGCCGACGACAGGGTGGGCACGGTGCTGAGCGCCCAGACCGGCTCCGGCACCCAGCACTACGTCGTCCTGCCCGGCCGGGTCGCGCCCGTCTCGGAGTTCGTCGCCCGGCTGCTGATCTCCGCGCCCGCCACCGACGCCCTCGACCTGCACGGCGAGGCCCGCCCGGTCGACCTCCAGTCCCTGCGCCCGGACACCACCGCCTTCATGGCGCAGGCCGCATGGCCGCGCAGACGGGGCGTCCAGGTCAACCGGGTCGCCGCCGACCCGGCTCCCGCGCGGGGCGGCGAACGGCGCGACACCGTCTGCAGCGTGCTGCGGTCCGGCGACGCGCGGGGCGGCGGAACGCTGAGCACCTGGGCCGGGACCGGCTTTCCGGTCGACATCACCGCGAGCGGCACCGGCGCGTACGTCACGCCCGGATCCGGGCTCCTCTACCGGCAGGTCCAGGGCCGCCAGAGCGCCGCCGGGGGCTCCTTGTTCCTGGTCACCGACACCGGCCTGCGCTACGCCGTGCGGGCCGACGGCGAGGGCCCGGGGGCCGGGGCGCCCGACCCGCGGGCGGCGGGCTCCGGCGGCGCCCGGCCCGAGCCGGGCCGGGCCCAGGCCCGGCTCGGCTACGCCGACGTGGTCCCCGCACCGGTGCCGATCGCCTGGTCGGAGTTCCTGGCCAAGGGCCCCCGCCTGGACACCGACTCCGCCCGCCGGCCCCAGGGTTCGTGAGGACACCGCCCGTGACGCAGAGTTCCCGCGGCCGCGCCGCCCGGTTCGCCGCCGCCCTCGGCCTCCTCGCGGTGTGCGGTGCGGCGGGCGCGCCCGCGCCGCGGGCCCCGTACGCGCTCGGGCTCGACCGGGCCGGCGAGTGCTCCTTCCCCGTGCAGGAGCAGATCGCCGGCCGCCCCTGGGCCCTCCAGCGGATCCTCCTCGACGCCCTGTGGGCCGACACCAAGGGCAAGGGCGTGCGCGTCGCGGTCATCGACACCGGCGTGGACCGCGCCAACCCGCAGCTCGCCGGCGCCCTCGACACCGGCGCCGGCCTGGACCTCATCGACGCGGCCGGCGGCGACGGCACCCGCGACACCGTCGGCCACGGCACCAGGGTCGCCGGGCTGATCGCGGCCCGCCCCCAGGAGGGCACCGGCTTCGTCGGCCTCGCCCCCGAGGCCACCGTCATCCCCGTCCGGCAGAACGACGGCCGGGGCAACGGCAGCGCGGCCACCCTCGCCCGGGCCGTCGACCACGCCGTCGCCCGGGGCGCCCACGTCATCAACATCTCCCAGGACACCGACGCCCGCCTCACCCCCGACTCCGAGCTCGCCCGGGCCGTCCGCCGGGCCCTGGACGCCGGCGTAGTGGTCATCGCCTCGGCCGGCAACGGCGGCCCGGCCGGACGCGAACGCACGTACCCGGCCGCCTTCCCCGGGGTCCTCGCCGTGGCCGCCTCCGACCGGAACAACGAACGCGCCGCCTTCTCCCAGCCCGGCGACTTCATCGGCGTCGCCGCCCCCGGCGTCGACATGGTCTCCACCGTCCCCGGCTTCGGCCAGTGCGCCGACGACGGCACCAGCTTCTCCGCCCCCTACGTCGCCGGGGTCGCCGCCCTGCTGCGCGCGGAGCACCCGGAGTGGACCCCCCAGGAGGTGGTCTGGCAGATCCAGAACACCGCCGAACGGTCCGTCAACGGCCGTGACGACTACATCGGATGGGGTGTAGTCGACCCGGTCCGCGCCGTCACCCAGGACCACGGGACGCCCCGGCCCCCCGCCCCGGACCCGGGCCCGCCCCCGGCGACCGCACCGCGCGCGGCGGAACTCCACCTGACCGAGACCGCGCAGGAGCGTGAGCTGCGCCTCGGCACGTACGCCCTCGGCACCGCGGGCCTGCTCGTCGCCGTCACCGCCGGGACGGCGACCGTGGCCCGCGACGCCCGCGCCCGCCGGGGCCGCCCGCGGTGAACGCCCGCCCGCTCCCGCGCGGAGCCGGCCGGCGCGTGCGGGGCGGGCGTCCGGACTGGCTAGAGTGCCCGCTCCTGCCGGGGAATCGAGATGCGAGGAACTTCGGATGACGAGCACGTTCGGACTGGCCGACGATCCGGTCGTCAAGGCGGCCAACAAGATCTCCGAGACGGCCCAGGCCGTGACCACCCAGGCCCGGGAACTGGCCGACATCCTCGCCACCGCGAGCGCCGGCTGGACCGGTGCGGGCGCCGAGGGCTTCAAGCGGGCCCAGGCGGACCTCAACGTCGACCACGACGAGATCCGCCGCCTGCTGCGCGTCCTGCACCACGCGGTGTCGCAGACCAAGAACCTCACCAACGCCCAGGACGAGGAGGTCCGTTCGGCGTTCCGCACGGTCACCACCGGCCGGTCCGCACTCGACGGCGTCTGACCGCGCCGCCCCGCCCCGGCGACCCACCGCGCGCGAAGGAGGAAGACCATGTCCGGTCCCGACGGCTACACCCGGGTTCGGTACGAGAGCGTCCAGCAGATGGCGGACCGCATCCGGACCGTTTCCCACAACATCCTCAAGGACCTGTCCGAGATGGAACAGGCCGTGAAGGTGGTCACCGACACCTGGGACGGCGAGGCCCACCTGGAGTACGTCGGCCTCCAGACGAAGTACCGGCGCAGGGCCGACCACATGCGCAGGCAGCTGGAATCCGTCGCCCGCCTCGTCGAGCGCGGCAAGGGCGACTACCGCGCCACCGACATGAAGGCCTCCCGCCTGTTCACCGAGGCCTTCTGACCCCCACGACGCACGGAGGGGCGCGTCCGCACCGGACGCGCCCCTCCGTGTCGCCGTCGCCGGCCTCAGGTGAGGTCGAACTCCCCGTCCCTCGCACCGAGGACGAAGGCCTCCCACTCGGCGGCCGTGTAGCGCAGCACGGTCTCGCGGTCCAGCGACGACCGCATGGCCACCGCGCCCTCGGGCAGCTTGGCGATCTCGACCCGCTCCTCGTCCGGGCTGGTCCCGGGCGGGCCCTGCCACTCGACGCCGCTGATGTCGAGCGCGTACAGCTCGTCCTTCTCCTGCTGAGTGCCCATGTGCGGCCTTTCCCTCGGTCGTGCGGTGCTGCTCGGCTCTTCGCTGCCGATTATCGGCGCAACGCGGTCGCCCGGTGCCGTTTTCCGGGTGATCCCGCCTACAGCCCGCCTACAGCCCGCCTACAGCCCGTCCCGCAGCCCGCTCTCCGGCCCGTCCCGCAGCTCCGGCATCCGTCCCAGCTGGACCAGCGAGGTGCCGCGCCGGCGCGAGACGAAGTGGCCCCGGCCGGGAGGCATCGGGCGCGCCCGGACCGTGCCGAGCAGATCGCCCTCGGACGGGTCGCCCGACATCACCACGCCCTGCGCGCCCAGCTCCTTGATCCGCTGCACGAACGGCTCGTACAGCGCGCGCGAGGCGCCGGCCGAACTGCGCGCGATGACGAACCGGACCCCGGTGTCCCGGGCGAAGGGCAGGAACTCCACGAGCGGCGCCAGCGGATTGCCCTGCCCGGAGGCGACCAGGTCGTAGTCGTCGATCAGGACGAACACGTCCGGGCCCGTCCACCAGCTGCGGTCCCGCAGCTGCCGCGGCGTGACGTCGGCCGGCGGCTGCCGCCGGGAGAACACCCCGGCCAGCGCCTCCACGTGCAGCCGCAGCGAGCTCTCCATCGGCGCGTACTCCAGCAGGTGCTCCTCCGGGAGCGCCCCGAGCAGCCCGCGCCGGTAGTCGACGACGACCAGCTTGGCCCGGTCCGGGGCGTACCGCCGCGCGATCTGCCGGGCGAGGAGCCGCAGCAGGTTCGTCTTGCCCGACTCCGCCTCCCCGAAGACCAGGAAGAACGGGTCCGACTCGAAGTCGGCGAACACCGGCTCCAGGTCCCCCTCGCCGATGCCGAACGCGATCCCGCGCTCCGGGAACTCCCCGCCCCCGGGCAGCCGGTCCGCGGGCAGCAGCCCCGGCAGCAGCCGTACTCCGGGAGCCGCAGGGCCCGCCCAGCCCTCCTTCACCGCCGCCACGAAGGCCGCGGTCGCCTCCGGCAGGTCCTCCGCCGTGTGCGCCCCGTCGGTGCGCGGCAGCGCCCCCAGGAAGTGCAGCTTCTCCGCCACCTGCCCGCGTCCCGGCATGCCCGCGGGAACGTTCGCCGCGACCCTCCGGTCGAACTCGGAGTCCATGACGTCACCCAGCCGCAGCTCCAGCCGCCCCAGCAGCTGGTCCTTCAGCACCGAGCGGACCTCCATGTACCGGGCCGCGGTGACCACCAGGTGGATGCCGTATCCCAGACCCCGGGACGCGATGTCCGTGACCACCGGCTCCAGGCCCTCGTACTCCCCGCGGAAACCGCCCCAGCCGTCCACGACCAGGAACACGTCGCCCCACGCCTCCCCGGGCAGACCGCCCGCCGCGCGCCGGCGCCGGTAGCCGGCCATGGAGTCGATGCCGTTCGCCCGGAAGAACTCCTCGCGCCGGGCCAGGACGCCCGCCACCTCCGAGACCGTGCGCCGCACCCGCTCCGGGTCCAGCCGCGAGGCGATCCCGCCCACGTGCGGCAGCTCCGCCACCGACGACAGGCTGCCGCCGCCGAAGTCCAGCCCGTAGAACTGCACCTCGCGCGGGGTGTGCGTGAGCGCGAACGAGCAGATCAGCGTCCGCAGCAGCGTGGACTTGCCCGACTGCGGGCCGCCCACCACCAGCATGTGTCCCGCCGCACCCGAGAAGTCCCGGTACAGCACCTCGCGCCGCTGCTCGAAGGGCTTGTCGACCAGCCCGAGCGGCACCACCAGCCCGCCGGGCCGCGTGTACCCCCGCGCGTGCAGCCCCCGCCGCCCGTCCGCGGCGAGCGCGGGCAGCAGCTGGTCCAGCGCCGGAGCCCGGTCCAGCGGCGGCAGCCACACCTGGTGCGCCGGTACCCCCTGACCCTCCAGCCGCCCCACGATCACGTCCAGCACGCTCTCCGCGAGCGCGTCGTCCTCCTGCGGCTCCCGCGCGGCCTGGTGCGCCGGATCCGCAGCCGCGTACACCACCGGCACCGGCGCCGCCGTGAACAGCACCGGCCGCCGCACCACCGGCAAAGGCCCCTCCGGCGCCCGCGGCCCGCCCGCGCGGTGGACACCCGAGACGTACGCCGCCTTGAAGCGGGTCATCCCGTCCGTACCGGACTTCAGGTAGCCGGAACCGGGCACCGGCGGCAGGTGGTAGGCGTCCGGTGCGCCGATCGCCGTCCGGGACTCCGCCGCCGAGAAGGTCCGCAGACCGATCCGGTACGACAGGTACGTGTCCAGCCCGCGCAGCCTGCCCTCCTCCAGGCGCTGCGAGGCCAGCAGCAGGTGCACGCCCAGCGACCGGCCGATGCGGCCGATCTGGACGAACATGTCGATGAAGTCGGGCTTCGCCGTCAGCAGCTCGCTGAACTCGTCGATCACCAGCACCAGCGAGGCCAGCGGCTCCAGCGGCGCGCCGGCCGCGCGGGCCCTCTCGTAGTCGTGGACGTTCGCGTAGCTGCCCGCCGCCCGCAGCAGCTCCTGACGGCGCTGGAGCTCACCGCGGATCGAGTCGCCCATCCGGTCGACCAGCGTGAGGTCGTCCGCCAGGTTGGTGATCACCGCCGCCACGTGCGGCATCCGCGACATCCCGGTGAAGGTGGCACCGCCCTTGAAGTCCGCGAGGACGAAGTTCAGCGTCTCCGAGGTGTGCGTCACCGCCAGCCCCAGGACCAGCGTCCGCAGCAGCTCCGACTTGCCCGAACCGGTCGCCCCCACGCACAGCCCGTGCGGGCCCATGCCCTCCTGCGCCGCCTCCTTCAGGTCCAGCATCACCGCAGCGCCGTCCTCGCCCACGCCGATCGGCACCCGCAGCCGCTCACCGGCCGGCCTCGGACGCCACGTCCGGGCCACGTCGACCTGCGCCGCGTCGCCCAGGTCCAGCAGGTCCGTGAAGTCCAGGTTCGCCAGCAGCGGCTCGTCGTCCTCCCCGCCACCCGTGCGCAGCGGCGCCAGCTGCCGGGCCAGCGCCTCCGCCGCCGGCAGCGACAGCGTGTCCGGGACGCCCTCGTACACGACCCCCGCGCCCGACTCCAGGCGCAGCCGCCCCGGCCGCACCACCACCGACAGCCCGCCCCGGGGCTCGTCCAGCTCGCCCCCGACCACCTCCACGACGGTCACCCCCTGCAAGCCCTCCGCCGCCGCGAACATCGAGTCCGGCGGCACCGCGCCACCGTCCAGTACGAGGACCAGGTGCGGCCGGTCCGGCACCGGGGCCGCATCCCGGCCGAACCGCGGCCGCCCCTCCAGCCGGCTCCCCAGCAGCCCCTCCAGTACGGCCAGGTCATCGCCGAACAGCCGCCTCGTACCGGCCCCGTCGACCTGCCCCGGCAGCTGCGCGTGCGGCAGCCACTTCGTCCAGTCCCACGCCGGCCCCGCACCCGCCCCGGCCACCACCGCCACCGTCAGGTCCCCGGGGGAGTGCAGCGTCACCAGCTGCGCCACCAGGGCCCGCGCCGCACCCCGCGCCGACTCGGCCTCCCCCGACACCGTCACGTGGTAGAACGCCCGGACCGACACCGCCACCGGGAGCCCGTCCAGGGCGGAGTGCACCTTCAGGAAGCGCTGCACCGCCCCCGCCGTCAACGGCTCCAGGTCGTCCACCGGAGCCGTGTCCGGCGCCACCAGCGGGGTCGCGAGGCGCTGCGCGCCCAGCCCCACCCGGGCCTGCCCGAAGTCCGCGTCCCCGGGCCGCCGTTCCCACAGCCGCGAGCCCTCCGCCACCACCGACCACAGCTGGTCCGGGGCCGGGTGCAGGTACAGCTGCGCGTCACGCTGGGCCCGCGCGGTCGCCCGGACCCGACGTCGCGTACGGGCCAGGTACTTCAGGTAGTCCCGCCGCACGTCCGCCATGTGCCCCTGCGCGCCGCGCCGGTGGCGGACCAGCTGGGCGACGACCATGCCCACCGTGGACACCAGCATCAGGACGCCCATCACCCGCATGAAGGGCGCCGCACCCGGCATGAAGAAGAACACGACCGACGACCCCATGCCGAGCATCGGCAGGAGCTGCATCAGGACGCCCTCCCGCTGCCCCCGCGGCAGTTCCGGCGGGGCCTCCAGCCGCAGCTCGTCCGAGGGAACCCGGGGCGGCAGCGCGCGGGGCGGGCGTTTGACGACGATCTGGCTCACCGGAACACCAACCCCTTGAGAGTGCGCGGGCGTCCGTGGCCGGAGCCCCAAGTCCCCTGCGCGGACGGGACGTTCCGCTCACGCGGCGGCGATCCTACGGTCCGCGAGCAGGTCCGACGGCCCGGTACAGTGCGCCCGCCGCGTGGGCGTCCGCGCGCCGGCCGCCGCCGCGGCGCACGCCGACCAAGGGGGACACGCAGGTGAGTACGGCCGGGACGACGGGATTCCGCAGGGTCACCGTCGTGGCACCCGACAGCCGCGTCGACGTCGCCCTTCCGGAGGACATCGCCCTCGCCGACGTCTACCCCGAACTGCTGCGCCTGACCGGCCAGACCCAGCCCGTCGGCGCCCCCACCGGCTACCACCTCGTACGCCGGACCGGCACCGTCCTCGACGGGGCCCGCACCCTCGCCGCCCAGCAGGTCCTCGACGGAGAGGTGCTCAGCCTGCGCCCCTTCGCCGAATCGCTGCCGCCCGCCGTGTTCGACGACGTCTGCGACGCCGTCGCCTCCGCCGTCGTCCGCGACCGCCACCGCTGGAGCGACGACATGCTGCGCGGCGCGGGCCTGACCGGCGCCGCACTGCTCCTCGTCCTGCTCGCCCTCGTCCTCTGGTACGCCGACCCCGTCCACCACGACGTGCACGGCCCGCCCGCGCTGACCGCCGGAGCCTTCGGCGCCGTCCTCACCGCCGCCGCCGGAGCGCGCGCCCGCGTCTACCGAGACCGGGGCTCCGCCGCGGCCCTCGGCATCGGCGCCCTCCCGCTCCTGATGATCGCCGGCGCCGGCATCCTCGCCCCCGCCGCCAGCTCCGGACCCGGCCGCCTCCAGTTCCTCCTCGGCTGCCTCTGCGTCCTCTTCACCTCCGCCGTCCTCCTCGCCGTCACCCCGGGTGACGCCCCCTTCGTCGCCGCCGCCTTCCTGGCCGCCACCGGAGCCCTCGCCTCCTTCGGGGCCATCGCCGCGGAGACCTCCGCCACCTCCGCCGCGGCCGTCTGCGCCCCCGCCGCCATCGGCCTCCTCGCCTTCCTCCCCGGACTCTCCGCACGTCTCGCCCGCCTGCCCATCGGGTACGCCGCCCCGCGGAGCGCGACCGACGACACCGGCCACGCGGGGACCCCGGAGCGCCACGCCCCCGACCCGTACGGTGACCCGCCCGGCTCCGGCCCGCACGACCCGGCCGCCCCGCTCGACGCCGACCTCGTCGCCGCCCGGGCCCGCCGCGGCCACGAGACGCTGCTCGGCCTGGTCGGCGGCTGCGCGGCCGTCGCCGTCGGCTCCGCCGCCGTCCTCGGCTTCTCCGGCGGCACCTGGGGCCGGCTCCTCGCCCTCGCCACCGGCCTGGCACTGCTCCTGCGCGCCCGCCTCTTCCGCCGCACCCCGCAGGTCGTGTGCGCCCTCGCCGCCGGCCTCGCCGCGATCGGCCTGCTGGTCCTCGGCCTCGCCCTGCACGCGCCCGACGGCCTGCCGCCGGAGATCACGCACCGCCACGACCACGCCGCCACGGGCCTGCGCACCCTCTGGCTCTCCGCCGCCGTCGCCGCCGGCGCGGCCCTCCTCACCGGAATTGCGCTTGTCATCCCCCGCAAGGGCCTGTCACCCTTCTGGGGAAGGCTGCTCGACCTCACCGAGGCCGCGGTACTGCTCAGCCTGGTCCCGCTGACCCTGGCCGTGCTCGACGTCTACGGCCGCGCCCGGTCCCTCACCAGCTGAGAGCCGGGACCCGGCAGCCTGGTACGCTGTGTGACGGCCGTTTGTGTACGCGCCCCCGGAGATCTCTGGAGGCTGCGCTCAGCGGACCCCGCCTCCCGAGTTACGGAAGATCCCCAGAGAATTCGACCTGGGGCACTCGGTGGCAACGAAGACCTATTACGAGGAGTACGCGTGCCGCTCGACGCCGCAACGAAGAAGCAGCTCATCGCAGAGTTTGGTGCCAAGGAGGGCGACACCGGCTCCCCCGAGGTCCAGGTCGCGATGCTGTCCCGCCGCATCTCGGACCTGACCGAGCACCTCAAGACCCACAAGCACGACCACCACTCCCGTCGTGGTCTGCTGATCCTGGTCGGCCAGCGTCGCCGCCTGCTGCAGTACCTGGCCAAGAAGGACATCCAGCGCTTCCGCGCGCTGGTCGAGCGCCTCGGCATCCGCCGCGGTGCGGCCGGCGCCAAGTAAAGACGCTGTGAAGGGAGCGGTTCCCACACTGAGGGGGCCGCTCCCTTTGCTGTACGTGCGCGACGTACCGGACGCTTTGTAGTCTGGAGACAGCGCACAAGAGGAAGAGGAGGAGCGCCCTCCCTACGCCGCCGGTCCTCGGTAGTGGCATCCGGAAAGCCCCAGGAGGGCAGAGAACCGGGTGCTTCGATCGAAGACCGGCCCGCACGCCAGGAGCGCTTCTCCGAAACCGTCCGCCGCCACACGGGTGACGGACGGAGACGACGAAAATGGAGAAAACGCTAGTGGAGAACGAGACCCACTACGCCGAGGCCGTCATTGACAACGGTTCCTTCGGCACCCGCACCATCCGCTTCGAGACGGGCCGTCTGGCCCGCCAGGCCGCCGGCTCCGCCGTTGCCTACCTGGACGACGACACGATGGTGCTGTCCGCCACCACCGCGTCGAAGAAGCCCAAGGACCAGCTCGACTTCTTCCCCCTGACGGTGGACGTCGAGGAGCGGCAGTACGCGGCCGGCAAGATCCCCGGCTCCTTCTTCCGCCGTGAGGGCCGGCCCTCCGAGGACGCGATCCTCACCTGCCGCCTGATCGACCGCCCGCTGCGCCCGTCCTTCAAGAAGGGCCTGCGCAACGAGATCCAGGTCGTCGCCACGATCATGGCGCTCAACCCCGACCACCTGTACGACGTCGTCGCGATCAACGCCGCGTCCGCGTCCACCCAGCTGGCCGGCCTGCCCTTCTCCGGCCCGATCGGCGGCGTCCGCGTCGCGCTGATCCGCGGCCAGTGGGTGGCCTTCCCGACGCACACCGAGCTCGAGGACGCCGTCTTCGACATGGTCGTCGCGGGCCGCGTCCTGGAGGACGGCGACGTCGCGATCATGATGGTCGAGGCCGAGGCCACCGAGAAGACCATCGCCCTCGTCAAGGGCGGCGCCGAGGCGCCGACCGAGGAGGTCGTCGCCGCCGGTCTCGACGCCGCGAAGCCCTTCATCAAGGTCCTCTGCAAGGCCCAGGCCGACCTGGCCGCCAAGGCCGCCAAGCCCGAGGGCGAGTTCCCGGTCTTCCTGGACTACCAGGACGACGTGTACGAGGCCCTCGCGGCCGCCGTCAAGGGCGAGCTCTCCCAGGCGCTGACCATCGCGGGCAAGCAGGACCGCGAGGCCGAGCTGGACCGCGTCAAGGACATCGCCGCCGAGAAGCTCCTCCCGGCCTTCGAGGGCCGCGAGAAGGAGATCTCCGCCGCCTACCGCAGCCTGACCAAGGCCCTGGTGCGCGAGCGCGTCATCAAGGACAAGGTCCGCATCGACGGCCGCGGGCTCACGGACATCCGTACCCTCGCCGCCGAGGTCGAGGCCATCCCGCGCGTGCACGGCTCGGCGCTGTTCGAGCGTGGCGAGACCCAGATCCTGGGCGTCACCACCCTCAACATGCTCCGCATGGAGCAGCAGCTGGACACCCTTTCCCCGGTGACCCGCAAGCGCTACATGCACAACTACAACTTCCCGCCGTACTCCGTCGGCGAGACCGGCCGCGTCGGTTCGCCGAAGCGCCGCGAGATCGGCCACGGCGCCCTCGCCGAGCGCGCGATCGTGCCGGTCCTCCCGACCCGCGAGGAGTTCCCCTACGCGATCCGTCAGGTGTCCGAGGCCCTCGGCTCCAACGGTTCGACGTCCATGGGCTCCGTGTGCGCCTCCACCATGTCGCTGCTGAACGCCGGTGTGCCCCTCAAGGCCCCCGTCGCCGGTATCGCCATGGGCCTGATCTCCCAGGAGATCGACGGCAAGACGCACTACGTCGCCCTCACCGACATCCTCGGTGCGGAGGACGCCTTCGGCGACATGGACTTCAAGGTCGCCGGCACCAAGGAGTTCGTCACCGCGCTCCAGCTCGACACCAAGCTGGACGGCATCCCCGCCTCCGTCCTGGCCGCGGCCCTGACCCAGGCCCGCGACGCCCGCCTCCACATCCTCGACGTGATGATGGAAGCGATCGACACGCCGGACGCGATGTCCCCCTTCGCCCCGCGGATCATCACCGTCAAGATCCCGGTGGACAAGATCGGTGAGGTCATCGGCCCCAAGGGCAAGATGATCAACCAGATCCAGGAGGACACCGGCGCCGAGATCACGATCGAGGACGACGGCACCATCTACATCGGTGCCTCCGACGGCCCGGCCGCCGAGGCCGCCCGCGCCACGATCAACGCGATCGCCAACCCGACCATGCCGGAGGTCGGCGAGCGGTACCTGGGTACGGTCGTCAAGACCACCACCTTCGGTGCCTTCGTCTCCCTCATGCCCGGCAAGGACGGCCTGCTGCACATCTCGCAGATCCGCAAGCTCGCCGGTGGCAAGCGCGTGGAGAACGTCGAGGACGTGCTCGCGGTCGGCACCAAGGTCCAGGTGGAGATCGCCGAGATCGACCAGCGCGGCAAGCTCTCCCTGATCCCCGTGATCGACGGCGAGGCCGCCGGTGACGACGCTGACAAGGACGACTCCGACAAGTGACGTCGCGTAGTTCGCGTGTGACGGCCCGCCCCTCTTCGGAGGGGCGGGCCGTCGCCCGTACCCAAACCCTGCTCAAGGGGCAGAACGGCATCGGCACCGTCCGGCGCACCGTCCTGCCCGGTGGACTGCGCGTCGTCACCGAGACGCTGCCCTCCGTCCGCTCCGCCACCTTCGGCATCTGGGCCAACGTGGGCTCCCGGGACGAGACGCCCACGCTCAACGGCGCCACCCACTACCTGGAGCACCTCCTCTTCAAGGGCACCGACAAGCGCAGTGCCCTCGACATCTCCTCCGCGATCGACGCGGTCGGCGGCGAGATGAACGCCTTCACGGCGAAGGAGTACACCTGCTACTACGCCCGGGTGCTCGACACCGACCTGCCGCTGGCCATCGACGTGGTCTGCGACATGCTCACCGGCTCGCTGATCCGCGAGGAGGACGTCGTCGCCGAGCGCGGGGTCATCCTCGAAGAGATCGCGATGACCGAGGACGACCCGGGTGACGTGGTCCACGACCTGTTCGCCCAGACCATGTACGGGGACTCGCCGCTCGGCCGCCCCGTCCTCGGCACCGTCGACACGATCAACGCCCTCGGCGCCGACCGGATCCGCCGCTTCTACAAGAAGCACTACGATCCGACCCGCCTGGTCGTCGCCGCCGCCGGCAACGTCGACCACAACAAGGTCGTGCGCCAGGTCCGCGCCGCCTTCGACAAGGCCGGCGCGCTCACCCGCGCCGACGCCGAACCCGTCGGCCCGCGCACCGGCACCAAGCGGATCCGCACCTCCGGCCGCGTCGAACTGGTGAACCGCAAGACCGAGCAGGCGCACGTCGTCCTCGGCATGCCGGGCCTCGCCCGCACCGACGAACGCCGCTGGGCCCTGGGCGTCCTCAACACCGCCCTCGGCGGAGGCATGTCCTCCCGCCTCTTCCAGGAAGTCCGCGAGAAGCGCGGCCTGGCCTACAGCGTGTACTCGTACACCTCCGGCTTCGCCGACACCGGACTCTTCGGCGTCTACGCCGGCTGCCGCCCCAGCCAGGTCCACGAC
Source organism: Streptomyces sp. NPDC044704 (assembly GCF_056433525.1). Taxonomy (NCBI): domain Bacteria; kingdom Bacillati; phylum Actinomycetota; class Actinomycetes; order Kitasatosporales; family Streptomycetaceae; genus Streptomyces; species Streptomyces sp. NPDC044704. The sequence goes on from NZ_JBWKGY010000007.1 coordinate 409,416, forward strand.
GTCCTGCGGATCTGCCGCGACGAACTCGACAAGGTCGCGGCCGAAGGCCTCACCGACGACGAGATCCGGCGCGCCATCGGCCAGCTCTCCGGCTCCACGGTCCTCGGCCTGGAGGACACCGGCGCGATCATGAACCGCATCGGCAAGAGCGAGCTGTGCTGGGGCGACCAGATGTCCGTCGACGACATGCTGGCCCGGATCTCCGACGTGACCCCGGACGACGTCCGCGCGGTCGCCCGGGACGTACTGGCCCAGCGCCCCTCGCTCGCGGTGATCGGCCCGCTGAAGGAGAAGCAGGCCGCCCGCCTCGACGAAGCGGTCGCCTAAATCCGTACGGACCCCCGGTCCGTACCCGCTCAAGGCTGCACACACTTAAGGACGGAACATGAGCAAGCTGCGCGTGGCGGTCCTCGGCGCCCGGGGCCGCATCGGCTCCGAGGCGGTCAAGGCCGTCGAGGCCGCCGAGGACATGGAGCTGGTGGCGGCCCTCGGCCGCGGCGACAAGCTGGAGACGCTGGCCGAGACCGGCGCCCAGGTCGCGGTCGAGCTGACCACCCCCGCCTCGGTGATGGAGAACCTGGACTTCCTCGTCCGGCACGGCATCCACGGCGTGGTCGGCACCACCGGCTGGACCGAGGACCGCCTCGGCCAGCTGAACACCTGGCTGGCCGCCTCCCCGCAGACCGGGGTGCTCATCGCCCCGAACTTCTCCATCGGCGCCGTCCTCACCATGAAGTTCGCCGCCCAGGCCGCCCGCTACTTCGAATCCGTCGAAGTGGTCGAGCTGCACCACCCGAACAAGGTCGACGCCCCCTCCGGCACCGCGACGCGTACGGCGCAGCTCATCGCCGCCGCCCGCGCCCAGGCCGGCCTCGGCGCGCAGCCCGACGCCACCGCCACCGCCCTCGACGGCGCCCGCGGCGCGGACGTCGACGGGGTCCCGGTGCACGCCGTCCGCCTGCGCGGCCTGCTGGCCCACCAGGAGGTGCTGCTCGGCAGCGAGGGCGAGACCCTCACCATCCGTCACGACTCCCTGCACCACAGCAGCTTCATGCCGGGCATCCTGCTCGGCGTGCGCCGCGTGACGCAGACCCCGGGCCTCACCTTCGGCCTGGAAAACTTCCTCGACCTCGGCTGATGAGGCAGTAGTCCCATGCGCGCGAAGATCACCTACTTCATCACGGCCGCCGTCCTGGCCGTGTACTTCGTCCTGGTCGGCAGCCGGGGCCTCATGCTGCTCCAGCAGGGCACCTGGCTCACCGTCACCTTCGGCGTGGCCGTGCTGATCCTGCCGGTCATCGGCGTGTGGTTCCTCTGGAAGAACACCCAGTTCGTCACCAGGGCCAACCAGCTCGCGACCGAACTGGAGGCCGAGGGCGGCCTGCCCGTCGACGAGCTGGAGCGGGACCAGTACGGCCGGATCCTGCGGGACTCCGCCGACGAGGTGTTCGCGCGCCGCAAGGCCGAGACGGAGGACGCGCCGGGGGACTGGCGCAGCTGGTTCCGCCTCGCCGTCGCCTACCACGACGCCCGCGACACCCCGCGGGCCCGCAAGGCCATGCAGCGGGCCATCGCCCTGCATGCGGGAAAGCCCGTACAGGTCTGATCCCCGTACGGGCTTTCCCGGCTGTGGCGGCAGCGGCGGAGGCGGCGCTCCGCGCCCCGTCAGGCCGGCACGGGCCGGTACTCCTGCGCCCACGCCTCCAGCGTTCCCGCGGCCCGGTCGAAGGCCTCGCCCCGGGACAGGAAGTCGGCGTTGTGGTCGGTCATCAGCACCGGCAGCTCCGTACCGGCGCTGCCGGCCACCGTCAGGGCCTGGCCCTGCACGGTCCTCGGCAGTCCCAGCCAGCGCACCGGCTGCTGGACCGTACGGATGGTGCCGATCTCGCTCCAGGCGACCGAGCGGGTCCGGAAGAACCCGACCCGGCGCAGGCCGGCCGGGCTGACCCAGACGCCCGTGCGCAGGATCCGCAGCGCGGAGCCGACCACCACGAGCGAGGCGGCCAGGCCGATGCCGGCCCCCAGCCAGGTCCCCGCGAAGGCGATGATCATCGTGGCCAGCAGCATGAAGGCCGCCAGCAGGAGCAGCAGGGCCGCTCCGGCGACCCGCCAGGGACCGGGCCGGTACGGCCGTCGCCAGCGCTCCGGATCCTCGTGGGGGAGGGCTTCGTCCTCATGTGCGTCGAAGACGCCGTCGGCCGTCAAGAAGGGCAGGGGCACGGCAGGACCTCACTCACGTGCACGTTCGATGGGGCTGTGCCCGTGAGGCTACCGCCCTTCGGAGGCCTCGGACTGCTGCGCCTTCCCGGTCGCCTTGTACGGCTGCAGTGCGGGCATCCCGAAGAGCAGCGAGCCGACGAGCCCCGCCACCACGGTCAGTCCGACCAGACTACGGGCGGCGATCTGGGTCTTGCTCAGACTCTCGCGCGGCGGCGGAGTGACGTTACTGCGGAATCGGTCGGCCTCGGCGACGAAGGCGAACGGTACGGGTTCGCGCCGGCGGAACATGGGAGCGACTCTCCTCACGATCGGGCCCCGGAGGGCGGCGGTGACGGGACGGACTGGGTTCTCCCTGTAGGACGTACGGGGGGCCCAATCGGTGCCGGAATTCGGGACATTAACGAAAAAATTTGGCGCCCCGTCAGCTGTGCGGGGGATCCCGGCGCCGCCCTGGCGTGCGCGAGCAGGCGCGGCGCGAGCCGTAGAGTGGGCGCGCCCCAGGTAAGACCGTTCGGAAGGACCCCGTGTGAGCGAGACCGCTGCTTCAGACCTGAAACCCAGCTTCCGCAGTGAGGTGACGGTGGAGCTGGTGAAGCACTCCGCCGCCGACTCCGACGTGCTGTGGGCAGCCCGGGTCTCCACGGCCGGCGAGCAGTCCCTGGAGGAGCTCCAGAAGGACCCGGAGCGCTCCAAGGGCCTCATCAACTACCTGATGCGCGACCGCCACGGCAGCCCCTTCGAGCACAACTCGATGACCTTCTTCATCAGTGCCCCGATCTTCGTCTTCCGGGAGTTCATGCGGCACCGCGTGGGCTGGTCCTACAACGAGGAATCCGGCCGCTACAGGGAGCTCCAGCCGGTCTTCTACGTCCCGGACGCGGAGCGCAAGCTCGTCCAGGAGGGCCGCCCGGGCAAGTACGTCTTCGTCGAGGGCACCGAGGCCCAGCAGGAGCTGACGGGGCGCGTCATGGAGGACTCGTACCGCCAGGCCTACGAGGCGTACCAGGAGATGCTGGCGGCGGGCGTGGCCCGGGAGGTTGCCCGTTCGGTCCTGCCGGTGGGTCTCTTCTCCTCGATGTACGCCACCTGCAACGCCCGCTCGCTCATGCACTTCCTCGGCCTGCGCACCCAGCACGAGCTGGCGGCGGTCCCGTCCTTCCCGCAGCGGGAGATCGAGATGGTCGGCGAGAAGATGGAGCAGCACTGGGCACGGCTGATGCCGCTGACCTACTCCGCCTTCAACGGCAACGGCCGCGTTGCCCCGTAAGGCCCGGTGCACGAGCGGCGTACGCATGTGCGGAGACAAGTCCCAAGTGTCCGTATTGCGGCGTTTCGCAAAGTTCATCTAGGCTGATCAAACGGACCCGGCACTGCTTGAACCCCCGAGCAGGCAGTGCCGGGATCCAACAACCCACCGGGCGGCGACTCGGAGGTTCCCCCTGTTGACGTCACCCGAGGGGGCGCCGCGAGCGTGGCAGCGAGTAGCGTGTTACCCATGGCTCCGATCTCGACTCCGCAGACCCCCTTCGGGCGGGTCCTCACCGCCATGATCACGCCGTTCACGGCTGATGGCGCACTTGACCTCGACGGCGCGCAGCGTCTCGCCGTCCACCTGGTGGACGCAGGCAACGACGGCCTGATCATCAACGGCACCACCGGTGAGTCGCCCACGACCACCGACGCGGAGAAAAACGACCTCGTACGAGCCGTACTCGAGGCGGTCGGGGACCGTGCCCACGTCGTCGCCGGCATCGGCACGAACGACACCCGCCACACCCTGGAGCTGGCCCGCCAGGCCGAGCGCACCGGCGCCCACGGCCTGCTCGCCGTCACCCCGTACTACAGCAAGCCGCCGCAGGAGGGCCTCTACCGGCACTTCACGGCCATCGCCGACGCCACCGAGCTGCCGGTCATGCTCTACGACATCCCCGGCCGCAGCGGTGTCCCGATCAACACCGAAACCCTGGTCCGGCTGGCCGAGCATCCCCGTATCGTGGCCAACAAGGACGCCAAGGGCGACCTCGGGCGTGCCAGCTGGGCCATCGCGCAGAGCGGCCTGGCCTGGTACTCGGGTGACGACATGCTGAACCTGCCGCTCCTGTCGGTCGGCGCGGTCGGTTTCGTCTCCGTCGTCGGCCACGTCGTCACCCCGGAGCTGCGCGCCATGCTGGAGGCTCACCTCGGCGGCGACGTGCAGAAGGCCGCCGAGATCCACCAGAAGCTGCTCCCGGTCTTCACCGGCATGTTCCGCACCCAGGGCGTGATGACCACCAAGGGCGCGCTGAACCTGCAGGGCCTGCCCGCGGGCCCGCTGCGGCTCCCGCTGATCGAGCTGTCCGCCGAAGAGACGGCACAGCTCAAGATCGATCTTGCCGCGGGCGGGGTACAGCTCTGACAACAGACTTCACAACTGAATAAGCAAGACCGAAACAGACGAATGCAAGTGCACGAATGACATGCGCGCCACGTGCCTTAGGGGGTACGTGGCGCGTGTGGTGAAGGAGAAACTTTTGAGCCATCCGCACCCTGAACTCGGACCGCCGCCGAAGCTCCCGAAGGGCGGCCTCCGCGTCACACCGCTGGGCGGTCTCGGCGAGATCGGCCGCAACATGACGGTCTTCGAGTTCGACGGCCGTCTGCTGATCGTCGACTGCGGCGTCCTCTTCCCCGAAGAGGAGCAGCCGGGCATCGACCTGATCCTGCCGGACTTCTCGTCGATCCGGGACCGCCTCGACGACATCGAGGGCATCGTCCTCACGCACGGTCACGAGGACCACATCGGCGCCGTCCCGTACCTCCTCCGGGAGAAGCCGGACATCCCGCTGATCGGCTCCAAGCTGACGCTGGCCCTCATCGAGGCCAAGCTCCAGGAGCACCGCATCCGCCCCTACACCCTCGAGGTGAAGGAGGGCGAGCGCGAGAACCTGGGCCCCTTCGACTGCGAGTTCATCGCCGTCAACCACTCCATCCCGGACGCCCTGGCCGTGGCGATCCGCACCGGCGCGGGCATGGTCGTGTGCACCGGTGACTTCAAGATGGACCAGCTCCCGCTGGACAACCGCCTGACCGACCTGCACGCCTTCGCGCGTCTGAGCGAGGAGGGCATCGACCTCCTCCTCTCCGACTCGACGAACGCCGAGGTCCCGGGCTTCGTCCCGCCGGAGCGCGACATCTCGAACGCCATCCGCGGCGTCTTCGCGAGCGCGCAGAAGCGGATCATCGTGGCCTCCTTCGCGAGCCACGTGCACCGCATCCAGCAGATCCTGGACGCCGCCCACGAGTACGGCCGCAGGGTCGCCTTCGTCGGCCGCTCCATGGTCCGCAACATGGGCATCGCCCGTGACCTGGGCTACCTCCGGGTTCCCGCCGGTCTCGTCGTGGACGTCAAGACCCTCGACGATCTGCCGGACGACGAGGTCGTGCTGGTCTGCACGGGCTCCCAGGGCGAGCCGATGGCGGCCCTGTCCCGCATGGCCAACCGCGACCACCAGATCCGGATCGTCCCCGGTGACACCGTGATCCTGGCGTCGTCCCTGATCCCGGGCAACGAGAACGCGGTCTACCGCGTGATCAACGGCCTGACCCGCTGGGGCGCCAACGTCGTGCACAAGGGCAACGCCAAGGTGCACGTCTCCGGCCACGCCTCCGCCGGCGAGCTGCTGTACTTCTACAACATCTGCAAGCCGCGGAACCTGATGCCGGTCCACGGTGAATGGCGCCACCTGCGCGCCAACGCCGAGCTCGGTGCCATGACGGGCGTTCCGAAGGACCGCATCGTCATCGCCGAGGACGGCGTGGTCGTCGACCTGATCGACGGCAAGGCCCGCATCTCGGGCAAGGTCCAGGCCGGCTACGTGTACGTCGACGGCCTGTCGGTCGGCGACGTCACCGAGGCCTCGCTCAAGGACCGCCGCATCCTCGGCGACGAGGGCATCATCTCGGTGTTCGTCGTGGTGGACAGCACCACGGGCAAGGTCGTCAGCGGCCCGAACATCCAGGCCCGCGGCTCCGGCATCGAGGACTCCGCCTTCGCGGCGATCCTGCCGAAGATCGAGGACGCCATCGCCCGGGCCGGCGCCGACGGCGTGGCAGAGCCGCACCAGATCCAGCAGCTCATCCGCCGCACCATGGGCAAGTGGGTCTCGGACGGCTACCGCCGCCGCCCGATGATCCTCCCGGTCGTGGTCGAGGTCTGACCTCGCCCGTAGCGACCACACCGGAGCGGGGCAACCGGATTTGCATCCGGGGGCCCCGCTCCAGTACGTTTACGTCTCCACCTCGCACGACCCCGAGCACACACGTGTGCCCGGACCGGTCTGCGAGCGGGTGGGATCCAAGACCCAGGGAGACCTGATAAAGTCTGATCCGCCCGAAAGGGAAAGGCCCCCCGAAGGCCATCGGAATTCCAATCCAAGTCGGAAACGACACGGAAATGAATCTGATAGAGTCGGAACCGCCGGAAAGGAAAAGCGCGAAAGCGCAAGACCTGGAAAGCACCGAGGAAATCGGGCCCGAAAGAGTCTGATAGAGTCGGAAACGCAAGAACACAGAACGAAAGCCCGGAGGAAAACCCGAGAGGGTGAGTACAAAGGAAGCGTCCGTTCCTTGAGAACTCAACAGCGTGCCAAAAATCAACGCCAGAAGTTGATACCCCGTCCACTTCGGTGGATGAGGTTCCTTTGAAAAAGACCTGCCGGGCCTTCGGGTGCTGGTAGGCAATTACACAGCGAGGACGTTGTGGCGCGTCGGTCTTATTCCGACATGACGTGCCCGCTCTAAGTGATGTGTGCA
>NZ_JBWKGY010000008.1:0-338253 GCF_056433525.1 Streptomyces sp. NPDC044704
GGTACTGCAGGGGGGACCCTGTGGGAGAGTAGGACGCCGCCGAACAATCATTGTGGGAAAGCCCCGCACCTTATGGTGCGGGGCTTTTCTGCGTTTACGGCCAGTTCCGCCCGCGAGGCGCCGGCCCCGGGGGCAGAGTTCGTCCGTTTACCGGCATCCGGCTACCGGGAAGTCGGACCGAACGCTCGTACTGTGGGTGGATGGGCTATGAGCTGGTCATCTTCGACAACGACGGCGTCCTCGTGGACAGCGAGCCGCTCTCGAACACCATCCTCTCCGCGTACCTGACGGAGCTCGGGCACCCCACGACCTACGACGAGTCGCTGCGCGACTACATGGGCGCCGCCGTGCACCGGGTGCACGACCTGGTCCTCGAACGCACCGGACAGCCGCTGCCCGAGGACTTCGACCAGGTCCTCCATCAGCGGATCTTCGCCGCGTTCGAGCGGGACCTGCGGCCCGTCCCCGGAATCACCGAGGTGCTCGCGGAACTGTCCGCGCAAGGAGTGCCGTACTGCCTCGCCTCCTCCGGGACCCACGAACGGATCCGGGTCGGGCACCGCAGCGCCGGGCTCGGCGAATGGTTCGAAGAGGAATGGATCTTCAGCTCCGAGGACGTCGGCCGGGGCAAGCCGGCGCCCGACCTGTTCCTCCACGCCGCGGACATGATGGGCGTCCCGCCCGCGCGGTGCGTCGTCGTCGAGGACAGCCGGCTCGGAGTGGAAGCGGCCCGGGCGGCCGGCATGGACGTGCTGGCGTTCACGTCCATGACCCCCGCCGAGGCCCTCCCCGGAGCCAACGCCTACTTCGGAGAGATGAAGGAGCTGTACGGGCTGCTCGGATTGGGTGTGTGATCGCTCTACCCACCGGTAGCCCCTGGGCCTACGCTCAGCCGCCATGACAGTTGATGTGCGGCTGCGGCGTGGGCGCCGGGCGCTGGGGTTCAGCTTCTTCGCCCAGGGGGTGGCCTTCGCCCTCCTCGTGACCCGCATCCCGGCCATCCAGGACCGGTACGGGATATCCGACGGGCTCCTACCCGCGTTCCTCGCCGCCGTGCCGGTCCTGGCCGGGGTGTCCAGCGTCGCGACCGAGCACCTGGTGAAGCGGGTCCCGCCCAGTGCGGTGCTGCGGTGGGCGCAGCCGGTGGTGCTGCTGTCGCTCCTGGGGGTGGGGGCCGGCAGCGCGATGTGGCAGGTGGCCGTGGCCCTGGGGGTGTTCGGGCTGTCCGTGGGCGCGCTCGACGCCTCGATGAACATGCTCGGGGTCAGCCTCCAGCGGGCGTACGGGCGCAGCATCATGCTCGGGTTCCACGCCTCGTACAGCCTGGGCGGGATCCTGGGGGCGTCCGCGGCGTGGGCGGGGGCGCACTGGCACCTGGAGCTGTTCACCGGGTACCTGCCGGCCGTGGTGGTGGTGCTGCCGCTGGCGCTCGTGGGGAGCCGGTACTACGTCGACGCGACGGCCGGGGCGAAGGACGAGGGGCAGGGGTGGCCGGAGAAGGGCGGCAAGCTGCTGCTGCCGCTGTGCCTGGTGATGGCGTGCGCGTACATCGGTGATTCGACCGTCGCGAACTGGAGTGCCAAGTACCTCCAGGACGTGCTGGGGAGTTCGGAGCAGCTCGCGACCGTCCCCTACAACGTGTACATGGTGACGACGCTGATCGGGCGGGCCGTGGGGGACCTCGGGGTGCGCCGGTTCGGTGCGGTGGCCGTGGTGCGGGGCGGGACGGTGGTGGCCGCGGGAGGGTTCGCGGTGGTGGCCGCCGCGCCGGGGGCGTGGTGGGGGATGCTCGGGTTCACGCTGCTGGGGATCGGGCTGTGCGTGATCGTGCCGCAGACGTTCGCGGCGGCGGGGCGGCTCTTCCCCGGGGCCTCGGACACGGCCGTCGCACGGCTGAACATCTTCAACTACGTCGGGTTCCTGATCGGTTCGCCGCTCGTCGGGGGGATCGGGGACGCGTGGAACTACCGGGGCGCGATGCTCGTGCCGATGGTGCTGGTGTTGGTGCCGCTGTTCAGTACCCGCTCGTTCGGTTCGAGCGGGGCCCGATACGGTGGCGGGCATGAGCGGCCACGGGTTGTTGATGTGGGACGAGGCGGTAACGAAGTATGACTTCGGACCGGGCCATCCGATGGACCCGGTGCGCCTGGCGCTGACCATGGGCCTGGTGCGCGCCTTCGGGCTGGACCGGGCGGTGGAGGTACGGGCGGCCCGCGCGGCCGGGGATTCGACGCTGCGGCTGGTCCACCGTGAGGAGTACGTGTCCGCAGTGCGGGCGGTGTCCGCCGACCCGGGGACGGCGGACGGCTCGTACGGGCTGGGGACCATGGACGACCCGGCGTTCGCCGGGATGCACGAGGCTTCGGCGCTGATCGCGGGGCAGTCCGTGGCGGCGGCCGAGGCGGTCTGGCGGGGTGACGCGGAACACGCGGTGAACTTCGCCGGCGGGCTGCACCACGCGATGCCGGGCGCGGCGGCCGGCTTCTGCGTCTACAACGACGCGGCGCTGGCCGTGGCGCGGCTGCTGGAGCTGGGCGCGGAGCGGGTCGCGTACGTGGACGTGGACGTCCACCACGGCGACGGGGTGCAGGCGGCGTTCTGGGACGATCCGCGGGTGCTGACGGTCTCGGTGCACGAGCATCCCCGCACGCTGTTCCCGCAGACCGGCTGGCCGGAGGAGACCGGCGGCGCCGGGGCGCAGGGGAGCGCCGTGAACGTGGCGCTGCCCGCGGGGACGGGTGACGAGGGGTGGCTGCGGGCGTTCCACGCGACGGTGCCCGAGCTGTTGGCGGACTTCCGGCCGCAGGTGCTGGTGAGCCAGCACGGGGCGGATACGCACTTCGAGGATCCGCTGGCCCACCTGGCGGTGTCGCTGGACGCGCAGCGGGAGGTTCAGGAGGCGTGTCACCGGCTGGCGCACGAGCACTGTGACGGGCGGTGGCTGGCGCTGGGCGGCGGCGGGTACGCGGTGGTGGACGTCGTACCGCGGTCGTGGACGCACCTGGTGGGGATCGCCGCGCACCGGCCGGTGGATCCGGCGGCGGAGGTGCCGCGGGAGTGGCGGGACGAGGTGTACGCGCGGACGCGGCAGCCCGCGCCGGCGCGGATGACGGACGGCCGGACGGTGGCGTGGCGGGACTGGGAGGGGGGCTACGATCCGGCGGACCGTACGGATCAGGCCGTTCTCGCGACGCGGCGGGCGGTGTTCCCGCTGCGCGGGATGCTGACCTGACGGGGTGTCGTCCGGCGGTGCGTCGTTACGCCAACTGTGGGGCGGTTCCGTGTAATTGATGAACCACCAGGTCGCGTGCGGCAGCATCGGAGGGTGTTGAGCACCGGCGCGCTGCGTGCGCATCTGCTGGCCGCCCGGTTGGCCGGGCCCGTCGCCACGACGCGGGAGGAGAGCCTGCGCAGTTACCGGCTGTTCGCGGCGCGCGATCCGCGGGTGCTGCTGGGGCTGGACCCGGAGCGGGTGTGGGACGAGGGTGAGCTGCTGGGGCTGATGGCGGCCAAGTGCGGGGTGTCGGCGGATCCCGCGCACGTCAGCGGGCCGGACGTGATCGATCCGGAGCGGACGGTGGCCGCTCTGGAGGCGTTCGCGCAGCGGCTGGGGGCGGTGGCGGGGGCACGGGCGCCCGTACTGTTCGGGACGGGTCACCCGCACCGGCTCCTGGAGTTCTACGCCTGTTTGGCCGAGGCCCTGTCGGCGGCGGGATGTGTTGTCCTCACTCCGGCGCAGGGGGTCCGTGTCGACATGGCGACCCGGTTCGGCGTACGTCCGCATCGGATCGACTACGTGCGGGGAGTCGCGTTGGTGCGGGAACCCGGCGCGCGGCCGGCGGGGAGTGCCACCGGCGCGCACTCCCATTCGCCGCTGCCGGTTCGGATCGCGCTCGGGGCGCTGGCGGAGGCCGGCGGGCCGTTGCCGGAACTGGTGGTGGGGGACCACGGGTGGGTCTGCGGTGCAGGTCAGCTCGGTGTCGAGGCGATCGGGCTGGCCGATACGGATGATCCCGCGTTGTTCGTCGGGGAGGCCGAGGGGCGGGTGGCGGTGGCCGTTCCGCTTGATGACGGGGTGCGGCCGGACTACTACCGGCCGCTTACGCGATACCTGCTGCACCGCGCAAGACTGCCGGGGCGTCAGGAGTGGCCGTAGCTCCTCTTCCCCACTCGTATCACACGCCCCTACTCTGGGGAGTGAGCGTGCGACGACGAGGAGTAACCGGAGGGGAAGCCGGTGCCCGTCATGCGCGGAAGGTCAAGGTGGGTGTCATGGCTGCTGGCGAGAGGCCTCTCAGTGAGGTTCAGTTCCTGACCGTGGCGGAGGTCGCCTCGGTGATGCGAGTGTCGAAGATGACCGTGTACCGCTTGGTGCACAACGGTCATCTGCCCGCGATCCGGGTGGGCCGGTCCTTCCGGGTCCCCGAGAACGCGGTCCACGAGTACCTCCGGGAGTCTTTCGTGGGGGTGGAATCGGCCTGAGGGGAGGCTCCGGAACTCCTGCGGAGGCCGCGGATTACAAGCTCAGAGCTTGGGCGGGTAGGCTAGGCCGACGTAGGTCGTGTGGGCCCAGACGCCCCGCACCGAGTGAAGAGAAGTGAGCGAGGGTAGTCGTGGGCTCTGTTATCAAGAAGCGGCGCAAGCGGATGGCTAAGAAGAAGCACCGCAAGCTGCTCAAGCGCACCCGCGTCCAGCGTCGTAACAAGAAGTAAACGGCAGCTGTACGTGTTCTCCGCAGCCCCTCCACCATCCTGGTGGAGGGGCTGCGGTGCAGCCGGGGTACTTCTTCGAGGGAGGCGCTGAGCTCGTGGGGAAGGTCGTGCTCGTCACCGGGGCTGCCCGGCAGCTGGGGGGCCGCTTCGTGCGGCGGATCCAGCGCGACCCGGAGGTGGAGCGGGTCATCGCGGTCGACGCGGTGAGACCGCCGCACCGGCTCGGCTCGGCCGAGTTCGTACAGGCGGACATCAGACAGTCGGGGATCGCCCGCGTGCTCGCCGAGCACGCCGTGGACACCGTGGTGCACCTCGCGGTCACCGGGGGCGGCCCGGGAGCGGCCGGTGCGCGCAGCACGGTCAAGGAAACGAACGTCATCGGGACGATGCAGCTCCTCGGGGCCTGCCAGAAGTCGCCGACCGTACGACGGCTCGTCGTGAAGTCGAGCACCAGCGTGTACGGGGGCACGTCCCGGGATCCGGCCGTGTTCACCGAGACCACGCAGCCGAAGTCGCTGCCGGCGGGCGGTTTCGCGAAGGAGGCCGCCGAGGTCGAGGGGTACGTACGGGGGTTCGCGCGCAGGCGGCCGGACGTGGCGGTGTGCGTGCTGCGCTTCGCGAACATCCTGGGGCCGTACGCGGACTCGGCCCTCGCCGAGTACTTCTCGATGCCGGTCATGCCGACGGTCCTCGGTTACGACCCCAGACTCCAGTTCGTCCACGAGGACGACGTGGTGGACGTGCTGCGGCTGGCGGCGGGGGAGCCGCAGCGCGGCACCCTGAACAGCGGGACCTTCAACATCGCCGGTGACGGGGTGCTGCTGCTGTCGCAGTGCTCGCGGCGGCTGGGGAGGCCGACGGTGCCGTTGCTGCTGCCCGCGGTGACGTGGGTGGGTTCGGCGCTGCGCGCGGTCGGGGTGACGGACTTCTCCCCCGAGCAGATCCGGCTGCTGACGCACGGGCGGGTCGTGGAGACCACGCAGATGCGGGACACCCTGGGGTTCCGGCCGCTCTACACGACCGCCGAGACGTTCGCCGACTTCGCGCGCAGCCGTGGGAGCGGGCTGCTGCCGGCGGAGCGCGTCGAGCGGGCCGTGGAGCGGGTGGCGGGGATGCTGAATGTGGATACGGGCGCGGGTGCGGGCGCCGGTGCGAACGAGGGAGCGAAGCGATAGTGGCGGACGCCAAGGTCATTCCTTTCGACGAGGACCGGCCGCGCCGGCGGACCGTGCCCCGGAAGGTGCGGGCGGTACCGGCACCGGCGCCCGAGCCGGAGGCCGGGCCGGCGGAGCCGCCCGTCGCCGTGCCGGCGCAGGCTTCCGGTGACGGCTGGGACCGGCGGATCGCGGGCGGGCTGGCGTTCCTGCGGCGGCGGATCACCGGGGACTACGAGGTCGACGACTTCGGCTACGACAAGGAGCTGACGGACCAGGTCCTGATGACCTTGATGCGGCCGCTGTACGACAAGTACTTCCGGGTCGAGGTCAAGGGCATCGAGAACATCCCGAAGGAGGGTGGCGCGCTGATCGTGGCGAACCACTCGGGGACGCTGCCGCTGGACGGTCTGATGCTCCAGGTCGCCGTGCACGACCACCACCCCGCCGAGCGGCACCTGCGGCTGCTGGCGGCCGACCTGGTCTTCATGCTGCCGGTGGTGAACGAGCTGGCGCGGAAGGCCGGTCACACCCTGGCCTGCGCGGAGGACGCGCAGCGGCTGCTGGAGGCCGGGGAGCTGGTCGGTGTGATGCCGGAGGGCTTCAAGGGGATAGGGAAGCCGTTCGGAGAGCGGTACAAGCTGCAGCGGTTCGGGCGGGGCGGGTTCGTGTCGACGGCGCTGCGTGCGGGTACGCCGATCGTGCCCTGCTCGATCGTGGGGGCGGAGGAGATCTACCCGATGGTCGGCAACGCGAAGACGCTCGCGCGGCTGCTGGGGGTCCCGTACTTCCCGATCACGCCGACGTTCCCGTGGCTGGGGCCGTTGGGGGCGGTACCGCTGCCGACGAAGTGGACGATCCAGTTCGGTGAGCCGATCCCGACGGACGGGTACGCGGCGGAGGCCGCGGAGGATCCGATGCTGATGTTCAACCTGACGGACCAGGTGCGGGAGCAGATCCAGCACACGCTGTACAAGCTGCTGGTGCAGCGGCGGTCCGTGTTCTTCTGACGGACGGCAGCGGACCGGGGCCGACGGGTCGGGGCCGGCAGAGCGAGGGCCGGCAGAAGAAGCGCCGGCAGAGCGAGGGGGCCGCGCGGTCGCGCGGCCCCCTCGTCCTTACTGGTCCGCGTCCTCGGCGTTGAGGCCGAGGCCCGGGAGGAGGCCCGGGAGGAGCGGCGGCAGGGTGATGTCCGGCTGCGGGAGCTCCGGGGTGTGCGGTGCCTGGGTCCCGGGAGGGGCCTGGCCCGCCGGGGGGTTCAGCAGGTCGCCCGTACCGCCCAGGAGGCCGCCTCCGGCGGGTGCCGGGGGCCGGCTGCCGGACGACGGGGTCGGGGAGGAGGCCGCCGGTGCCGAGGAGGGCGCGGCCGGAGCCGGTGCGGAATGCTGCTTCCCGGTGGCCGGGGTGCTCGGCTTGGCCGAGGTGCCCGGCTGGCCGCGGGTCTGCTCCGGGGGCTTCGGCAGCAGGCCCTGGAGCGGCGCGACGTCATCGTCTATGGCCTGGAAGACCGATTCGACCTCTCCTCCGACGTCGGTGAGCTGCGCCGGGAGCTTCTCCCGGAGCCGGCCCCACGCGTCGCGGTGGGAGCGGGAGAACGAGGACAGGGTCTGGATCGGGCCCAGCGAACCGTCCCGTGCGTACGCGGCCTGGAGCAGCCGGTGGCCCTCCGCCGCGTCGTGCTTCATGCCCGCCAGCGCTCGGCGGATCTCGCCCAGGGATTCGTGGTCGAGGACGCCCGTGCGGCCCCGTTCCATCAGCCGGCGGGCCTCCGACAGACGGTTCGAGGCCCGGTCGAGGTAGAGCTCGCCCCGGTCCGAATCCTCGTCGGCCATGCCCAACTTCAGGTCCTCCATGCCCCGTTTGACCGGGTAGAGGGAGTCACCGGGCAGGGCGTCCGTGCTGGCAGCGGCCACTCCGCTGAAGGCCCCTGCGGCCACACCCACGGTGAGGCCACCCGCTGCGATGCCCTTGGACCAGCGGGAGCGGGGCCGCAATTTCCGGAGCGACGTCGCCCGGTGGGCGCCGCGGCCGGTCCGCTGCTCGGGCACCAGAGGGTCCGAGGCGGCACCGCCCCCGGCCCTCTCCTCCATCACCATGGCCTCCATGGCGGCGACGAGCTGTGCTCGTTGCACCACTTTGACCTCGGGGTCCAGCACGGGGCGCGGCATTCTTTCGCCGAGTGCGTTCGCCAGGGCCAACAGCCGGTCGTGGTCGGCAGGTTCGGCAGGTGCCTCGGACTGCTCGGCCGCCGGGTCCGGTTCTGAAAGATCGGATGGGTTCCGATCCTCCAGGGCCTGGGCGAAGGCGTTCGCCCGCCGGTGCGGAGTCACGTTCGCGATCACTGGCGGCACCTCCTCTCGTCATGACGATCGACTCCCCTGAGTGTCCGGAAGGTTGCCTTCCTTGAGCACATCCACACTTTCGAGTGAGCGGCTTCGGGCAGGGCGTGTCCACAGGGAGCCTGCATTCCGCACAACGAGCGGCGCGGCACTTGGGTTACGGACGAAGGATGATCGGACCACAGCGTCATCGAGGGGTCACCGGGTGTGAGGTCGTGTCGTCGTCGGACATCATCTGGTGGGGCGTTGTCTGGTGGGGCGTCGTCGGTAGGGGCGGGCGGGCTGCGGGGTGCGGCCCGCCGTGCGGGTCAGCGCGCGTCGTCCGGGAGCAGGCGGGCCAGGGTGCGGACCGCCCGGTACTGGAGCGTCTTGATGGCGCCCTCGTTCTTCCCCATGACCCGGGCCGTTTCGGCGACCGAGAGGCCTTGGAGGAAGCGCAGCGTGACGCACTCCTGCTGTTGCGGGTTGAGTTTGCGCACGGCTTCGAGGAGCGCCGCGTTGGAGAGGGACTCCAGGACGGAGTCCTCGGGGCTGCGTTCCACCTCGTTGGCGTCGAGCATCTCGCCGGTGGTGACCTCCAGGCGGAAGCGGCTGGACTTGAAGTGGTCCGCCACCAGGTTCCGCGCGATGGTCACCAGCCAGGCGCCGAAGTCACGGCCCTGCCAGGTGAAGGTGGAGATGCGGCGCAGCGCGCGCAGGAAGGTCTCGCTGGTGAGATCCTCCGCGGTCGCCTTGCCGCCGACGCGGTAGTAGATGTAGCGGTACACCGTGTCGCTGTACTGGTCGTAGAGGCGGCCGAAGGCCTCGGCCTCGCCGGCCTGGGCGCGTTCGACCAGGTCCATCATGCGGGCCTGGTCGCTGTCCGCGGTGGGGCGGCGGGCGGTGGGCGCGGTCGTGCCGGCGGAGCCGGTCGATCCGGCGGCCGCGCGACCTCGTCTGCCCACCGTCGCGCCGCCGTCGGTCAGGGCGTAGCAAGGGCCGGCCGGGCCGAGGCCGGCGGGTACGGCGAAGGCGGGGACGGCGTACGCGGTGGGGACGAAGCCGCGCAGGTGGTCGAGGACCGTTGCGCGCAGCGTAGCCAGGCCCGAGGCGTCAACCCCGACAGGTGGGTACACGGGACTCCCAGAGGCAGAGCTTCCATCACGTGCAGTGCGGGACCGTTCACCCGTCGTGGCGACAGATGGCCGGTGGCATGCGTTTGAGGAGAATAACGCTTCGTACAGGCAGCGCTACACCCAGTTGTCTAAATCACCGGTTACGACACTTCTCTTACGTGTCCAGGGCATATTCAGGCCCAGTTGTTGATCGGTTGGTGATCGCTTGGGTGCGCGGAATGGACGCTTCCACAGAGGCTCGCGACCGAGTCGGGCAGGCCGGAGTGCCGTGCCGGAGGCACGGGTAGAGGTGAGCGAATGCGGGCCGGGCGGGCCGGAACCGGCCTCCGGCCCGGCGTTGCTACTTGCGGCGGCGGTGCAGGGCGATGGCCGCGGCCGTGCCGCCCGCGATCGCGCCGACTCCGGCGGCGGCCGGGACGCCGACCTTCACCGCCTTGCGGCCGGTCCGGTAGTCGCGCAGACGCCAGTCGTTGGCGCGGGCATGCTTGCGCAGTTTTGTATCGGGATTGATCGCGTACGGGTGTCCGACCAGGGACAGCATCGGAATGTCGTTGTGCGAATCGCTGTACGCGGCGCAGCGGTCGAGGTCCAGCTCCTCGGCGGCGGCCAGCGCGCGGACCGCTTCCGCCTTGGCGGGGCCGTGCAGGGGTTCGCCGACCAGGCGCCCGGTGTAGATCCCGTCCACGGACTCGGCGACGGTGCCCAGGGCGCCGGTCAGGCCGAGGCGGCGGGCGATGATCGTGGCCGTCTCGACGGGGGCGGCGGTGACCAGCCACACCTTCTGGCCTGCGTCGAGGTGGGCCTGGGCGAGGGCGCGGGTGCCCGGCCAGATCCGCTCCGCCATGTACTCGTCGTAGATCTCCTCGCCGATGGACATCAGCTCGGAGACCCTGTGGCCCTTGACGATGGACAGGGCGCTGTCGCGGGCGTCCTGCATGTGCTCGGGGTCCTCGACGCCGGCCAGCCGGAACCAGGCCTGCTGCCAGGCGAAGCGGGCGAGCTCGCGGCGCTGGAAGAACTCGCGCTTGTAGAGGCCGCGGCCGAAGTGGAAGATCGCGGCGCCCTGCATGACGGTGTTGTCGAGGTCGAAGAAGGCCGCGGCGAGGTCGTCGCCCGGGACCGGGAACTCGGGTTCGGCGGCCTCGGCCGCCGCCCCGGCGGCAGCTTCCGCTTCTGCTTCCGCTTCGGCGGTCGTGGCGGAAGGTGGGGTGTCGGCCTGTGCGGTCTTGCGGGCGGCCTCGGCCGAGGCCTCGCCTGCCAGCACGCTCCGCGCGGTGGCGGAGCGCCTACGGGGGGTGAGCCATCCCAGAGCGGCCATGACGCGAGCATAGCCATTGTGTTCGGGAGTTCCCGAACCGCCGGGTTAGGGGGTGGTTAACACTTCGGGCACCCCGCTCCCGGGCGGGACAATGAGGACATGAGCCCTTTGCTGCGCCGTAAGGAAAAGAAGCGTCCCGCCGAGCGGATGGTCACCCTCATCGGGAAGCCGGGCTGTCACCTCTGTGACGACGCCCAGTCGGTGATCGAGGAGATCTGCGCCGAGACGGGCGCACAGTGGGAGAAGAAGGACATCTCGCAGGACGAGGAGCTGTACCGGCTGCACTGGGAGCAGATTCCGGTGGTGCTCGTGGACGGCGAGCAGCACACCTTCTGGAGGGTGAACCCGGACCGGCTGCGACGGGCATTGGGAGCCTGACCGTTCTGGCCGTTACCATCATGGGCGATTTATGGGGACTCGGGGGCGTATTGATGAGGAGTGTGTACGGTTTTGCCCCCCTCGGGATTTGAACGGGTTCGACCCGTTCCCGGTTCCACCCCCGGGTGCCCGACCCGCGTGACCCCGGTCACTTTGGTCGGACAAAGCGGACACAATCTTTGTGCACGCGTTCACAAAGACATAGCCTGCATTCGACGGGGCGGTCCTGGGACAAGAGGCCGCCTGCAGCCCCGCTCATCCCGCAGGAGCATCGTGGCAACTGGCCGAACTCACCGACCGGCGACCCGCAGCCGAGGTATTCCCGAGGCCACTGTCGCCAGGCTTCCGCTGTACTTGCGTGCCCTCACCGCGCTCTCCGAGCGATCGGTGCCCACGGTGTCCTCCGAAGAGCTCGCGACCGCCGCCGGAGTCAACTCGGCGAAGCTGCGCAAGGACTTCTCGTACCTCGGCTCCTACGGTACGCGGGGCGTCGGCTACGACGTCGAGTACCTCGTCTACCAGATCTCCCGCGAGCTCGGCCTGACCCAGGACTGGCCGGTCGTCATCGTCGGCATCGGAAACCTCGGCGCCGCCCTGGCCAACTACGGCGGTTTCGCCTCCCGCGGCTTCCGCGTGGCGGCGCTGATCGACGCCGATCCCGCGATGGCCGGGAAGATGGTCGCCGGCATGCCCGTGCGGCACACCGACGAGCTCGAGGCGATCATCGAGGACAACGGCGTCTCGATCGGGGTCATCGCGACCCCCGCCGGCGCCGCGCAGCAGGTGAGCGAGCGGCTGATCGCCGCGGGCGTCACCTCCATCCTGAACTTCGCGCCGACCGTGCTGTCCGTGCCGGACGGCGTCGACGTGCGCAAGGTCGACCTGTCGATCGAGCTCCAGATCCTGGCGTTCCACGAGCAGCGCAAGGCCGGTGAGGGAGCGGCGGCCGCCGCTGCCGCCGAGGACCTCGCCGACTCCGGCGCCGGCACGGGCACCGGGGCCGCTCCGGCCGCCGCCCTCGTGCCGCCGGCCGGGCGGGCCGCCGCGGCCGCGCGCAAGGGCGGTCCCGAGGGTGACGTCCCGGCGGTGATGCCGGCATGAGTCTGCTCGTCGTAGGCCTCAGTCATCGCAGCGCGCCGGTGAGCGTGCTGGAGCGGGCTTCGCTGTCCGCCGATGCCAAGGTCAAGCTGCTGCACGACACGCTGGCCGCCGAGCCGGCCACCGAGGCCGCCGTACTGGCCACCTGCAACCGGATCGAGCTGTACGCGGACGTGGACAAGTTCCACGCCGGTGTCGCCGAGCTGTCGACGCTGCTGGCCCAGCACAGCGGGGTGGCCCTGGAGGAGCTCACTCCGTACCTCTACGTCCACTACGAGGACCGGGCGGTGCACCACCTGTTCTCGGTGGCGTGCGGGCTGGACTCGATGGTCGTCGGCGAGGGCCAGATCCTCGGGCAGATCAAGGACGCGCTGGCGCTGGGGCAGGAGCTCCACACCGCCGGGCGGCTGATCAACGACCTCTTCCAGCAGGCGCTGCGGGTCGGCAAGCGGGCGCACTCCGAGACCGGGATCGACCGGGCCGGGCAGTCCCTGGTGACCTTCGGGCTGGAGCAGCTCGCCGTGCACGAGCCGGTGGAGCGGTGGGCCGCGGGCAAGCGGGCGCTGGTGATCGGCGCCGGCTCGATGTCCTCGCTGGCCGCCGCCACGCTGGCCCGGGTGGGCGTCGCCGACATCGCGGTGGCGAACCGGACCGCGGAGCGGGCCGAGCGTCTCGCCGAGATTCTGGTTGCCTCGGGCACCGGTGTGACGGCGCGGGCCGTGACCATGGGCTCGGTGGCCGAGGAGCTGACACGTGTTGACGTGGTCGTGTCCTGTACGGGCGCGACCGGGCTGGTGCTGAGCGGGGACGACGTCCTCGCCGCCCTGTCCGGGGACGTGACGGTGGAACCCGCGGCGGTGGGCCCGGACGGGTCCGGGGTCCCCGCGCAGGCGTCCGGCGCGCGGGCCGCGGGCCCCGCGGGGGCCGACGTACTGGCCCGGCTGGTGGCCGCCGCCGAGGCCGGCCGGCGCCTCTCCGACGCCGGAGCCGTACGCACCATCGCCGCCGCCGAGCCCGAGGGCTGCCCCCTGGGCCTGGACGCGCCGGCCGGCGAAGGCCGCGCCGCGCTGACCGGGGTCGACGCCGACTCGCTCGAACTGCACGGCACCTGGGCCGACCAGGGGGAGGCCGCCGCCCAGCGGCAGCCCCGCCGGACGGCCCGCAGCCGGGCCGACGGGGCCCCCGTACGGCTGGCGCTGCTGGACCTGGCCATGCCGCGGGACATCGACGCCGCGGTGCACCGGATCCCGGGAGTACGGCTGGTCGACATCGAGTCGCTGGCGGAGACCTCCGCCGACGCGCCGATGGCGGCCGACGTCGACGCCGTGCGCGGGATCGTCGCCGAGGAGGTGGCCGCGTTCGGGGCCGCCCAGCGGGCCGCGCACATCACCCCCACCGTCGTCGCCCTGCGGGCGATGGCCGCCGAGGTCGTCGCCATGGAGGTGGCGCGGCTCGACGGGCGGGTACCCGATCTCGACGAACGGCAGCGGGCCGAGGTCACCCAGACCGTGCGCCGCGTCGTCGACAAGCTCCTCCACGCGCCGACCGTGCGCGTCAAGCAGCTCGCGAGCGAGCCCGGCGGCGCCGGGTACGCGGAGGCGCTGCGCGAACTCTTCGACCTCGACCCTCAGACGGTGGCATCCGTCAGCCGGGCGGACGCGGCCGATCCGAAGAACGACGACCCAGGACGGGCATCATGAACACACGTCCCGACCAGCCCCTCCGGCTCGGCACGAGGCGCAGCAAGCTGGCCATGTCCCAGTCCGGGCACGTCGCCGAGGCGGTCCGGGCGATCACCGGCCGGCCCGTCGAGCTCGTGGAGATCACGACCTACGGTGACGTGTCCCGCGAGCACCTCGCGCAGATCGGCGGCACCGGCGTGTTCGTCACCGCGCTGCGCGACGCCCTGGTGCGCGGCGAGGTCGACTTCGCCGTGCACTCGCTGAAGGACCTGCCGACCGCGCAGCCCGACGAGCTGGTCATCGCGGCCATGCCGAAGCGGGAGGACCCGCGTGACGCGCTCGTCGCCCGGGACGGGCTGACCTTCGAGCAGCTGCCCGACGGCGCGCGGATCGGCACCGGTTCGCCGCGCCGCACCGCGCAGCTCAACGCGTACGCCCGGAGCCTCGGCAAGCGGATCGAAACGGTCCCGATCCGCGGCAACGTCGACACCCGGATCGGGTTCGTGCGGGCGGGCGAGCTCGACGCGGTCGTGCTGGCCGCGGCCGGGCTGAACCGGATCGGCCGCGGTGACGAGGCCACCGACCTGCTGTCCGTCGACAGCGTGCTGCCCGCTCCCGGCCAGGGGGCCCTGGCCGTGGAGTGCCTCGCGTCCGACACGGACCTCATCGCCGCGCTCGGCGAGCTCGACGACCCGCACACCCGGGCCGCCGTGACCGCGGAGCGTTCCCTGCTCGCCGCCCTGGAGGCCGGCTGCAGCGCACCCGTGGGCGCGCTCGCCGACCTGTTGGCCGACGGGCAGATTGTCAATGAAATGCGCCTGCGCGGCGTCGTCGGTACCCTCGACGGCTCGACGCTGGTGCAGCTGTCCACCACCGGTCCCGTGCCCCAGTCGTATGACGAGGCCATGGCGCTCGGCCGCGAACTCGCGGACGAGATGCTGGCCAAGGGCGCGGCCGGTCTTATGGGGGAGCGATCGCTTTGAACCCCTCACGTCCGACCACCTCCGCTTTTCCGGTCGTCGCCGCCCACGGACTCGTCACCTTCCTCGGTGCCGGCCCCGGCGACCCGGGTCTGCTGACGCTGCGCGCCGTCGAGGCGCTCGCCGCCGCGGACGTACTGATCGCCGAGCCCGAGGTGCTCGAGGTCGTACGGACCCACGCGCGCGCGGGTGTCGACACGCCGCAGCTGACGGTGGCTGACGAAGTGTCAGCCGCCGCCGGGGTCCCGGTGATCCGCGACGCCGCCAATCTTGTCATGGAGGCCGCGCGGTCCGGCAGGCGGGTCGTCCGCGCCGTCACCGGCGACCCCGGGCTCGACGGGAACGCGTCCGGCGAGATGCTCGCCTGCGCCGCGGAGGGGATCCCCTTCGAGGTGGTGCCCGGTGTCGCGACCGCCGTCGGCGTGCCCGCGTACGCGGGTGTGCCGCTGCGCGGGGAGTCGGGGACCGACGTACGGTTCGTGGACGCGCGGCACGCCTCGGCGAAGTGCTGGAGCGAGGTGGGCGCCAGTGGCGGCAGCCTCGTCGTCACCGCGACGCTGGAGACGGTGTCCGCCGCGGCCGCCGAGCTGGTGTCCGCCGGCCGCAAGCCGGAGACCCCGCTGACGGTGACCGTCGGCGGTACGACGACCCGGCAGCGGACCTGGAGCGCGACCCTGGGCACCATCGCCCAGGTGTTCAAGCAGGGCAAGGTGCTGCCCTCGCCGGAGGGCGCGCGTCCCGTCATAGCCGTGGTCGGTGAGCAGGGCGCCGCCGCGCGGCGCGAGGAACTGGCCTGGTTCGAGTCGAAGCCGCTGTTCGGCTGGCGGGTCCTCGTACCGCGGACGAAGGAGCAGGCCGCTTCGCTCTCCGACCAGCTGCGTTCGTACGGCGCGGTGCCGCACGAGGTGCCGACCATCGCCGTGGAGCCGCCGCGCACCCCGCAGCAGATGGAGCGGGCGGTCAAGGGCCTGGTCACGGGCCGCTACGAGTGGATCGCCTTCACCTCCGTCAACGCGGTGAAGGCGGTGCGCGAGAAGTTCGAGGAGTACGGGCTCGACGCGCGGGCCTTCGCGGGCATCAAGGTCGCCGCGGTGGGCGAGCAGACCGCGGCCGCGCTGGTCGAGTTCGGCGTGAAGCCGGACCTCGTGCCGAGCGGCGAGCAGTCGGCGGCCGGGCTGCTGGAGGACTGGCCGCCCTACGACCCGGTCTTCGACC
Organism: Streptomyces sp. NPDC044704; assembly: GCF_056433525.1. Lineage (NCBI taxonomy): Bacteria > Bacillati > Actinomycetota > Actinomycetes > Kitasatosporales > Streptomycetaceae > Streptomyces > Streptomyces sp. NPDC044704. The sequence continues at coordinate 15,992 of NZ_JBWKGY010000008.1, forward strand.
CGATCGACCGCGTCTTCCTGCCGCGCGCCGACATCGCCACCGAGACCCTGGTGGCCGGGCTGATCGAGCTCGGCTGGGAGGTCGACGACGTGACCGCCTACCGGACGGTCCGCGCGTCGCCGCCGCCGGCGGACACCCGCGAGGCGATCAAGGGCGGCGGTTTCGACGCGGTGCTCTTCACCTCCTCGTCGACGGTGCGGAACCTGGTCGGCATCGCGGGCAAGCCGCACAACGTGACCGTCATCGCGTGCATCGGGCCGGCGACGGCCAAGACCGCGGAGGAGCACGGGCTGCGCGTGGACGTGCTGTCGCCGGAGCCGAGCGTCGGCAAGCTGGCGGAGGCGCTGGCCGCGTACGGAGAGGCCCGCCGCGAGGCGGCCAAGGAGGCCGGCGAGGCGGTCTCCCGCCCGAGCGAACGCCGCCCCGGCGCGCGCAGGCGTCGTACGACCTGACGGTCGCGGCAGGATCGGCGAGGGCCCGGACGTGGAACGCGTCCGGGCCCTCGCCGTCCCGGCGGGCGCGCCGAACGACCGGGCGAGGACCGGCGCGGGGGAGCGGGTGAGGGGGCTCTACGCTTGTTCCCGACTGCTGTCGATGCTCGAAGAGGCGACTGAAGATGAGCGCGTACGGATCCTTTCCCGGCTCGCGGCCCCGGCGGCTGCGCACCACCCCGGCGATGCGGCGGATGGTCGCGGAGAACCGGCTGCACCCCTCGGACCTGATCCTGCCGGCGTTCGTACGGGAGGGCATCAGCGAGCCCTTCGCGATCTCGGCGATGCCGGGCGTCGTCCAGCACACCCGGGACACGCTGCGGAAGGCGGCGGTCGAGGCGGTCGAGGCGGGCGTCGCGGGGATCATGCTCTTCGGTGTCCCGGCCGACGAGAACAAGGACGCGCTGGGCACGGCGGGCACCGAGCCGGACGGCATCCTCCAGCTCGCGATCCGTGACGTGCGGGCCGAGGTCGGCGACGACCTGGTGATCATGTCGGACCTGTGCCTGGACGAGTACACCGACCACGGGCACTGCGGGGTCCTCGACGAGCACGGCCGGGTCGACAACGACGCGACGCTGGAGCGGTACGCGGAGATGGCGCAGGTCCAGGCCGACGCGGGCGTCCACGTCGTGGGGCCCAGCGGCATGATGGACGGCCAGGTCGGCGTCATCCGCGACGCGCTGGACGAGACGGGCCACGAGGACGTGTCGATCCTCGCCTACACCGCGAAGTACTCCTCCGCCTTCTACGGTCCCTTCCGTGAGGCCGTCGGCTCCTCGCTCCAGGGCGACCGCAAGACCTACCAGCAGGACCCGGCGAACGCCCGGGAGTCGCTGCGGGAGCTGGCGCTGGACCTGGACGAGGGCGCCGACATGGTCATGGTCAAGCCGGCCGGCCCGTACCTGGACGTCCTGTACCGGGTGGCGCAGGCGGTGGACGTGCCGGTGGCGGCGTACCAGATCAGCGGCGAGTTCGCGATGATCGAGGCGGCCGCGGAGAAGGGCTGGATCGAGCGCGACCGGGCGATCCTGGAGGCGCTGCTCGGCATCAAGCGGGCGGGCGCGGACACGATCCTGACGTACTGGGCGACCGAGGTCGCGGGCTGGCTGCGCGCCGAGCGCTGACCGCGCCGCGGTAGCGGGCGGAGCGTGGCGGGGGCGCGGTCGGGCGCGGGGCCGGGCGCGGGGTGCGGGCGGGGAGGTACGGGCGCACCCTGGAGGCAGAGGCCGACTGTGGAGGTGATCCGCCATGCCCACGCTCGTCGGGTGGCATGTAGAGCTGGAGTTCTCCGAGGAGGGCCACCGCACCAGCGCGGCGGCGATGCTCAGACTCGGTGACGGCTCCGAGATGAGGGCGCGCGGCTATGCCATGCGCCACCCTTCCGACCCGGAGCAGTTGCGGGTCGGTGAGGAGATCGCGGGCGCGCGTGCGCTCATGGACCTCGCGTCCCAGATGCTCCAGAAGGCACACAGCGAGATCGACGAGGCCACGGGCAGGCACTCCTACCCGCTGGAGAGCTGACCTCGCGGACGCGTCGGGAGCGGTCGGGCCGACGGGCCCCTGCCGGACCTCGGGGGACGGCAGGGGGCGGGGGCTCGCCGCTCCTGAGGGGCTCCTGTGGGGCTCCAGTGGGGCGTAACTCCCTCAGCGGGTGCGGCGGTTGAAGAGGGCCGCCGACAGGGTGACGGCCAGGGCGAGGATGCCCGCGCACCAGGTCAGTGCCAGGTAGGGGGCGTTGCCCGCGGGCTGGTCCAGCAGGAGCGCGCGCAGGGATTCGATCACCGGGGTGAGGGGCTGGTGGTCGGCGAAGCCGTGGAGCCAGCCGGGCATGGTGTCGATGGGCACGAAGGCGCTGGACGGGTAGGGCAGGAACATCATCAGGAACGTGAACCCCCCTGCCGCCTCGGGGGACTTCGCGAGCAGGCCGAGCGTCGCCGCGAGCCAGGAGATGGCCGTGATGTACGCGAGCAGCAGTCCGGCGGCCGCCAGGAAGGCGAGGGGCCCGGCCTGGGGGCGGAAGCCGATGGCGAGGGCCACGGCCAGCACGAGGGCCGTGGAGAGCAGGTTCCGCGCGACGGAGGCGGTGACGTGCCCGGCGAGGATCGGGACGCCGCCGACGTCCAGGGAGCGGAAGCGGTCGATGATGCCGTTCTTCATGTCGTCGGCGACGCTGACGGCGGTGCTCGCCGCGCCGAAACCCGCGCAGAGCAGCATGGCGCCGGGGACCACGTACGTCACGTAGGCGGTGCCGGTGTCGATGGCGCCCCCGAAGAAGTACACGAAGATCAGCATCAGCATGACCGGCAGCATCAGGGCGGTGATCAGCACGTCCGGCTGCCGGCTGCTGATCCGCAGGCTGCGGCCCGCGAGGGCGGAGGCGGTGGGGGCGAAGGCGGTGGGGGTCGTCACGGAGCGGCTCCCGTCAGGGTGAGGAACACGTCGTCGAGGGTGGCGGTGCGCAGCGCGAAGCGGGCGACGGCGGTGCGGTCGGGGTCGAGTTCGTCGAGCAGGGCCCGGACGTGGGCGGCGCTGCCGTCGGTGGGCAGGCCGAGGGTGAGCTCGTCCGGTGCGCGGTGCACCGCGCGCGGGGCCAGTGCGTCGTAGGCGGCCCGTCCGGTCAGGGTGAGGTCGAGGCGGTGTCCGGCGACGCGGGCCTTGAGCTCCTGCGGTGTGCCCTCGGCGGCGATGCGGCCCTCGGAGAGGACGGCGACGCGGTCGGCGAGCCGGTCGGCCTCCTCCAGGTACTGGGTGGTGAGCAGGACGGTGGTGCCGTCGTCGCGCAGTTCCCGTACGAGTTCCCACAGGTCCTGGCGGCTGCGCGGGTCGAGCCCGGTGGTCGGCTCGTCCAGGAAGACCACCTCGGGCCGGGAGACGAGGCTCGCGGCGAGGTCGAGGCGCCTGCGCATGCCGCCCGAGTACGTCTTCGCGGTGCGGCCGGCGGCCTCGGTCAGCCCGAAGCGTTCGAGGAGCTCGGCGGCCCGGGCGCGGGCCCGCGGGCCGCTGAGGCCGCTGAGGCGGCCCATCATGCGGAGGGTCTCGGCGCCGGTCTGGAGCTCGTCGACGGCCGCGAACTGCCCGGTGAGGCTGATGCGCCGGCGTACGTGGGCGCGGTCGGCGGTGATGTCGTACCCGGCGACGCGGGCGGTGCCGGAGTCGGGGGCGGTGAGGGTGGCGAGGAGGCGTACGGCGGTGGTCTTGCCGGCGCCGTTGGGGCCGAGGAGGGCGAGGACGCTGCCGCGCGGGACGGCCAGGTCGATGCCGTCGAGGACGCGGATCGGTCCGTAGGACTTGGTCAGGGCGGTGGCGTGGATGCCGAGGTCTGTGGGGGGTGTGGCGCCGGGCGCGGAGGTGGGCGCGGGCGCGGGTGTGGTCGTGGTCATGGGCTTGGCCATCGGGAGCGGATCCCTTCTGCGTATGGGTTACGCGCTTCTGTGTAAGTAATACACAGAACTAGGATGTGGGTCAACGACTGAGGAGGGAGGGAGCGGCCATGGCGAAGGAACCGGCGGACGAACCGGCGGACGAACCGGCGCGGGACGGACGGGACACCGGGCTTCCGGCGAGCCTGGAAATGGCCTGGGGCCTGCGCGAACGCCCCGGCAAGGGCCCGCGCCCGACGCTCACGCTCCCGAAGATCGTGGAAACGGCGGTCGCGCTGGCCGCGGCGGAGGGCATGGACGCCGTGTCCATGGGCCGGGTGGCCAAGGAACTGGGCGTCTCCACGATGTCCCTCTACCGGTACGTCACGGCGAAGGAAGAGCTCTACATCCTGATGTCGGACGCGGGGGTCGGCCTGCCGCCGGAGTCCGCCGCGGGGCCGGACGCGGGCTGGCGGGAGCTGGCGTCGGAGTGGGCGTACGCGCAGCGCGCCGTCCTGATGGCCAACCCCTGGATCCTGCGCATCCCGCTCACCGGGGCACCGGTCAGCCCGAACCAGCTCGCCTGGATGGAACGGGGGCTCGCGGCGCTGGCCGGCACCGGCCTGGGCGAGGGCGAGAAGATCTCGGCGATCATCCTGATCGGCGGCCTGGTGCGGAACGAGGCGGTCATGGCCGCGGACATGATGGACGCCATCGTGAAGTCCGGGGTCTCACCGGACCAGGTGATGGGCCGCTACGTACGCACCCTGCGGCTGATGACCGGCCCGGAAACCCACCCGGCGGTGACGCGGCTGCTGGACTCCGACGCGTTCTCGGGCTCCGACGAGCCGGACTTCCAGTTCGGCTTCGGCCTGAACCGCATCCTGGACGGCCTGGCCTCGCTGATCAGCGAGCGGTCCACGCCGTGAGCGCCGCCCAGGCGGCGGGGGCCAGCTCCAGGACGGGGCCGTCCTGGACCTTCGAGTCCCGGACGTGGACGGTGTCGGCGCCGGCGGCGACCTCTACGCAGTTGCCGCCCTCGCTGCCGCTGTAGCTGGACTTGAACCACGTGAGTTGGGTGCTCATGGATCTCCTAGCAGCCGTTTCAACAGGTCCCTGGTTTCGTCGGGGTTGAGGGCCTGAGTTCGCAGCATCGCATACTTCTGGGAGAGGATGCTGACCTCGTCGAGGTCCGAAACGACCAGGCTGCCGCGGTGCGTTTCGAGGTACGCGATGTGCTGGTGGTCAGGGGTCTCCATCAGGACGAACGGCCCGTCCAGGGCCGGATGGACGGGCCGGTCAAGCGGTAGGACCTGTAGGGACACGCCGGTCAGCTCGGAGCAGGCCAGCAGGTGCCGGAACTGCTCGTCGAGTACCTCGCGACCGCCGATCGGGCAGCGCAGGACGGGCTCCCAGATCACGAAGCTTGCCAGCATCGGCTTCTCACGCCGGAGTGCTGACTGGCGGTCGAGCCGGGCATTTGTCTGGTCCGTGATCTCGCCGTCGGTGTAGATCGGCGTCCGGCTCCGGAAAACCGCGCGCGCGTAGGCCTCGGTCTGGAGCAGCCCCGGGACGACCTGGTTCTCGTAGGAGGCCAGCCCAATGGCCTTCTTCTCCAGGTTGATCAGCGGCTCCGCCCACGGCGGGATCACGTCGACCTGCGGCATCCTGTGCGCGGCGACCGTCAGCACCCCGGGTAGTCCCAGCTCCCGGTCCATCAGCTCGGCCACATCCGGCATCAGCGGCCGTCGGCCCTGCTCGATCGAGGCGATGCTCTCTTCCGTGAGGCCCACCCGTTTGCCTAGTTCCTTCTGGGTCAGTCCCTTTGCGATCCGGCAGACGGCTACCTGCTCGCCGACCATCCGCATTGCCGTCGAGTTGGGCCGAGCCCGTTTCCTTGGTGGCATGAACGTGAACTCCCCACCTGCGCCCGCGAAGTACCCGCACCAACCCGTACTGGATGTGCGGGTACGGGTTGGCGTACTGCCACAGGCTAGTCACGGAACGCGACGATCGTCCCGTGAACCTAAATATTCAAGCTGCCCTGCTGCGCGAGCGGCTGTACCTCCGCGCGCCCCAAAGCGTCGCAGCCGCCCGGCACTTCACACGGGACACCCTGCACGCGTGGGACGCGACCGCCCGGCAGGACGACGTGTTGCTCTGCGTGAGCGAGCTCGCGACGAACGCCCTGCGGTACGGGGTTCCGCGCGGCCGGGGCTACCTGCTGCGGCTGCTCGTCTTCGGGGGGACCGTACGGGCCGAAGTGCACGACAGCGGGCCCGGGCTGGCGCGGATGACGGACGGCCCGCCCGGCCGGGGCCTGACACTCGTGGCGGCCCTCGCCGACGGCTGGGGCGTGCTGCCGAGGTCCCCCGGCAAGGTCGTCTGGTGCGAGTTCCGCTGACCTCAGGCGGCCCGCGCCAGCCGTGCCGCCGCCCAGCCGAAGACCAGGCACGCCGGGGTGTAGACCGCCAGGTTGAGCACGTAGAAGGGGCTGCCGGACGGCGAGTCGAGGACACCGGCCGCCCACCCCAGGCCCGCGAGTCCGCGTACGGCCATGCCCGCCGCCACCGCGCCCGTCACCGCGCGGGAGACGCGCCCGCCCCGGCCCCGGGAGTGGGCGAGGACGGCCGCGGCCCCGGTCAGGGTGGCGGCGGCCAGCGGCAGTACGACCGGCGGGGCGAAGGAGGTCTCCAGGCCGAGTACGGCCAGGGACAGGGCCCGTTCGTCGGCGGCGGGCCAGGTCGCGCCGGTGGCCCAGTACAGGTGCAGCAGCCCGTCGGCGGCGAGGAGGGCGGCCGTCGCGCGGCCCAGGCGGAGGCGTGTCGTGGTGTTCATGCCGGAAAGGAGGGGGCCCTCGGGAGGAACATTCCCGTGGGCCCCGTCACACCACGCGGAGCGACTACGCCGGCTGCTCCGGGGCGCGCGCCGTGATCACCGCGAACGGGCCGCCCTGCGGGTCGGTGAGGACGGCCATGCGGCCGGCCGCCATGTCGAAGGCCGGGGCGAGGACGTTGCCCCCGGCGCGGGTGGCGGCGGCCTGGATGTCGTCGACGCTGTCGGCGTGGAAGTACGGCAGCCAGTTGGGCGGTGTACCGGGCGGGAGGTTGTCGAGGTTCATCATCCCGCCGACCGCGCGCCCGCCGACCTTGAACTCGGTGTACCCCTCGGCGCCCGGCATGTCGGACGCGGCCGTGGTGACGGGCAGGACGGACGTGTAGAACGCGGCGGCGGCGGGGACGTCGCTGGTGCTGAGTTCGTTCCAGATGAGGGCGCCGTGCTCGTTGACGATGCCCGCTCCGTCGAACGTGCCGGGCTGCCACAGGCCGAACACCGCGCCGGTGGGGTCGGAGACGACCGCCATCCGCCCGAGGTCCATGACGTCCATCGGGCCCATCATGACCGTGCCGCCCGCGTCGGAGACGGACTTGAGGGTGGAGTCGATGGAGTCGGTGGACAGGTACGTCGTCCACACGGTCGGCGGCATCGGGTCGGGGACCGAACCGTCCGGGTTCGACGCCTTCATGATGCCGGCGACGGGCTTGCCCTTGAGGGTGCAGACGGAGTACCCGCCCTGCTCGGCGGGCCCGATCTCGCCCTGCCAGCCGAAGAGGTCGCAGTAGAAGTCGAGGGCCGCCTGCTGGTCGGGGACGAACAGGTCGATCCAGCAGGGAGTGCCGGGCTTGTAGGGGCCGTTCATGTCGGGCACGGGTGCCTCCGGGTGGTGCAGGGGGAAGGACGGGCCGTCCCCTACCCGGCCCGTACGGCCCGAACCGAGCCGTACGGGTGACGGGTCGCCTGGCGGCGGGCCGACGGGGTGGGGCGGCCGCCCGGCGGCGGCCCCTTCTGGTGGGGCCGGGTCGCCTGGTCGTCTGGCGGCGGGCGTCAGGTGGTGCGGGTCGGCTGACGGCGGGCTTCAGGTGGGGACCCCGGCGGCCGGCCCGTCAGGTGGTGCGGCGGCGGTGGCGGCCCGTGCCGGCCGCCAGTGCGGCTCCGAGGGCGACGGTGAGGCCGGCTCCGCCGAAGGCCCAGCCGGTGGCGCTGCCGGTGGCGGCGAGTTCACCGCCCGGCTGGCCGCCGCCCGGCTGGCCGCCGCCCGGCTGGCCGCCGATTGGCTGGGCACCGCCGTTCGGCACGGGCACGTTCCCGGTACCGGTGGGCAGGCCGCCCGTCACACCGCCGGGGGTGCCACCGGGCGTTCCGCCGGGGTTCCCGCCGGGCGTTCCGCCCGGGGTGCCGGGGTCGACGCCCGGCGTGCCGCCGGGCGTCCCGCCCGGCGTTCCGCCCGGGGTGCCGGGGTTGCCGCCCGGCGTGCCACCCGGGTCGCCGCCGGGATTCCCACCGGGCGTGCCGCCCGGCGTTCCACCCGGGTCCCCTCCGGGCGTTCCGCCCGGCGTGCCACCCGGGTCCCCTCCGGGGTTCCCGCCCGGGGTGCCGCCGGGGTTCCCGCCTGGGTCGCCACCGGGGTTCCCGCCCGGGTCGCCGCCGGGGTTCCCTCCGGGGTTCCCGCCCGGGGTCCCGCCGGGGTCGCCGCCCGGCGTGCCACCAGGGTTCCCACCGGGCGTTCCGCCCGGGTCTCCGCCAGGGGTGCCGCCGGGGTCTCCACCTGGGTTCCCGCCGGGGTTCCCGCCGGGGTCGCCGCCCGGCGTGCCGCCGGGGTCTCCGCCGGGCGTGCCGCCCGGGGTGCCGCCTGGGTCGGTGCCCGGGGTGGATGGGGTCAGGAGGGTGGTGAGGTGGCGGGGAGAGCGGGAGCCGGCCCAGGGCGGGGGGGTTTCCGCGTCGACCTGGGACGTGCCCCAGGAGAAGAAGGACACCGATCCGGTCGGGGTGTCGGCGGCGAAGCGGACGCGGACCTGGACGTCGAAGGTCTGCCCGGCGGCGATCGGGCCGTCCGTGAGACCGGCCGCGAAGAAGTAGCCGCCCTCCTCCGACAGGACCTCCAGGGGCTGCCAGCTCTGCGTGCCGTCGGCGCCCGTGCGCTGCGCCTCGACCGTGATCTGCGAGGCCTCCATGGAGACGAAGTCCGGCCGGGCCATGACCAGTCCCATGTTGAACGCCGCCAACGCCCCCTTCCCCGTGTTGTCCACGCGGACCGAGAGGTTCGTCCAGTCGCCGCCCGCCCGCAGGCTCTCCGGTACGCCGCTCACCGTCAGCGCGGGTCCGTCGACGTGGACCGGCTCCTCGTCACCGCCGGGCGCGCCGGCGATCCTCGTCGCGTACGAGGACGTGGGGGAGGCGCTGGTGGTGTTCCCGACGCGGCTCGTGCCGTCCGCCGTCAGGTCGAACGGCACGGCCGGCGTGCCCGCCGCGAAGCTGATCCGGACCTCGACCGTGTGGACCTGGCCGGCCGGCACCGACGCGGCGGTGCCCAGGGCGTACCCCAGGGCGTGCGCCGCGTCCGGGCCCTGCACCGGCGCGGCGGCCTGCCAGGCCCCGCCGGCCGTACGGAACTCGACGTTGACGTGGGCGGGCTGGAACGCCCCCGAGGGCTGCGCGACGCCCAGTACCGGCGTGTAGTCCGGCACGGTGACGTGCCCCGAGTTGTCGACGGTCACGGTGAGCGGCGTCCAGCTGCCGTCGGCCGGGAAGCCGCCCTGGGGGATGCCGCGGACGGTGACCTCGGGGCCCATCAGCATCCGGGCGGACCCGGACTCCTGGGCCTCGTCCCCGGCGGCCTCCGCGGATGCGGACACGGGCGCCGGTACGGGTACGGGTACGGGAGCCTGCGCTTCCACGGGGGCTGGTGCCGGTGCCGGTACCTGCACCGGTTCCACGGCCTCGGGCGGCCCGGCCGGCTTCTCCGACTCCGGCTTCTCCGCCCCCGCCTCCGGTTCGGCTTCCGGTTCCGCCCCCGTCGGCTGCGCGGCCGGCTCCTCCGTCGGTGCCGCGTCGGGCACCGTCACCGCCGGCTGGTCTTCGGCCAGCGCCGGTGCCGCCATCAGCAGTGTTTGACCCGCCACTGCCGCCGCGGCCACCACGGCCATCCGCTTGAACTGCATGTTTCTTTCCTCCCCGGGCTCCGAACCCACGCCCGGACCCACCCCGAACCCCTTGGAACGCGCCCAGGTTAGTGAGAGCGGAGGGCCCGGCAGGAGGAAATTGAAATCCGAAATACGTACGGCCCCGGCAGCGGGTGCCGGGGCCGTACGCGTTTCACCCGGCCGTGCGCCGGGCCGGTGTCAGAGCTTCTCGGGAGTGCGGATCCCGAGGAGGGACATGCCCTTGTTGAGGGTGCGGGCGGTCAGCTCGCACAGGAACAGCCGGTTCTCGCCGACGACGAGCTCCGGCTGCGGCTTGATGACCGGGCACTCCGTGTAGAACGTCGTGAACAGCGAGGCCAGCTGGTACAGGTACGCCGCCACCTTGTGCGGGGCGTACTCCGCGGCCGCCTCCTCGATCAGCGCGCCGAACCCGTCCAGGTGCAGCCCCAGCGCCCGCTCGGCCGGAGCCAGCTCCAGCTCCGGGTGGGCCGCCGGGGAACGGTCGCCCGCGTTGCGCAGGATGGACCGGATCCGGGCGTAGGCGTACTGGAGGTACACGGACGTGTCACCGGTCAGCGAGACCATCTGGTCCAGGTCGAACTTGTAGTCGCGCGCGGCCGAGGTGGACAGGTCCGCGTACTTGACCGCGCCGATGCCGACCTGGAGGCCGTTCTCGGTGATCTCCTGCGCGGTGAGCAGGCCGCGCTCCTCGTCCTTGTCCCGGACCACGGCCGTCGCCCGCTCCACGGCCTCGTCGAGCAGGTCCACGAGCCGCACGGTCTCGCCCTCACGGGTCTTGAACGGCTTGCCGTCCTTGCCGAGGACGGTGCCGAAGGCCAGCTGGACGGCCTTGACCCCGTCGTTCAGCCAGCCGGCCCGGCGGGCCGTCTCGAAGACCATCTTGAAGTGCAGCGACTGGCGGGCGTCGACGACGTACAGCAGCGTCGAGGCCTTCAGGTTGCCGACGCGGTCGCGGATCGCGGACAGGTCGGTCGCGGCGTAGCCGAATCCGCCGTCGGACTTCTGGACGATGAGCGGGGTCGGGTTGCCGTCCTGGCCCTTGTACTCGTCGAAGAACACGCACAGCGCGCCGTTGGAGCGGACGGCGACGCCCGAGTCCTCCAGCAGCTTGCACGTCTCGACGAGCATGTCGTTGTAGCCGGACTCGCCGACCACGTCCTGGTCCTGGATGTCCATGTCCAGCTTGTTGAAGACGGAGTAGAAGTAGATCTTCGACTCGTCGACGAACCGCTGCCACAGGGCGAGGGTCTCCGGCTCGCCCGCCTGGAGGTCGACCACCCGGGCCCGGGCCCGCGTCTTGAACTCCTCGTCGGAGTCGAAGAGGGCGCGCGAGGCCTTGTAGAGCCGGTTCAGGTTGGACATGGCCTCCTCGCCGGACACCTCCTCGTCCGACTTGTGGTCCAGCTCGTGCGGGTGCTCCAGCAGGTACTGGATGAGCATGCCGAACTGGGTGCCCCAGTCGCCGATGTGGTGGCGGCGGATCACCGTCTCACCGGTGAACTCCAGGATCTCGACCATCGCGGCGCCGATCACGGCGGAACGCAGGTGGCCGACGTGCATCTCCTTCGCGACGTTCGGCTGCGCGTAGTCGATGACCGTGGTGCCCGGGTTCGCCGCGCGGGCGACGCCGAGGCGGTCGTCCGCGGCGCGCGCGGCCAGGGTCTCGATGATCGCCTTGTCGGTGATCGTGATGTTCAGGAAGCCGGGGCCCGAGACCTCGATCTCCTTGATCAGGTCGCCCGTCGGGATGCCCTCGACCACGGTCGTCGCCAGCTCGCGCGGGTTGGCCTTGGCCTTCTTCGCGAGCGCGAGGATCCCGTTGGCCTGGAAGTCGGCCCGGTCGCTTCGTCGCAGCAGCGGGTCGGTCGCACCGGCCTCCGGCAGGGCGGAGGCGAGGGCGTCCGCGACGCGCTGATTGACGGAAGAAGCGAGGGAAGGGACCGAGGCCATGAGCTGCCGTTCCTGTGAGGTTGTGCCTGAAGGTGCACTTGGGTGTTCCGACAAGTGCCGAGTATCCCACGTGGGGACCGTCGGCCTCGCGGGATATCAGGGGGTGGAAGCAACCCCGGAGCGCTCCCCTCCGTCTGGGAGAATGGCTGAAGCCAGCATTCGAGTAGAAGGACGTGTCGTGGCTCAGAGCAGCACCGAGACCGACTGGGTCTCCCGTTTCGCGGACGAGGTCATCGCCGAGGCGGAGCGCCGAGCACCCGGCAAACCTGTCGTCGTCGCGTCCGGAATCTCGCCCTCCGGTCCGATCCACCTGGGCAACCTGCGCGAGGTCATGACCCCGCACCTGGTCGCGGACGAGATCCGCCGCCGGGGCATCGAGGTCAGGCACTTGATCTCCTGGGACGACTACGACCGCTACCGCAAGGTGCCCCAGGGCATCCCGGGCGTGGACGAGGACACCTACGGCCAGTACATCGGCCGCCCGCTGACCTCCGTCCCGGCCCCGGCCGGATCCCCGTACGCCAGCTGGGCCGAGCACTTCAAGGCCGCCCTGATCGGCGCCCTGGAAGAGCTGGGCGTCGAGTACGACCCGATCAGCCAGACGGAGCAGTACACCTCCGGCGTGTACCGCGAGCAGGTCCTGCACGCGATGAAGCACCGCGGTGACATCGACGCCGTCCTCGACCAGTACCGCACCAAGCAGAAGCCGGGCAAGAAGCCCCAGCAGAAGCAGGTCGACGAGGCCGAGCTGGAGGCCGCCGAGGGCTCCGGCGCGGCCGCCGAGGACGACGGCAGCGCCGGCGAGGGCGGGTACTTCCCGTACAAGCCGTACTGCGGCGAGTGCGGCAAGGACTTCACCAAGGTCACCTCGTACGACGACGAGAGCACCGAGCTGACCTACGTCTGCACCGAGGACGAGTTCACCGAGACGGTCAAGCTCAGCGAGTTCAACCGCGGCAAGCTCGTCTGGAAGGTCGACTGGCCGATGCGCTGGGCCTTCGAGGGCGTGATCTTCGAGCCCTCCGGCGTCGACCACTCCTCGCCCGGCTCGTCGTTCCAGGTCGGCGGCCAGATCGTGCACATCTTCGGCGGCGAGCAGCCGATCGGACCGATGTACGCGTTCGTCGGCATCAGCGGCATGGCGAAGATGTCCTCCAGCAAGGGCGGGGTCCCGACCCCGGCCGACGCGCTGAAGATCATGGAGCCGCAGCTGCTGCGCTGGCTGTACGCGCGCCGCCGCCCCAACCAGTCCTTCAAGATCGCCTTCGACCAGGAGATCCAGCGGCTCTACGACGAGTGGGACAAGCTGGAGGCCAAGGTCGCCGACGGCTCCGTCCTGCCCGCCGACGCCGCCGCGCACACCCGCGCCGTGCGCACCGCCGCCGCCGAGCTGCCCCGCACCCCGCGCCCGCTCCCGTACCGGACGCTCGCGTCGGTCGTCGACATCACCGCCGGCCACGACGAGCAGACCCTGCGCATCCTGACCGACCTCGACCCGACGCAGCCGCTCACCTCCCTCGACGAGGTACGGCCGCGCCTGGACCGCGCCGAGAACTGGATCACCACCCAGGTCCCGGCCGACCAGCGCACCCTCGTCCGCGAGGACGCCGACACCGAGCTGCTGTCCTCCCTCGACGAGGAGGCGCGGCAGTCGCTGCGGATGCTGGTGGACGGGCTCGACACGCACTGGTCCCTCGACGGGCTGACCACCCTCGTCTACGGCGTGCCGAAGGTCATGGCCGGCCTGGAGCCCGACGCCAAACCGACGCCGGAGCTCAAGGTCGCGCAGCGGACCTTCTTCGCCCTGCTCTACCGGCTGCTCGTCACCCGGGAGACCGGACCGCGCCTGCCCACGCTGCTCCTCGCGGTGGGGGCGGACCGGGTGCGCAAGCTGCTGGCCGTCTGATCGCGGGAACGTGACGAAGGGCCCGTACCCCGGTGGGGGTGCGGGCCCTTGTCCGTGTCTCCCGGAACCGGTCCGGGAGGTCCGGCGGGTTCAGGAGATGAAGTCGTTCTCCAGGTGGCGTTGGTAGCGCTGCTTGAGCATCGGCATCATCGCGTCGATGATCGAGACGCTGTCCGGGTGGATGAACCCGTGCAGCTCCGTGAGGGCCTGGTCCACCTGCTGGGCGCTCGGGTGGCGGCCGTTCGCCTCCACGTGGGATTGGTACGCCTCGTACGCCGCCTCCTCGAACTTCTCCTGGTCCAGCTCCTCGCCCGGCTCGTCCCGCGGCGCCGGGACGGGCAGCTGCTCCTCCGGGCCCGCCGGGGGCATGACCGGGGTCGGCTCCAGGCCCTCGACGTACTGGGGGTTGTAGGACCCCTTGTACTCCGTCGCGTCCGGGGCCACGGGCCCGGCGAACCAGGCGCTGTTGTGGGCGGCCGGCATGGCCGTCGGGTCCACCGCGAAGGGCGGCGGGGCGTGCGTGACGGCGGGCTGGGCCGGGACCGCGGCCTGCGGCTGGGCCTGCAACTGCTCCGGAGCCTGCGGCTGTACCTGAGCCTGTTCCTGCTCCGGTGCCTGTTCCGGCTGCTGCTTCTGGAGCCGCTCCGGGGCTCCGGGGGCCGTCTCCGGTACCGGCTGACCGGCCACCGGGGCCGCGAGCTCGGCCTCCTGCGGGGCGGCCGCCGGCAGGGCCGCGGCGGCCACCGGGGCAGCGGCCGCCACCGGCGCCGCGACGCTCACCGGGGCCGGGGGCAGCAGCACCGGGTCGATGCCCGCCGCCGCCAGCCCCTCCGGAGCCGTCTGCGACAGCGGTACGCCGATGCGGGCCAGCCGCAGCGGCATCAGCGCCTCCACCGGGGCCTTGCGGCGCCAGGCCCGCCCGTACCGGGCCTGGAGCCGGGCCTGGTAGATCAGCCGGTCCTGCTCCATGGAGACGGCCTGCTCGTAGGAGCGCAGCTCCCACAGCTTCATCCGGCGCCACAGCTTGAAGGTGGGTACCGGGGAGAGCAGCCAGCGCGTGATGCGCACGCCCTCCATGTGCCGGTCCGCGGTGATGTCCGCGATCCGGCCCACGGCGTGCCGGGCGGCCTCCACCGTGACCACGAACAGGATCGGGATCACGGCGTGCATGCCGACGCCCAGCGGGTCCGGCCAGGCCGCCGCGCCGTTGAACGCGATCGTCGCCGCGGTCAGCAGCCAGGCGGTCTGGCGGAGCAGGGGGAACGGGATCCGCATCCACGTCAGCAGCAGGTCCAGCGCCAGCAGCACGCAGATGCCCGCGTCGATGCCGATCGGGAACACCAGCGAGAAACTGCCGAAGCCTTTCTGCAGCGCCAGCGCGCGCACCGCGGAGTACGAACCCGCGAAACCGATGCCCGCGATGACCAAGGCTCCGGCGACCACGACACCGATGAGTATCCGGTGCGTACGAGTCAGCTGCATCGCGGCCACACGCGATCCCCTCCCCTTGTCGAGCTACGGCAGGCACAGCGTACGGGTGACTGGATGTCAGTGGTCCCGTAGGTCCCCCCAGTGACCTGCTACTGCGCCGCAGCCGAGGAGGACGGGGAAGCGGAACCCGAAGCGGAGGACGAAGGCGAGCCCGCGTCCGGGGCCTGCGAGGCGTCCGGCTGCTCGTTGGCGGTGCCGACCGAGGTCACGCTCTCCTTGGCCGCCGCGATCGCGTTCTCCAGCATCTTCGTCTTGTCCGGGGCGCCCGCGCCCTCGTAGGCGGCACCGTTGAAGTCGATGGTGATCACGACGTTCTGGGTGCGGGTCACGACGGTCGTGTTGAAGAAGTCGACGTCCTTCTTCACGCCGTACACGACGGACGTGGCCTGGTCGCCGATCCCGCCGGCCTGCTCGACCTTGACGTCGTTCGCGCCCTCGGTGGTCTTCGACGCCTCGATCTGCTTGTTGTACTGCTCCTCGGCGCGCTTGTTGCCGCTGCCGAGGGAGGCGTGCGAGTCGTAGCGCACCAGGGAGATGGACAGCCAGCGGTACTGCGAGCCCTTCAGGCCGTCCGTGTCGAGGCCGTTCCAGGAGCAGCTGGCGCGGCTGGAGAGGTCGTTCGACTTGGTCGCCGTGCCGTTCTTCTCCTTCGCCTCGGGGACGAGGGAGTCGATGCTCTTCGAAGCGACGGTCTTGCAGGGGTCGGGCAGCTTCGCGAACGCCACCTTCTCCAGCACGGCCGACGGCTTCGCGCTCGGCTTGGACGACGCGGAGGCTTCGGACTTCTTGCCGGAGGACTTGCCCGAGTCCTTGCCCGAATCGGAGGAGCACCCGGCGACGGTGAGTATCACCGGGACGGCTGCGCAGGCGAGGACGCGGGTGAGGCGCGAGGCTGATCGGTGCATGTTTCCTTCAGACGTTGAGGGTCATTCGACGGTCTTCTGACGGACGCGTTGCGGGCGCTGGACCCGTGCAACGGTAGCCCGACCGGGCGCCCGCCTGCTGTGCGCGCCGTCACGCGGGGCGCGCACGCCCCGGGCGGGCGGGGCTGTCATTCGTTGAAACGCTCCACCAGGGCCTGTGCCAACTGGCGGGCCTTGTCCTGCGTTTCCGCACTCGGGGGCACGGTGCCCGGGCCGGCGGGCTGCACGCTGTACTCGACGGTGACGATCACGTTCGAGGTGCGGAACACGATCCGTACGGTGCGCGCCTGGGCGGCGGTGGCGCCGGCCGCGCTCAGCTTGTCGTCGAGGAAGGCCTCGTTCCCGAGCCCCTCCAGGACGCGGGAGCCGAGCTCCGGAGAGGCGGACGGAGACGCGGAGGGAGAGGCGGCGACGGAGGCAGAAGCGGAGGCGGAAGCGGAAGGGGCGCCCGGGGTGCCGGACGGGGCGCCGGAGGGTGCGTCGGACGGGGACGCGGGGGCCCCGGCCCCGGGGGTGGCGCCCGGCGCGGGCGCGCCGCCGGGGCTCGGGCTGCCACTGGAGCCCGCACCCGGGGTCGTGGCCGGTCCGGGGAACGGCAGGTGGGCCGCCGTCAGCCGGCTGACGTACACCTGGTGCGCCTTGTCGTCGTCGCTCGTGGTGGCCCGGTCGTACGAGACCACCCGCTCGAAGTTGACCGACAGCAGCAGGGTCCCCTCGGGGACCTGCGTGTTCCAGCGGCAGCCCACGTGCCGGTCGCCGTCGTACGAGGCGTCCGCGGTCCCCTCGTACAGCTGCTCGCGGGCCTCGGAAGTGAGGGACTCGGACGCCGGGAGCATCGCCCGGAGCCGCTTGCCGTCGGCCGCCTTGCAGGGCTGCGGCAGGCTGCGGTACTTGCCGGGCTGCGCGGGGGCGGCGGTGTTCCCGCCGTTCTTCGGGTCGCCGGTGCCCATGCCGCTGCCGTCGGTGCAGCCGGTCAGGCCGGTCACGGCTGCCGCGAGGGCGGTGAGCATCGCGATGCCGGGCAGGACCCGCCGACGTACCGTCTTGCGCTCCACGTCCACTGGCTTCCTGGCTCCCTGGGGAAAATGCGTTGCCGCGACTTGGGCGCGGATGGACACAATGTCTATCGCACACGCTGGTGCCGGCGCCGGTTCCCTGACTGCTTTGGGGCGATGAGCGAGGCTTTTTGCGTTTTCCTACTTTTCTGTGGTCTTCGGGGGATTGACGTCTTATGTCGTATGTAGAGGTTTCGGGCGGGAAAGTCCCGATCCGGATGTGGACGGATCCGGCATCGGTCGAGGACAGCGCCATGCGCCAGCTCCACAACACCGCCGGCCTCCCCTGGATCAAGGGCCTGGCCGTGATGCCGGACGTCCACTACGGCAAGGGCGCCACGGTCGGCTCGGTGATCGCCATGAAGGACGCGGTCTGCCCGGCGGCGGTCGGCGTCGACATCGGCTGCGGCATGTCGGCGGTCAAGACCTCCCTGACGGCGAACGACCTCCCGGGCGACCTGTCGAAGCTCCGGTCGCGGATCGAGCAGGTGATTCCGGTGGGCGCGGCGCTGCACAAGGAGGCGGTGGACCCCGCGCGGCTGTACGGCTTCTCGGTCACGGGGTACGAGGACCTGTGGCAGCGGTTCGACTACCTCACCGACGCGGTCAAATTCCGTCAGGAGCGCGCCGTGAAGCAGATCGGAACGCTCGGCGGAGGAAACCATTTTGTCGAGTTCTGCCTGGATGAGTCGGGTTCGGTCTGGTTGATGCTGCACTCCGGCTCCCGGAACATCGGCAACGAGCTCGCGGCGCATCACATCGGCGTGGCCCGGGGGCTCGAACACAACCAGGGGCTCGTGGACCGCGACCTCGCGGTCTTCCTGGCCGCCACGCCGGAGATGGACGCCTACCGGCAGGATCTCTTCTGGGCGCAGGAGTACGCGAAGTACAACCGCGCGGCGATGATGAGCCTGTTCAAGGAGGTCATCCGGAAGGAGTTCCGGAAGGCGAAGGTCTCCTTCGACCATGAGATCAGCTGCCACCACAACTACGTGGCGGAGGAGCGGTACGACGGCATGGACCTGCTCGTCACGCGTAAGGGCGCCATCCGCGCGGGCAGCGGCGAGTACGGGATCATCCCGGGCTCGATGGGTACGGGCTCGTACATCGTGAAGGGCCTCGGAAACGAGAAGTCCTTCAGCTCGGCCTCGCACGGAGCGGGCCGCAAGATGAGCCGTACGGCGGCGAAGAAGCGGTTCTCGGCGCGCGACCTCGCGGAGCAGACGCAGGGCGTGGAGTGCCGCAAGGACTCCGGCGTCGTGGACGAGATCCCGGCCGCGTACAAGTCGATCGACCAGGTCATCGAGCAGCAGACCGACCTCGTCCAGGTCGTGGCGAAGCTGAAGCAGGTCATCTGCATCAAGGGCTGAGGCCGCCGCGGGGCGGCTGCCGCCGTGTGGTCGGCGGGAAAGCGGAGGGGTCCGGACCGGTTGCGGTCCGGGCCCCTCCGCGCGTCTCGGCCGTCGCCGCCGAGGAGGCCCAGGAGGAGGCCCGCGGGAGTTCCAGGGAGACGCTCGTACGGGCACATGCCGTGGCGGGGTGGCTCGATCGTGATCGGGGCGTCGTCCGGGTGTGGCCGGGGGCGTGTTTTCATGCGCTGATCTGGTGGGCCGGGCGGGTGTGGGGGAGTGGGGCGTGGCTGGTCGGTGGCGGGTTCGGGTGGCCGGGGTGGTCGTGGGCTGCCTGGTCGGGGCCGGGGGGTGCGCGCCCGGTGGCGGGGGCGGGAAGGCGCCGGCCGCCGTGCCCGTCGTGGCGAAGGTCATCGGCGCGGAGCAGGCGCGGCAGGTCTTCGACCGGTACGTCACGGTGCGGAAGGCGGCGATCGAGGGGCTGGACGGCGGGGGCTTCGCCCAGGTGGAGGCCGGGCCGCTGCTGGCGGAGAGCCTCGCGCGGGTCGAGGTGCGGCAGAAGCGGAAGGCGGAGCGGACGACGGAGCGGACGACGGAGTGGACGGCGGAGTTGTTCCGGGGGGCGGAGTTCCTGATCCCGGCGCAGAAGGACCAGCCGGCGTACCCGCGGTCGTTCGTCTCGCTGAGCCGGGGCGACTCGCCCATCGACAACCCGCGGGCGCGCGCCGTGCACTACTTCGTCCAGGCGGCGCCGGGCGCCGAGTGGAAGGCGGTCGCGCTGTCCTGGGTGTACGACGCGCCCCGCAGGCCGGGGGTGTTCGACGACACCGCGTACGCGCGGTACGGATTCGACGTGCGGGACCGGGAGGTGGCGGGGTTCGCGCGGGGTGCGGGGGGCGCGGCGGTGCTGTCGCCGGCGGCCGGGGCGGACCGGGAGGTGTGCGGGCGGTACGCGAAGTACCTGACCTTCACCGCCCCGGACGGGGAGGCGGAGAGCGCGGACTTCGTGCCGGGTGAGCTGACCACCGAGGTGGTGGGGGCGTACAACGCCGGGGACGCGGAGATGCGGGAGGTCACGTGGCGCCAGGAGCTGGAGGTGGCCGGGGGGCTGGAGTTGCCGGTGGTGCGGCTGGCGGACGGCAAGTCCCTCGTCACCTGCACGTTCACGCGGACCGACCGGCTGTCGGCGCCCCGTTCGATGGCGTTCCGGTACGGCTCCGGCCTCCGCTACCGGGAGGCGGAGGCGCTGCTGGGCGGGGAGGGGAAGGCATGGCGGCGCACGACGGTGCGGTGGAGCGTGACGGCGAGCGTCGAGGTGCCGGAACGGGGGCCGGCCGACGTGGTGGGGTGCAGCTGCCTGCGGCCGTTCCCGCTGTGGGCCGACGGGGTCGCCAAGTAGGGGCTTGACGGGGGGAGTTGGTCTAGACCAAGGTGTGCGGCATGTGGAGATCCCGCGTGGTCGTCGCCGCGCTCGCGTCGTTGTCGCTCGCCCTCGGTGCCGCAGGTCAGGCCCAGGCCGCCGGAGTGGGGCTGCCGCCCGTCGTCTCGCACGTACCGACCCAGGAGAAGGTCGTCTTCATCACCGTCGACGACGGCTGGAACCACGATCCGGAGGCCGCCCGGATCCTGCTGGAGAAGCGGGTCCCGGCCGCGCTGTTCCTGCTGCCGGGGGCGACCTCGTACGACACCGGCTACTTCACCGGGCTGACCGGGCAGGGGCGGGTGACGGTGGAGAACCACACGGTGAACCACCCCGACCTGACCACCCTCGACGCCGCCGGCAAGGACGCCGAGGTGTGCGGGGCCGGGGAGCAGCTGGAGGCGGTCTTCGGGAAGACGCCGAAGCTGCTGCGGCCCCCGTACGGTGCCGTCAACGACGACGTGCGGCTCGCGGCGAAGGCGTGCGGGGTGAAGGCGCTGGTCACGTGGACGCACGACTTCACGACCTGGAACCAGACCCCGCCGACGCCGCAACTGAAGGCGGGCGACATCGTGCTGCTGCACTTCACGCCGACGCTGGCGGCCGACCTCCAGCGGGCCCTGGACGCGGCGAAGGCCGCCGGGCTGAAGCCGGCGGCCCTCATGCCGCACCTGAAGTCGGCCGGGCTGGTCTGAGCGGCACTAGAGCTCGCGGTGGACCTTCGTGTTCGAGGCCTGGGCGCGGGGCCGGACCACCAGCAGGTCGATGTTGACGTGGCTGGGACGGGTCACCGCCCAGGTGATGGTGTCGGCCACGTCGTCGGCGGACAGGGGCTCCGCCACGCCCGCGTAGACCTTGGCGGCCTTCTCGGTGTCCCCGCGGAAGCGGGTGGTGGCGAACTCCTCGGTCTTGACCATGCCGGGGGCGATCTCGATGACGCGGACCGGCTGGCCGACGATCTCCAGGCGGAGGGTTTCGGCGAGGACGCGGGCACCGTTCTTGGCGGCGACGTAGCCCGCGCCGCCCTCGTAGGTGGAGTGCCCGGCGGTCGAGGAGAGCACGACGACGGTGCCGTCGCCGGAGGCGGTGAGGGCCGGGAGCAGGGCCTGGGTCACGTGCAGCGTGCCGATGACGTTGACCTCGTACATCGTGCGCCAGTCGGCGGGGTCGCCGGTGGCGACGGGCTCGGCGCCGAGCGCGCCGCCGGCGTTGTTCACGAGGACGTCGACGGAGGGGAAGCGCTCCAGGGAGGCCGCGAAGGCGTCGACGGCGGGCCGGTCGGTGACGTCGAGGGCGTGGGCGGTGGCCTCGTGGCCCGCGGCGGTGAGCTCGGCGGCGAGGGCCTCGATGCGGTCCTTGCGGCGGGCGGTCAGGACGACGTGGTAGCCGGCTGCGGCGAGCTGCCGGGCGGTGGCCGCGCCGATTCCGCTGCTCGCGCCGGTGACTACGGCGGTGCGGGTGGCCGTGCTCATGGGCGGGGCTCCTCGTTCGTTCGTACGGGCGATTTCCGTCAGCATAGGCGGGGGCGGTGACCGGTCGCCTTTCGCGCGGTGGGCTTCGGCCCGGGGGCCTGTCGCGCGGCGGCTTCCCGCGCGGTGGCCTTCCGGCCGGTGGCCTCCCGGCCGGGGGCCGCGCGCGGTGGGCGTGAGCTCAGTGGCCGCGTGGCGCGTACATGATGACGGCCATGCCCGCGAGGCAGACGAGGGCGCCGGTGACGTCCCAGCGGTCGGGGCGGTAGCCGTCGGCGACCGCGCCCCAGGCCAGGGAGCCGGCGACGAAGACCCCGCCGTACGCGGCGAGGACGCGCGCGAAGTCGCCCTGGGGCTGGAGGGTGGCGACGAATCCGTAGAGGCCGAGGGCGATGACTCCGGCGCCGATCCAGGCCCAGCCCTTGTGCTCCCGTACGCCTTGCCAGACGAGCCAGGCGCCGCCGATCTCCAGGACGGCGGCGAGGGCGAAGAGGAGCGCGGAGCGGGCGATCGGCATGGCTCGAATCCTACGCAGGCGAATGGGGGAGGGCTCGCCCTCGTTCGTGTGATGGTCCGACCGGGGGGCGTGCGGACTGGCTAGCGTCCGCGCGAGGAGGTGGTGGCGGTGCGCCGTGGTGCCGTACGGAGTGTGGTGTTGGCGGGATTGCTGGTGCTGGGCGGGGCCGGGCAGGCCGAGGCCCTGGTGGGACCGGAGGCCGACGTGGCCTACCACGGACGGGTCGCCCTGACCCCGGGCCAGCTGAGGGTGTGGACGGTCCCGGAGAACGAGGGGCCCTCGGCGCTGCCGAACGCGACCCTGCGCATCCGCCTGTCGGTGGACCTCGCCGACCGGCAGGACCTGGCCGGGGGCTGTGCGCGGGCGGGTCTGCGCGAGGTGGTGTGCGAGACGGGCGCGCTCCCGGAGCACGGCAGGGGCCGGCACATCGGACTGCTGCTGAACCTGCGCGAGCGGCCGTCGGAGGTGGTGGTGCGGATCGACACGTGGTGGAACGGCGGGGCGACCGACCGCAACAGCACCAACAACGACCACGTGGTGCTCGCGCTGGACACGGGCGACGACTACGCCTTCTGAGGCGGCGCCCCCTTCCGGGGCGGGTCCTCCGGTTGCCCCGGCCCGGTTCACCCCGGCCCGTTCACCCCGGCCCGTTCACCCCGGCCCTTCCGGTCCGGGCTGGGGCTTGCCGGGGAGCAGCCAGGCGGCCACCGCGTGCGCGAGTTCGGCGTCGGTGGCCCGGGGGGCGCTCCAGGCGACGTACCCGTCGGGGCGTACGAGGACACAGGCCGTACGTCGCCGCGCGGCCCAGTGGCGGTGCGTGAGGGGGGTTCCGGGCGGGGTGGCCGCGCCGGGCGGGGTGACGAGGACGAAGCCGCCGCCGCGCAGGGCCTCGTACAGGCGCGTTGCCCGGTGGGCGGGGTCCGGGCGGTGGGGGTCGGGGGCCAGGGCGACGTCGGGGGCGCGCCGGCCGGCGGGGGAGGGGCGGCGGGTGCCGGGCGGTGCCGGGTAGGCGAGTCCGATCCCGGAGATCAGGCCGAGGGCGTGGTCCTGGGCGGGGCCGACGCGGGCGAGGAACGTGGCGGCGAGGCCGCGGGCGGCGCGGGCGGCGGCGCCGGGCACCATGACGGCGCGGACGATGGCGCCGCTGGTGCGCAGCGCGGCGCGGCCGACGGGGTGGCGTTCGCGGTGGTAGCTGTCGAGGAGGGTCTCGGGGTCGGGGGCCTGGCCGTGGAGGACGGCGGCGAGTTTCCAGGAGAGGTTGGCGGCGTCCTGGAGGCCGGTGTTCATGCCGAGGCCGCCGGCGGGGGAGTGGACGTGGGCGGCGTCGCCGGCGAGGAAGACGCGGCCGACGCGGTAGCGGGGCACCTGGCGTTCGTCGCTGCGGAAGCGGGACGTCCAGCGGGCCTCGTGGATGCCGTGGTCGGTGCCGAGGGCGTCGGTGATGAGGGCGCGGACCTCGTCGAGGCCTACGGGTTCGTCGAGGCCTGCGGGTTCGGCGGGGTCTGCGGGTTCGGCTGCGCCGGCGGAGGCCCGGCCGGGGCGGCGCCAGCCGATGGCGCGGTACCAGCCGTCGTGGAAGGGGACGAGGAAGCCGAAGGCGTCGGCGGTGCCGTTGAAGGCGAGGAGGTCCTCGGGCGGATCGGTGAGGCGTACGTCGGCCAGGACCATGGAGCGGACGACGGCCTTGCCGGGGAAGGGCAGGCCGAGGGCTTCGCGGACGGTGGAGCGGACGCCGTCGGCGCCGACGACGTGGCGGGCGTGGATGCGGCGGGTGCCGCCCGCCGGGCCGGTGAGGGTGAGGGTGGCGGTGTCGTGGTCCTGGTGGAGGTCTGTGACCTGACTGTCGTACTGGATGTCCACTCCTGTGGACAGCGCGCGGCGCTCCAGCAGTTTCTCTGTCTCATATTGAGGAGTGATCAGGACGAACGGGTAGCGGCTGCGCAGCCGTTGAAGGGAGAGGGCCATGCCACCGAAGGGGTTCAGGCGGTCGATGCGGCGGCCGGTGGAGACGAGTTCGTCGGCGAGGCCGCGCGCGTCGAGGAGTTCGAGGGTGCGGGCGTGGACGGCGAAGGCGCGGGTGAGGTTGGCGGCCGTGCGGGGGCGTTTTTCGACGAGGGCGACGGAGAGACCGGCGGCGGCGAGGTCGCCGGCGATCAGGAGCCCGGTGGGTCCGGCGCCGACGACGGCCACGTCGACGACGGCTGCATCGGCGACGGCTGTACTGGCGACGGCCGAATCGACGACGGCTGTACTGGCGACGGCTGTACCGGTCTCCGGGCGGCTCGCGGGGCCCGTGGCGCCGGCGGCGCCCGTGGTGTTCTCGGCGGCGGTCATGCCCGGGGAGTCTGCCAGCCGGGCGCCCGCACCGGACCGTGTCAGGCGGCGCCGCCGCCGAATTCCGCCACGGCGTCGCCGACGATCCCTTCCAGGCGGGCGTGGTGGGCGCCGCGCCAGTAGACGCGCTCGCAGGCGGTGCACTGGGCGAAGACGTCGTACGAGCGCTGCGTGCCGTGCTCCAGACGGTCGCCCACGCTGTCCTTGTCGGCCTCGCGGAGCGGGCCGTTGCAGGCGGTGCAGCGGGTCCAGGGCGTGAGCTCCGGGCGGAAGCGGCCCAGGACGTCGCGCAGTTGCTCGTCGGGGTTGTCGCTGTAGACGTAGGCGCCGGCGAAGATCTCGCGGCGGCGGAGCAGTCCGCGGTCGCGGGAGAGCAGGACGCGCTGCTCGGCGGCGGAGCGGGTGGCGAGGGCGGGGTCGCCGATGTCCTCGTTCTCGTAGGCGGCGTCGACGCCGAGCAGGCGCAGGCGGCGGGCGAGGGTGCCGAGGTGGACGTCGAGGAGGAAGCGCAGCGGGGCGCCGGGGATCCGTTGGGGGCGGTCCACGCCGAACACCTCGACGGACTGGCCCGCTTGGGGCACGTACGAGACGGGCACCTCGTGGCCGTCGACGAGCAGGCGGCCGACCTCGGTCAGCGGGACGCCCGCCGACTCGACGACGTGGCCGATGCTGGAGGCGCCGTCGGTGGCGGTCGGTACGCGTTCCGCGCGCCGGCTGGGCGGGGCGAAGAGGCGCAGTTCGGGAGCGAGGGTGAGCTGAATGCCGGGACCGTTCACGGCCCCAGCATGCCATCGGCGAGCCGGGCCGCGCCGCCCGATTAAGCGGATGCGGTGCCCTGGTCGTAGGCCTCTCGATGGGCGTTGACCTCGTCGAAGTGGCTTTCGGCCCAGAGTTTCACGGAGGTGAGGAGTCCGCCGAGGCTGCGGCCGAGTTCGGTGAGGGAGTAGTCGACGCGCACGGGGACGGTGGGGGTGACGGTACGGGTGACGAGGCCGTCGCGTTCGAGGGAGCGGAGGGTCTGGGTGAGCATCTTCTGGCTGACGCCGGGGATCTTGCGGCCGAGGTCGCTGTAGCGCAGGGAGCCGGTCTCGGACTGGCCGAGGGCGCTGAGGACGAGGCCGACCCACTTGTCGCTGATGCGGGCCAGGAGTTGGCCGGTGGGGCACTCCTTGACGAAGGCGTCGTAGGCGGCGCGGGCTTCCTCGCGCAGGGCGGCGGCGGTGCGGGTGGCCATGGGGGAACCCACCTTCGGGTCGGGTACGCACTCCGGAGTACGTACTTACGAAAGGAGAGTACCTCTCCATAAGTTAGTGCCCATCGGAACGGCTGAAAACCAGCGGACCAACACGGGGAGAGACCATGAGCGAGCGCACGACGGCCACGCGGACTTCGAGCACGGGGGCTTCGAGCACGGGGACTTCGAGCATGAGGGCGGCGGTGGTGAACGGCTTCGATGGACCGGAGCGGGTGGAGATCGCCGAGGTGCCGGTGCCGGTACCGGCGGCCGGGCAGATACGGATACGGGTGCACGCGGCCGGCGTGAACCCCGTGGACGGGGCGGTCCGCTCCGGGGTCTTCGGCGGCGAGGGGCAGCGGCTCGGGCTCGGCTGGGACGTGGCGGGCGAGATCGACGAGGTCGGCCCGGGGGTGTCCGGCTGGGAGGCCGGCCAGCGGGTGGTCGGGCTGCAGTACGGCCCGGTGAAGCCGCTGGGAACGCACGCCGAGTACGCGGTCCTGGACGCCTCGGCGGTGGCCGTGGCCCCCGCGTCGGTGGACGCGGCCGCGGCGGCGGCGCTCCCGCTGAGCGGGCTGACCGCGGCGCGGGCGGTCGACCTGCTGGGGCTCGCCCCGGGCTCCTCGGTCCTGGTCACCGGTGCGGCGGGGGTCGTCGGCGGACTCGCCGTCCAGCTCGCAGTCCGGGCCGGCCTGAAGGTGACGGCCCTGGCGGGCGCCGAGGACGAAGGTCTCGTACGGTCGCTCGGCGCGGCCGGGTTCGTGCCGCGCGGTACGGCACCCGCCGGGCCGGTCGACGGGGTCCTGGACGCGGCGGTACTGGGCGAGCCCGCGCTGTCCTTCGTCCGCGACGGCGGGGTCTACGTCGGCCTGCGCCCCCACGCCGCGCCGGCGGCGGAGCGCGGGATCCGGGTCGAGGAGCAGGAGGTCGCGCCCGACGGTGCGCACCTGGCCCGGCTGGTGTCGCTGGTCGACTCCGGCGAGCTGACCCTCCGCGTGGCGGACACCGTGCCGCTCGCGGACGCCGCCGGGGCCCATGCCCGCCTCGCCGCCGGCGGCCTGCGCGGCCGCCTGGTCCTCACGGTGGCCTGAACCCCGGGCCGGCCGGGCCCGCCAGTGCCAGGAGTGCCAGAAGTGACAGTGGCGCCAGGGGTGTCAGGAGGGCTCGGTCTTCTTGGGCAGGTCGAGGCGCCAGTCGTTGCTGGGGTGGGGGACGCCCGGCGGGTACTCGAAGTCGACCCGGCCCAGGTTGGTGAACCCGCCCCGGCGGCAGACCGCGTTGGACGCCGGATGGTCGGTGCCGGGGAAGGCGTGCAGGGCGGGGCGGTCGCCGTGGGCGGTGACGTGGCGGACGAGTTCCGCCAGGGCGGCGGCGGCCAGTCCCCGGCCCTGGTGCTCGGGAAGGACGCCCCAGCCGGTCTCGTACACCGGCTCGTCCCGCCAGGTGCGTTCCCAGAAGCCGATCGAGCCGACGGTTTCGCCCGAATCCTCCAGCACCACCCGGAACATGCGCCCGGCGGCCGGCTCGCGGGCGCCGAGCTCCAGGTAGCGGCGGTGCCGGTCGGCGAGCTTCTCCGGCGTCTCGGGGCCTCCGAGGTGCTCGGTCATGACGGGCTCGTTCGCGCGCTCCAGCAGCCAGAAGTCCCCGGCCGCCCAGGGCTCCAGCCGTACGCGTGTCTCCGCGGGTCCTGTCTCCATGGGATCCATGGGGCCACGCTACGCACCGAACGGGCCGGGAGTCCGCGGAACGTCCCCGGTCACGCGCACGGGAACGGTCACGGGGCGGGGTCGGGCGCGAGAACGGGCGCGGGCGCGGGAACGGGAACGGATACGGGCGCGGGAAGGGGGCGGGGTCAGGCGCGGGAACGGGCACGGGTCGGAGGCGGGGCCGGGCACGGGAACGGTCACGGGAACGGGTCGGGAACGGGGGCGGGTCAGGGCCGGGCTGTGGGGTCGCGACCAGGGACGGGCAACGCGCCGGGGACCGCTCCAGGGACCGCGCCCGCGGGCGGGACCATGCGCGGGAGCCGCGACCAATAACGGGATCGTGCGCGGGAGCCGCGCCTGCGGGCAGGACCATGCGCGGGAGCCGTGACCGGTAACGGGGCCACGCGCGGGAGCCGCACCCGGTAACGGGATCGCGCCGGGACCGGGCGCCCGCCCCGCGGCCGGTGCCGCGACCGGGTCCGCGACCGCGTCCGGGGCCACGGACGGCTCCGCCCCGTCGGGGGCATCAGGGCCAGACCCGTCGGGGGCTGTCAGGGCCAGACGAGGCAGTACGGCTGGTGGCCGGCTTCGTGGAGGCGGTGGGAGAAGTCCTGCCACTCGTGCAGCAGCTGGTAGACGTTGAACGCGTCGCGCGGACCCCCGCGGTCGGGGACCGTGGACCAGATGAAGGCGGCCGCGCCGACGGACTCCTCGCCGACGCCGCGCAGCGGGTCGACCACCGTCATGGGGAGCTTGACCACCGCGTAGTCGGGGTGGAGGACGACCAGCTCCAGCGGCGGCACCTTGTGCAGGGGTATGCCCTCGATGCCGGTCAGGACCATCGCGGCGACCGTCTCCGGCTTGATCTTGGTGAACATGCCGCCCATGCCGAGCTCGTCGCCGCCCAGCTCCTCCGGCCGCATCGTCACCGGGACCCGCGCGGCCGTCGCGCCGTCGGGGGCGCCGAAGTACTTGTAGGTCACTCCCATGCCGCGGCCCCGGGCGAGGCCGTCCGCACCGTCCGCGCCGTCGGGCGCGCGGGTGGGACCCGGTACGGGCTCGGCGGCTTCCGCACCGCGGCGGCGGTGCTTGCCTCTGCGGCGGGCATCGCGGGCGCGCTGCGGGTCCAGGCCGTCCGTACCCTCGCCCGGTCCACCACCGCGTTGCATATCTCCACCCGACTGGTATTGCCTGCCCCGGCCCCGCGGCCCCCGCCACGCAGCCTGATCATCATGGCAGTGACCTCCCCCGCGGCGGCGCGGTGAAACGCCCGTCCGCAAGTCTGTCGCGGCCTCTGAGACCATGGCTGGTGTGAGCTACCCGTACCCGTATGAAGCCCCAGTTTCGCAGACGCTCTTCGAGCGCGCGTCCCTCGTGACCCCCGGCGGCGTGAACTCTCCCGTCCGCGCCTTCCGTGCCGTGGGCGGTACGCCCCGGTTCATGGTGTCCGGTACCGGTCCCTACCTGACCGATGCCGACGGGCGGGAGTACGTCGACCTCGTCTGCTCGTGGGGGCCGATGATTCTCGGCCACTCCCACCCCGAGGTGATCGAGGCCGTCCAGGCCGCGGTCGCCCGCGGCACGTCCTTCGGGACGCCCGGTGAGGGCGAGGTCGCCCTCGGCGAGGAGATCGTCGCCCGCATCGAGCCCGTCGAGCAGGTCCGCCTGGTGTCGTCCGGCACCGAGGCGACCATGTCGGCGATCCGGCTGGCCCGTGGCTTCACCGGTCGCGCCAAGGTCGTCAAGTTCGCCGGCTGCTACCACGGACACGTCGACGCTCTGCTGGCCGCCGCCGGTTCCGGGCTGGCGACGTTCGCGCTCCCGGACACCCCGGGCGTGACGGGCGCGCAGGCCGGGGACACGATCGTGCTGCCCTACAACGACCTCGACTCCGTGCGGGCGGCGTTCGCCGCGCACCCCGGCGAGATCGCCTGCGTGATCACCGAGGCCGCGCCCGGCAACATGGGCGTCGTGACCCCGGGCGAGGGCTTCAACCAGGGTCTGGCCGACCTCTGCCGCGAGAACGGCGCCCTGTACATCTCCGACGAGGTGATGACGGGATTCCGCACCTCCCGCGCCGGCTGGTACGGCGTCGACGGGGTCAGGCCCGACCTGATGACCTTCGGCAAGGTCATGGGCGGCGGCTTCCCGGCGGCGGCCTTCGGCGGCCGCGCCGACGTGATGGGCCACCTGGCCCCGGCCGGCCCGGTCTACCAGGCGGGCACGCTCTCCGGTAACCCGATCGCCACCGCGGCCGGCCTCGCGCAGCTGCGCCTGCTGGACGCGGCGGCGTACGAGAAGGTCGACGCGGTCTCGAAGGAGATCCAGGGCCTGGTGACGGAGGCGCTGACCAAGGAGGGCGTCGCGCACCGGGTGCAGACGGCCTCCAACATGTTCTCCGTGTTCTTCACGGAGAACGAGGTCCGCAACTACGACGACGCGAAGAAGCAGGAGAGCTTCCGCTTCAACGGGTTCTTCCACTCGATGCTGTCGCAGGGCGTCTACCTGCCGCCCTCGGCGTTCGAGTCCTGGTTCGTGTCGACGGCGCACGACGAGCGGGCGGTCGAGCGCATCGCCGCCGCCCTGCCCGCCGCGGCCCGTGCGGCCGCCGAGGCGAGCCCGGAGGCGAGCGCGTGAGCGACATCACCGTGGTCCACCTGATGCGGCACGGCGAGGTGCACAACCCGGACGGCGTGCTCTACGGCCGCCGCGCCGGTTACCACCTCTCCGAGCTCGGCCGGCAGATGGCCGACCGGGTCGCCGAGCACCTCCAGGACCGGGACATCACGTACGTGGTGGCCTCCCCGCTGGAGCGGGCGCAGGAGACGGCCACGCCGATCGCGAAGACGCACGGCCTGGACCTGGCCACCGACGGCCGGCTGCTGGAGGCGGGCAACGTCTTCGAGGGCAAGACCTTCGGCGTCGGCGACGGTGCCCTGCGCAAGCCGGGCAACTGGAAGCACCTGACGAACCCGTTCAAGCCGTCCTGGGGCGAGCCGTACGTCGAGCAGGTCGTCCGGATGATGAGCGCGATCGAGGCCGCGCGGGACGCCGCGCGCGGGCACGAGGCGGTGGCGGTCAGCCACCAGCTGCCGATCTGGATCGTGCGCAGCTTCGCGGAGAAGCGGCGGCTCTGGCACGACCCGCGCCGCCGGCAGTGCACGCTGGCTTCGCTGACGTCGTTCACGTACCAGGGCGAGCGGCTGGTGTCGGTGGGTTACAGCGAGCCGGCCCGGGACCTGGTCCCGGCGCACCTGCTGGCCGGAGCGAAGCCGGTGAAGGGCAAGTCGAAGGCCTTCGGCGCCTGATCCCGGCCGGGGTTCCACCGGAACCCCGGCCGCCCCCAGCCCGACCCGGATGCCGGGCCCCACCCGGGGCCCGGCATCCGGCATTCGCCCCCGGCTCCCAGCCGCCGGCCCTCCCGCCCCGGCTCCCAGCCGCCGTCCCTCCCGCCCCGGCTCGCAGCCCCCGGCCCTCCAGCCCCGGCTCTCCCGCGTCCGGCGGCCCGTAGGTCAAATCGACGCCATGCTTCGGCATCGGTTCGGGCAAGTCCGCGCACCTGGGCCGCGTCGGGGTGTCGACAGCCATGGATTGTCCGTTTATATGACAGTTCATGAGCGACGTGCGCGGATTCAGTCGAAGGGGAGTACTCGGACTCGGACTTGGCGCTGCCGCCGCGACGGGTGTCGCGGGCTGCGGGTTCGGAGGCGGCGGACCAGGCCCGGGCGGCCAGGGAGCGGAGGGCGCCGGCGGCCCCGCGAAGCCGTCGGCCGAGCCGATCGGTGACGGCTCCACCGCCACCACCGGCCCCCAGCCCCGTCAGCCGGCCCCGCCCGTACCCCTCCAGCCCGGCGAGACCCCGCCGCAGTTCGTGGTCTTCAGCTGGGACGGCGCCGGCGAGGTCGGCAACGGCCTCTTCCCGCGCTTCCTCAAGCTCGCCCGCGACCACGGCGCGGCCATGACCTTCTTCCTCTCCGGCCTCTACCTCCTGCCCGAGTCCAAGAAGCAGCTCTACCGGCCGCCCAACAACCCCGTCGGCGCCTCCGACATCGGCTACCTGAAGGACGAGAACATCCGCACCACCCTCGGGCTGGTCCGCGAGGCCTGGCTCGACGGCCACGAGATCGGCACCCACTTCAACGGCCACTTCTGCGGCGGTCCGGGCTCCGTCGCGAAGTGGACCGCGGACGACTGGCGCGAGGAGATCGACCAGGCGGTGTCGTTCGTCACCAGCTGGCGCACGAACACCGGCTTCACCGACCTCGACCCGCTCCCCTTCGACTACCGCAAGGAACTGACGGGCGGCCGCACCCCCTGCCTCCTGGGCCGCGAGACCCTGCTGCCCGCCGCCCGCGCGCTCGGCTGGCGCTACGACGCGAGCTCCCCGGGCGGCCTCCAGACGTGGCCGGTGAAGAAGGAGGGCCTCTGGGACCTGCCCCTGCAGTCGCTGCCCTTCCCCGGGCGCTCCTTCGAGGTGCTGTCGATGGACTACAACATCCTCGCCAACCAGTCCGGGAGCAGCACCCGGGGCGTCCCCGCCAACTACCCGGCCTGGCGCACCCAGGCCACCGCCACCTACCTCGGCGGCTTCCGGCGGGCCTACGAGACCAACCGGGCACCCCTCTTCATCGGCAACCACTTCGAGGAGTGGAACGGCGGCATCTACATGGATGCCGTCGAGGAGGCCCTCAAGGGCATGGCGGACAAAAAGGACGTACGCCTCATATCCTTCCGGCAGTTCGTCGACTGGCTGGACGTCCAGGACCCGAACGTGCTGGCCAAACTGCACGCCCTGGGCCCGGGCCGGGCCCCGGCCGGCGGCTGGGGAACGTACCTCGCCCGCAGCTGACGTACCTGACCAGCGCCTTAACATCCCGTCGGGGGGTGCGGAAGATCCGCAAATCGCTCATGCGAAACTTTTCACATGAGCCTTAGCCGCGCCCGTGTCCGTCGAAGTAGCCGCCGCTCGACCAGCGGCCGTGCCGTCCTGCTGACCGCGGTGACCCTCGCGAGCGCCCTGACCCTCTCGGCGTGCGGCGACGGCAACGGCGGCGGCAAGTCCGCGGGCTCCGCCGGCGGCAACTACGTCACGGGCCCCAGCGGCATCTCCACCGTCGCCAAGGCCGACCGCACCGAGGCCCCCAAGCTCGACGGGGAGACCGTGGCCGGTCAGACCCTCGACACGACCACGCTCAAGGGCAAGGTCGTCGTCCTCAACGTGTGGGGCTCCTGGTGTCCGCCGTGCCGCGCGGAGGCCCCGTACTTCGCGAAGGTCTCGCAGGAGATGGCCGACGGCGGCAAGGACGTCGCCTTCGTCGGACTGAACACCCGCGACAACAGCAAGCAGAACGCCGCCTCCTTCGAAGAGACCTACGGGATCACCTACCCGAGCCTCTACGACCCGGACGGCAAGCTGATGCTCCGCTTCCCCAAGGGCACGCTGAACCCGCAGGCCATCCCCTCCACGATCGTCCTCGACAAGGAGGGCCGGATCGCCTCGCGCGCCCTCGTCGCCCTCAACGAGGAGCAGCTCCGCTCGATGATCGACCCGCTCCTCGCGGAGAAGTGACCTCGTGGTCGAGTACCTCCTGGCCGCCGAGTCCACCGGCGTCAACACCACGGTCCTGAACGGCGGCCTGCTGGTCGCCCTGCCGATCGCCCTCCTCGGCGGTCTGGTCTCGTTCTTCTCGCCCTGCGTGCTGCCGCTGGTCCCGGGCTACCTCTCCTACGTCACCGGCGTCGGCGGGATCGACCTCGCGGAGGCCCGGCGCGGCCGGATGGTCACCGGGGCCACCCTCTTCGTCCTCGGCTTCACGGCCGTGTTCGTCTCGACCGGGGCGCTCTTCGGGTACTTCGGGGAGACCCTCCACGACTACCAGGACGTGATCACCCGGGTGCTCGGCGCCCTGGTCATCGTCCTCGGACTGTTCTTCATGGGGCTCATCCCCGGCCTGACGATGCGCGAGCTCCGCTTCCACAAGAAGCCGGCCGCCGGGCTGGTCGGCGCGCCCGTGCTGGGCGTCCTGTTCGGCGTCGGCTGGACCCCGTGCATGGGCCCGACCTTCGCCGCCGTCAACACGCTGGCCTTCGACCAGGCGAGCGCCGGCCGGGGCGCCCTGCTGACCACCGTCTTCTGCCTCGGACTCGGCGTACCGTTCATCCTCGCCGCGGTCGCCTTCCGCAAGGCCCTCGGCGCCTTCGGCTGGGTGAAGAAGCACTACGCGTGGGTGATGCGCATCGGCGGCGGCATGCTGGTCCTCACCGGGATCCTGCTCGTCACAGGAATGTGGAGCAGCATCGTCACGGAGATGCAGAGCTGGACCGACGGCTTCACCGCGGGGATCTGAGGACTACACGGACATGAGTACGACCGACAAGGCGCCCACCGGGGCGCCGCACGAGTCCGCGTCCGCGGACGCCACCGACGCGGCGGCCGGAGCGCAGCTGTCCACGGCCCCCCTGGAGGACGGCCCGTCGGCGCCCGTGGGCATCGGCGTGATCGGCTGGGCCCGCTGGTTCTGGCGGCAGCTCACCTCCATGCGGGTGGCGCTGATCCTGCTGTTCCTGCTGTCCCTCGGCTCCATCCCCGGCTCGCTCGTCCCGCAGACGCAGGTCGACGCGATGAAGGTCGAGGAGTGGAAGCGGACCCACGAGTTCTGGGTTCCGGTCGCCGAGAAGCTCCAGCTGTTCGACGTCTACAGCTCGGTGTGGTTCTCCGCGATCTACATCCTGCTGTTCGTCTCCCTCATCGGCTGCATCGTGCCCCGCACCTGGCAGTTCGTCGGCCAGCTCACGGGCCGCCCGCCGGGCGCGCCCCGGCGCCTGGACCGGCTGCCGGTCTACGCGACGTGGCGGACGGAGAAGTCCCCCGAGGAGGTGCTCGCCTCGGCGAAGACCCTCCTGGGCGGACGGCGCTTCCGTACGGAGACGGGCGCGGGAGCCGTCGCCGCGGAGAAGGGCTACCTGCGCGAGGCCGGGAACCTGGCCTTCCACATCGCTCTGATCGTGATGCTGGTGGCCTTCGCCGCGGGGCAGCTCTTCAAGTCCGAGGGCGGCAAGCTCGTCCTGCGCGGCAAGGGCTTCTCGAACACGCTCACCCAGTACGACGACTTCAAGTCCGGCAGCCTCTTCTCGTCCGACAGCCTGCCGCCGTTCTCCTTCACGCTCGACAAGTTCGACGCGACCTACGAGGAGAGCGGCCCGCAGAAGGGCACCCCGCGCGACTTCAAGGCGTACGTCACCGTCAGCGAGGGCGCCCACGGAACGCCGCGGAAGACCGAGATCGAGGTCAACGAGCCGCTGGAGATCGACGGCTCCAAGGTCTTCCTGCTCGGCCACGGCTACGCGCCGGTCATCTCGGTGACCGACCCCACCGGCAAGGTGATCTTCAAGGACGCCGTGCCGATGCTGCCGCAGGACTCCAACCTCACGTCCTCCGGGGCCGTCAAGGTCACCGACGGGTACAAGGACAAGTCCGGCAAGAAGGAACAGCTCGGCTTCAACGCCTGGTTCGTGCCCACCTACGCGGGCGAGGGCCAGGGCACGATGTTCTCGCAGTTCCCGGCGCTGAACTTCCCGGTCCTGGCGCTCAACGCCTACCACGGCA
This sequence comes from Streptomyces sp. NPDC044704, assembly GCF_056433525.1. Taxonomy (NCBI): domain Bacteria; kingdom Bacillati; phylum Actinomycetota; class Actinomycetes; order Kitasatosporales; family Streptomycetaceae; genus Streptomyces; species Streptomyces sp. NPDC044704. The sequence goes on from NZ_JBWKGY010000008.1 coordinate 50,807, forward strand.
GCCTCGGCGTGGACTCGGGCCTGCCGCAGAACGTGTACCAGCTCAACACGACCAAGATGCAGATGTTCAAGGACGAGAAGGGCGAGCTCTTCAAGCAGAAGCTGCTCCCCGGCGAGACCATGACCCTGCCCGACGGGGCCGGCACCGTGAAGTTCGAGGGCATCGAGCGCTGGGCGACCTTCTCGGTCACCCAGCAGCCCGCCAACGGGCTCGCCCTCGCGGGCGCGGTCGTCGCCATCGGCGGCCTCGCCGCGTCCCTGTTCATCCAGCGCCGCCGGATCTGGGTCCGGGCGGTCCGTGGCGAGGACGGCGTGACCGTCGTCGAGATGGCGGGCCTCGGCCGCAGCGAGTCCGCCCGGCTCCCGGAGGAACTGGCGGTGCTCTCCGCCGCGCTCCACGAGCAGGCGCCCACGGCGCCCGAACCACCTGTCAAGGAATCTGTTGAAGGGGAGCGCGGATGACGCCGCTCGCAGTCGCATTCAGTGAGAGCCTGGCTCAGATCAGCAACTACCTGATCTATTCGTCGATGGCGGTCTACACGCTCGCCTTCCTCGCGCACATCGCCGAGTGGACCTTCGGCAGCCGCAGCAAGGTGGCCCGTACGGCCGCCGCGCTGACCGCCGCGAAGGACGCCGGGGCGCCCGCCGTGCAGGTGCGCGGCAAGGGGGGCACCGCCGTCCTCGACAGGCCGAAGGTCGTCACCCGCGCCGCCTCCGGCTCGCGCGACGTACCGGACGGCCCCGGCGCCGCGGGCGGCGACGAGCAGGGCGACCTGTACGGGCGCGTCGCGGTGTCCCTGACGGTGCTCGGCTTCCTCATCGAGGCCGCCGGCGTCGTCGCCCGGGCCATGTCGGTGCGGCGGGCCCCCTGGGGCAACATGTACGAGTTCTCGATCACCTTCTCCACGGTGGCCGTCGGCGCGTACCTGGTGCTGCTCCTGCTGAAGAAGAACGTGCGCTGGCTCGGCCTGATCCTGGTCACCACCGTCCTGCTGGACCTCGGCATCGCCACCAAGTGGCTGTACACCGACAGCGACCAGCTGGTGCCGGCCCTGGACTCGTACTGGCTGTGGATCCACGTCTCCACCGCCATCTTCTGCGGCGCCGTCTTCTACATCGGCGGGGCCGGCGCGGTGCTCTACCTCTTCCGCGACAGCTACGAGAGCCACCTGGAGGCCGGCCGCACGCCCGGCCGGCTGCGCACCTCGGTGATGGAGCGGCTGCCCTCGGCGGCCTCCCTCGACAAGTTCTCGTACCGGATCAACGCGGCGGTCTTCCCGCTGTGGACGTTCACCATCGTCGCGGGCGCGATCTGGGCGGGCGACGCCTGGGGCCGCTACTGGGGCTGGGACCCCAAGGAGGTCTGGTCCTTCGTGACCTGGGTGGCGTACGCCTGCTACCTGCACGCACGGGCCACGGCGGGCTGGAAGGGCCGCAAGGCCGCCTACCTCGCGCTCTTCGCGTTCGCCTGCTGGATCTGGAACTACTACGGCGTGAACATCCTGCTCAGCGGCAAGCACTCGTACGCGGGCGTCTGACCGCCGCAGGACGCAGGACGCCGTACGCCGAGAGGCCCCGCCGCCCGCCCCGACCACGTCGGGCGGGCGGCGGGGCCTCTCGCCGTACGTGCGGCGCTACGCGTCCTTCTCCAGGACGTACGCGCCGTGCCCCTGCGCGGGGCCGAGGAAGAAGTACAGCTCCAGGGTCCGGCGTTCGTCGCGGCGCAGTTCGAAGGTCCACGAGTAGCGGCCCGGGGCCCTGGTCGTGGTGCCGCTGCGGGTGGCGGTGCCGGTGGCGGCGGGCAGGTCCAGGCGCAGGTGCTGGCCGAGGTTGCGGCCGGCCGGCTGGTCGTCGCTGGTGAGCTTCCAGGAGGCGGGGCCGGAAAGCCGCCAGCCCGCCGCGTAGTCGCGTTCCTGGCCGTCGAGGAGGGTGACGGAGGCGCTGCCGTCGGCACGGAAGACGACCACGGTGCCCTCGACGCAGCGCCAGGTGCCGACGATCTCGGAGAGGTCGGCGTCGTAGACGGCGGGGACGGGGCCGGGGGCGGAGTGCTGCGTGTTCCAGCCGGTCATGGTGAGCAGGGCGGCGACGAGCACGCCGTACGCGAGGAGATTGCGCAGGACCGTGTCGACGATCCGCGGCCCGCCGTGCTGAGAGGCCCGTGGCAGTGGCATGGGGCCATTCTGTCAGCCGACTTGAACGCGTTCAATCAACTTTGCGTCACATGTGGGGGCCGCTGGGCGGGGTGGTCGCCGGGCAGGTCACCGGGCCGGTCAACAGGCCGGGCGCAGCGGGGGAGGCGGTCCGTCTCCGTTCAACGCGCGCACGGCGCGGGAGAGTTCCCCGCGCGGTGCGCGCGGGACGCGACCCGGGCCTGACGGTCCTAGGCCTGGTCGTCCTTGCCCTTGCCCTTGTCCGTGTCCGGGGCGTCCGTGTCCGAGACGTCCTTCTCCGGGGCGTCCTTCTCCGCGGCTTCCTTGGCGTCCCGGGCTTCCTTCGCGTCCCGCGCGTCCTTCTGGTCCTTCTCGTCCTGCTCGTCGCGCAGGGACTTCAGGAACTCCGGGTTGTCGTCGGGGGCCACCCACTGGGTCCGGCGCGACCGGCCGCCGCCGAAGCCCCCGCCCCCGCCGCCCACCGCGGCCCGCTTCTTGCCCGCGAAGAGCCACACCACCGGGCCGACGATCGAGAAGAGCAGGATGATGATCACCCAGACCCCCTTGGGGAGGACCTTGACCTCTTCCTCGGGCGTGTTCAGGCAGTCGATGAAGGCGTAGATGGTCAGCGCGAGGATCAGCAGGAACGGCAGATAGCGCAGCACGGTGTGGGACCGACTCCCGGGCAGTGACGGCGGGCCCGCGTCGGGCCCCGGTGACGCTTCCAGGGTAGAGGGTGACGGATACTGGGCCCCATGGCTTACGACGATCTCCGCTCGCTGCTCCGGGCTCTGGAGCGAGAGGGCGACCTCAAGCGCATCAAGGCCGAAGTCGACCCGTACCTGGAGGTCGGGGAGATCGTCGACCGAGTGAACAAGGCGGGCGGCCCGGCCCTCTTGTTCGAGAACGTCAAGGGCTCGGCGATGCCGCTCGCCATGAACGTCTTCGGAACCGACCGGCGCCTGCTGAAGGCCCTCGGCCTGAAGTCGTACGCCGAGATCAGCGAGAAGATCGGCGGCCTCCTCAAGCCCGAACTGCCGCAGGGCTTCATCGGCGTCCGCGAGGCCTTCGGCAAGCTCGGCTCGATGGTGCACGTCCCGCCGAAGAAGGTGAAGGGCGACTCCGCGCCCGTCCAGGAGGTCGTCCTCACCGGCGACGACGTCGACCTCGACCAGCTCCCGGCGCTGTTCACCTGGCCCAAGGACGGCGGGGACTTCTTCAACCTCGGCCTGACGCACACCAAGCACCCCGAGACGGGCGTGCGCAACCTCGGTCTCTACCGCCTCCAGCGCCACGACAAGCGCACCATCGGCATGCACTGGCAGATCCACAAGGACAGCCGCAACCACTACGCCGTCGCCGCGGCGAAGGGCGAGCGGCTGCCCGTCGCGATCGCCTTCGGCTGCCCGCCGGCCGTGACCTACGCCTCCACCGCACCGCTGCCCGGAGACATCGACGAGTACCTGTTCGCCGGGTTCGTCGCGGGCAAGCGGATCGAGATGGTCGACTGCAAGACGGTCCCGCTCCAGGTCCCGGCCAACGCCGAGGTCGTCATCGAGGGCTGGCTGGAGCCCGGGGAGATGCTCCCCGAGGGGCCGTTCGGCGACCACACCGGCTTCTACACCCCGCAGGAGCCCTTCCCCGCGCTGAAGATCGACTGCGTGACGATGCGCAAGCGTCCGCTGATCCAGTCGATCGTCGTCGGCCGGCCGCCCACCGAGGACGGTCCGCTGGGCCGGGCCACGGAGCGGTTCTTCCTGCCCCTGCTGAAGATCATCGTGCCGGACATCGTGGACTACCACCTGCCGGAGTCGGGCGGCTTCCACAACTGCGCGATCGTCTCGATCGACAAGAAGTACCCGAAGCACGCGCAGAAGGTCATGCACGCCATCTGGGGCGCCCACATGATGTCGCTGACCAAGCTGATCATCGTGGTGGACAAGGACTGCGACGTCCACGACCTGCACGAGGTGTCCTGGCGCGCGCTGGGCAATACCGACTACTCCCGTGACCTGACGGTGGTCGAGGGTCCGGTCGACCATCTGGACCACGCTTCCTACCAGCAGTTCTGGGGCGGCAAGGCGGGCATCGACGCCACGAAGAAACTTCCGGAGGAGGGTTACACGCGCGACGGCGGCTGGCCCGACATGGTGGAGTCCGACCCCGCGACGGCGGCCCTCGTGGACCGCCGCTGGAAGGAGTACGGCCTGTGAGCGACATCGCCGTGGGCGGACCCGCCCTCTTCATCGGCAGCGACACCCCCTGCGTCGCGCTGGTCCGCCCCGAGATCGACCCGGCGCAGCCGGGCGTCCGGGAAGCGGCCGAGCGCACCGGAGTGACCCCCGAGGAGTTCGCGGGGCCGTCCGACCTGTGGCAGCTGATCGCCGACCGGACGGACGGCGAGGGCCGCGAGATCGCCCTCGACGAGCTGTCCACCGCCGACGCGGACGCCTTCGCCGCCAGTCTGCTCGACGCCACCGCGGACACCGAGAAGGAGTTCACGGTGGTCCTCACCGTGGCCGCCCACGACGTGCTCCGCCTGGAGGGCCGCCCGGCCGGCGAGGGCTTCGCCTTCCTGGCGGCCGTCGTCCCGCCGCCCTCGGAGGGCACGCCCCAGCTGGAGGTGGAGATCGGCCCGCAGTCGGTCACCGACCTGCGCGCCGAACTCGAACAGTTCCGGAGGTCCCTGCGATGACGTCGGCTGCCGAGGGCGTCCTCGGGTCCGGGCCCGCGCCCGCGCCCCGGGCGAACGGCAAGGTCAAGGCCTTCCTGCGGCTCGTGATGATCGAGCACTCGGTCTTCGCGCTGCCCTTCGCCTACATCGCCGCGTTCACCGCGATGTTCCGGCTCGACGGGACGGTGCACTGGGGCACGCTGCTGCTCGTCACCGTCTGCATGGTCGGGCTGCGGACCTTCGCGATGGCCGCCAACCGGATCATCGACCGCGAGATCGACGCCCGGAACCCGCGCACCGCCGGGCGCGAGCTCGTCACCGGCGCGGTGTCGGTGCGCTCCGCCTGGACCGGGGCCGGGATCGCGCTGGCCGTCTTCCTCGGCTCGGCGGCGCTGCTGAACCCGCTGTGCCTGATGCTGGCGCCGGTCGCCGTGATCCCGATGGTGGTCTACCCGTACGGCAAGCGGTTCACGAACTTCCCGCACGCCATCCTGGGCCTCGCCCAGGCGATCGGTCCGGTCGGGGCCTGGCTGGCCGTCACCGGCACGTGGTCGTGGGACGCGGTGATCCTGGGTCTCGCGGTGGGCGTCTGGATCGGCGGCTTCGACCTGATCTTCGGCAGCCAGGACGTGGCCGCGGACCGCGCGGAGGGGGTCAAGTCAGTCCCCGCGCGCTACGGCGTCGCGGCCGCCCTGTGGGGAGCGCGCGGCGCGCACGTCGTCACCACGGCCCTGCTGGCCTGGTACGCCGTCGCCACGGACGCGGGCCCGCTGTTCTGGGCGGGCCTCGCGATCGTGGCCGTCGCCTTCTGCTACGAGCACACCATCGTCAAGCCGAACGACCTGTCCCGCCTGAACCGCGCCTTCTTCACGGTCAACGGCTTCATCGGGATCGCCCTGTTCGTGTGCGCGCTGCTCGACCTCGCGGTGCGGGGCCTGACGCCGTAACAGGCCGCAGCGCTAGGCGGCGAGGGCGGGGCGGTGGTCCGGGCGGCGGAAGTACAGGGCCGTCAGCACCCCGCCCGCCAGGCCGCACAGGTGTCCCTGCCAGCTGATCGTCGGATCCAGCGGCAGCAGACCGAGGAAGAACGTTCCTCCCCAGTAGGCGGCGACGGCCACGCCGACGAGGATCCCGAGCGGCTTGCGTTCGACGAACCCGCGCACCACCACGTAGCCGAAGAGGCCGTAGACGACGCCCGAGGCGCCCAGGGTCATGGTGTCCGACGGGGAGATCAGCCAGGTGCCGATCCCGTCCGCCAGCATGATCAGCCCGGACACCGCGAGGAAGCGCCGGATCCCGGACAGCGCCGTGATGAAGCCGAGCACCAGCAGCGGGACGCTGTTGGCGAAGACGTGACCGAAGCCGAAGTGCAGGAAGGACCCGGTGACGACGCCCGTCAGACTGCCCGGGTCCCGGGCCACGATCCCGTACGCGTCCAGCGCGTGCCCGGTGGCGTAGTCGACGGCCTCCAGCACCCACAGCAGGGCCACCCAGCCCAGCATCAGCTGCGCGGCGGCCTTCGCCCGGTCCCGCCGGCGCCACTCGTCCTGACGCGTCGTCGTACTCATCCCGCTCGTCCCCCCTGATCGCCGCCCCGTCTTCGGAACGTGCGGGCACCTTACCGAGTGCCCGCCCGGGGTGGCCGGATAGTCTCGGAGGTATGACTGAGCGCAAGCGCACCCCGTGGGTGGTCGGGGTTTCCGGGGCCTCCGGGACGCCGTACGCGGCGGCGGTCCTCCGCGGGCTGCTGGCTGCGGGGGAGAGCGTCGACCTGGTGGTCAGCCGGGCTTCGCGGCTCACCCTGTTGGACGAGACCGGGATCGCCTTCCGCGACGCGCACTGGCGGGACGATCTGGGGGAGTGGCTGCGGTGGGGGGCCGACGGGAAGCCCGGGACCTTCGCGCGGCCGGAACTGGACGACGTCCGGTACTGGGCCGCCGGGGACCTGGCGGCGGGGCCGAGTTCGGGCTCGTACCCGGTCAAGGGGATGCTGATCGTCCCGGCGTCGACGGCGTGCGTGGCCGGTGTGGCGCTCGGACTGTCGAAGGACCTGCTCCAGCGCGTCGCGAGCGTGACGCTCAAGGAACGGCGGCGGCTGGTGGTCGCGGTGCGGGAGACCCCGCTGAGCGGGCAGACGCTCAAGCAGCTGGTGGCGCTGGACGAGGCGGGCGCGGTCGTGCTGCCCGCCTCTCCGGCGTTCTACGCGGGCGCGACGCACATCCAGGACCTGGTGGACTTCGTCGCGGGGCGGGTGCTCGACGCGGCGGGTGTGCCGCACCGGCTGTACCGCCGGTGGGAGGGGGAGCTCGGTGGCTCCCGCTCTCCCGAGGGGGCGAGCGGCGGTGACTAGCGCTTCTTGGCGCTGCGCGGCTTGCGGGTCTTGTCCACGCGGTGAGCGGCGGACGGCTGGTCGGTGCGGGATCGGTTGGCCAGCTCCTGGAGCTGTCGCATGTGTGCGTAGGCCATCTCGATCGTGTACACGGTGAACCACTCCTGAAGATCGTCATTGATCTGACTAAAAGATTCGCAGGGTGTTGACCCTGCGTGCCTTAGATTCTATACCTAGACTTGCAGAATCGCCGAATAATGGAAGGCTCCACGTAATGGACACGGTGGACAGGCAGCTCATCCAGGCACTTCGTGAGAACGGTCGTGCCTCGTATGCGGAGCTGGGCCGTCTCGTGGGCCTCTCCGGCCCCAGCGTCACCGACCGCATCAACCGTCTGGAGACGGCCGGCGTCATCACGGGCTACCGCGCGACGGTGGCCGCCGCGGAGCTCGGCCTCGGCGTCACCGCCCTGATCGGCATCTCCCTCTCCGACGCCGCCGACCACGAGGACGTGGCGCGCAGGCTCCGCGACCTCGCGGAGATCGAGGACTGCTGGTTCATCGCGGGTGACGACTCCTTCATGCTGAAGGTCCGCGCCAGCGACGTCGACGGCCTGGAGAAGATCATCCGCAAGCTGTCGGGAACCAAGGGCGTCTCCCGCACCCGCACCACGATCGTGCTCTCCACCAAGTGGGAGAACCGGGTCGGGGAGCTGCCCGAGGAGAGCTGAGAGTACGGTGGGTGGCGGTTGCAGGCAGGTCAGGACAAAGAGGAGACACCGGCATGGACGCTGGGCTCAAGCGTGAGCTGGAGGAGAAGGTCCGCTCCGGCGAGCGGCTGACGCGTGAGGACGGGATCGCCCTCTACGAGTCGGACGACCTGGCCTGGCTCGGTGGCCTCGCCCACGAGGTGCGCACGCGCAAGAACGGCGACGTGGTCCACTTCAACGTCAACCGCCACCTCAACATGACGAACGTGTGCACCGCGTCGTGCGCGTACTGCTCCTTCCAGCGCAAGCCGGGCGAGAAGGACGCGTACACGATGCGCATCGAGGAGGCCGTCCGCCTGGCCAAGGCCATGGAGAACGAGAACCTCACCGAGCTGCACATCGTCAACGGCCTGCACCCCACCCTGCCGTGGCGGTACTACCCGCGCTCGCTGTCCGCCCTCAAGGAGGCGCTGCCGAACGTCTCGCTGAAGGCGTTCACGGCCACCGAGATCCACCACTTCGAGACGATCTCCGGGATGTCGGCCTCCGACATCCTCGACGAGCTGATCGAGGCCGGACTGGAGTCGCTGACCGGCGGCGGCGCGGAGATCTTCGACTGGGAGGTCCGCCAGCACATCGTCGACCACCGCACCCACTGGGAAGACTGGTCGCGCATCCACCGCCTGGCGCACTCGAAGGGGCTCAAGACGCCCGCGACGATGCTCTACGGGCACATCGAGGAGCCGCGCCACCGCGTGGACCACGTGCTGCGGCTGCGCGAGCTCCAGGACGAGACCGGCGGCTTCCAGGTCTTCATCCCGCTGCGCTACCAGCACGACTTCGTGGACATGAAGGACGGCAAGGTCCGCAACAAGCTCCAGGCGCGGACGACGATGGCGACCGGCGCCGAGGCGCTGAAGACCTTCGCGGTCTCCCGGCTGCTCTTCGACAACGTCCCGCACGTCAAGGTCTTCTGGGTGATGCACGGCGTGCAGACCGCCCAGCTCGCCCTCCTGCACGGCGCGGACGACATGGACGGCTCGGTCGTCGAGTACAAGATCACGCACGACGCCGACAACTACGGCACCCCGAACAAGCTGGGCCGCGACGACCTGCTGGAGCTCATCCGCGAGGCGGGCTTCCGCCCGGTCGAGCGCAACACGCGCTACGAGATCATCCGCGAGTACCCCGGCCCGGACGCCGCCCTGCGCGAGACGCCGCAGGCCATGCGCCTCTGACGCCGCTCCCTTCGCCCCGGCCCGCGCCCGGCCGGGGCGCTCCCCCCGGCGGGCCGCCGCCGGGGAGCGGCGTGCTTCACTGGACGGGCACGCCAAGCCCGCAGGACGACGAGAGAGAAGGGGTCACCGTGTCCCTCAAGCCGAGCGCGACGATCCGCTACACCGCGATGCGCCTGGGCATCTTCGTCGGATGCCTGGTCTTCGTGACCGTCCTGGTCCGCCTGAAGTGGGTGCCCGCATCCCTCGGTGACGCCAACGTCGTCTGGATCGTGCTGCTCGCGCTGGTGATCTCGGCCCCGCTGTCGTTCGTCCTGCTGCGCAAGCAGCGCGACGAGATGTCCGAGCAGATCTCCGGACGCGTCGCGGGTGCGAAGCAGAAGCTCGCCGCGAACCGCAGCCAGGAGGACGTGGCCGACGACGCCGCCCGCGTGAACTGACGCGAGGCGGGTTGGCTTCCTCACACACCGAACCGCCCCAGCTACGGGAATACCGCCCGTAACGCTGGGGCTTTCGTGTTTTCCGGGCCCGGCGCGGCGGCTTCCCGGGCGCTCTGGATCAAAGAATGCCTTTGGGCTTCTCAAAGGAGAAGTGTTAGCGTGTTCAACATGTTGACCACAGTTGCGCACCCGATGACCGCGAGCCTTCCGCTCGTGGAGCGCCTGCACGTCGACCTCTGCCGCCGCGTGTCCGCGGCCTGTTGCTGTTGCCGCTGATTCCCTCTGCCGTTGAGCTGAATCGATACAGCAGCGGTCCCGGCCGGCCCGGCCCCTTCCGGCTGCTGCCGCACCGCACCCCTTGCAGAACCTTCCGCCGTACGTTGTGCGTCACCCCCGGAGAGTGTCCGTGTCCGCGACCCCCCAGGCCCCGGCCCCCGCCAAGGCCTCCTTCAAGTTCCCCTTCTGGGCCCAGATCGTCACCGGTCTCGTGCTCGGCGTGCTGTTCGGCTGGCTCGCCCGCAGCCAGGACATCAGCTGGCTGAAGACCACGCTGGAGCAGGTCGGCGACATCTTCGTCCAGCTGCTGAAGCTGGCCGTCGCCCCGCTCGTCTTCTTCGCGATCCTGGTGTCCATCACCAACCTGCGGAAGGTGAACAACGCCGCGCGGCTCGCCTCCCGCACCCTGCTCTGGTTCATGATCACCTCGCTGATCGCGGTGGCCATCGGCCTCGCGATAGGCCTGCTGACCGACCCCGGCGCGGGCACCGGCCTCACCCCGGCCGACGGCAAGGAGCCCAAGCGGACGGGCTCCTGGATCGACTTCCTGACCGGCATCGTGCCGAAGGACGTCATCACGCCGTTCACCGAGCTGAACGTCCTCCAGATCGTCTTCATGGCCGCCGTCGCCGGCATCGCCGCCCTCCAACTCGGCAGCAAGGCCCAGCCGGTCCTCAGCCTCGCCGAGTCGGTCCTGGAACTCCTCCAGAAGGCCCTGTGGTGGGTCATCCGCCTCGCCCCGATCGGCACCGTCGGCCTCATCGGCACCGCCATCGCCAGCTACGGCTGGGAGCTCATCGGCAAGTACGCCACCTTCACCGCCGACGTGTACATCGGCTCGGCCCTCGTGATGTTCGGCGTCTACCCGCTGCTCCTGTGGGCCGTCGCCAAGGTGAACCCGGTCCAGTTCTTCAAGGGCGCCTGGCCCGCGATCCAGCTGGCCTTCGTCTCCCGCTCCTCGGTCGGCACGATGCCGGTCACCCAGAAGGTCACCGAGCGCCTCGGCGTCCCGAAGGAGTACGCCTCCTTCGCCGTCCCGTTCGGCGCCACCACGAAGATGGACGGCTGCGCCGCGATCTACCCGGCGCTCGCCGCGATCTTCATCGCGAACATCTTCGACGTGCAGCTGGGCATCAAGGAGTACCTGCTCATCGCGTTCGTCTCGGTGGTCGGCTCCGCCGCCACGGCCGGTCTGACCGGCGCGACCGTGATGCTGACCCTGACCCTGTCCACGCTGGGCCTGCCGCTGGCCGGTGTCGGCCTGCTCATGGCGATCGACCCGATCCTGGACATGATGCGCACCGCCACCAACGTGGCCGGCCAGGCCGTCGTCCCGGTCATCGTCGCGGCCCGTGAGGGGATCCTGGACAAGGAGGCCTACGCCACCGCCTCCTCCTCCCCGCTGGACGAGAAGGCCGCCGCCCCGGCCGAGGAGAAGGCCGGCGCCCCGGTCGCCGTCACCGCCTGATCCGGGCACGCGCCCCGCGCGCGCCCACCGCGGCCCCCGCCCCCGTCCGGGCGGGGGCCGCGGCGTTTCCCGGTCCGCCCGCCTGTCGTCACGTCACACGGTCAGGGCGCGGACCCAGGCGACGGAGGCCAGGAGGAAGGGGCCGGCGTACCACCAGCGGCCCATGGTGCGGTGGAAGACCGGTACGGCGGTCAGCAGCAGCCCGGCGAAGCACACGGCGATCGTGAGACCGGCGGCGAAGCGGACGTCCTCCCGCAGCGGATCGTCCGCCGGGCCGGGGCTCATGGCCAGCGCCGACCAGCAGAAGAGCACCGCCGGTACGTAGATCAGGACGAGCGGGACGCCGAGCACCCAGCGCAGGCACCCCTGGTCCTCGGGCAGGTCGACGTTCTCCCTCACCTGAGGCTCCACAGGCGGATGGTGTTGTCGGCGCTGCCGGTGGCGAGGGTCCGGCCGTCGGGGCTGAACGCGACGGAGGACACGGCGCCGGTGTGGCCGGTCAAGATGGTGGGGGAGCGCTCGGCGACGTTCCACAGGCGGACGGTGTTGTCGCTGCTGCCGGTGGCGAGGGTCCGGCCGTCGGGGCTGAACGCCACCGAGGACACGGCGCCGGAGTGGGCGGCGAGGGTGACGCTGGTGCCCTTGGCGAGGTTCCACAGGCGGGCGGTGTTGTCGCTGCTGCCGGTCGCGACGGTCTTCCCGTCGGGGCTGAACGCGACGGACGCGACCGCGCCGCCGTGGCCGGAGAGCGTGGTGTCGACGGCGCGGGTGGCGACGTCCCACACCAGCACGGTGTTGTCGTCACCGCCGCTGGCGAGGGCCGTGCCGTCGGGGCCGAAGGCCACGCACCAGACGCTGCTGGTGTGCCCGGTGAGGGAGCCGCTGGTGCGGTCGGCGACGTTCCACAGGCGGACGGTGTGGTCCCAGCTGCCGCTGGCCAGGGTCTTGCCGTCGGGGCTGAACGCCACCGCCCACACGCTGCTGGTGTGCCCGGTGAGGACGTCGGCGCTGCGCCTGCGGACGTCCCACAGCCGGATGCTGTTGTCGAGGCTGCCGCTGGCGAAGCTCGCGCCGTCGGAGCTGAACGCCACCGATGCCACCGCGTTGGCGTGGGTGCCGAAGGGCGAGGTCTTGGCGCGGGTGGCCAGCTTCCACAAGCGGACCGTCTTGCTGCTGTTGCCGCAGGCGAGGGTCTTGCCGTCCGGGCTGAACGCCACCGAGGACACCGCCCCGGCGTCGTCGGTGAGGACGGAGGACTGCGGAGCGGCGCCGTTCCCGCTTCCCTTTCCGCCGCCGGTTCCCCCGCCGTTTCCGTCCCCGGTGAGCTTCAGCGCGGCGAAGGTGCCGCCCGAGGCCACGGCGAGCGCGGCGAGGCCGCCGAGGACGACGTTGCGGCGGCTCGGACCGCCCGCGTCGGGTGCGCCGCGTACGTCGGGTGCGGCCGGGCCGGGCTCCGTCGGCTCCGGGGGCCGGGGCGGGGCGGGCGGGGCGGGGGCGGTCTCGGTGGGGGCGGTGTGCGGGCCCGGCTCCGGCCGGCACAGCGCGCGCAGGATCCGGACCGTGGCGGCCGCGTCGGGCCGCTCGGCCGGGTCCTTGGCCAGCAGCGAGGCGACCAGCGTCTCGACGCCGACCGGCACGTCCGGCCGCACCGACCGCAGGCCCGGCGGTACCTCGTCCAGGTGGCGGCGCATCAGCGCCCACGGCTGCTCCGTCGCCGGGAAGGGCGTGTCACCCGTCAGCAGCGCGTGCAGCACGCACCCCAGGGCGTACAGGTCACAGCGGGCGTCGACGTGCTCGCCGCGCCACTGCTCGGGCGCCATGTAGGACGGGGTGCCGAACGGCCGGCCGGTGACCGTCAGCCCGCCCGTCGCGTCGGCGGTGCGCGCGATGCCGAAGTCGCAGATCTTCAGACGGCCGTCGGCGAGGAGGAAGAGGTTCGCGGGCTTGAGGTCCCGGTGCACGACCTTCTGCGCGTGCGCGGCTTCCAGCGCTTCCGTTGCCTGGAGGGCCAGTTCGAGGGCCTCGGACACGGGCAGCCCGCCGGGCGAGCGGGCCAGCCGGTGGGCGAGGTCCTCGCCCTCCAGCAGCTCCATCACGATGAACAGCCGGTTCTCGTGGTGCCCGATGTCGTGGACGACGGTGATGCCGGGATGCTGGAGCCGCGCCCCGATCGCCGCCTCGCGCCGGAAGCGGCGCAGCAGTTCGTCCGGGGCGTCGAACTCCAGCAACACCTTCAGGGCGACGGCCCGGCCGAGGTCGACGTCGTACGCCCGCCACACCTCCCCGATGCCGCCGTGCCCTAGCCGGGCGTCGAGCCGGTACCTGCCGGAGAAGTGCTCCCCCGCCCGCATTGGGCCCCCTGAGACGTGCCGCCAAGAACAGGGGACATTGTGTAGCACGGGGGTCAGGCGCGTGAGACGAACTCCGCCCAGGCGGTCGCCGCGAAGGCCAGGTGGGGGAGGGCGGTGTCCTTGGAGTCCCGCACGTGGACGGTGGCGGGGGTACGGGCCACCTCGACGCAGTCGTGGCCGTCGCTGCTGTCGCTGTAGCTGCTCTTGACCCAGGTGTAGGCCACCTCGACGCAGTCGTTGATGTCGCCGCTGTCGCTGTAGCTGCTCTTGAACCACTCCAGCTCGGACTTGTCGATCATGTCTCTCCAAGCACTTGCTCGATGAATGCAACGGACTCCCGTGGCGCGAGAGCCTGAGACCGGATCATGGCATGGCACTGTTCGAGGACCCGAAGCCGCCGCGGATCGGAAACGGGTCGGCCGTTGAAGGCGCCTTCGGAGCGCCCTACAGCTGATCCATCCGCGAACTTCAGTACCTGTATCAACCCACCCATACCGGCGTGCTCTTCGAGATCGGTGGGCATGACCTGGATCGTCACGTGCCGCAACGCGGAAACTTCCAGCAGTCGTTCGAGCTGCGCACGCATCACCATTGTCCCTCCGATGCGACGTCGAAGGGTCACCTCTTCCTGGACGAAGCAGAGCGCGGGGGCGGGACTGCGTTCGAAGATCGACCGGCGTGCCATCCGGGCAGCCAGGCCCCGTTCCACCTCCTGTTTGGTCTGCGGGGGCTGCCACATTTCGAACAGGGCGCGTGCGTAGCCGTCCGTCTGCAACAGGCCGTGGATGTTGTGGCTGCCGTAGGCGGAAAGCTCGACGGCCCGGCTTTCCAGGTCCGCCAGGTCCCGGACCTTCTTCGGGTAGCGGACCCGTTCCATGTCCGCCTTCATCGCGGCGATCTTCCCGTTCGCCCGGAGGACCTCGTCCGCCCGGTCCAGGTACTCCGGGCGCGGGATCCGCTTGCCGCCCTCGATCTTGCGGACCAGCGCCTCCCCGTACCCGACTTCGACGCCGAAATCCGCGGCCCGCTTGCCCGCCTCCTCCCGCCACGCCCTCAGCTGGCGGCCGAGCGCCGACAGGACGGCCGCGCCCTGCTCGTCCTCGGGGTCGATCTCCCAGCCGGTGTCTTCCGTTTCCGTACCGTCACTGTCCACGCTCATGCGCGCCCACCTCCGACGTACCGAATGTCTCCACACGCCCTGCCCGTACGGCCTCCGGACAGCCGGGACAGCGCCGGACAAGCGCGGGACAAAGCCCGGACGCACGGGCGTTGGCGCTTCTCACGGTACGCACGGAACGCCACGCTGGGTGACGTGAATACTCATATCGGTTACACCGAGGCGCAGTTCGCCGTCCGTCTGCCCGCGACGCCCCGAGGAGCCCGGCAGGCGCGGCTGCTCGCCGTGGGGCAACTCCGCTCCTGGGGGCTGCCCGTGGAGGGGCCCGGGCTGATCGTGGGGGAGCTGGCCGCCAACGCGGTGACCCACGGGCGGGTGCCCGGGCGGGGCTTCCAGGTGGTGCTGACCCGGGGCGCGAAGGTGCTCCGGATCGAGGTGGTCGACACGCGCGGGGACCGTGTCGCGAGTCTTCGCGACGCGGGTCCGGGTGCGGAGGGCGGGCGGGGACTGGTGCTGGTGGCCGCGCTGGCCGACCGGTGGGGTGTGGAGCCGGGGCTGCCGCCGTGCAAGGCGGTGTGGGCGGAGGTGGATCTGTCCGGTGAGGGCCTGAAACCATGACGCGGGGCCTCGGGATCCGGTCTGATGAGACGTCCAACCCCGTTCAAGTACCGAGGGGAAACCAACCAACCCCACCCCTCCGGCTCCCCGCTCACTCGCACGGGTGAACTGTCCCAACTGGGCTGGATTTCGGGATGGTTGCCGGGCATATGCTCGGCCCGACAACCCCAGACATGAGACGGCCCCCGCCGGGACTGGCATCCCGGGCGAGGGCCTGACCAACCAGGAAGTAGCACCTTCCCAATGGCTTCAATGCAGCCTAGCGCGCCCTCTGGCGCCTCGTCCCGAGTTCCTGCCGGGACCATCCGATCCGGTGTCGTTCACGTCAACGTGCGGCACACCGATCACTACACCGTGGTCGGCAACCACCTCGCCCAGCACCGCGGACTGTCGCTGACGGCCATCGGGCTCGCCCTGCACATCCAGTCGCTGCCGGCCGGTGCCCTCGTCGGCATCAAGGTCCTTGCCGACCGGTTCCCGGAGGGGGAGGTCCGGATCGCGACGGCCCTGCGGGAACTGGAGGCGTACGGGTACCTGGAGCGGCGCCGCGTACGGGTCGACGACGGGCGGATCGTGACCAGGACGGTGTCCTACAACCAGCCGAAGGGGGAACCCCCGCCCCCGCCGCCCCCGCCCCCGCCCCCGCCGGGCGACCGCGCACCGGTACCGGAACCCGAGCCGGAGCCGTACCCAGAGCCGGAGCCGGAGCCGTATCCCGAGCCGGAGCCTGACCCGGGGCCCGAGCCCGAGCCGGAGCCTGATCCCGAGCCGTATCCCGACCCCGACCCCGACCCGTACCCCGACCCCGCCCCGGCTGCCGGCGGGCCGGAGTTGCGGGAGGCCGAGGTGTTGCTCGCCCGGCTGCGGGAGGACGACCACCGGCTGCTGCTCTCCGAGCGGGACGTGCGGCGGCTCGCGCCCGGAGTGGCCGACTGGCTGCACCGGGGTGCCGCCCCCGAGGCCGTGCGGACGGCCCTCGCCGCGGACCTGCCCCCGAACCTGCGCCGCGCGGCCTCCCTGCTCGGCTACCGGCTCAGGTCGTCCAGGCCGCCCCGCCTGTCGCCCGCCCCGGCCCCGGCTCCCGCCGCCCGCCCGGACCCGCTCCAGAACTGCGACGGCTGCGACCGCGCCTTCCGGGCCCCCGAGCCCGGCCGCTGCCGCGACTGCCCGCCCCCGGGCGCGCCGACGGCGGCCGCGGCCTGAGCCGCCGCTCAGGAGCCCGCGTGCTCCTCCAGGAACGCCGAGCGCTCGGGGGTGTCCGGGAGGGTGGCGACGGTCTGCGCGAGGCGGGCCGCCAGGTCCGGGAACGGGATCCAGGCCGTGGCCGGCCGGGTGACGGCGGCGTGCAGCAGATCACCCTCGTAGAAGTACGCGTCCAGCAGCGGATCCTCCACGAGGAGGTCCACCGCCAGCGGCAGCACGTAGGGCAGTGCCACGTCCTGGCTGATCAGCGTGCGCAGGTCCGCCGGGGCGAGACTGCCCAGCGGGCGGCGGCGCAGGGCGTGGACCTTGGAGACGAGGCTCGTCGCGTTCGGCGGCGCGGGCGGCCACGGGGGGCCGTCGATCTCGTCGAGAGTGTGGTCCAGGTGGTGGAGCATCATGTCGCCCTTGCGTCTGCCGAGTTGCGGAACGGAAGCCTCCCTGTTTATCAGGCGGGAGGCGTCAACCGCGGGAGTACGAGCCGATGCCGACGAGGCAGTACACGTACTCGTTCACGACCGCACCGTTGATCGTGTACCGGTAGGAGAAGGCGTACTCCGTTTTGGGGTTGCCGTTGCAGCGGTCCATGTCCGAGGTCAGCGGGATGCTCTCGATCACCCGGTAGTGGGCGTCGCCCGCCGAGCAGGAGACCTCCTCCACGTTCGTGACGCGCTGCGCCGTCGTCGAATCGGGGAGCTCCCCGTTGAGGCAGGTGCCCCGGTCGAAGGGGGTGGGGGCGGCCTCGGTGGTCGGGGTGACGGGGTCGGGCGTCGCGGTGGTCGGATCCGGCGCCGGGGCGGCGCTGAGCGACGGGGCCGGCTCCGTCGCCATGTAGGTGGGGGCGGGCGCGTACGTCGGGCTGTAGTTCCCACCGCGGGGCTCCGGTGTCGAACTGCTGGAAGTGGAGGCCTTGTTGTCGGAGTCGTCGCCGTCGTTGCCCAGCAGGACGATGCCGACGACGAGGGCCGCGACCACGCCGAGGGCCACCAGGCAGCCGCCGCGGCCCGTTCTGGAACCCGTACCGGACGCGACCGGAGTGCTCTGCGTCGCGGCGGGGAACGCCGCGCCGGGAGGGGTCCCGCTCACGCGGATCCGTATCAGCACCTCCTCGCCCGCGACACGGGCGCGGACGAGGTCGCCGTTGCGGGCGGGCGGGATGTTCAGGCTGACCGTGCCGGTCGCCAGGGGGACCTTGACGGTCACACCCGTGGCGGCCTGCTGGGCGGTGAGCGTTAACGCGATTTCCTCGGACGGCACCGGCGTCTCCTAGGGGTGAGGGGGCCGTGGCGTCGGACGGACCCCCACGGATTCTGCCCGGTGGGCGACGGGTGACGCAGCCGTTCCGCCCTACAGGACAGGGGAGTTGGCGCGGCGGAGCGCCAGGCTGCTTCCGGCCGCGGGCTGTCCGGATACGATCCCCCGAACTGACATCGATGGTGCTAGCGTTATTAGCATCATGTTGCTGAAGCTGAACACCGCGGACAACCGCCCCCTGCACGAGCAGGTGGCCGGGGCGATCCGGCGCGCCATCGCCGAGGGCGAATGCGCCCCCGGTGACCGGATCCCGCCCGCCCGCGACCTTTCGCAGGCGCTCGGAGTGAACGCGAACACCGTGCTGCGCGGTCTGCGCGCCCTGCGCGACGAGGGACTGCTGGAGTTCCGGCGCGGCCGCGGGGTGACCGTGGCCGACGGCGCGGACCGGCGGTCGGCGCTCTTGGCGCGGGTGCGCGAACTCGTCGAGGACGGCGCGCACTTGGGCTACAGCAAGGCCGATCTCATAGAAATGATCAGGGAGGTGCCGTGAACGACCGCAACGTCGGTACGAGGAGCGTGCGCGCGTGGGGAGCCGTCGCCTGGGCGGCCGGAATCCTGGTGCTGCTCGTGGCGCTGCCGCCGGCCGCGAGCGGGCGGCTGCCCGACCGGCTCGCCACGCACTGGAACACCGGGGACTCCGGAGCCCCGGACGGCTCGATGCCGCTGTGGGCGGCGGCGCTCGCCCCCGCACTGGTCTGGGCCCTGCTCGTACTGGGCGCCGCCCTCGCGCGGCGCCGGGCCGGGGCCGCGGCCGGCGGGTGGACCGCCGCGACCCTGCTCTCGGGCGGGGTGTTCCTGGCCGGCGGACAGGCCTCGATCGTCCGGGCCAACCTGGACCGGGAAGACTGGCGACAGGCCGGGTCCGTGTCGGGCTGGGTGCTGGCCGTCGTCGTGGCGGCCTCGGTGGCCGGCGTCGTCGGAGCGCTCCTGGCCCGCCGCCCCGGAGCCGGTGCGGAGCCGCCGCAGGGGCCCACCATGGACATCCCGGAGGGCGAACGCCTCTTCTGGCTCTCGCGCGCCTCCAACGGATGGCTCCAGCTGACCGCCGCCGTCACCGGACTCGTGGCCGTCGCGGGCGCACTCGCCGGGCTGGGCGGGCTGACGGGGCCGCAGTGGCTGCTGGTCGCCCCCTTCGCCGTGGCGTCCGTCCTCGTCCTCACCTTCTCCTCCGCGCAGGCGCGGGTCGGCGCACAGGGCCTGGAGGTCGCCTTCGGGCCGCTCCGGTGGCCCGTGCGCCGCTGGGCCGCCGAGGACGTCGACTCCGCGCGCGTCGAGGACCGCGAGCCCGCCCAGGTCGGCGGCTGGGGCTACCGGCTCAGCGGACTCGGCACGACCGTGATGCTGCGCGCGGGCGGGTGCCTGGTCGTCCGCTCCCAGGGCAAGGACTTCGCGGTCAGCGTGGACGACGCCGAACGCGGCGCGGCCCTCCTGAACTCCCTGGCCGCCCGCCGCCCCGGTTGAGTCCCCGGTTCGCCCACGGCTCCGCGCCCGGCCCCGCCCGCAAGTACCCCACGCCGTGCGGCTCGTGGACCCGTGCGGCCCGCCGAAACCCGGGGCTGAACGGCCCCCGCGAGGGAAAAGACCCGGTCCGGGGGGTGGTCGGACCGGGTTACCCGTGCGTAGATTACCGGCGGTAACTCCGATCGACCCGAGGAGAGCGTGCCGTGGATACCGAGCCGAAGCTGGTGGAACCCGTCAAGACGATCGTCGGCGGGGTGGTGCGCGAGGTGTCCCTGCCCCCGCTCGCCGGGATGCCACGGAGCGGCTCGCTCGGCGACATCCCCTTCGACAACGCCCGCGAAGCCCCCGCCGAGGCGGTCCTCGCCCGCAAGGACCGCGACGGCACCTGGCGGGACGTCACCGCCGCCCAGTTCGCCGCCGAGGTGCTCGCCGTCGCCAAGGGCCTCATCGCCGAGGGGCTGAAGGAGGGCGACCGGCTGGCCATCATGGCCCGCACCACCTACGAGTGGACCCTGCTGGACTTCGCCGGATGGGCCGCGGGACTGGTCACCGTACCGATCTACCCGACCTCCTCCGCCGTGCAGGCGCGCTGGATCATCCACGACTCCGGGGCCGTGGCCTGCGCCGTCGAGGACACCGCCCAGGCCCGGATCATCAGCGCCGAGCGCGGCAACCTGCCCTGGCTGACGCACCTGTGGGAGTTCGACACAGGCGCCGTCGCCCGCCTGGTGAAGGCCGGGGAGCACCTGCCCGACGCGCTCGTGCACGCGCGCAGGGCCGCCCGTACGCCGGACTCCGTCGCCACGCTCGTCTACACCTCCGGCACCACCGGACAGCCCAAGGGCTGCGTCCTCACCCACGGCAACTTCTTCGCCGAGGTCGACAACGCGGTGGAACTGCTGCACCCGGTCTTCCGGTCGGTGACCACCGATCCGGCCTCCACCCTGCTGTTCCTGCCGCTCAGCCACGTCTTCGGGCGGATGGTCGCGGTCGGCTGCATGCGGGCCCGGGTCAAGCTCGGACACGCGCCGAGCATCAGTACCGAGGACCTGCTCGCCGACCTGGCGAGCTTCCGGCCGACGTTCCTGCTCGCCATCCCGTACGTGCTGGAGAAGGTCTACAACACCGCCCGCGCCACCGCCGAACGGATGGGCCGCGGAGCCTCCTTCGACCGGGCCGCCCGGATCGCGCGGAGCATCGGCGAAGCGGTCGAGGGCAAACGCCCCGGCATGGGCCTGCGCGCCGCCCACGCCCTCTACGACCCGCTGGTCTACCGGCGCATCCGGGCCGCCCTCGGCGGGCGCGTGCGCTACGTCCTCAGCGGCGGTTCCCCGCTCGGCCGGCGGCTCGCGGCCTTCTACACCGGCGCGGGCATCGAGGTCTTCGAGGGCTACGGGCTGACCGAGACCACGGCCGCATCCACCGTCACCCCGCCCCTGCGGCCCCGGCTCGGGACGGTCGGCTGGCCGCTGCCGGGCACGGCGGTACGGATCGCCGACGACGGGGAGGTGCTGCTGCACGGCCGGCACGTGTTCGCCGGCTACTGGAACGTCGCCGCCCAGCCGGCCGGCGGCTGGCTCGCCACCGGGGACATCGGCGAGCTGGACGCGGACGGGTACCTCACCATCACCGGACGCAAGAAGGACCTGATCATCACCTCCGGCGGCAAGAACGTCGCCCCCGCGCCCCTGGAGGACTGGCTGCGCGCCCATCCGCTCGTCGGCCAGTGCATGGTGATCGGCGACAACCGGCCCTACGTCACCGCCGTCGTCACGCTGGAGCCGGACGGGCTGGCGCACTGGCGCCAGATGCACAAGAAGCAGGGCGTGCCGGTCCGCGAGCTGGTCACCGACGAGGAACTGCTGGCCGACCTGCAACGGGCGGTGGACGAGGCGAACCAGCTGGTCTCGCGCGCCGAGTCCATCCGGCGCTTCGCCGTCCTGCCGGGGGAGTTCACCGAGGCGCGCGGGCACCTCACGCCCTCCCTCAAGCTCCGGCGCGGCGCGGTGGCCCGGGACTACGCCGCCGAGATCGACGCCCTGTACCGGGGGCCGCGCGAGCACTGAGCCCGGGACCCTCCGGAGTGCCGGTCATATGATCATGGCGATCCGGTGCGCGGGGACCGACCGCGCACCCGCGCTCCGGGGGGAAGCCGTGCCCGAGTACCACTCCAAGATGCTGACCAGGGCCGTGTCCGTGCTCGTGGCCGTCGCCGCCGTCGGCGCCCTCGCGGGGTGCACGGAGGCCGAACCGAAGGCGGACCCCACCGCGGACGCCGTACCGTCCCCGCCCCCGGTCGTCACCCGGACCCCGTCCCCGTCCGCGCCCCCGCCGCCCCCGGCGGGCACCGAGGAGTTCGGCCCGGTCGTCGACCGCGAGGGCGACGCCAGCGCCTACGCCGCCGTACCGGACGGCGGCGGTGCGCTGCGGGTGCCCGTCTCCCTCACCAACCAGAGCACCGTGCGGTCCTTCTACGAGGTCACCGTGCGCGTGACCGGCCCCGACGGCTACGAGGCCACGGGCAGCTTCAGCACCGACACCGTCGGCGTGTACCCGGGCGCGTCCTGGCCCACCGAGGTCAAGGTCTCGATGCCGGGCCGGGCGGCGCCCGCCGAACCGAAGGTGGAGATCACCGAGGTCGAGGTCGACCGGCACTGACCGCCGCCGCCGGGCCGGCCGGCGCCGGGCGCGACACGCCTGCGCCCCGCCGGGGCGAACGGCCCGGCGGGGCGCAGGGGCGTACCGGAACTAGCAGTTCGCGTGCGTCGGGCGCCCGGCGAAGCGGTCCGCCAGCCAGTTCCCGACCGCCGGCGAGTGGGTGATCACCCCGCTGACGTGCTCACCGAGCCAGATGGTGTCGAACTCGACGTTCGCGCCCTTCGCGCACCACTCCGAGCGCAGCCGGCTGCCCACCCCGTACGGGATCAGCTCGTCGGCGAGCGCGTGGTACTGGTACACGGGCGCGGCCGGGGCGGTGCGCCCGAGCCGGCTCTGGTCCAGGCGGGCCCGCCAGTCGGGCTGCTCCAGCGGGTTGCGCACGGTCAGGTCGGAGATCCGCTTGAAGGACCCGGCGATCGCGTCGACGGCCACGCAGTGCTCCTTCATCCCGGCCACCAGGGCCTTGCCCGCCGGGTTGAGGTAGGAGTCCAGCCGCAGCTCCGGGAAGGCGGCGTCCTGGCCGGCGGCCGCCATGAAGATCAGCCCCGAGCCGAAGGAGCCGTTGTTGAAGTCGGCCACCTTCATCAGGTCCGCCGGGACGCCACCGGTCGCCGTGCCCTTCACCTTCAGCTCGGGCGCGTACGAACCGTGCAGCTCGGCGGCCCAGCTGCTGGCCTGGCCGCCCTGCGAGTACCCCATGATGCCGACCGGGGTGTCCGGCCCGAGCCCGGCCGCGGGGAGGCGGAGGGCGGCGCGGGCGGCATCGAGGACGGCGTGGCCCGCCGACGGGCCGACGGTGTACGTGTGCACGCCCGGAGTGCCGAGGCCCTCGTAGTCGGTGACGACCACGGCCCAGCCGCGCAGGGTGAGCTGCTGGATGAGGTTGGCCTCCATGGAGGTGCCGTACGGCAGGTTCTCGCTCGGTGCGCAGGAGTCGCCCATGCCGACGGTGCCGACGGCGTAGGTGACCAGCGGGCGCGGGCCGGTGCGGCCGTCCTGCGGGACGATGACGGTGCCGGAGACGACGTTGGGGGCGCCGTCGGCGGTGGTCGAGCGGTACCGCACCTTCCACGCCTTGGTGTTCGTCGGCTGTCCGGGCAGCGGGTGGAAGGCGGAGGGCGCACTGGAGACGAGGTCGCCGGGACGGCCGGACACGGTGCCCGTGGCGGTCTCGGTCCCGGTCTCGTTCTCGGTGGCGGCGGTTGCGGCGGAGGGGATCCAGGCGGACATGGCCATGGCGGCCACGACGGCGAGGGCGGTCCTGCGGAAACGCATGGGGCGGCTCTCCCAACGGTCCGTACGGGGTGGGTCAGGCGAAGGTAGTGACCGACCGGTCAGGATGTCGCTGACTGCGCAGCTCACCTTTCCTGACCCGGAGTCCCACCCTCACCCCCGCCCGCACCGCCGCCGGGCAGCGCCACGCCGCCGCCGCACCCCGTCGCGGGGCGCGGCGGCGGCCCGTTCCTACAGGTGGGGGAGGACGAAGTCGTACCCGGCCACGCCGTGGGCGCCCCCGGCCGGGCAGCGGCCGTTGGTGGGGTAGCCGTAGTAGTAGAGGCCGTAGCAGGTCGGGCAGAAGCGCCAGTTGCGCTGCGAGCCCGCCGGCTCGGGGATGTCGTGGGGCAGGACGAAGTCGTACCCGGCCATGCTGTGCGCGGCGCCGGCCGGGCAGCGGCCGTTGGTGGGGTAGCCGTAGTAGAACATGCCGTAGCACTTCGTACAGAAGCGCCAGTTGCGCTGCGCCTTCGGCGTCTCGGGCACGTTGTACGGGAGGTTGAAGTTGAAGCCCGCCGCGTCGTGACCCGCGCCCGCCGGGCAGACGCCGTCCGTGGGATAGCCGCGGAAGAACATGCCGTAGCACTTGGTGCAGAACCGCCAGTCCGTCTGGTTCGCGCGGACCGCCGCCGCGGCGGGACCGGCCGCCGCTCCCGTCGCCAGTGCCGCGCCCGCCAGCCCGGCCGCCGCCGCGCCCAGGGCCCGGGTCAGCACCTTCCTGCGGTCCGGCCGCGGATCCCTCTCGCCCTCTGTCAGGAAGCCCATGCGTCCACCTCTCCACCGGCGAATCCCCGGGCGAAGCCCGGCCGGGCGTTCGCCACGCCGAGTTTCCTGGCGTGCGCGGTACGTGGTCAACGGAGCCCGGACGCACTCGCCGGCCCTGCGCGCCGGTCCCCGCACGCCCCCCGGCGCGCGGACGTTCCCTAGCCCCCGGAAGCGATCCGGTACGCCCCCGGGGTCGTACCCGTCCAGCGGCGGAACGCGCGGTGGAAGGCGGTGTCCTCGGAGAAGCCCAGCCGGGCGGCGAGTTCCGCGATGGGTTCCCCGCTCTCGGCGAGTCCCGCGATGGCCGCGTCCCGCCGGACGTGGTCCTTGAGCTGCTGGAAGGAGGTCCCCTCCTGCCGCAGCCGGCGCCGCAGCGTGGCCGGGGAGACGGCGAGGCGGGCCGCCACCTCCCCGAGTTCGGGCAGCCGGGGAGAGCTGCGCAGCCGCTGCGTCAGGGTGCGGCGTACCTGCTCCGCGACCGTCGTCCCGTACTCGGGGCGCGACAGCAGGTCGAAGGGGGCCCGGCGGAGCATCGCGTCGAGCTCCGCCTCGTCCCGCACCAGCGGGGCCGTCAGCCACTGTGCGCCGAACACCGCCTGCGTGCGCCGCGCCCCGAAGCGGACCGGGCAGTCGAAGAGCAGCTCGTACTCGTCCGCGTGCGGCGGCGCCGGATAGCTGAAGGCCGCGGCGGACAGCGGGATGCGCCGCCCGATCAGCCAGCTCGCGAGCCGGTGCCAGATGGCCAGCACGCATTCGGTGAGGAAGCGCTCCTCGTCCCGCTCGAAGTCGTTGCCGACGGCGAACCGGGCCTCGCCGCCGTCGACTTCGAGCGCCAGCTCCGGCCCGCCGGGGAACAGCCCGTAGAAGGCCGCAGCCCGTTCCACGGCCGCCCCGAGGTCCCGGCAGCCCAGCGAGGCGTGACACATCATCGCGAACGTGCCCGGCCGGCTCGGGACCGCCGACAGCCCGAGGAACTCGTCCTGCGTGGTCCGGTACAGCGCCCGGAAGAGCCGGGCGAACTGCGCGGGCGTGATCCGCGCCCGGTCGTCGCCGAGCAACAGCGGCGGGATCTGCGCCTCCTGGAGCAGCGGCAGCAGGTCGAAGCCCCCGCGCCGTGCCCCCGCGAGCACGGCACGCACGTGGTGCACGGTGATCGTCCGCCTCCCCATGGCTTCGACGGTAGCCGCATTGAGCGCTGGGGTCAGCGGTGCTGACGCGTCCGGTCATGCCGGACGCGGTCCGCCGATGCCTAGCGTCGGGGTGTCACCTATCCCGGGAGGGCATGCGATGGACGGTCGGCCGGAGACCCTGGCGGAGTTCACCCAGTGGACCGAGGAGAGGTACGGCCCGCAGACGGCCCTGCGGTTCCGGGCGGGGTCGGACGGATGGCGGACCAGGACCTACGCCGAACTCGCCGCGGCCGTACGGGCGGCCGCGCGGGCCCTGATCGGCCCCGACCTGGCCGTCGCCGCGGGCGAGCGGGTCGTGGTCCTGGCGGAGACCCGGCCGCGGTGGACGTACACCCACTTCGCGGTGCTGGCCGCCGGCGCGGTCCTGGTGCCCGTCTACCCGACGGCGGGGGACGAGGAGCTGGCCTGGGTGCTGTCCGACTCCGAGGCGGTGGTGGCCGTCTGCGACGACGCCGCCCAGGCGGCCCGGGTGGAGGCGCTGCGGCCCGGACTGCCCGCGCTGCGGGCGGTCGTACGGATGGACGCGGTCACCGAGCGTGCCGCCGCCCCGGAGGCGGCCCTGCGGGCGCGGGCGGCCGCCGTGACCCCGGCGGACGACGCCTCGATCGTCTACACCTCGGGCACGACGGGCCTGCCCAAGGGCTGCCGCCTCACCCACGGCAACTTCGGGGCCGTCCAGGACGGCACGCTCCCGCTGATCCGGGGCGGCCCGGGGGACTCCACGTACCTGTACCTGCCGCTGGCGCACCTGCTGGCGCAGCTCATCCAGTTCACGACGCTGCTGGAGGGCGGGGAGCTCTGCTACTTCGGGGGCCGGGTGGAGGACGTCCTGGCCGAGCTGGCCGAGGCCCGGCCCACCCACCTGCCGTCCGTGCCCCGGCTGTTCGAGAAGGTCCACTCGGTGGTGCTGGCCCTGGCGGAGGGGCAGGAGGGCGGCCGCGCCCGCTTCGAGGAGGCCGTCCGGCTGGGCGTGCTGGCCGCGGAGGGCCGCCTCCCCGAGGAACTGCGGGCCGCGCACGAGGCCGCGGACCGGTCCCTGTACTCCCTGGTCCGGGCCGCCTTCGGGGGCCGCCTGAAGTGGGCGCTGACCGGCGGCGCCCCGATCGCCCCCGCCACGCTGGACTTCCTGCGCGCCTGCGGGATACGGGTCTTCGAGGGCTACGGGATGACCGAGTCCGGCGGGGTGATCAGCCTCAACCACCCGGAGGCCGTCCGCTACGGCACGGTCGGCCGTCCCGTCGCGGGCTGCGAGGTCCGCATCGCGGCGGACGGGGAGATCCTGGCCCGGGGCCCCATGGTCTTCCCCGGCTACCACGCCAACGCCGACGCGACGGAGCGCACGCTCGACCCCGAAGGCTGGCTGCACACCGGGGACCTGGGCGAACTGGACGCCGACGGCTTCCTCTCCGTCACCGGCCGCAAGAAGGAACTCGTCATCACCTCCGCCGGCAAGAACATCACCCCGACCGAGGTGGAGTTCGCCGTCCAGGCGGCCTCCCGGTACGTCTCGCGGGCCGTCCTGATCGGCGACCGGCGCCCCCACCCGGTCGCCCTGATCACCCTGGACGGAGCGGAGGTCGCCGCCTGGGCGGCCCGGCGCTCCCTCGACCTCGGGGACCGTCCGGGCGCCCATCCGGAAGTGCTCGCCCTGGTCGGTGAGGCCGTCGCCGCGGCCAACGCCACCGTCTCCCGCCCGGCCCGCATCCGGGCGTTCCGGGTCCTGGACGAGGAGTTCTCGGTCGGGGCCGGGACGCTGACCCCGACGCTCAAGCTGCGCCGGGGCGCGGTCGCCGAACGGTACGCGGCGGAGATCGAGGCGCTGTACGGGGGCTGACGGGCGCCTCGGGCTCCGGGTCAGCCCCGCAGGGCCCGGCCCAGCCGCTCAAGGCCCTCGGCGATCTCGCCGGGGGTGTGCGTGGTGAACGACAGCCGGAGCGTGCGCGGGTCCGGGGCGCCGGTGAAGAAGGGGGCGCCGGGCACGTAGGCCACGTCGTGGGCGACGGCCGACTTCAGCAGGGCCGTCGCGTCGTACCCCTCGGGGAGGCGGGCCCACACGAACATGCCGCCCTCGGGGCGGTTCCACTCCGAGCCCGCCGGGAGCGCCGCGCCGAGGCCCGCCAGGAGGGCGTCCCGGCGGGCCCGGTAGGCCTCGCGGACCGTGGCCACGTGGGCGTCGAGGTCGTGGGCGGCCAGGTAGTGCGCGGCGGCCAGCTGGTCCACCGTCGAGGTGTGCAGGTCGGCCGCCTGCTTCGCGACGACCGCCGCACGGCGCAGCGCGGCCGGGGCGCGCAGCCAGCCGAGGCGCAGCCCCGGGGCCATCACCTTGGAGAAGCTGCCGAGCAGGGCCGTGCGGTCCTCGGCGCCCGGGTGGGCGGCGAGCCACGGCACGTGGGTCCCCTCGTAGCGGAGGTCCCCGTACGGGTCGTCCTCGACCAGCCAGAGGCCCCGGCGGGCCGCGATCGCCGCCACCTCGGCCCGGCGGGCTCCCGGCAGGGTGCGGCCGGTCGGGTTCTGGAAGGTGGGGACGGTGTACAGCAGCTTGGGCCGCTCCCGGACGAGGACCTCCTCCAGGGCGTCGGGCAGGAGCCCCTGCCCGTCGCAGGGGACGGGTACGACCCGGGCTCCCGCCAGGCCGAAGCACTGGAGGGCCGCCAGGTAGGTGGGGTTCTCGACGAGCACCGTGTCGCCGGGCTCCAGGAGCGTGGCGGCCAGCAGGGCGAGCCCCTGCTGGGAACCGGTCGTCACCAGGACCTCGTCGGCGGTGGTGGCCAGGCCCCGCGCCCCGGCCCGGGCGGCCACGGCCTCGCGGAGCTCGGGGGCTCCCTCGGTGGTGGAGTACTGGAGGGCCCGGGCGCTGGTGGCGCCGCTGAGGGCGGCCGCGTAGGAGGAGCGCAGTCCGGCCGTGTCGAAGAGTTCGGGGGCGGGGAGGCCGCCGGCGAAGGAGATCACCCCGGGGCGTTCGGTGAGCGCCAGGATCTCCCGTACGGGCGAGCCGCCCACCGAGACGGCGCGGGCGGCGAAGGCGGGCAGGGGCCGGGGCTCGGCGTGGGCGCTCATGGGGGCTCCTTCGGGCGGCGGGTGGGCGCAGCCTAACGGCGAAAGGTGCAGACGGCACCTACTCGTCCGCCAGGTGAACGCCGCCCACCCCCTCCCCAACTGACGCATCATCAGATACACCGGTGCCATGACCACAGACGAGCGAGCAGCAGACCGGGACGAGAGCGACGGCCGGGGCACCCGGGCCGATGACTACGCCGCGCTCGCGGCCGTCGGCCCCTACGGGGTCCGGCCCGGACACGCGCTGATCACCATGGTGGAACCGCACCCGGGCCACGAGTTCGCGTACAACCGCTGGTACGAGGACGACCACTACTACGCCGGCGCCATGGCCATGCCGTGGATGTACGCGGGCCGCCGCTGGGTGGCCACCCGGGAGCTCCAGGAGCTGCGCTACCCGGAGAAGTCGGCGGTCGCCCAGCCCGTGACCGCCGGGTGCTACCTCTCGACGTACTGGGTGACCGAGGGCCGCTACGACGAGCACATGAAGTGGACCGTCGGCATCAACAAGCGGCTGAACCGCGACGGCCGCGTCTACCGCGACCGCACCCACGTCTTCACCGCCTTCCAGGACCACGCGGCCACCGTCTACCGCGACGGTGCCGCCGGCCCCCGGGACTTCCACGCCCTGGACCACCCGTACGCCGGGCTGGTGCTCCAGGTCGTCGACGCCGAGGGCCCCGGACAGCGGGCGGAGCTGTTGGAGTGGCTGCGCTCGCGGGCCCTGCCGCAGCGGCTGAACGGTTCTCCTGCGGCGATGGTGACGGTCTTCGAGCCGACGCCGCTTCCCGGCGACCGGATGACCTACGTCAAGCAGGTCGAGGGGGTCGGCAGCCGGCTGACGCTGCTGTGGTTCCTGGAGGCCGACCCGCGGACCTGCTGGGACCGCTTCCGGGATCTGGACGCGGAGGTCGCGGAATCGGGGCTGGGCCGGGTGGAGCTGGTGGCCCCGTTCGTTCCCACGGTGCCGGGCACCGACCGGTACGTCGATGAACTCCGGTAGCCGTTCGGGCTGACCGTGCCGCCGAGGGGTGCGTGCGGGCACGGCCGAGCCCCCTCGGCCAGGACGGCGGGCCGGTCGAGAGGGCTCTGGTCAGTGGTACGGGGACAACGGTCGGAGTGGATGCCGAGGGGTTCAGACGAGGCGTCCCGGCCGGCCCTCGATGACGTCGGCGACGAAGGAGGTCCAGGAACCCGGCGCGAAGGTGAGGGACGGACCGTCCTGCACCTTCGAGTCGCGGACCGAGATGGACTCGACCACGGGGGACTTGACCTCGACGCAGGCGCCGTTTCCGCCGGAGTACGAGGACTTGGTCCAGTTTTCCGTGGCGCCCTGACGAATAGCCATGTTTCTCTCCGGTTCAGCGAGTAGTTCCGGTGTCGTGCCAGCCAATTCCCCGGCTGACGTGATCGACGCTACCCGCACCTCCCGAGGGGTGAAGGAGGCATTCACTCGACCGGGTGGCATATTCCATTCAGGCCTTCTGTGGCCGGGGATGGACGGTGTACCGTACCGGGCCCTCCGTCATCCCCTGCCACTTCCGCCACCTCGGTCACGGGTGTTTCGGGCCCCGCTACCCCGCTTTGACGGCGTAGTGGCCGATGATCTCCGAGATGAACTGCCGGGTCTGCTCGACATTGAGCGCCTGGGCGCGCAGGTGCTCGTACATCACGCTGTACTTCTGAACGTCGTTGGCCTTCTCCAGGTACAGGTCGCTCGTCACGCCCTCGATGTAGACCACCGTCGAGTCCGAGGCGTCCGGGAATTCCAGAATGGCGTACTGGCCGTTCACGCCGGGGTGCGCGCCCATCGAGAAGGGCATCACCTGCACCGTGATGTACGGCTGCTCCGACTGCTCTATCAAGTACTCCAGCTGCCGCACCATCAACTGCGGGTCGCCGACGTGCCGGCGCAGCGCGGCCTCGTCGATCACCGCCCACAGCCGCAGCGGCCCGACCTCGGGGTTGTTGTTGTCCGTCTCCGACAGCCGCTTCTGCCGGTGCATCCGGACCTGGACGCGCTTCTCCACGTCGGCGGGCGCCGTCTCGGGCAGGGCGCCGCGGATCAGGGCCTGCGCGTACTCGGGCGTCTGGAGCAGCCCGGGGACCATCTGCGGCTCGTAGGTGCGCAGGCTGGCCGCGTCCGTCTCCAGACCGATGTAGACGCTGTACGGGATGTCGCCGAAGGCGTGCCACCAGCCCTGCTGGCGGGAGTCCTTCGCCATCTGCATGAGCGAGTCGACGAGCCGCGGGTCCTCGACCTCGTACACCTCGCACAGGTCGCGGACGTCGCGCTGGCTGATGGACCTGCGGCCGTTCTCCAGCCGGCTGATCTTCGACTGGGAGACGAGGAGGCGTTCGGCGACCTGTTCGGCCGTCATGCCCTTGTCCTCGCGGAGTTTGCGCAATTCCATGCCCAGTCGGCGGCGTCGGACGGTGGGATTGACATTGGACGCCACGGGTCGGCACCTCTCTCTGTGTGTCTGGTGTTCAGCAGACTGCCACCGAAAGGCGCGACGCCGCTGGCGAACGGGCCGGAAATGCGGACGCGCGGGCTGGCGGGGCCGGTGGTCCGGCCCCGCCACCCCGCGCGAAGGCGTCCTGCGGACCGGGTCTTTGGGGGACTACCGGCCGAGGCGCTGACAATGCGGTGGAGCGGTGCGGCAGTAGTCCCCGCGATGGGTCAAGGGGTGTCGCGGACACTACGGGTTTTCGTGCGTGGTCCTACGGGTCGTACGGGTCCTACGTGTTCTACGGGTCGTACGTGTCCTACGGTTCGTGCCCGGTGCCGCTGTCGCCGCCGTTCAGTGCGCGGCCACCCGTGCCATCGCACCCGTCCGGCGCGGTTGCAGCGGTACGCCGCCGTTCGCCGGCGGCCGGGCGGCCGGCGGAGCCGGAGCACGGTCGCGGCGTGGCTGGGCGGCCACACCGTTCTGGACGTCCATCACGGCGTGCGCCACGAGTCCGCCCATCGGGTCGTGCCGGATCAGGTCCCGCAGCCGGGACCTGGACGACCGCCCCTCGTTGCCGGGGTACAGGTGCTTGCCGAGTCCGACCGCGTGGGCCAGAGCGGCGAGCGCCGCGGTCCGCGGGTCCGGCGGTACACCGGTGCGGATCGCACTGTCGAGCCGGGCACGGATCTCCCGGCTGATCGCCGTGTCGGTCGCCTGGTAGCGAGTCGTCGGCAGCACCCCGCACATCTGTCCCGCGACGGCATGGACCATGCCGCAGCGCTCCAGATGAGCGAGGTAAATCTGGCGGAGCCCCAGCCGGGGTCCGCCGATCCAGTGGACGGCCCGTACCGGGCTGCCGCGCCTGCGCAGCAGTTCCAGTGCGGAGTCCAGAGTCGGATCTCCTGTCGGCCGTGGCATCACCACGGCGATACGATCCCCATCAGGGGCTATCCGTCCTGCCAGAGCCAGCTCCACTAGCTGTGCCCCGGCCAGGCCGAGGTCGAGCGACTGCGGCTGCGCCGTGGTTCCCGTGGTCGGGTCCAAGGCGAGCAGCAGAAGCTCCTCCGGAATTGTTCTGCGGCTCCTGCCCATCCATGCCTCCCCGCGTGGATGAGTGACAGGGTGACGCCTCTCACATTCATCTGTCGAGAGCGCGTGGCCGCTTTGTGCGGGAACCCGCAGCTATGTCGTTCTCGTCTAGCACGGGGGCGATGCCCCCTAGACGGGACACTGTTAGACGGTTCGGACAGTGACCGGACGGCGATCGAGGAGGAACGGTGGCGGGCGAGTCCCCCGACAAGTCGGTAGATGAAGGAGCGTCGGGGGCGGCGGAGTCCTCCTCCGCGGAGCGGGATCCGAGGCTTTCGGTGTTCCAGCCGCGCGACCCCCTGAAGGAGGCCGTCGCGGCCTGGGTCGCCACGGCCGAGCCGGCCGCGTCCGGCGGGAAGGCGGGCGCGGACACGGGTACGGACGCGGGCGCCGAGACCGAGGCGTTCGAAGCCGTCACCGCTGCGGAACCGTCCCCCGGTCGGGTGGACTCCCCGGCCGGGCGCACCAAGCCCTCCGGGGTCGTACGGCAGGCCTTGCCGGCGGACGCGGAGCAGAAGCCGGATTCCGCTTCCGGTGAGGAGCCGGGCGGGTCGGACGAGCCGGCCGTGACGGCTTTCGGCGTAGTGAAGTCCGGTTCCGGTTCTGATTCCGGTTCTGATACTGGTTCCGCTTCTGGTCCGGCGCGGGACCCGCGGAGTGCGGGGAAGCCCGCCGGGGAAACCACGTCCGAGGCGGGCAAGCCCGGACTCGCGAGGGCGTTCGGCGCCGCGAAGTCCGGCTCGGCCGCGGCGGATGCGGAGCGGGCCGGGGAGTCCCGGGCGGTCGAGAGTGAGCGCACGGCGGTGTTCCGTGCCGTGAAGCCGGATTCCGCTTCGGTGGACTCGCCGGCCGGGTCGGACAAGCCCGAGGTGACGGCGTTCGGCGTGGTCAAGCCCGGTTCTGGCTCCGGATCAGGTTCCGGTTCTGGTTCCGCTTCTGGTCCGGCGCGGGACCCGCGGGGTGCGGGGAAGCCCGCCGAGGAGACCGGGGCTGCGAAGTCCGGTCCGGCCGAGGCGGATGGGAAGCGGGCCGGGGAGTCCCGGGCGGTCGAGAGTGAGCGCACGGCGGTGTTCCGTGCCGTGAAGCCGGATTCCGCTTCGGCGGACGCGCCGGCCGGGTCGGACAAGCCCGAGGTGACGGCGTTCGGCGTGGTCAAGCCCGGTGCTGGCTCCGGTTCGGGTCCGGGTTCCGCTTCCGGTTCCGGTCCGGCCCCGGACCAGGGGAAGAAGCCGGGCGCGGAATCCCGCACCACGGCCTTCGGGGTGGTCAAGCCCGAGCAGAAGCCCGCCGCGCCCGACAGCGAGCGGACCGCAGTGTTCCGCACGGTACGGCCGGATGCGGCTCCCGACGCCCCGGCGAAGCCCGCCCCGGGCTCTCCGGGCGCCCCCGGCAAGACCTCTTCCGAGGCCCCGGACACCGGCGACGAGCCCGCTTCCGCCGCTCCGCGTGTCCCGGGCACGCCCGCTTCCGGTACTCCCGCTTCCGGCACCTCCGCTTCCGAGGCTCCCGGCAAGCCCGCGTCCGACGCTCCCGGTGCCCCCGGCGGTCCGAAGCGGCCTTCCGAGGGCTCCGGGTCCGCGAAGGGCGCTGAGGACCGGGCGGAGGACGGCCAGGACAGCCGTACCGCCGTGTTCCGGGCCGTGAAGGCCGACTCCGCGCCCTCCTCTCCCTCCGCGCCCGCGAAGGCTCCGAAGGACGCCGAGTCCGACAGTGAGCGGACCGCGGTGTTCCGTGCGGTGAAGCCGGATGCGGCCCCCGCCGCTCCCGGCAAGCCGGCCACCGGCGCTCCGGGCCTTCCGAAGCGCCCCTCCGCCGCAGGCTCCGGGCCCGCGACCGGCGCGAAGGGCAAGGAAGGCGGCCGGGACGGCCAGGACGGTCAGGGCCGCCCGAGTACCCCGGGCGCCAAGAAGGACGGCCAGGACACGGGCTCCGACAGCGAGCGCACCGCCGTCTTCCGGGCCGTGAAGCCGGGCACCGCCCCGGCCCCCGCCCCCGCCCCGGCTCCGGCCGGTGACGCCCCGAAGGCGGGGGAGCGCCAGTCCAGCACCTTCGTACCGCTGCGCGGTGACGCCCCCGCCCCGCCGAAGCCCGCGCCCGCACCCGCACCCCCGGCCCCCCCGGGGCCCGCCGCGAACCGGCTCGACCCCAGCGAGCGCACCACGCAGCAGCCGCTGCCGCCGAGGCCGCCGCTGGACATGCTGGCGGACCTGACGAACAACCCGCCCCCGCCGCCCAGCCCGCTGCGCACCGCGGTCCGGCGGTTCAAGATCTACGCCCCGGTCGTGCTGCTGCTGGCCGTCGTCCTCGCCGTCGTGCAGCTGGTGCGCCCGCTGCCCGCTCCGAAGCTCGCGATGACCGCGAAGGCCACGTACGCCTTCCCCGGCGGGAAGCCCGAGCTGCCCTGGCCCACCGAGGGGCAGGCCTCCATGGCCGCCGCCGGCCTCGGCACGATCGGCTCGTCCGGCGAGCAGAAGCCCGTGCCGATCGCCAGCGTCACCAAGTCGATGACGGCGTACATCATCCTGCGCGACCACCCCTTCAAGAAGGGTGAGAAGGGCGCGATGATCGACGTCGACAAGACCGCCGAGACCGAGGGCCAGAAGGACAAGTCCGACAACGAGTCGACCCTCAACACGGTCAAGGAGGGCGACAAGATCTCGGAGTACGACGCCGTCGCCGCCCTCATGATCCCGTCGGCCAACAACATCGCGCGGCTCCTCGCGCGCTGGGACTCCGGTTCCCAGGAGGCGTTCGTCAAGAAGATGAACGACACCGCCAAGGAACTCGGCATGACCAACACCACGTACACGGACCCGTCGGGCCTCGACGCGACCACGGTCAGCACCGCCGAGGACCAGGTCAAGCTGGGCCTGAAGATCGTCGAGATCCCGGCCCTGATCGAGATCACCAGCAAGCCCAGCTGGGTCGACCCGTCCGGCAAGACCTGGCCCAACTGGAACCGCCTGGTCCCGTACAACGACTCGCTCGGCATCAAGACCGGTACGACGACCAAGGCCGGCGGAAACCTCCTGTTCGCCGCCCAGAAGAAGATCGGCGGCACCAACCAGCTGATCGTCGGAGCGGTCCTCGGACAGCACAAGCCGCCGATCATCGACAGCGTCATCGCGGCGAGCCGGACCCTGCTGGTCGCCACCCAGAAGTCCCTCGAAGGCGCGACCGTCGTCAAGAAGGGCGAAGTCGTCGGGTACGTCGACGACGGCCTCGGCGGCCGGACCCCGGTCGTCGCCACGGCCGACGTCCAGGCGGTCGGCTGGTCCTCGCTGACCGTGGACATCAAGCTGGGTGACGGGGGCGCCAAGCTCCCCGAGACCGCCAAGGCCGGGACCGAGGTCGGCGTGCTGACCGTCGGCGAGGGAGCCAGTCAGGTGAAGGTGCCCGTGGCGCTCAAGACCGAGCTGGCCGCGCCGGGCATCGGCAGCAAGCTGGTCCGCGTCGGCTGACCGCTGCTGCGCCGCGGCGCCCCGGGCAACCCCGGGGCGCCGCGGCGCGTCTAGGGGACCGGGACGGGGCTCGCGCGCCGTGCCGTGTCGTGTCGGGAGAGAGCGTCATCAGTGACCACCGCTGAGCAGCACCAGCAGTCCGGGTCCTCCGAGCAGTCGGGCCGGCCGGGCGGCCTCGCCGCGCCGTCGGCACCGTCCGGGTCCTCGGGCGCGTCCGGCTCCCCCGGGGCCGGGGAGCAGCCGTCCGCGGCCTCCGGGGCCGGGGAGCAGTCGTCGGTGCCCGCCGGGCCCGAGGGCATAGGGGCCCGCCTGCTCGGCCGGGCGCACCGGCATCCGGTGGCCGTCGCCACCGCGCTCGCCGCCGTCCTGCACGTCGTCTGGTTCTTCACCTTCGCCAACAGCGGCGGCGACCTGGCCGCGCAGGACGCGTGGGCCGAGTTCGTCGGCCGCCACCCCGACACCGCGTACAACCTGGCCTGGTACGGGGGCATGCACCCGGTCTCGTACAGCGTGGTGTCCCCGTACGTCATGCACATGATCGGCGTCCGGACCACGATGATGATCGCCGGGACGGCCTCGGCCGGGCTCCTCGCGCTGATCCTCACCCGCTGCCGCGGCGCCGTCCGGCGCCCCCTGTGGCCGGCCCTGGCCGGGGTCTACGGGCTGCTGTGCAACGCCCTGTCCGGCCGGGTCACCTTCGGCCTCGGCGTGCTGTTCGCGCTCGGGGCCGTCGCCGCCGTCTTCTGCTGGCCCCGCCGGTGGGCCCGGCGGCGCTGGGCCAAGGCCGCCGTCGCCGCACCGCTCGCCGGGCTGGCCACCGCCGCGAGCCCGGTCGCGGGCCTGTTCCTCGGGGTGATCGCCGCCGCGCTGTTCCTGAGCCGGCGGCGGCCCGGCGCGTACGCCCTCGGGCTGGCCCCGGTGGCCGTCGTCGGGCTGTCGGCGTGGCTGTTCCCCTTCTCCGGGACGCAGCCGATGAAGCTGGGTTCCGCCTGGCTGCCCTTCGTGTTCGGCCTGGCCCTCGTCTTCCTCGTGCCCGCGCGGTGGAAGACCGTCCGGATCGCCTCCGCCGTCTACGCCCTCGGCGTGTTCCTGACCTGGGCGATCGACTCCCAGGTCGGTTCGAACGTCACCCGGCTGGTCATGCTGTTCGGCGGCGCGGTGTTCCTCGCCGCCGTCCCGTACACCGCCCCGCGCTCGCGGCGCCGGCGCCTGGTGCTGCTCGGGTTCGCCGGGCTCACCGTATGGATCACCACCAACAGCGTCACCGACATCGTCCGCACCACCCCGGTGGCCGCCTGGAACCGCGAGCTGGCCCCGCTCGTCGACCGCCTGAAGAAGGCGGACGCCGACCGCGGCCGGGTCGAGGTGGTCCCGGCCAGCAGCCACCGCGAATCCTCGGCCTTCCCCTCGTACGTGAACCTGGCGCGCGGCTGGAACCGGCAGGCCGACCTGGAGCGCAACCCGCTCTTCTACGACGACACCCTCACCGCCGAGAACTACCGGGCCTGGCTCGAACGCTGGGCCGTGCACTACGTGGTCCTGCCCGCCGGCAAACCCGACTCGGGCGGGGAGGACGAGGCGAAGCTCGTGCGCGGGGGCCTGCCGTACCTGCGGCAGGTGTGGGGCGACGAGAACTGGCAGCTGTTCGAGGTGCAGGACCCCACGAGCCTGGTGGCCGGACCCGCGACGGTGGTGCGGGCGGGCGCCGACCAGCTGGTCATCGACGTGAAGCGGCGCGGCCGGGTGCTGGTGCGCATCCCGCACTCGCCGTGGCTGGGCCTGGTGGACTCCGAGGGCAAGGCGGTCCTGCCCCCGCAGGAGACGTTCTCCTCGAAGGCGCGGGGCGCCTCCGCGAAGCCGAAGGAGTACGCGAACACCGCCGGGTGCCTCTTCAAGGCGGCCCCCGACGACGCCGGGGACGTGTGGACGGAGCTGCTGGCCCCGGTGGCGGGGGAGTACCGGGTGTCCGCGAAGTACCAGCTGCCCCGGGGAACGCCCTGCCCGGAGGAGCTGGTCCGCGCCACCCTGGGGACGCCGGAGCGGCCGTCGCCGTCGGCGGCCCCGACGGCGCCCTGAGCCGTCATTCTTGCTGCAAGGGATTTCTTTACGTCTTGCTCCGGGTGCATTGCTCCGTATATCTGCATACGATCCGAGTAGTCCGATTGGGTGCTTCCCGAGGGAGTTGACGACGGGATGAGCAAAGAGCAGAAGCAGGACGTCCAGGCCGCGATCGCGAAGGCGACGGAACAGGTCCAGCTGCCCCGTACGGCCGGTCACGGCTTCGACGGTCCGGTCCGGAGCAAGGTCAAGGGCGGGGCGCACACCAAGGCGGCCCTCAAGCGGGCCGGAACTCCCCAGGGCGACCGGATCGGCGAGCGCAGCAGAGGCCTGAGCTGACGGCCGCGCACTGCCCCGGCCCATGACGTGAGCGGCCCTCCCGGCTCCTGCCGGGAGGGCCGTCGTCGTCCCGGCACCGCCTCAGCGTGTGGTGCGGCCGACGACGGCCCGCGGTCTATAGGTTGGACGGGTGCACCGCCTCTTCCGATGGCCCCGCCGATCCGACCACACCGGGACGGCCTCGCGGACGGAGCACGCGGGCGCGGTCTACGGATCGCTCCTCGCGGCTTCGGTGATCGCCACGGCCAGCGCGGTCGGTGCCTTCCCGCGCCTCCAGCTCATCGTGCTGCTCCTCGTGACGGGCGCGGTCTTCTGGGCGGCCCACGTCTACGCGAACCTCGCCGCCGAACGGCTCGTCGGCCGGTCCGTCGGCTGGGCCGAGGTCCGGGGGACCGGACGGCGCGAGCTGCCCATCATCGAGGCGGCCGTACTGCCGGCGGCGGCAGTGGCGGTGAGCCCGCTCCTGGGACTGGGGCTGAGCGGCACGGCGTGGCTCGCCCTGGCCGTGACGGGGGTGCAGCAGTTCACCTGGGCCCTGTTCGGAGCCCTGAACGCCGGCGCGTCCCGCACCCAGGCGACCGTCGAGGGCCTGGTCAACCTGCTGTTCGTGCTGCTCATCGTGGCAGCGAAAGCAGCCGTCGGCCACTGAGCCACCGATGTGCCCCCGGCGCTGTCGGAGGGCGACGTCAAACGGCCCGGAGCATGATCGCTCCGGGCCGTCGTCCCTGGTGCCCCCGGCAGGATTCGAACCTGCGACACCCGCTTTAGGAGAGCGGTGCTCTATCCCCTGAGCTACGAAGGCGGAGACCGCTGACAGCCTAGCGGATCAGGATGCGGGTGGTCGCCCCGATTCGGGGTGGGGGCGGCAGGGGTGGTGGCCGGGGTGTTCGGGCGGTGGTGGGCAACCTCCTTGGCAGCGGCCCCATTCGGGCCGGGCGGGGCTACGGGAACCGCAGCGAGGCCGCGACCGGGAGGTGGTCGCTCGCGGTCGGGGGGAGGGTGTGGGCGGAGACCGGGGTGAGGCCGCGGACCAGGATCTGGTCGATGCGGGCCACCGGGAAGCGGGCCGGCCAGCTGAAGCCCGGGCCGGCGCCCGCCGCCTCCTGGGCGGAGCGGAAGCGGGACATCAGCGGGGCCAGGGCGCGGTCCGCGGTGGTGCCGTTGAAGTCGCCGACCAGCAGGGTCCGCTCGGCGGGGTCGGCGCGCAGGGCGGCGTCGAGGTTCCGGGCGGCCTCGTTGCGGCGTTCGGTGGTGAAGCCGGCGGGGCGGAGCCGGACCGAGGCCAGGTGGGCGACGTAGACGGTGACGGGCCCCTTCGGGGTGTCGGCGGTGGCGCGCAGGGCGCGGGTCCACGGCATGATCGGTACGGCCTCGGCGTCGCGCAGGGGGTGGGTGCTCCAGAGCCCCACCGTGCCCCGCACCACGTGGTACGGGTGCGTCGCGGCCAGGGTGCGTTCGTAGGCGTCCGTCGCGGGCGGGGTCAGTTCCTCCAGGGCGATCAGCTGCGCGCCGGACGCGGCGACGGCCCGGGCGGCGCCGGCCGGGTCGGGGTTCGCGTCGTCCACGTTGTGGGTGACCACGGTCAGGTCGGCGGGGCCGCCCGCGCCCCGGTCGGTCAGCAGGGTCGTGCCGTGCAGCCCGGTCCAGGTGAGCGCGGGCAGCAGGACGGCGGCCAGGGCGGTCCGCGAGCGGCGCGCCAGCGCGCCGGCCAGCAGGGGCAGGACCAGCAGGCCGGTCCAGGGGAGGAAGGTCTGGACGAGGCTGCCGAGGTTGCCGGTCGCGCGGCCGTTGGGGATCCAGGGGTTCAGCAGCATCACCAGGGCGGTGAGGAGGCAGAGCCCGGCCAGGATCCGGCCCCGGGCGGAGGAGGCCGCCCCGCCCCCGGGCCGCCCGGGACCGGCCGTCACGGCGGCCGCCGCGCCGGTGCCCGTACGCCGTGCGGCCGGGTCGGGAGCGCCGGGAGGGCGGCCCGGGTCGGGAGCGCCGGGAGCGTCGGGCGCGCCGGGAGGGTCCTGGCGGGGTATCGCGGTCATGCCTTCCAGGACGCCCGGGACCGGACCGGGGTTCGCCCCCGGCGGCGCGGCGGAGGGGATCGCGCCGCGACGCCGCCGGACGGCCGTGCCTACGACGCCTCCTGGCGGGCCGTCACGGGCTCACACCCCCATCGGGGTGTGCAGTTCCACGACCAGCTCCACCTCGACCGGCGCGTCGAGCGGCAGCACGGTCACCCCGACCGCGCTCCGGGCGTGGATGCCGGCGTCGCCGAACGCGGTGCCGAGCAGCTCGCTCGCGCCGTTGACCACGCCCGGCTGGCCCGTGAACGACGGGTCGCTCGCGACGAAGCCCACGACCTTCACCACCCGCTTGACCGCGGACAGGTCCCCGGCGACCGACGCCACGGCGGCGAGCGCGTTCAGCGCGCACTGCCGGGCCAGGTCCTTGCCCTGCTCCGGGGTCACACCGGCCCCCACCTTGCCGGTCAGCGGCAGGGCGCCGTCCACCATCGGCAGCTGGCCGGAGGTGTACACGTAGTGGCCGTTCAGCACGGCCGGCACGTACACGGCGACCGGGGCGGGGGCGGGCGGCAGCGTCAGCCCGGCCGCGGCCAGGCGCTCTTCGGGGGTCGTGGGGGTCACGGTCACGACGGGCTCCTTCGGGGGAAGCGGACGATGGGTTCGACCATGCCCGGCTCCCGCGCCGAAAGCCGCCGAAAGGCCTCCTCCACCCGGGTGAAGAGGAGTTCGCGGGTGGTCATCACACGCCCCGTCCCGGGGGCCGTCGGCCCGGAGCCGCCCGCCCGTCAGGGCCGGGTGATCCGTACCTGGTAGCTGCCGTTGCGCAGTTCGCCCACCACCGAGACGCTGATGCCGGACTTGTCGTCGGTGAAGGTCTCGCCCGGCACGTACGGCGCGTCCGACAGCTCGGCGTGCACGTTCGGCCGCCGGGTGCAGCCGCCGCTCTCCACCGCGCTGTCCCGCACCGTGACGGGGCCGCGCCCGGTGTCGACGTCCGAGTCCACCTTGTAGATGAGCACGCCCGGCTTGCAGACGGCCTCGTCGTTCCCGGCCCGCGTCCGCACCTCCACCGCGTACCCGGAGCTCTCCGACAGCGGGACGAAGGCCAGCTTCGTGCCGCCCTCCACGGCCAGCGGCGACAGGACGTGGTCGCTGACCCCCGATTTGGAGGCGCAGCTGATCTGCTCCCCGTCCAGCCACCCCAGCTTCCACTTGTGCCAGCCGAGGAGGTCGTTGTTGGCGCCCCAGTCCTCGCTCATGATGTCCCAGTGCCCGACCGTGCCGCCGCCGTCGGCGGTGTACAGGTCGGGCAGTCCGAAGACGTGCCCGTTCTCGTGGGGGAGCACCCGGTAGCCGGTCTCCCGGTAGGAGCCCGAACCGTCGTCCTGCCGGCTGTAGACGAAGGACGTGTTCGCGAGCGGTACGCCGTCGGCCACCGGTGCCTCGCCGTTGCCCGAGAAGGTCACCGACAGGACGGTGTCGAGGGCGGACGGTCCGGCGTTCGGCGTGACCAGGACGTTGACCAGGTCGTACTTGCCGAAGTCGACGTCGCTGTCGGCGGCCTTCGCGATGTGCTCGACGAGCTGCCGGTAGCCGGGCTCGTACGGGGACCCGCGCCCGATCCCGTACGCGGCGAACGGCATCGGCATCCGCAGCCAGTCCCTTATCGGCGCCTCGGCCCGGTAGGTGAGCCGGCCGTAGGAGCTGATCCGGAACCAGTCGGAGGTCTGCGGGAAGAACTCCGACAGCCGGTCCATCGCGGTGCCCTCGCCCTTGGCGTCCGGGAAGTCGATCATCAGGTTCAGTGCGCGCACCTCACCGGTCGAGCGCGAGTACCCGGGCGGCGTCGGCAGGCCCTCGGACATCTGCACGCCCATGGTCCCGGTGATCCGGCAGGGCGCCAGCACCGACTCCGCGGTGGTGGCCACCGGACCGGCCGCCGAGTGCCCGCGGCCGGATATGCCCGTGCTCGCGGTCGCCGTCACGCCGAGGGCCAGCGCGGTCAGGCCGATGAACGCGCTGGTGCGGCAGGGTCTGCGTATCCGGTGGCGGGTCTGCGGCATGGAGATCGCCTTCGGGTCCGCGGCAGCCGGCCGGGTCCGGTCTGCGCTCTGTCCGCCCACCCTCCGACGGCTGCGGCGCGCCCGCGCGCCGGGAGCGTCCAAACGGGACCGGGCCCCCGAACCGACCTGTGACCCAGCTCACACGGACGAGTGAAATAACCGGGGACTCGATCCCCGTTTGCACGTACGTCGCACGAAGCGGGGACCGTTTCCCCGTTTCATCCGGCCGCAGTCACCGCGGTACCCGCCGCCGCCGTACTCGCCCCAGGAAGGCCCCCGGAATGAAGAGCCCGACCCGCACGCGCACCGCCGCTCCGGCGGCGACCGTGGACCTCGCGGAGCAGGCCGTGGACCTCGCGGAGCAGACCGTGGGCCTCCCGGCGGCGACCGTGGACCTCGCGGCCCCGGCGCCGGAGCGGGCCGCGACCCCGACTCGGCTGCCGAAGCCGCGCGCGGACGCCGTGCGCAACCGGGAGCGGATCCTGGTGGCGGCGCGCGAGATGCTGGTGGAGCACGGCTCGGAGGCCCCGCTCGACGAGATCGCCCGCCGGGCCGGCGTCGGCAACGCCACCCTCTACCGGCACTTCCCCGACCGCGCCGCCCTCGTCCACCACGTGGTGCTCTACGTGACGGGCCGGGTCGCCGCCCTCGCCGACGAGGTCCTCGCCGAGGAAGCGCGGGCCGAGCTCCCCGACGCCTTCGCCGCGCTCTGCCGCTTCGCCCACGCGGCGGCCGACGAGCGGATCGGTGCCCTGTGCCCGATGCTCGCCGGCGGCTTCGACCACGACCACCCCGAACTCCTCGCGTCCCGCGACGTGTTGGCGGAGGCCGTCGAGGCCCTCGTGGCCGCCGGGCAGGACGGCGGACTGGTGCGCACCGACATCGGCGCCGGCGATCTGATGGTCGCCCTGTCCCAGCTCAGCCGACCCCTCCCCGGTACGGGCTGCCCGGACGCGGACCGGTACGCGCACCGTCACCTCCAGCTCTTCCTCGACGGCCTGCGGGCTCCGGCCCGCTCCGAACTGCCCGGCGCCGCGGCCACCTTGCAGGACCTCAGACGGAAAACCACATGACGTACAAAACCCTCATTAAGTAGTCTTTTCAGTCACCCCGCACAGTGAAGTAGGTACCCCCATGTCAAAAACCGCCGTGACCGCGCCGCCGGTCGCCGCCGATCCCAATCGGTGGAAGGTGCTCGTCTTCATCGCCCTGGCGCAGCTGATGGTCGTCCTCGACGCGACCATCGTGAACATCGCGCTGCCGTCCGCCCAGACCGACCTCGGCATCTCGGACGGGAACCGCCAGTGGGTCATCACCGCGTACGCGCTGGCCTTCGGCGGACTGCTCCTCTTCGGCGGCCGCATCGCCGACAAGTGGGGCCGTAAGAACGCCTTCGTCATCGGTCTCGCGGGCTTCGCCCTGGCCTCCGCGCTCGGCGGCGCCGCAACCGGCGAGGCGATGATGCTCGGGGCCCGCGCCCTCCAGGGTGCGTTCGGCGCGCTGCTCGCACCGGCCGCGCTCTCGCTGCTGGCCGTCAGCTTCACCGACGCCAAGGAGCGGGCCAAG
Source organism: Streptomyces sp. NPDC044704 (assembly GCF_056433525.1). Classification (NCBI taxonomy): domain Bacteria; kingdom Bacillati; phylum Actinomycetota; class Actinomycetes; order Kitasatosporales; family Streptomycetaceae; genus Streptomyces; species Streptomyces sp. NPDC044704. The sequence goes on from NZ_JBWKGY010000008.1 coordinate 94,140, forward strand.
GCCTTCGGCATCTACGGCGCGATCGCGGGCGGCGGCGGCGCCGTCGGCCTGATCCTCGGCGGCTTCCTCACCGAGTACCTGAACTGGCGCTGGACGTTCTACGTGAACATCCCCTTCGCGATCGTCGCCGCCGTCGGCGCCTGGATGGTCATCCGCGAGCCGGCCGGCTCCCGCAACGCCGCGAAGCTCGACGTCCCGGGCGTGGTCCTCTCGACCCTGGGTCTCGTCTCGCTCGTGTACGGCTTCACCCGCGCCGAGTCCGAGGGCTGGTCGGACGGGGTCACCATCGGCCTGTTCATCGCCTCCGCGGCGCTGCTGCTGGCCTTCGTGTACGTCGAGTCCAAGGTGAAGTCCCCGCTGCTGCCCCTGCGCGTCCTGCTGGAGCGCAACCGCGGTGGCGTCTACCTCTCGCTCGGTCTGGCCGTCATCGCGATGTTCGGCCTGTTCCTCTTCCTCACCTACTACCTCCAGGTCGTGAAGGGCTTCTCGCCCGTCAAGACCGGCTTCGCCTTCCTGCCGATGATCGTGGGCATGATCACGGGATCCACCCAGATCGGCGCCCGTCTGATGACCCGCGTGCCGCCGCGCCTGCTCATGGGCCCGGGCTTCCTGATCGCCGCGACGGGCATGCTGCTGCTGACCCAGCTGGAGGTCGGCTCCTCCTACCCGGCGCTGATCCTGCCGGCGCAGCTGCTGCTGGGCCTCGGCATGGGCACGGCCTTCATGCCGGCCATGTCCCTGGCCACCCACGGGGTCGACCCGGCCGACGCCGGCGTGGCCTCGGCCATGGTCAACACCTCGCAGCAGGTCGGCGGCGCCATCGGTACCGCCCTGCTGAACACGATCGCCGCCTCGGCGACGACCGCGTACCTGACCGACCACGCGGCCGAGGCTGCGGCGGGCGGACCGGCGGCGCAGCTGGTGCAGGCGCGGGCCATGGTCGAGGGCTACTCGTCCGCGATCTGGTGGGCCGTCGGCATCCTCGTGATCAGCGCGACCATCGCGCTCACCCTGATCAACACGGGCCGTCCCGGCTCGGGCGCGCCGGTGGCCTCCGGCTCCGGCTCCGAGGACGCCGAGTTCAAGGTCCCGGTGATCGCCCACTGACGCGGCTCCCGGTGCGGGAATGACTGATCACCCCGCTTCGTTCAAATTTGAACGAAGCGGGGTTAGTCTTTTGTCCGGCGGCCCCGGCTCCGTACGGCGGCCCGGCAGGCCCCGTACCGAACTCCCGACGACCGAGGAGCGCCCGATGACCACCGCGCCCACTCCCGCCCGCATGCCGGCGCTGTACCTGAGCCACGGCGCCCCGCCGCTGGCCGACGATCCGCTCTGGCCCGCCGAGCTCGCCGCCTGGTCGGCGGAGCTGCCCCGGCCGCGCGCGATCCTGATGGTCTCCGCCCACTGGGAGGAGGCCCCCCTGGCCCTCGGCGCCACCGAGCCCGTCCCGCTCGTCTACGACTTCTGGGGCTTCCCCGAGCACTACTACGCGGTGCGCTACGGGGCCCCCGGCGCGCCGGAACTCGCCGCCTCGGTCCGCTCCCTGCTGCGGGCCCCCGGCACCCCCGTCCAGGACATCCCCGACCGCGGCCTCGACCACGGCGCCTACGTCCCCCTGGTCGAGATGTACCCCGAGGCCGACATACCGGTCCTGCAGATCTCCCTGCCGACGCTCGACCCCGCCCGCCTCATGGACATCGGCCGCCGGCTCGCCCCGCTGCGCGACGAGGGCGTGCTCATCGTCGGCAGCGGTTTCTTCACCCACAACCTGGCCGCGCTGCGGCACACCGGCCCCGGCGTCCCCGGCTGGTCGGCGGAGTTCGACGCTTGGGGCCGCGAGGCACTCGCCGCCGCCGACGTCGACGCCCTGCTCGACTTCGAGACCAAGTCCCCGGCGGGCCGCCTGGCCCATCCCCGGACCGAGCACTTCGCCCCGCTGTTCGTCACCCTCGGCGCGGCCGAAGCCGACCTCGCCGCCCAGCGCACCCCGGTCGACGGCTTCTGGATGGGCCTCTCGAAGCGCTCCCTCCAGTTCGGCTAGCCGCCGCGGGGCGCCCCGGTGATCGATTCGTCGACCGTGAACCCCTTGGCGGGTCCCGTGGGGATGGTGACCGCGGTCCCGTAGGCCGCCCGGACCTCGTCGTCGTAGACGGCCTTCTCGGGATCGGGTGAGCTCAGTACCGTGACGGTGCCGCGGTCGTCGTGGTCGTCGATCAGGAGGTAGACCGGGATGCCGGCGCGGGCGTAGGCCCGCCGCTTGCGGATCCGGTCGCGGGAGACGCTGTCGTGACCGGGGGAGACCACTTCGACGATCAGCTCCACGCCGGAGGCCATGATGCCGATGCCGTCCTCGGTGACGTGTTCCCGGGCGTCCTTCGGTGCGATGAACAGGTCGGGGATCGAGACCTTGCGCCCGTGGACGACCTTCATGGCCTGTCGCGCGGCGTAGCCGCTGCCGGCCAGGAACACCACGAGGGCGTCACGCAGGACGTTGGCGGTCTCGCCGTGCGAGAAGCGCCCGGTGGGTGACACTTCGATGTTCCCCTCGATGATCTCGGCGTGGAAGCCCTCGGGGAGTTTCTCGACTGCGGCTTGCCATGCGAGCCACAGGGCCTCGTCCAGATCTGAAGGGGGTGTGGCGGTCTCGCGGGCGAGAGCGGTCATGGGTGCAGCACCTCCTCCTCAAGTGTGGGCGCCGCCGGCCGGGCGGCACAAGCGACGCCCCCGACCTTGGGTGGGGCCGGGGATGGGCCGCAGGAGTGCGACCCCGGCTCACTCGGGCGGGTGGCGGGGCGGCTGCAGGGGCTTCTCGTACCAGCGGACGTCCCAGTAGCGGCCGAACTTCCAGCCCGCTTCGGTGAACTCCCCGACGCGGCGGAAGCCGTACCGCTCGTGCAGGCGCACCGAGGCCTCGTTCGGCAGGGCGATGCCCGCGAACGCCCGGTGCACGGGCTCGTCGGCGAGCGCTGCGAAGAGGGCGTCGTAGAGCAGGGTGCCGATGCCCCGGCCCACCGCGTGCGGGGCGAGGTAGACGCTGACCTCCACAGAGCTCGCGTACGCCGGTTTGGGGCGGAAAGCGCTGCTTGTCGCGTATCCGGCCATTCGCTCGCCAGTCCAGGCAACCAGAAGCCGGTGGGGGCCGTCTTCAGGGTGGGAGTGCAGCCACGGCCGGCGCTGTTCCGGGCTGAAGGGGACCGTGTCGAATGTGACGGCGGTCTCACGGACGTAGTGGTTGTACAGCTCCGTGAGGCCCGCAAGATCCGCCTCGGTTCCGGGCCTGACCTGCACCCCTTCGATTTCTCGCGGCATCGCGCCCCCTGAGTGTCCGGGTGATGGCGGGGCAGGATACTGCAAGATCTCGAGAAAGAGGGAGCACCGTGGGAATTCTGTCCCGATTCCAGTCGTTGTTTCCATCGGAAGCGGGCACTCGGGAGAGTGTCCGAAGGACGGACCGCCGCACCACCAGCGGCCCCGGGCCGTCCACCAGCCGCACCGCGACCGACTCATCGCATCGCAAGGGAGCACGCATGGCAACCCGCGCCGTCGCCCGTCGTCAGTCCACGAGCAGCGCCCGCTCCGTGGGCGGGGAGATCGCCGACCGTGACCTGGTCGGCATGTACCTGGACGAGATCGCGCGCACCCCGCTGCTCGACGCCGCCAGGGAAGTGGAGCTCTCGCAGATCATCGAGGCGGGCGTGTACGCCCGGCAGATCCTCGACGAGGCGATAGAGCGCGAAGGGGAGGCCCCCGCGCGCGAGGAGCTGGAGGCCCTGGCCGCCGAGGGCGAGCGCGCCAAGGAAGTGTTCATCCGCTCCAACCTCCGCCTGGTCGTGGCCGTCGCCCGCCGCTACCCGCGCAGCGGCCTGCCCCTCCTCGACCTGATCCAGGAGGGCAACGCCGGCCTGGTCCGCGCCGTGGAGAAGTTCGACTACGCCAAGGGCTTCAAGTTCTCCACGTACGCCACGTGGTGGATCCGCCAGGCCATCACCCGCTCCATCGCCGACCAGTCCCGCACCATCCGCCTCCCCGTCCACCTGGTCGAGGAGCTCGGCCGGATCCGCCGGGTGCAGCGCGAGTTCAACCGCGAGAACGGCCGCGACCCGGAGCACGCGGAGATCGCCGCCGAGCTGGACACCACGGAGAAGCGCGTCGGCGACGTCCTGGACTGGGCGCGGGACCCGGTCAGCCTGAACATGTCGGTGGACGACGAGGGCGACACCCAGTTCGGCGACCTGCTGGAGGACACCTCCGCGATCTCCCCCGAGCAGTCCGTGCTCTCGCTGCTGCGCAGCGAGGAGCTGGAGGACCTCCTCGGCAAGCTGGACCAGCGCACCGCGTCCATCATCAAGATGCGGTACGGCATCGAGGACGGCCGCGAGCGGACGCTGACGGAGGTCGGCAAGCAGCACGGCCTGACCCGCGAGCGGATCCGCCAGATCGAGAAGCACGCGCTGCTCGAACTGAAGCGCATGGCCCGCGACACCGGCTTCGACGCCGTGGCCTGACCGGCCCGCGTCACAGCCCCCCTGACGAGCCCCGGTACCTACCCCCCCCAGGTGCCGGGGCTCCCTCACTCCGGGTCGACCGGGTCGCCCCGCGCGCGGGCTCCGCCCCACCCGCGCCGGCTCCGCTACATCCGTGCCGCCCCCGACAGCCGGGCCGCCAGCGTTCGCGCCGCCCCGGCGAGGAACTCCGGCTCCCGCACCGTGAACGGGAGCCCCGCCAGCGCCAGCCGCGCCGCCAGCCACTCCGGGGTGTCCGCCGTCTCGAAGCGCACCCGGGCGCCGCCCGCCTCCGCCTCGGCCGCCTCGCGCAGCCAGCCCGGGAGGTCCTCCGGAGCCGCCGCGAAGGACACGTCGACCTGGTACCCCTCCCCGCCGCGCAGCCCGCGCCGGACGAACTCCGCCGCCTCCATCGGCAGCTCCCGCGGCGCGAACCGGGCCCCCGTGGCGAAGGGCTCGCTGACCCGGTCCATGCGGAAGGTCCGCCAGTCCTCCCGCTCCAGGTCGTAGGCGACCAGGTACCAGCGGCTCCCCGTGCTCACCAGCCGGTACGGCTCCACCTGCCGCCGGGTGTCCGCCCCGTCCCGCGCCCGGTACGCGAACCGCACCCGCTCCGGCCCGGCGATCGCCGCCGCCATCGTCGTCAGCGTCCGCGGATCCACGCTCGCCCCGTCGCCCCGGGTCACCGCGACCGTGGCCGACTGGAGCGCGCCCACCCGGTGCCGCAGCCGCGACGGGAGCACCTGCTCCAGCTTCGCCAGGGCCCGTACGGAGGCCTCCTCGACCCCCTCGATCGCGTGCCCGGCCCCCGCCCGCAGCCCCACCGCGATCGCCACCGCCTCCTCGTCGTCCAGCAGCAGCGGCGGCATCGCCGCCCCCGCCACCAGCCGGTACCCGCCCTCCGATCCGAGGGAGGCCTCGACCGGGTAGCCGAGGTCGCGCAGCCGGTCGATGTCCCGCCGGATGGTCCGCGCGCTGACGTGCAGCCGCTCGGCGAGCTCGCTCCCGGGCCACTCGCGCGGGGTCTGGAGCAGGGACAGCAGGGTGAGCAGCCGCGCCGGGGTGTCGTTCATGGCTCAAGGCTGCCACCGAAATAGGACACCATCTGACCTACATCCCGTCTAGGTTTCTCTCCATGAGCACCGAGACGTCCCAGACATCGCCCGAAAGAGAGAACGGGCCCGTACGAGAAGAGCGGAACGCACCCGCCGCACCCGCACCGGACAAGGGCGCCGCACCGGGCGCCGGATCCTCCCAGGACGCCCCCGCGGAGGGGGCGGGCTCGCCCGGCGACCGCCGCCGCTGGCTGGCCCTCGCCATCGTGATGACCGCGGCCTTCATGGACCTGGTCGACGTCACGATCGTCAACATCGCGATACCCAGCATGCGCGACGGCTTCGGCGCCTCCACCAGCGCGATCCAGTGGATCACCGCCGGTTACGCCCTCGCCTTCGCCGCCGGCCTGATCACCGGAGGCCGTCTCGGTGACATCTACGGCCGCAAGCGCCTCTTCCTCATCGGCATCGCGGGCTTCACCGCCGCCTCGCTGCTCTGCGGCATCGCCGCGAACCCGTCCATGCTCGTCGCCTCCCGCATCCTCCAGGGCGCGATGGCGGCCCTGATGGTCCCGCAGGTACTGGCGATCATCCACGTCACCTTCCCACCGCACGAGCGCGGCAAGGTCTTCGGCATGTTCGGGGCGATCGTCGGCCTCGGCGCCGTCTCGGGCCCGATGCTCGGCGCGCTGCTCACCCAGTGGAACCTCTTCGGCCTCGAATGGCGCCCGATCTTCCTGATCAACCTGCCCGTCGGCATCGCCGGCGTGCTCCTGGGCCGCAAGTTCATCACCGAGTCCAAGGCCCCCCAGGCGCTGCGACTCGACCTGGTCGGCGTCGTCCTCGCCACCGCCGGCCTCGTCATGCTGATCTTCCCGCTCACCCACGGCCGGGAGAACGACTGGCCGCTGTGGGGCTTCCTGTGCATGGGCGCGGTGCCCTTCGTCTTCGCCGCCTTCATCGCCTACGAGAAGTACAAGATCAAGAAGGACGGCTCGCCGCTCGTCGAGCTCTCCCTCTTCAAGGTCAAGAGCTTCGCGGGCGGCATCGCCGTCCAGCTGACCTTCGGCATAGCGACGGGCATCTTCTTCCTCGTCTGGACCCTGTACATGCAGATGGGCCTCGGCTGGAGCGCCCTGCGCGCCGGCACCACCGGCATCCCGTTCTCCATCGCCGTCTCGGCCGCCGCGGGCATGTCCGTCCAGAAGCTCGTCCCGCGCTTCGGCCGCAAGGTGCTCCAGGCCGGCGCGCTGACCATGGCCGCGGGCCTGCTCCTCTACATCTGGGAGTCCGAGCACTACGGCATGGGGATCGCCTCCTGGCAGATGGCTGCCCCGCTGATCGTCATGGGCGCCGGCATGGGCCTCATCGTCGCCCCGCTGACCGACACCGTCCTGTCGCAGGTCCCGCGCGAGCACGCCGGGTCCGCCTCCGGCCTGATCAACACCACCGGCCAGATGGGCAACGCCCTCGGCCTCGGCCTGACCTCCGTCGTCTTCTTCGGGGTCATGGACAACGACGCGATCTACGGACCCCCGTACGTCGAGGCCTTCCGCAGCGCGCTCTGGTGGGTCGTCGCCGTCCTCGTCGTGATCTTCGCGGTGATGTTCATGCTGCCCCGCAAGCAGGTCCCGATGGGCGAGCGCGAAGGCGCCGTCCCGGCGGCGGCCGAGGGATCCGCCCCGGCACCCGAGAAGGTTCCGGCCGCCTAGTGCCGTGACCGCACTAGGTCCGCGGCTGCCCCAAGCCCTGAACGGACATGCCCCCCCGACGGCGGGCATGTCCGTTTTGCTTTGCTCATCCCGTTCCGGGGACGTACGGTGGAGGGGAATCCACAGAGTCGGGCACGGAACGGACCGAAAACCACATGTACGCACCCGAACGCCAGCAGGAGATCCTGCGCCTCGCCCGCGAGGCCGGACGCGTCGACGTGCTCTCCCTCGCCGACCGCTTCCAGGTCACCGCCGAGACCGTACGCCGCGACCTGACGGCCCTCGACCGGGCCGGCCTCGTCCGGCGGGTGCACGGCGGAGCCATCCCCGCCGGCCGCCTCGACTTCGAGCCCGACCTCACCGAACGCGAAGCCACCGCCGCCGACGAGAAGGACCGCATCGCGGCCGCCGCCCTCACCCGGATCCCCGACGGCGCGGGCGTCATCCTCGACGCCGGCAGCACCGTCGCCCGCCTCGCCGCCCGGATCCCCCTCGACACGGCGCTCACCGTCGTCACCCACGCGCTGCCCGTCGCCGCCCGCCTCGCCGACCACACCGGCATCGACCTGCACCTCGTCGGAGGCCGCGTCCGCCACCGCACCCGGGCCGCCGTCGACGCCTGGGCACTGCGCGCCTACGCCGAGATCCGCGCCGACGTCCTCTTCCTCGCGACGAACGGCTTCAGCGCCGGAACCGGCCTGACCACGCCCGACCTGGCCGAGGCCGCCGTCAAACGCGCCGCGATCGCCGCAGCCCGCCGGGTGGTGCTGCTCGCCGACTCCGCGAAGGCCGGGCAGGAACACTTCGCCCGCTTCGGGACCTTCGCGGACGTGGACCTCCTCATCACCGACACCGGGCTCGACCCGGCTCACAAGGCGGCCGTCGAAGCCGCCGGTACGGAAGTCGTGCTCGTATGATCGTCACCGTCACCCCCAACCCCTCCCTCGACCGGACGTACGAGGTCCCCTCGCTGGAACGCGGTACGGTCCTGCGCGCCACCGGTGACCGGGTCGACCCCGGCGGCAAGGGCGTCAACGTCTCGCGCGCCGTCGCCGCGGCGGGCGTCCGCACGACGGCGGTCCTCCCGCTGGGCGGCTCCCCGGGCATACTCCTCGCCGAACTGCTCGGCGCCCAGGGCGTCGACGTCACCGCCGTCTCGATCGCCGGCCAGACCCGCTCGAACATCTCGGTCGCCGAACCCGACGGCACCCTCACGAAGATCAACGCGCCGGGCCCCGAGCTGCTCCCGGACGAAGCGGCCCTGCTCCTGGACACCGTCCGCACCTGCGCCGGCCAGGCGGAGTGGATCGCCTGCTGCGGCAGCCTCCCCGGCGGCCCCGGCCCCGGCTGGTACGCCGAACTCGTCGCCCGGGCCCACGAGGGCGGCGCCCGGGTCGCCCTGGACACCTCAGGCCCCGCGCTCCTCGCGGCCCTGCCGGCCCGCCCGGACGTGATCAAGCCCAACGCGGCGGAACTGGCCGAAGCCGTCGGCCGCCCCCTGCCCACCCTCGGCGACGCCGTCAAGGCCGCCGAGGAGCTCCGCACGCTCGGCGCCGGAGCCGTCCTGGCCTCCCTCGGCGCCGACGGACAGCTCCTCGTCTGCGCGGAGGGCACCTTCCACGGCACCGCGCCCGTCACCGCCGTCCGCAGCGACGTCGGGGCCGGCGACGCCTCCCTCGCCGGATTCCTCATCGCCGGAGGCACCGGCCCGGCCGCCCTCGCCTCGGCCCTGGCCCACGGAGCCGCGGCCGTCCAGCTGCCGGGCAGCGCCATGCCCACCCCCGCGGACCTGCGCCCCGGAGCGGTCCGCGTGACCGCGGACCCGCCCCTGGACCTCCCGCTGGCCTGACCCCGCCCCCTGACCCGGGGAGGGTTCACCGCACCCGCGCGCGGACCTCCATCGCACCGCGGGCGGCGGCCTCGCTCTCGTAGACCTCGCACATGTGGCGGCCGTCCGGCGTGGCCGTGTGCTCGACCTCCCACAGACTGACCTCGCTCCCGTCCAGCAGGACGAACGCGTGCTCGTACAGGCTGAAGCCCGCGTCCCGCCCGTCGGCGAGGCACTGCCGGCCCCCGAAGGCCTGGGTGATCCGGTGGGCGTACGCCTCGCGCAGCCGCGCCCCCACCCCGTCCCCGGGACGGTCGGAGTTCTCCGCGCGGCGCAGCACCCGGCGGGCGTGGTCGGCGGACTCCTCCACGGTGTACTCGCGGTGCCGCTCCTCCGGGGCCGGCGTGGCGAACAGGGCGCTCAGCACCGCGAGGTCGTCCTCCCGCTGCCCCTCGTGGCCGGCCGGGAACGGATCCGGCACCGCGTCCTGCGGCCCCTCGCCGAACAGCCCGGCCACCGCCAGGACCAGCTCGCCCTTGCTCGCGAAGACCTCGCAGCGGGTGGCGCGGTCACCCTTCAGCCGGTAGGCCAGTTCCCACAGGGACTCCGCACCGCCGTCGGCCAGCAGGTACGTGTGCCGGTGGGTCTCCCGCCACAGCCCCGCCGCCGGACTGTGGTGCGTGGTGTACAGCGAAGAGCTGTGGGCGAGCGCCGTGTTCAGGCGCTCGACCAGCTGGTCCGGCAGGTCGAAGGAGTTGAGTGCGCGGCCGAGGAGTCGATCGAGGTGCGCCTCGGTTGTCTCGTACGGATCGCTCAAGGTGGGTCTCCAGGCCGTCGCAGGTTGTCACTTCGCAGACGCTCAACGTAGCCCCTGGTTCTGACATCACGTCCGGGGTTCGGTAAAACGTCCGGGAAGTATCAGGGGTTCCCGCCACACCTTCAGGTCAACTTCCGTATGCATAGGCATGGTTAGTGCCGCTCTGTGGCGCTGCGGGGGACTATGGGCGGCATGGCAACGAATACAGTGGGCGTCCCCCGCCAGCAGCGCCGGACCCGCAGCCGGCCCGAGGACGAACTCGGCCCGGCCCCAAGGGGTTTGGCCTGGCTGCTGGTGGTCACCGGAGCTGCCGGTCTGCTGGCCTCGTGGGTGATCACCCTGGACAAGTTCCTCCTGTTGGAGGACCCGGACTTCAAGCCCGCGTGCAGCCTCAACCCCGTGGTCTCCTGCGGCAGCGTCATGAAGAGCGACCAGGCGGCGGCCTTCGGGTTCCCCAACCCGATGCTGGGACTGGCCTGCTACGCCGTCGTGGTCTGCGTGGGCGCGGGCCTGCTGTCCGGGGCCCGCTACCGCGGCTGGTTCTGGCTGGGACTGAACGCCGGCACCCTCTTCGGCACCGGCTTCTGCGCCTGGCTGATGGTCCAGTCCCTCTACGAGATCAACGCCCTGTGCCTGTGGTGCAGCCTGGCCTGGGTGGCGACGCTGCTGATGTTCTGGGCGGTCACGGCGCACAACGTCCGCGCCCGGCACCTGCCCGCGCCCGGCCCGGTGCGCGTCTTCTTCACCGAGTTCGGCTGGGCGCCGCCCGCCCTGCACATCGGGGTGATCGCGATGCTGGTCCTGACCCGCTGGTGGGACTTCTGGACCGGCTGACGGTCCGGGCCCGCCGGGTACGGACGCACGGGAGCCCCGGCAGCCGCAAGCTGCCGGGGCTCTCGTCACTCCCCGGTCACGGCCGGGGTACCCCCTGCTCCACGGGCACCGGGGGGCCCGGCCGGAGGGGTGTGGATCAGCTGCCGACGGAGGCGTTGCCCGAGAGGACGGGGATGTTGCTGAGGATGTGCGAGAGCGGCTCGTCACCCTTGGCCTGGGTGGAGTTCTCGGTGCACTGCTGGTTCTGCGGGTTGGACAGGACGTTGATGTCCTGGACGCCGACGTTGATCAGGGCCAGGATCGACTGGGCGTTGACCTTGGCCGGCAGGCCGATGCAGGGCTTGTTCAGCGTGCCCTGGACGAGGCCGAGCTGCGGGCTCTGGTCGCCGTGGGTCTTCTGGTTGCCGTAGATCTGGGAGGCACCGTTGCCGTTGACGGTGTTGATCCCGTTGTCGTTGCCGATGGCCATGGCCGGGGCCGCGGCCGCAGCGCCAGCGCCGACGGCAACGGCGGAGACCGCGGCGGCGGTCATGATCTTCTTGAGCATCATTGGTCCTTTTGTCGCACGAGTGCCCGTTAGCGGAGCTCCCTGGTCAACTCCCGCTGGCGGGCTTGGTTCCGCTCCTTCACTCAAACGGCCCGTTCGGGCGCCGCTTTTCCCCGAGGCGGGTGAGGCCGTCCCGGACGCCTGCGCGAAGCCCGTACGCAGCCACCGGGCCCACCCGGGTGCCCGCCGTCCGGTTGCGGACCGTAGAAGGTGTTCGCACGGTGGGTGAGGAGGAGGCGGATCGCTCGGGTCCGCTTCTGCGACCACTCCGAAGGAATCTCCATGCAGCGCACCAAGCCGTCCCGCTTCCGCGTCCTCGTCCCGTCGGCCCTCGCCCTCGTCATACTGTCCGGCGCGGCTGCCCCCGCGGTCGCCGCGGACGGCGAGGGCGCTGCCGGCCTCACGAAGAAGGTGGAGGCCGTGCAGGAACAGATCGAAAGCCTGGAGTCGCGTGCCGCGGCCGGCCCGATCGACGACCTCCTGGCCGGTATCGGCACGACCCTGGCCGATCTCCTCAAGTCCCTCCAGGCGCTCCTGCCCGGGGTGACACTGCCGCCGATCGAGCTGCCGAAGCTCCCCGCCCTCCCGGAGATCCCCGCGATCCCCGGCCTCCCGGCGATCCCGCAGCTCCCCCAGCTTCCGCAGCTCCCCGTCACCACCCCGGCCGTCCCCCCGACGGACGGACTGGTCCCGGCGATCCCGGAGATTCCGGCGATCCCCGACATTCCGATCCACTAGCAGTTACGACTATTGGGCTGAACAGGTCTGATCGGCTGCGCAGCCGTGTCGTCCGGGCCGCTGGACCGTTTCGCTCGGTGTGAGCCCCGGCATCGGGGCAGGACATCGAACAGAAGGTGCACTTCCCATGAACTCTGCTGCTGCCAAGAAGGCCGCCCTGGTCCTGGCCACCGCTGGTCTCGCCGCGGCCGGTGCCGCCGGCTCCGCCGTCGCCGACTCGTCGGCCGAGGGCGCGGCCGTGGGTTCCCCCGGTGTCCTCTCGGGCAACCTGGCTCAGGTTCCGGTCCACATCCCGGTCAACGTCTGCGGTAACTCCGTCAACGTGATCGGCCTGCTGAACCCGGCGTTCGGCAACATCTGCGTCAACGACTGACGTTCGTCGCAGTCGGCACACATGACTGTGGGCGCCCCCGGCCTCGCCGGTGGCGCCCACAGTCGTGTCGGCGGCCGCTCAGTGGGCGCCGCCGTTGAGCTTCACACCGCCGAGCAGTTCCGGGGACGCCTGGGGGGCGACGTTCGCGACCTCCAGCACCTGGCCGGGCAGGTCGTTGCGGGCCTTGTTGAGCGTCTGGACGGTCCCGAAGACCTTGTCGACGGACTGGCCCTGCTCGGCGAGGCCGTTGCCCACCGTCTGGGGGAGCGCCTCGGTGACGGGGCCGACGGCGTTCAGCGCGTCCGACAGTCCGCTCGTCGCGCTCATGGGGGGCATCGACGCCGGGGCGTCGGCGGCGAAGGCGGGAGCCGCGGCGCCGAGGGCGGCGACGGAGCCGACGACGACAGCGGCGACCTGCTTGAGCTTCATTATCGAAATCCTCTTCTTTTCGTGGGCGGAGGGGCCGGCGGCGACCGTCGCGCCGCTTTCGACCTGGGTAACGATTACCGGCCGCTGCGGAAACGCCGGGCTTCGCGGCATGACGACGGCCGGAGAATCCGACGAGGGATTCTCCGGCCGATATTTCTTCTGATTACCGTCATTCCCGGTCAGGAGACCCGGGACCTCCGGTACAGAATCGCGCCGCCCAGGATCAGGGCCGAGGCGAGGGCCGCAGCGGCGGCCGGCTGACCGGCGCCGGTGGCGGCCAGCTCCGGCGCGGCCGCGTGGGCCGGCGCGGGGACGGCGGGCGCCGGAGCCGGCCGGTCCGGTGCGGGGACGGGCTCCGGAGCGGGCGCCGGCGCGGGTACGGGCGGCAGGTGCACCGGGACGTCACCGTCGGGGGCGGCCGGGGGCTGGTCGCCGGGCCGTACCTCCTCCGGTACGGGGACGGGCGCCGGAGCGGGGTGCTCCACGGGCTGGCTGCCGTGCGGCGGTCCGCCGGGGCCCTCCTCCGCGACGGGCGGCGCGGGAGTCGGCTCCTGGACGGGCTCGGGCACCGGCTCCGGCTCGGGGACCTCCGCCTCGGGAACCTCGGGCAAGGGCTCGGGCAGGGGCTCCGGCTTGGGCTCGGGCTTCGGTGCCGGGGGCGCCGGGTGGGGGACCGGCTGCTCGGCGTGCGGCGGCGGGGGACCCGCGGGGTGGTCGTCGCACTCCTCCTCGACCGGCTGCTGCTGCTGCTCCTCCTCGCCGGAACCGCCGTAGCCGTCGTGGCGGGGGGTCTCCTCGTGCCGGGGCGCCGCGTGCCGGGGGGCGTGCGTGCGGGGGACCTCGTAGCGGCGTTCCTCCTCCTGGCGCTGGGCGGGCAGCGCGTGCCGGCCGCCGCCGCGCCCGTCGAGGTAGCGCTCGAAGGCCTCGGCGTGCTCGGGGCTCAGGTAGCGCTCGTAGTCGTGGTCGACGCCGGAGCCGGTCGTGGTGGCGCAGGTGTTGCCCATCGCGGGGTTGAGGGCGGCGCCCCCGTCCACGCTGTTGCCGCACACGTTCGGGGCGAAGGTGACCGGTACCGAGACGCTGTTGCCGGACAGCACGCCCGGTGAATGCGAGGCCTCGGCCGTCGACCCGGGATGCGCGTAGGCCGCGCCGGTCGCGATCGACAGCAGGCTGGAGGCGGCCGCCGCCGTGAGCATCCCCTTGCCCAGTACCTGTCGGCTCAGTACCTGTCGCATGGGTCCTTCCCTGTCTACCGGCGCTGGGGCCGGTGCTGAATCGAAGGTGGCCCCGGAGTGCACCGCCGTGCACTCCGAGGCCACTCCGAGGAGGTTCGCCCTCGCGGGCTCAGGCGCTTCGTCAGGCGTTGACGCAGGTGTTGCCGAACGCCGGGTTCAGCAGCGCGATCACGTTGACGGTGTTGCCGCAGACGTTCACCGGGACGTGCACCGGGACCTGTACCAGGTTGCCGGAGAGGACACCGGGGGAGCCGACGGCCTGGCCCGCGGCCCCCGCGTCGGCCATGGCGGGCGAGGCGACACCTGCGGCCATCAGCGCGCCGGCGGCCAGCACCACTGCCTTCTTGTACTTCATTTGATTTCAATCCTTCCCGCAGGGGCGTATCCACTGCACAAATAACAACGAGCGGCTCCGGGAAAAGAAACCGGAGATATGCGGGGGGCGTGAGGGAATTCACTCCGTTGCCCCCGGTGTTCGTGGGCGGAATTCCAGGACGATTTCTTCCGGAATTCGACGGCCCTGACACGCGGCGAGGCCGCCGCGACCCGAGGGTGCGACGGCCTCGCCGGGGCGGGGCTCCGGCTGTGGTCAGCTGCCGTTGGAGACGTTGCCCGAGAGGATCGGGATGTTGTCGAGGATGTGCGAGAGAGCCTCGTCGCCCTTGGCCTGGGTGGAGTTCTCGGTGCACTGCTGGTTCTGCGGGCTGGACAGGACCGGGATGTCCTGGACGCCGACGTTGACGAGGGCGAGGACCGACTGCACGTTGGCCTTGGCGGGCAGGGCGATGCAGGGCTTGTTGAACGAGCCCTGGATGAGCGCCATCTGCGGGCTCATGTTGCCGTACGTGGCCTGGTTGCCGTAGATCTGCGAGGCGCCGTTGCCGTTGACGGTGTTGATGCCGTTGTCGTTCCCGATCGCCATCGCCTGCGGGGCCATCGCGGCACCCAGACCCACGACGGAGGCGGCAACCGCTGCGCCAGCCACAAACTTCTTGATCATTTTCGTCCCTTTTTTGCAGGATTGCCCGGTACTGGAGCACCCGGAACAACGGGCCCGCCCCGGCCCGGGTTGCGTGACTTCACCCGGATGCCGACGTTTCGGGCCGGACGGTTGACGCTCAGGCGTTCCCGCGCGGGCCGCCGACGGGGCGCCGCGGCGGTCCGCGGGACGGTCCGTGGGGCGGGCCGCGCGGCGGTCCGGGGGCGCGATTTCCTTATCCGTTCGAACGACGGCGCACGGCCATAACGACCCGCCCGCGACGAGGGTGCGTGCCATCGCCCAAAAGGCCGTACGAGCGAGTCCGACGTGATTTCCAGCCTGATTTCTGACAAAGTTCACTCCTGTTTTGTCCCCTTGATCGAAAATGGAGACAGGGACATGGGTTCCTCCCGCAGAATCCTCGGCACACTCGGCCTGCTGTCCTGCCTCACACTTTCCGCTTACGCCCCTGCGGCGGAGGCGGTGGCGCCCGCCGGACCGCGCGAATTGCCCCGGGTCCCCTTCACCCAGCGTTATCAGGCCGTCCAGCACGGCGGGCTCGTCCGGGCCTCGAACTCGGGCATCAGCTGCCGTCGGGAGGAGGCTCCGCAGGCCGAACCGTGCGCCGAGGTCAAGCGGGGCGCGGCCGGGGTCAACAGCGACTTCGAGATGTTCTACAGCGAGGTCGACAAGGACCCCGACACCTACAACTCCACCCGCGCCGAGCTCAAGGTCCCGCAGGGTGCGAAGGTCTCGTACGCCCGCCTCTACTGGGGCGGGAACCTGCGGGTCGGCGAGCAGAAGCCGCCGCAGGACAACGGCCGGGTGCTCGTCTCCGAGCCGGGCGGCGCGTACAAGGCGGTGCTCGCCGACACCGTGATCGGGCACCGCAGCGACGACGGCAGTGACGCCTACCAGGCCTCGGCCGACGTGACCCCGCTGGTGCGCAAGGGCGGCGCGGGCCTGTGGACCGTCGCCCAGCTGAACATCGCCATGGGGCACTCGGAGGTGGGCGCCTGGGGCGGGTGGACGCTGGTGGTCGCCTACGAGCACCCGCAGGAGCCGCTCCGGCGGATCTCGCTGTGGGACGGCTTCGAGGGGCTGCTGGCCGGGGGCGGCGAGGCGGCCGGGGAGACGGTGGAGATCACCGGGCTGGACGCGCCGGCCGGGTCCGCCGGGCGGGCCGGGGTGGTCGCGTACGACGGGGACCGCGGGACGCTGGGGGACTCACTCACGGTGACGGCCGACAGTGGCCGCCGGGTCAGCCTCAGTGATGCAGAAAATCCTTTTAATGATGTTATGAATTCCACGATCACGGAATTCGGACGTCCCTCGTTCGTGCGACAGCCCGAACACATCAACAATCTCGGATACGACGCGGACGTGTTCGATCTGAGCCCCGCCCTGTCCGGTGGTGCCCGCAGCCTGAGTTTCAAGTTCACAGGCGAAAGCCAGGGTCAATTCCTCGGTGTGCTCTTCGTTCAGACAGACGCGCGCCGCTGAACGCAGGAGACCACTCCACGTGCCATCAGCACCGTCTTCACCAGCACCGTCTTCACCAGCACCTTCCGGTTCTGCCTTCACCGTCCTGCACCTCGTGCAGCCCGTCGACGGCGGCGTCGCCCGGGTCGTCACCGACCTCGTACGGGCGCAGGCCGCCGCCGAGCTGCGCGTCGTCGTGGCCTGCCCGCGCGGCGGGCGGCTCGCCGACGATGCCCGCGGAGCCGGGGCCGAGGTGCTCACCTGGCGTGCCGGGCGGGCCTCCGGCCCCGGACTGCCCGCCGAAGTCCTCGGCGCCGCCCGGCTGATCCGCCACGTCCGCCCCGACCTGCTGCATGCCCACAGCGCCAAGGCGGGGCTCGCCGGCCGGCTCGCCGTACGGGGCTCCCTGCCCACGGTGTTCCAGCCGCACGCCTGGTCCTTCGACGCCGTCGGCGGTGCCACCGCCGCGCTCGCGCTGCGCTGGGAACGCTTCGGGGCCCGCTGGGCCGACCGGGTGCTCTGCGTCAGCGAGTCCGAGCGCCGGGCGGGGGAGTCCGAGGGCATCGCCGCCCACTGGTCGGTGATCCGCAACGGCGTCGACCTCGGCCACTTCGGCCCAGGCCACCCCGACCCGGAACACGACCGGGCCGAGGCGCGGGCCGGGCTCCCGCTGCCCGCCGCCTTCCGCGGCGACGGGCCGCTCGCCGTCTGCGTCGGCCGGCTCTGCCCGCAGAAGGGCCAGGACGTCCTGCTCCGGGCCTGGCCGGAGCTGCTGGGCACCGTTCCGGACGCCCGGCTGGCCCTCGTCGGGGACGGCCCCGACACCGAGCGGCTGCGCCGCGCGGCCCCGCCCGGGGTGTTCTTCGCGGGGGCCGCCTCCGACATCCGACCGTGGCTTCGGGCCGCCGATCTCGTTGTACTGCCGTCGCGGTGGGAAGGCATGGCGCTCGCCCCGCTCGAAGCCATGGCCTGTGGCCGCCCGGTCCTGGTCTCCGACGTCAGCGGTGCACGGGAGAGCCTGCCGTCCGGCCAGGGACGGCTCTGCCTGGTGCCGCCGGAGGACCCGACGGCGCTGGCCAAGGCCCTGGGACGGCTCCTCGCCGAACCGCGGCTGCTCGCCGAACTCGGGGAGCAGGCCCGGCAGCACGCCCGGACCGGCTTCGACGTGCGGCGGACCACGGACGCGGTCACCGGCCTGTACCACGAACTGCTGGGCAGGCCCCGGCCCTTGAACCAGGAGCGCATCAGCCGATGACGATGGACAGCGCACCCGCCCGGCACAGCGGGCAGGGCGGCACGGGGCCCGCCGGCGGCAGCGCCTTCGCGCCCGCGCCGCCGGCGGAAGCCCGCCGTTCCGTGACCGCCATCCACCCTCCGCGCGGCCCCCGGGCCGAACGGGCGCGGCCCGCCGTCCGCCCGCAGCGGGTCCGCCGCCGCCAGGGGGTCGTCCCGCTGGTGACCGTGGACGCGCTGGCCGTCGTGGCCACCGCGGCCGCCGCCCCCGCGCTCGAACTGCCCTCCGGCGCGGCAGTCCCCGCCGTCGTCCTGCTCGCCGCCGCCCACACCGCCCTGCACGCGCAGGCCGGGCTCTACCGGCCCCGGCTCGCCCCCTCCGCCCTGCTCGAACTGCCCGCGCTGGCCGGGCGGGCCGCCGTGCTGTGGTGCGGGGCCGCCGCCGTCCTCGCCGCCGCCCTGCCGGGGCGCGCCCTCGGCTGGAGCGCCCTCCTCGGCGCCGTCTGCCTCCAGGTCGTCCTGGCCTGCGCGGGACGCGGATTCGTCAACCAGCTCCGCCGCCGCACCGCCGTACGACGGCCCGTCTCCGCGCTCGTCGTCGGCCCCGGCGCGGGAGCCGGAGCGGTCGCCGCCGCCCTGCACGGCCGTCCCGAGTACGGGCTGCGGCCCGTCGGCATCGCCGACACCGGCCCCGCCGCGGACGCGGAGAACGGTGCGCTGCCGCTGCTCGCCACCCACGAGGACATCCGCCGCGCCGTCATCCAGAACTCGGTCCGGCACGCCGTGTTCACCCGGCCCCCCGAGGCCGACGAGCGCACCGCCTCCCTGGTCCGGCTCTTCCACGACCACGGCTGCCGGCTCTGGCTCGCCGACCCCGCCGGGACCGCCAAGGTCACCGGCATGCGGGTCGCGCAGCCCGCCGACCAGCTGTGGGGGTACGCCGTACAGCCGTTGCTGCCGCGCCCCTCCCGGCCGCTGGAGCGCCACGCCAAGCGGGCCATCGACTCCTCCCTCGCCGCCCTCGCGCTCCTGGCGGCCGCCCCCGTCATGGGTGCCTGCGCGCTGGCCGTACGGCTCTCCGACGGACCCGGCGTGATCTTCCGTCAGGAACGGGTCGGCCTGTACGGGCGCCCCTTCACCCTGCTGAAGTTCCGCACCCTGCGCGCCGACGAGCACGAGTCCGCGACCCGTTGGACCGTCGCCGGGGACCGCGGCATGAGCCCCGTCGGCTCCTTCCTGCGCAAGTCCTCCCTGGACGAGCTCCCGCAGCTGTGGAACGTCGTACGGGGTGACATGAGCCTGGTCGGTCCGCGCCCCGAACGGCCCTTCTTCGTCGCCAAGTTCAGCAGCGTCCACCCCGGCTACGAGGCCCGCCACCGGATGCCCGTCGGGATCACCGGGCTCGCCCAGATCAACGGCCTGCGCGGCGACACCTCCATCGAGGACCGGGCCCGCTTCGACAACCACTACATCGACACCTGGTCGCTGTGGCAGGACCTGTGGATCCTGGCCCGCACCGCCGCCTCCTTCTTCCGCTTCCGGCTCGGAGGGAGCTGAACATGAGCCTCGCCGCAACCGCCGCCCTCCGGGTCCCCGGCCTGCCGGGCACCCTGCGCCGGCACTGGCCGCTGCTGCCGCTCGCCGCGACCGTGCTGTTCCTCCTCGCCCCTCTCCCGGCCGGCGACGCGACCGCCTCCGGGAAGGTCGGCCCCGCCGACGCCGCCTCGCTGCTCCTCGCCCTCGTCTGCGGGGTGCAGGCCCTGCGCGGCCGGGTGCGGGCGCTGAGCCCGCTGGGCGTGCTCGTCCTCGGCATCCCGGCGGTGGGGCTGGCGGTGGCGACGGTGACCGCCGGTGACCCGTACGCGGCCCTGCCGGGCTTCGTCCGCTACCTCCAGGTGTTCGTACTGGTCCCGGCGGCCGTGGTGCTGCTGGTGCGCGACGCGCGGGAGTTCCGGCTCGCCGCCGGCTGCTTCGTCGTCCTCGCGCTGGTGCAGGGCGCGGTGGGGGTCGTGCAGTACGCGACCCACACCGGTGCCTCGTACCAGGGCGAGGACGTCCGCGCCGTCGGCACCTTCGGCCCCGGTGACGTCATGGGCATGGCCACGGTGGTCGCCTACGGGCTGGTCGTCGCGACCGCCGCCGCCCTCGCGCCCGGGCTCCCGAGGCGGGTGCGGCGGATCGCCGGGGCCTCGGCGCTGGTGCTCGTGGTGCCGCTGGTGCTGTCGTTCAGCCGGGGCGCGTGGATCGCCACCCTCGGCGCGGCCGTACTGGTGATGGTGCTGGCCGGGATCCGGCGGGCGTTGAAGGTGCTGGTGGCGCTGGCCGCCGCCGGAGTCGTGCTGGTCGGCGGCCTCGGGGTCGGCTCCGAGATGGTGGCCGAGCGGCTGACCTCGATCACCCAGGTCTCCAGCGCCCCCGACCAGTCGGTGACCGACCGCTACACGATGTGGGCGGCCGCCGGTTCGATGTGGCGCGAACGGCCCGCCGCCGGCGTGGGCCTCAAGGGCTTCCCCGCCCACCGCGACGGACACTCCTCGCTGGGACTGTCCTCCGGCAGCGACACCGCCGGCGCCGGGCAGGCGTACATCCGCCAGCCACTGCTGTCCCCGCACAACATGTACCTGCTGATCCTCAGCGAACAGGGGCTGATCGGGCTCACCGCGCTCGCGGGCGGCTGGGCCGTTCTGCTCGTCGCGGGCCTGCGCCGGTGCGCCTCCGGCAGCCGGATCCGCGACTGCGGGCTCGTCGCGGTCGGCCTCCTCTTCTGGCAGCTGACCGACTTCCTCTACGCGGACATCGGCGGCCCCTCCACCGTCCTGACCGGAGTGATCATCGGACTCGCCGCCTGGTGGGCGCTGCCCTCCCCGGGCGACCGGGCGGACACCCCCGCCGGGCGGATCCCCGAGGGTTCGGCCACCCGGTGACGGACACGACGCCCTGGCGGCGGCCCGCGGCCGCGGCGACCGAAGTCGCCGCGGCTTCGGGCCGTCCGCCGCGCCCGGCGCCGCCCGCCCCGCCCGGACCTCCCGACGCTCCGGCCAGGCCGGAACCGGACCCCGGACCGGCCCCGCCCGGCCCCGGGTTCGTGGCGGGAGCCCCGCGCGGCGGCCCGGCCCGCGGGCCCGTGCTCGCCGGACCCGCCGACACCCGGGGCGGGCGCGACACCCCCGCCCCGGATCCCGCCGCGCCCGGCACCGGCCCCGCCGGGGCGGGCCGGGTCCGGGGCCAGGGCGCTCCCGCGGACCCGCGCGGCGGCCCGGCCGACGCGCGCCTGCGCGCCGCCGGTCCCGTTCCCCGCAGGCCGGTGCTCGCCGGCCCCGCACGCGCCGCTGACTCCCGGCCCGCGATGACCCGGCGCAGCGGGGGCGGGACCGGCGGCACGGACGCCGGCCCGCCCGGCGGTGGCGCGCCCGGCCCCGGTCCGTCCGGTCCGGGCCCGTCCGGACCCGGGACACCCGGCGGCGGGACACCCGGCGGCGGGACACCCGGCGGCGGGCCCGCGCCCGCCCCGCTCGGCCGGTTCCTCGCCAAGGCCGCCGCGGTCACCGCCGGACTCACCGCCGCCGGGGCCGTCTTCGGCCTCGTACGGGACCAGACCATCGCGCACCTCTTCGGCGCCGGACACGACAGCGACGCCTTCCTGATCGCCTGGACCGTCCCCGAGATGGCCTCGACGCTGCTCATCGAGGACGCCATGGCCCTGCTCATGGTGCCCGCCTTCAGCCACGCCCTGGCCCGGCGCGCGGCCAGCCGGGCCGGCCTGACCCGCAGGGAGGCCCGCGACCAGGACCCCGTACGGCTGCTCGTCGGAGCGACCCTGCCGCGCCTCGTCGTGCTCCTGGCGGCCGTGGCCTCCGTCCTCGTCGTGGCCGCGCCGCTCGTCGTCGGGCTGCTCGCCCCCGGCCTGCCCGACCCCGGACTGGCCGTCGAATGCACCCGGCTGACCGCGCTCACCGTCATCTCCTTCGGCATCGCCGGGTACTTCAGCGCCGCCCTGCGCGCCCACCGCTCCTTCCTGCCACCCGCCGCGATCTACGTCTCGTACAACGTCGGGATCATCGGCACCATGGTCGCCCTGCACGCCCTGTGGGGGGTGCGGGCCGCCGCCGCCGGGGTCGCCGTCGGCGGACTGCTGATGGTGCTCGTCCAACTGCCCGCGTTCATCCGGAACGTGGGCTTCGGGCCGCGCCGGACCAAGACCGCACCCCGCAGCCAGCGCGACCGCGACCGCCCCACCCTCATCGCCTTCGGGGTCATCGCGCCCGTGATCTTCTTCGCGGTGTTCCGGCAGTCCCAGGTCCTCGTCGAACGGTTCCTCGCCGCCTCCCTGCCCTCCGGCGCCATCTCGCACCTCAACTACGCGCAGAAGGTCGCGCAGATGCCGATGGTGCTGTCCCTGATGATCTGCACCGTCACCTTCCCGGTCGTCGCCCAGGCCATGGCCGGCGGCGAACGGGAGAAGGCCCGGCGCCGCGTGGAACAGGACCTCGCCCTGGCCTCCCTCGCCGTCCTCATGGGAACCGCGCTCGTCATCGGCTACGCCCCGCAGATCATCCAGGTCCTGTTCGAACGCGGCGCCTTCACCCACCAGGACACCCTCGCCACCGCGTCCGTCATGCGGGTCTACGGCCTCGGACTCCTCGGCCACTGCCTCGTCGGAGCCCTGTCCCGGCCCTTCTTCTCGACCGCCCGGCCCACCTGGTTCCCGGCGCTCGCGATGGGCGCCGGGCTGCTCGTCAACGTCGTCGCCGGAGCCCTCGCCGTCGGCTGGTGGGGCACCTACGGGATCGCCGCCGCCAACGCCGCCGGGATCACCACCACCGCCGCCCTGCTCCTCACCGGACTCGGCTCCCGGATCATCTCCATCCACTTCCGCCGCGTCGCCGTCAGCATCGGCCGGCTCGCGGTCGCGGCCGCCGCGGCGTGCGGCACCGGCTGGCTCGCCGGGCCGATGATCCCCGACCCGCTGCTGAGCGCCGCACTCGGCTGCCTGCTGGTCCCGGCCATGTTCGGGGCGACCGGGATGGCCATACGGGCCCTCGAGGTCACCGCCCTGCCCGCACAGCTCTCCCAGCTCTCCTCCCAGCTCACCCAGAGGTTCCGCAATGTCCGCTGACACCGACACGGCGCCCCCCGCCGTGGTGGGCCCCACCCGCAGGACCGCATCGCCGTGGGTCCTGATGTACCACTCGGTCGCCGAGTTCACCGACCCCGCCGAGGACCCGTACGGCATCACCGTCACCCCCGCCGCCCTGGAAGCGCAGCTGCTGTGGCTGCGCGCCCGCGGGCTGCGCGGGGTGTCCGTGGGCGAGCTGCTGAGGGCCCGCGCCGCCGGGCGCGGGCGCGGACTGGTCGGCCTCACCTTCGACGACGGGTACACCGACTTCCTGACCCGGGCCCTGCCACTGCTGCGCCGCTACGACTGCACCGCCACCCTGTTCGTACTGCCGGGCCGGCTCGGCGTGGACAACGTGTGGGACCCGCTCGGCCCGCGCAAGGCCCTCCTCACCGCCGAGGGCATCCGCGAAGCGGCCGCCGCCGGACAGGAGATCGGCTCCCACGGGCTGCTCCACCAGGACCTCACCGCCGCCCCCGACGACGTCCTCCAGCAGGAACTCCGGGGCAGCCGCGACCTGCTGCGCGAGCTGACCGGCACCCTCCCCGCCGGGTTCTGCTACCCGTACGGGCACGTCGACGCCCGCGTCGCCGAAGCGGCCCGGGCCGCCGGCTACGCGTACGCCTGCGCCATCGTCCCCGGGCGGCTCACCGGCCCGCACGCCCTGCCCCGCACCCACGTCAGCCAGGCCGACGGCGGCGCCCGGCTGCGCGTCAAGCAGCTCCGCCACCGGCTGCGCGAGCTGCGCCGGGTGGTGCTCCCGTGAACACCGTCAAGGCGCTCCACATCATCACCGGGCTCGGCGTCGGCGGAGCCGAACAGCAACTGCGGCTGCTGCTGCGGCACATGCCGATGCACTGCGACGTGCTGACGCTGACCAACCCCGGACAGGTCGCCGAGGGGCTGCGCGCCGACGGGGTCCGGGTCGTTCACCTGGGGATGAGCGGCAACCGCGACCTCGGCGCGCTGCCGAGGCTGGTGAAGTTCATCCGGCGCGGCCGCTACGACCTGGTCCACACCCACCTCTACCGGGCCTGCGTCTACGGGCGCCTCGCGGCCCGGCTCGCGGGCGTGCGGGCCACGGTGGCCACCGAACACTCCCTCGGCGAGGCCGAGATCGAGGGCCGGCCGCTGTCCGCCGGGGTACGGGCCCTGTACCTGGCCAGCGAGCGGCTCGGCGCGGCCACCGTGGCCGTCTCCGACACGGTGGCGGCCCGGCTGGAGGGGTGGGGGGTGCCCGCGCCACGGATCCACGTCGTACCGAACGGCATCGAGGCCGTCCGCTTCCGCTTCGACGCCGGTGTACGCCGCTCCACCCGGGCCCGGACCGGGCTGCCCGAACGGGCCTTCGTCGTCGGCGGGGTCGGCCGGCTGGTGCCGGGAAAGCGGTTCGACGTCCTCGTACGGGCCGTCGCCGCACTGCCCGGGGCGCACCTGCTGCTGGCCGGGGACGGGCCGGAGCGGGCCGCGCTGCGGACGCTGGCCGCCGAACTGGGCGCGCAGAGCCGGATCCACCTGCTGGGGGAGCGGGACCCGCTGGGCGACAGCCCCGACGGACGCACCCCCGGCATCCCCGCCCTGCTGGCCGCCATGGACGTCTTCGTGTCGCCCTCGCGGGAGGAGGCGTTCGGGCTCGCCGTGGTCGAGGCGCTCGCCGCCGGACTCCCGGTCCTGCACGTCACCTGCCCGGCCATCGACGACCTCCCCGCCACCCAGGCCCCGGGCGCGCGGCGCATCGGCCCGGGCACCGAGGAACTGGTCGCCGCCCTGCGCGGGCACATGGAGGCGGGCGCGCGCCGGCTGCCGCCGCCGCCCGTCGTGCGCCGCTACGACATCGCCGGCAGCGCGAGCCGCCTGCTCGACGTCTACGCCCTGGCCCTGGCGGCACCCGTCCCCGGCGCCGCCACCACCGCCGTACCGGGCTCCGCGCCCGCCGGCAACGGCTGATCCGACCCCACACCCCCGGCCAGGGGAACGGCCGGGACCGTCGCACTCCCCTCCACCCAGGAAGTGAGCACCGCACATGGCCGACACCGCCGACCAGAAGAAGTCCGACCACCGCTCGGAGAAGAAGCGCCGCACCCTGCGGCCGCCCGCGTGGTGGCCGTTGCCCGCCTGCGCCCTGCTCGGGCTGGCCGCCGGCGGGGCGTACGGGGTGCTGAAGGCCCCCGAGTACGCCGCCACCAGCTACGTCGTCGCCGTCCCGGACGACACCACCGAACCGGCCACCGCGCTCGGCTTCGCCCAGGCGTACGCCCGCATCGCCACCAGCAGCTCCACCCTCGCCTACGCCCAGCCCCGCGCGGGCATCGACGCCGCGCGGCTGCGGACCCAGGTGCGGGCGGAGACCTCCCCCGAGTCCCCGATGATCGCCATCACCGGGACCTCCAAGAGCCCGAGCGAGGCCGCCGACATCGCCAACGCCGTCGCCGACGCGCTGTCGCTGAGCAGCAACCAGGCCGCCAAGAACACCGGCGTGCAGCTGCTGCTGTTCAACCAGGCCGTCGCCCCCGCCGACCCGGCCTCGCCGTCCGCCCCGGTCAGTGGCGCCGTCGGGCTGTGCGCGGGCGGTCTGCTGGGCGGCCTGTGGCTGCTGGCCCGGCCCGCCCGTCCCGCCCGGCGGGCCCGGGGCGAGGAGGGCCTGGAGACGCAGCCGGTCGTGGAGGAGTACGCCTCCCTGCCCGCGCAGGGCGAGCACACCGAGACCAAGGAGAAGGAGCCCGCGCGATGAAGGAGGGCTCCGCGGGGGCCCTGTCGGTGACGCTGTGCCGCGACCCCCGGCAGTTCGCCGCCCTGGAAGAGCCGTGGAACCGGCTCTTCCGGGACTGTCCCACCGCCACCCCCTTCCAGAGCCACGCCTGGCTGCACTCGTGGTGGCTGTCGTACGGGAAGGAGGGCCGGCTGCGGACCGTGCTCGTGCGGCGCGGCGAGGAACTGGTGGGGGCGGCCCCGCTGATGCTCGTGCACCGGCCGCTGCCGCGGCTGGTGCCGCTCGGCGGTCCGATCACCGACTACTCGGACGTCCTCGTGGCCGCCGGGCACGCCGGGCAGGTCGTCCCGGCGCTGGCCCGCGGGCTGCACCGGGCCGCCCGGGCCGCGGTCGTCGACCTGCGCGAGGTCCGGCCCGGGGCCGCCGCCGAGGCGCTGTACGAGGCGTGGCCGGGGGTGCGCAGCAAGCTCGCCGACTCGACCTGCATGGAGCTGCCGGCGCTGCCCTTCGACGAACTGGTCAAGCGGATGCCGGCCTCCGGCGCCCAGCGGGTGCGGGCGAAGCTCCGCAAGACCGACGCCGCCGGGATCGAGGAGCACGAGGTCACCGAGCCGGAGGTGCCGCAGGCCGTACGCACCCTGCTGCGGCTGCACGAGAAGCAGTGGCGCGGCCGCGGGGTGACCCCCGAGCACGTGAAGCCGCGGTTCGCCGAGCACCTGACCCGGGCCACGCGGCGCATGGTGCGGACCGGGGAAGGCCGGCTGACCGAGTTCCGGCTGGACGGGAAGGTGGTGGCGGCGAACGTCACGCTGCTGTCCGCCGGGCTGAGCGGCGGCTACCTGTACGGGGCCGATCCGGACCTGCGCGAGCGGAAGGTCGACGTGGCGACGCTGCTGCTGCGCTACGAGACCGGCCGGGCCCTCGCCGAGGGCCGGTCCGTGGTGAGCTTCCTGCGCGGCAGCGAGCCGTACAAGAACCACTGGCGCCCCGAGACGGTGGTCAACCAGCGGCTCCTGATGGCCACGGCCGCGCTCGCCCCCCTGCTGCGGCTGCACGAGTCGCAGGTGACGGGGCGCGAGCGGGCGGTGGACGCGCTGCGGGAGGCCCTGCCGGCCGCGCGGGACTGGCGGGCACGGATCAACGAACTCCGGGTCCGGTGACCGTGCCGGTGCGCTCGCCGCGCGGGGGACGGGGGCGGGGGCTAGAAGGGCCAGAAGCCGTTGTCCTTACCCCAGTCCAGCTTGATGCAGACCGCCTGGCCGCCGACCAGCTTGGACAGCCACTCGCCGAAGTTGAGCGGCACGCACCACTGGCTGCTGTTGACGGGCGGCCTCGGCGGCTGGGGCTGGGGCGGCTGCGGAGTGGGCGTCAGCGGCGAGGGTACGGGCACGGGCACGGAGACCTCGGGGGACGGCACCGGCGGGAGCACGGGCGGCACCGAGACGTCCGGGGACGGGACCTCCGGGGAGGGGACCGGGGGCAGCACCGGCGGGACGGAGACGTCCGGCTTCGGCACGACGGGGCCGGGAACGACGGGGCTGGGCACGACGGGGCCGGGGTCCACGGGGCTCGGGACCGCCGGGCTCGGGACCGCGGGGCTCGGCTCCACGGGAGCGGGGTCGACGGGCGACGGCTCCACGGGGCCCGGGACCGGACTCGGGACCGCCGGGCTCGGGACCGCCGGGCTCGGGACGTCGGGGCTCGGGACCGGAGTCGGGACTTCCGGCGCGGGTACGGCGGGCGAGGGCACGGCGGGGGTGGGTACGGCCGGGGTCGGGACCTCGGGGGTCGGGACCTGGGGCGTGGGCACCTGCGGGGTGGGTACGACCGGGGTCGGGACCACCGGGGTCGGGACCACCGGCGTCGGGATCACCGGGCCCGGCACTTCGGGGGTCAGTGCCTCGCGGAACACCCGGGAGGACTCCGGGTTCGCCTTGCACTGCCACACGCCGTGCGGGCAGTAGTCGGTGATGGTGTGGTAGAGCGGCTTGTGCTGCTCGATCCACTTCAGCATGCGCCGCACGTACTCCGGGTTGTCCCCGTTGCGGAACAGGCCCCACTCCGGGTACGAGATCTCCTTGCCGTGTGCTTTCGCGAAGTCGACGTGCTGCTGGAGCCCGTAGGGCTGGGTGATCTGCTCGTCGAAGTTCCGGCCGGGACCCTGGTCGTACGAGTCCATCCCGATGACGTCGACCCAGTCGTCGCCCGGGTAGCACTTGGTCCAGCCGATCGCGTCCGTGCCCCGGTTGGGGGCGAAGTCGAACTTGAACTCCTGCCCGGGCACGGCGCGCATCGTCTTGACGACGCGCTGCCAGTACGCCTTCCAGTTCTCCGGGTCGGGTCCGCAGCGGTGCGTGTAGGTGGTGCCGTTCATCTCCCAGCCGAGGACGATGACCGTGTCCGGTACGCCCAGGGCCACCAGCCGCTCGGCGAGCTTGCGGAAGTGGCCGTCGTACTCGCCGGCCGCGCCCGCCCGGATCAGCCGGGCCACCTGGGAGTCGGGCACCCGGCTCTCGTTGCGCGCCTGCATGGGCACGTTCAGCACGAACATCCGGTCGTCCTCGGCCTTGCGCCAGTCGGCCCAGTCGTCCAGGAAGCTCACGTTGCCCTCGATGCCCGCCCACACGTCACCGGGCAGATAGGTGTGACCGACCCGGATCTCCTTGCCGCCCAGCCAGCGCGACAGGAACGGGATCCTGGCCACTCCCGGGGGCCCGTAGTCGAGATAGGCGCCCATCGCGATGTCGGAGCCCTTGGCCGACTCCTCGTCAGGTGCCGCCAGGGCGGCTCCGGTGGCGAGCAGTCCGGCCGTGACCGTACCGATGCAGGTGCTCGCCAGTCGGCGGCGTGGTCTGGGCATGGCGTCTCCCGAGCTTTCCTGAACCGGTGTGCTTACCAAAGACGTTAGGCATCACATCTGACGAATGGCCTGTCCGGTGGCCGCTGCGTAGGCCATTCGCAGGTGCGCATCCATCCCGCTTGGTCCGACTAGGTGAAAGACACCGTTTCCATGCACGCGTTCGCCAACCATGTGCCCGCAGTTCTGCTCAGACTCGATCGGAATCCGTTCCACCACGGAACCCTCGGCGCCGTCAGATCCCTGGGGCGCAAGGGCGTGGAGGTCCATGCAGTCGTCGAGGCCGGGGGAGGTCCCATGGGGCGTTCGCGTTACCTGCGCGCCACGCATCCCGGTCCGGACGGGGGCGTCGACCCCGAGGCGCCGGACGCGTTGCTGGAATGCCTCGCCGGGGTGTCGGAGCGGATCGGCAGGCCCGCCGTGCTCGTCGCCATGGACGACCTGAGCGCCATCGCGGTGTCACGGCTGGCCCCGGTGCTGACGGACCGTTTCCGGATCCCCCATCAGCCCGACGGCCTGCCCGCCCGGGTGGCCGACAAGGCCGAACTGTCGCGGCTGTGCGCGCGCTGGGACGTCCCGCACCCGGAGACCGTGATCCCGGCGAGCGGGGCCGAGGCGGCGGAGGCCACCTGGCGGCTCGGCCTGCCGGTGGTGGCGAAGTGGAGCCGGCCGTGGCTGCTGCCCGCGGGCGCCGGGCTGCGCAGCACCACGCTCGTGCACACCACCGCCGAGGCGCGGGGGCTGTACGAGCGGTCGGCGGAGGCGGGGAGCCGGCTGCTGCTCCAGCGGTTCCTGCCGGCCGGACCGGACACCGACTGGTTCTTCCACGGCGCCTTCGCCCGGGGCG
Organism: Streptomyces sp. NPDC044704; assembly: GCF_056433525.1. Lineage (NCBI taxonomy): Bacteria > Bacillati > Actinomycetota > Actinomycetes > Kitasatosporales > Streptomycetaceae > Streptomyces > Streptomyces sp. NPDC044704. Next base: position 123,434 of record NZ_JBWKGY010000008.1, read on the forward strand.
GGCACCCGCTCATCGCGGGGTCGGGCCGCAAGGAGCTGTCGTGGCCGGTGCGCACGGGGCTGACGGCGGTGGGCCGCTGGCTGCCGGACCCGGCCGTCGAGGAGGCGGGGCTGCGGCTCGCGGACCGGCTCGGCTACCAGGGCATCCTCGACCTCGACTTCCGGCGGGACGAGGGGGGCTGCTTCCGGCTCGTGGACTTCAACCCGCGCCCCGGCGCACAGTTCAGGCTCTTCACGGACGACTCCGGGCTCGACGTGGTCCAGGCGATGTACCTGGACCTGACGGGCCAGCGGGTACCGGAGCCCGTCGGCGGCCCGGGCCGGGTCTTCGTCGCGGAGAACTACGCGCTGCTCGCGGCCGTACGGGGGCGGTCGCTGCCGCGACGGCGCGGAGGCAGGGATTCCGGCGGTGTCGGCGGCTCCGGGGCGGCCGTCGGGGCCGCGGAGGCGCCGCTGCTGCCGGGCGGGCGGCGTCCGGAGGCGGCGGCGCAGGCCCCGGTGGCGGACCCCGGGGCCGGCACCCCGGCCGGGCCGGCCGAAGGCGCCGGGCGGCGGGCTCCCGTACGGGCTCCCGTCGGCGGGGCCGCGCGGCGCGGGCCGGTGCGGGTGGCGCCGAAGGGGGAGCGGGGGCGGACAGAGGCGGCCTGGTTCGCCGCCGACGACCTCGGGCCGTTCCTGGCGATGCTCGGCGCCTTCCTGGGACGCGGGATCGGCAAGGGCGCCCGCGCCCTGCGGGGCGTCCCGGCCCAGGGCCGGCGTACGGCCCGCGCCGCCGTCCGGGCCCCCCGGCAGCGGGCGCAGCCCCCGGCGTCCGGCACGTCCCGGCCGGCCCCGCCCGAGACCTCGGCGGAGCCGGACGAGCTGGTGACCCGGTGAGGGGAGGGTCCGCCCCCACGGGGGGCCGGGCCGGGTTGGTGACGATCGGATCGGAGGAGGGGCCGTGACGCGGGTGGACGACCTCGTGGTGGTCGGCGCGGGACCGTACGGGCTGTCGATCGCCGCGCACGCGGCCGCGGCCGGGCTCGGGGTGCGCGTGCTGGGGCGGCCCATGGCGTCCTGGCGGGACCACATGCCCGAGGGGATGTTCCTCAAGTCGGAGCCCTGGTCCTCCAACCTCTCCGCGCCCGGCGGGCGCCACACCCTGGCCGACTACTGCGCCGGGCTCGGCGTGACGGCCGAGCACGGCGGCCCGCTGCCGATCGGCACCTTCAGCGCGTACGGGCTCTGGTTCGCCCGGCAGGCCGCGCCCGAGGTGGAGGAGGTGACCGTCACCGAGGTCACCCCGCAGGGGGAGGGCTTCCTGATCCGCACCGCCGAGGGGCCCCCGCTGCTGGCCCGGACGGTGGCCGTAGCGGTCGGGGTGATGCCCTTCACCCGGTACCCCGAGATCCTGCGGGCGCTGCCGCCCGGGCACGTGTCGCACAGCAGCGACCACCGCGACCTGGCACGCTTCGCCGGCCTCGACGTGGCCGTGCTCGGGGCCGGGCAGGCCGCCCTGGAGACGGCCGCGCTGCTCGCGGAGGCGGGCGCCCGGCCGTGCCTGGTGGCCCGGCGCGCCCGGCTGAACTGGAACACCGTCCCGCAGCCGCTGGAGCGGCCGCTGCTGCGGGCCCTGCGCGAACCGCACAGCGGACTCGGCACGGGCTGGCGCAGCTGGGTGTGGTCGGAGCTGCCCTGGGCGGTGCGGCGGCTGCCCGCGCCGACGCGGGAGCGGATCGCGGCCACGGCGCTCGGGCCCGCCGGGGCCTGGTGGCTGCGGGAGCGCTTCGAGCGGCGGGTGCCGGCGCTGCTGGGACACCGGTTGCAGCGGGCGGCCGCGGCGGTCGGCGGGCGGACCCGGCTCGGTCTGACCACCGCCGCGGGGGAGTCCGTCGTACTGGACGCGGCGCACGTCATCGCGGCGACCGGGTTCGCGCCGGACCTGCGGCGGCTGGAGCTCCTCGACGCCCGGCTGCGGGCCGCGCTGGAGACCGTGGCGGACGGCGGGACGCCGGAGCTGAGCGCCGGCTTCGAGTCCTCCTGGCCCGGACTGTTCTTCGCGGGACTGCTGACGGCTCCCTCATTCGGCCCTTCCATGCGATTCGTGCACGGTGCGGGGTTCACGGCGGGGAGACTGGTGAAAGGAGTCCGCAGGCGCCTCGGCGCCCGGGGTCCGCTGCCGGGCTCCACGGGCGGCGCCCGGTCCGACCGGGCGGCCGCCGGTCATCCGAAGACGTATCTGCGCTGAGATCCACCTGAGAGGGGTCCGCGATGGGAGCGGAGCGAGCACAGGGCGGCCGTGGCTGGGTGCGCATCCCCGCCAGCCGCGGCGAACAGCCCCCGGCCAGGACGGCCGCGCCCGGCCCCTACGGGGCCCCGGCGTACGGGGCACCGGCCTACGGGGCTCCGGCGTACGGGTCCACGGCCGCCGCGCCCCAGCCGCAGCCCCGCGGATCCGGAGCCTTTCCGGCCGGGGACCCGTGCGCGATCTACCTCTCCCTCGTCAAGCGGTGGCGGGAGGCCGGACGCACCCTTCCGGGGCATCCTGACGAGGAATGGGAGCGGCTGATCTCCCAGCCGTGCTGGCCCGGCCGTTAGGTGGTGTGTCTCTTGGCAGCGGCGGAGCGCGACAGATCCGAGCAGGGCCGGGAGAGTCCCCTGACCGGGCCGGGCGAGCGGCTCGCCCTGAACGGCATGGGCAGCTTCGAGTGGGACCTGGGCACCGGGACGCTGACGCTCGACGAGGCCGGACTGGTCGTCTTCGACCTGGAGCCGGAGGAGTTCGACCGGACCCCGGAGGGCCTCGGGCTGAGGATCCCGCCCGACGAAGCGGCGCGCCTCGGGGACACCGTGCTCGGGGTCCTGGACGGCGGCGGGGAGACGTACGGCTCCTACTTCACGGTGCAGCGGCGCGACGGCGTCGACCAGTGGACGCACACCCAGGGCCGGGTACTGCGCGACCCGGACGGCCGCCCCCGGCGGATCGTCGGCATCGTCCGGGACGCGACGGCCGAGCTCGCCCACGCCACGGTGCTGCGCAAGCTGGAGACGGCGCGCGCCCAGCAGGCCACCATCGTGCAGCGCACCACGGAGGCACTGTCGCGGGCGGTGACGGTCGACGACGTCACGGCCGCGCTGACCGGCGCGGGCGCGCTGGAGCGGCTCGGCGCCGACGGGCTGGCCCTGGGGCTGGTCGAGAACGGCGCCATCAAGATCATCGCGTTGAGCGGGGAAACGCTGGAGATCCTCAGCGAGCGGCGCTTCACCCGGCTGGACGGATCGCTTCCGCTGTCCCGGGCGGTGATCACCCGTACGGCGCGTTTCGTCACCTCGCTCACCGAGCTCGCCGACGAGTTCCCGCTGCTGGCCGACTACCTGAACCGGATCCGCTACGACGCGGCCGCCTACCTCCCCCTTATCGCCCAGGCCAAGGCCATCGGCGGACTCGTGCTCTTCTACCGGCGGCGCAGCGAGTTCAGCCCCGAGGAGCGCAACCTGTGCCTCGGCCTGGCCGGCATCGTCGCCCAGTCCCTCCAGCGGGCGCTGCTCTTCGACCAGGAGCGGGAGTTCGCGACGGGCCTCCAGGCCGCCATGCTGCCCCGCCGGATCCCGGAGATCACCGGCGGGGAGATCGCGGTCCGCTACCACTCCGCCTGGAGCGGGCGGGAGGTCGGCGGGGACTGGTACGACGTGATCGCGCTGCCCCGCGACCGCGTCGGGATCGTCGTGGGTGACGTCCAGGGCCACGACACGCACGCGGCGGCCATCATGGGCCAGCTGCGGATCGCGCTGCGCGCCTACGCGGGCGAGGGGCATTCGCCGTCGACCGTGCTGGCGCGGGCCTCGCGCTTCCTCGCCGAGCTCGACACCGAACGCTTCGCCACCTGCATGTACGCACAGGTGGACCTGGAGACCGGTGGCGTACGGGCCGTGCGCGCGGGCCACCTCGGCCCGCTGATCCGGCACACGGACGGGCGTACCGGCTGGCCCAACGTGCGCGGCGGCCTGCCGCTCGGGCTCGCCTCGGTCTTCGCGCAGGAGGAGTTCCCCGAGACGCGTCTCGACCTGGTCCCCGGGGAGACCCTCGTGCTGTGCACGGACGGCCTGGTCGAGGAGCCCGGTACCGCCATCACCCAGGGCATGGAGGCCCTCGCCCACGCGGTGCGCAGCGGCCCGCAGGGGGCGGGGGCGCTCGCCGACCACCTCTCGGACCGGCTCTGGGAGCGCTGGGGCTCCGGGGACGACGTAGCCCTGCTCGTGCTGCGGCGCGCCCCGGACCCGGGCACGCACCGCGCGCCCCGCATCCACCAGTACGTCCACCAGGCCGACCCCGAAGGGCTCTCGGAGGCCCGCTACGCCCTGCGGCAGGCCCTGCGGGACTGGGGCATGGCCGAGCTCGCCGACGACGTGGAACTCGCGGCAGGGGAACTGCTGGTCAACGCCCTGCTGCACACGGACGGCGGCGCGGTGCTGACGATGGAGGTGCTGCCGGAGCCGGTCCGGCGGATCCGGCTCTGGGTCAAGGACCGCTCCAGCGTGTGGCCGCGCCGGCGCAGCCCGGGCGAGGCGGCCACCACGGGGCGCGGGCTGCTGCTGGTGGACGCGCTGGCCACGCACTGGGGGGTGGAGTCCCGCGGGGACGGCAAGGCCGTCTGGTGCGAGTTCGACGTGGGAGGGGTGCGTCGCGCCGGAGGGTGACCGGCCGCCTACCCCGGGTTGTGGCGGGCGGGGTGCGGGGTGATGATGCGGCCATGGAACGGACGGTCTTGAAGGCTTCCCGACGGAACCCGCTGTGCGCCGCCTGAACCGGGGCGCGGTCACCGCGCTCCTGGCGGCGCTGCTCCTGGCGGCCGGGGTCCCCACGGTCGTGGACTGGACGACGGGGCGTCCGCACGCGGACCCCGGGTGCCAGACGGTGGCGTTCATGTCGATGACGGGCGTCGCGCCCGAATGCAGGTAGGCGCGGGCCCGCGGTACGGGAGCACCTGCCCGGGGCGCCCGGAGGCCGGCAGCGGCGGCTACCGGACCGTTGGGCCCCCACGGCGCTAGCGGCGGTGGTCGTACACCGTGACGTCGCGGACGTCCTCGGCGACCGTGTCGACGGCCCGCGGCAGCATCCCGCCGCCGAAGTGGATCTCCTCCAGGCGGCCCTCCGCCCGCGCCCCGCCCCCGTGCACGCCCCAGGTGCGACCCGGCTTGCTCTCGGCCCGCCACGGGTGCTCGTGGCCGTCGCACACGGCCTCGCCGCCGCCCATCGTCAGGCGGACGCCCTCCTGGATCACCGTGGCCTTGATCTGGACCGCCCCCACGGGTGACGCGGCCTCGCAGCGGTAGGACCCGGAAAGGATGACCCGGCCGTCCTCGGCGATGTGAGCATCCGACCGTACGGAAATCTCCTGATGGAAAACGGTGGCCTCCGCGGGCACGGCCATGACGGCCGTGACGGCCAGTGCGGAGAAGGCCGTGAGGGCCAGCCGGCTGCCGATCGTACGCATTCTTCCTCCAGGTGGACGAGGGTGTTGGCATTCCGTCGGAACGCATTGTGCTGGCAGTTGGCGGGCAACTCGCTCCCCGCGCCCGTGTCGGTGTGTGCAATTGCCCGCTCGGGCGCGTGAGACTGACCGGAATAAATCCCCCGAAGATCCCCGAAGGGATCCCGTATGCGCAGCCATTCCGCTCCCGCCCTCGCGGCCGCCGCCCTCCTCCCGCTCCTGCTCCTCGGTGCCACGGCCTGCTCCGGCACCGCCGAGGCGCCCGTGCTCGCCCCCGCCGCGGCGCCCGCCGTCCCGGTCGACGACGGCGCGCCCGGCGCCGACGAAGACCCGGCCGCACCCGCGCAGGGGGCGGTGCCGGCCGCCGTGAAGGAAGCCCATGTGGGTGACCCCGTACGGGTGCAAGGGCGCGAGGTGGGCCGCCACCTCCAGGTGGTCCTCGCCGCGTACGTCGACCCGGCGGTCAGCGTCGAGCCGAACTTCGTGCCGCCCGCGGGGAAGCGCTGGGTGGCCGCCTCGATGTCGTTCGTCAACGTCGGCGGAGCCTCGTACGGGGCGCTCGGGCGCATGTGGGCGCACGACAGCGCGGGAAAGCGTCACCCGGTGGTGCGCACCGGTGAACTGACGACCGGCAAACCCCTCGTCTTCGATTCCCTCTCGGTCGGTGAGCGGGCCGAGGGATGGGTCGTGTTCGAAATCCCGGAAAACGCGCGCGTCGTACGGGTCCAGTACCAGGACGCGAACATGCTGCCGAATTCCGGAGGGGGTTTCTGGGCGGTCTAGCCCGCCCGGGTGAAAGGCCGTGAAAGGGCCGGGTGACGGAGCACTAAGGTGCGGCGCATGACTTCAACGCAAGCCGAAATCGACCGGTCCCACCTCGGCACCCTTTCGGTGCTCGCCTGGATCGGCGACCCCTCCGAAGGGCACGACATCCCGTACCTCCTCGCCTACACGCTGGGCGACGGTCCCCAGGGCCGGGAGGCCGGCGAGGCGGCCGCCCGCGGGCTGCTGGAGGAGATCGGCCTGCCCATCGGGGACGTGGTCATGGACGGCACCCGCAACCCGCACAAGTTCGACGTCAAGGTCCTCCTCGCGGACAACCAGATCGCGCTGACCATGCCGGGGCTGAACGCGACCTGCACCGCCCCGCCGGAGTGGGTGGACGCGGCCAACGAGAGCGGGCAGGCGTACTTCCTCTTCGCCACCCGCGCCTGGCCCGAGGCGGTCCCCGGCAAGCCCGTCACCGCGGAGGTCCTCCAGGCGTTCGCCGGTGACGAGGAGGTGCTCACCAGCAGCGCCCACTGCGTCGTCACCGTGCAGAGCCTGCAGAAGTAGCGCCCGCGGCGGCCACTCGCAGCAGCGCCGCCCGCGGGGGCGGTGGTGCCCGCGGGGACGGCGGCGCCGCCACCCGCTCCGGCCGCCGGGCTCCCAGCCTGCCCGGTGGCCGGTTCCGCCGCTCCGGGCCGCCGGTCCCGGCCCGCCGGAGGTCAGGGCCGCCGGTCAGGGCCGTTCGAAGGCGAACCGCAGCGAACGGACCCGGTTGTCGAAGCTGGACCCCGCCAGATCGGGGAGGCCCACCGCCCGCAGGCCCACGGGGCGGGTGAGCAGCTCGCGGAACAGTGCCTTCATCTCCACCCGCGCCAGGTGCGCGCCCAGGCAGAAGTGCGGTCCGCCGCCGCCGAAGCCCAGGTGGGGGTTGGGGGAGCGGGTGATGTCGAAGGCGTCGGGGTCCGGGAAGACCGCCTCGTCGCGGTTGGCGGCCGCGTAGTACAGCACCACCTTGTCGCCGGGCGTGAACAGGTGCCCGCCCAGGGTGTGTTCGGCGGCGACCGTCCGGCGGAACTGGATGATGGGCGTCGAGTGCCGGATCATCTCGTCCACCGCGCCGTCGGCGTACTTCTCGAAGTCCGAGAGCAGCAGGTCCCGTTGCTCCGGGAAGTCGGTCAGCAGGGTCAGGCCGTGGGTGATGGCGTTGCGGGTGGTCTCCACCCCGGCCACCATCAACAGCGAGAAGAACGCGCCGAGCTGGCGGGCGCCGAGCGCCTGGCCGTCCACGTTCGCGGTGACCAGCGCCGAGATCAGGTCGTCCGTCGGGTGCCTGCGCCGCTCCCGGCCGATGCCCGCGACCATCCGCTGCATCCGCGCCAGGGCGCGGAGGCCGCGCCCGGGCATCCGCAGCCGGGCCGCCAGGCCGCGCTCCACACCGATGTTCTCCGAGGCGTGGTTGACCCGGTCGGCGATCTCCGCCCGGTAGCGCTCCGGGATCCCCATCATGTTGCAGATGACCTCCAGCGGGAGCCGCGAGGCCACCGCCGAGACGAACTCGTCCGGCTCTTCGGCCAGTACGTCGTCCACGATGCGGGCCGCCACCGCATGGATGTCCTCCTCCGCGGCCGCCAGCAGCCGGGGCGTGAAGGCCCGCTGCACGATCTTCCGCAGCTGCGCGTGGTCCGGCCCGTCCAGGTTGACCATGGAGTCCCCGAACAGGGCCCGCACCCACCGGGCGGGCTCGGGCGTCGTGACTCCGGGCGCGCTCGCGAACACCTTGGGCAGGCGGCTCGCCTCCTGCACGTCCGCGTGCCGTACGAGGGCCCAGTGGCCGGCCCCTTCGGGCACGAACACCGGCGATTCCAGGGCGCGCAGCCGGGCGAAGGCCGCCAGCCGCCGCTCCGGTGGGAGCTGCCAGAACCCCGGGTCGGCGAGCTCCGCTCCGGGGCCGGTGCCGTCCGCGTGGCGTTGTGGGGGGAGTGTCATGGTCCGTCTCTTCCTGTCGCCGTTGCGCTGAGCTGCTGAACGGGTCCGGGGGCGCGGGAGTGACGGGTCGGGCGCCGTTCACCCGGTCGCGGTACGGGCACCCGGGCCGTGTACCGCCAGGGTCTGGCCGACCGCCACCGTGAGCGTCGCGACCAGGCCCGCGTAGAGGACCGCGTACGGGCCCGCCCAGGTGCAGGCGAGGAGAGCGACGGCGGAGAGCGGCAGCACCAGCTGCTGGGCGAGGCCGCGCTTGAAGTGCCGCGAGTGCAGCGCCCACACCATCATCAGGAACAGCGCGGACGGGACGGTGACCGCGGCGTTGGCCGCCACCTGCGAGATGTGCGCCTTGCCGACGGCGTGCTCGACCGCGACCTCGATGCCCGCGCCGATCGCCGCACCCGCGCCGAAGACCAGCAGGTGGCCGTAGCCCCACGGGATCGCCTCGCGGTTGGAGTTCAGCCGCGTGTGCATCGGCACCGCGAAGTAGATCCACCAGGCGGCGAAGACGATCAGCAGTCCGCCCGCGGCGATGGGCAGCAGCTCGCCCAGGGCCTCGTGCTCGTCGAGCGCCGACTTCACGGCCACGGTGCTCGCGGCGATGGTCTCGCCGAGCACGATGATGGTGAACAGGCCGTACCGCTCCACGATGTGGTGGGCGTGCCAGGGCGTCTGGTGGTGGCGCTCCGCCACCACCGGGACGAGCAGTTCCGCGAACAGCAGCACCACGAACAGCCAGCGCTTCGAGTCGTCCGGGGCGAACAGCAGCCCCACCCAGCCCGCCTGGCACACCACCAGTCCCGCCGCGTACGTGAACGCCGCCGTCCGTGCCGGGCCGCTCTCGCCCGCCCCGGCCCGTAGCCACTGGGCGGTGAGCGCGACGCGCATGATGAGGTAGCCGACGACGGCCACCACCCAGTCGTTGTCGTCGAAGGCGCGGCTCACGCCCGCCGCGTAGACGAGGACACCGGCGATCTGCACGAGCGTGGCGATCCGGTACGGCACGTCGTCGCAGTCGTAGGCGGAGGCGAACCACGTGAAGTTCATCCACGCCCACCACACGCCGAAGAAGACGAAGAAGTAGCCGATCACGCCGGTCCCCGGATGCCCCTCCGCGAGGGCGTGTACCAGTCGCGCCCCGGCCTGGGCGATCGCGACGACGAAGCACAGGTCGAAGAACAGCTCCAGCGGGGTCGCCGCCCGATGGTCCTCGTGGCGGCTGCGGGCGGTCATCGGTACGTACGTCGTCATACCGCCCAGGACAGCAAAGCCGGGCGCCCTGGCAGGCGAGGCGCGCGGCCCGCGGCACGCGGGTACCCCGGGCGGACTCCTGGGACCCGTACCGGTCCGGCACCGGCCGGGCGATCCGCGGCCGGCCGGGCGGCGGGTGCGCGGTCACCGCGACCCGGTCGTGCCCGGCCTCCCGGAGGGCGACGAACGCACTGGGGGCGGCGGGACCTTGTCCTGTCGCCCACACGACGTTCGCCCCTGACGCGGGACGCGCCCGGCGGATGAACCTGGATAAGTCAGGACCCTTCTCGACGTTCAGGACCACGCCATGAGCTCCGCCACGCAGCAAGCGCCAGAAGTGCTGGCCGATCCGGCGCAGTACCGCCCGGGCCGCACCATCACCGAGTGGACGCCGGAGGATCCCTCCTTCTGGCGCACCACCGGCAAGAAGGTCGCGACGCGCAACCTCTGGATCGCCGTGCCGGCGCTGCTGGTGGCCTTCGTGGTCTGGCAGGTGTGGAGCATCACCGCGACGAACCTGAAGGACGTCGGCTTCGGCTTCTCCCAGTCGCAGCTGTTCTGGCTGACCGCCGTCCCGGGCATCACCGGAGGTACCGCCCGCATCTTCTACACCTTCCTCGGCCCGATGATCGGGCAGCGCCGCTTCACGGCGCTCTCGACGGTGGTGCTGATCGTCCCGCTGCTGTGGCTCGGCTTCGCGGTGCAGAACCCGGACACCTCCTACACCACGATGGTCGCGATCGCCGCGCTCTGCGGCATCGGAGGCGCCAACTTCTCCTCCTCGCTGGCCAACATCGGCTTCTTCTACCCGAAGCGGGAGAAGGGCAACGCCACCGGCATCAACGGCGGCCTGGGCAACCTGGGCGTCTCGGTGGTGCAGCTGCTCACGCCGATCCTGATCACCTCCTCGGTCCTGGCGATCGGCGCGGGCCAGAAGAAGGCCGACGGCTCGGAGCTGTACCTCCAGAACGCCGCGTTCGTGTGGGTCCCGGTCCTCATCGTGCTCGCGGCGGTCGCCTGGTTCGGTCAGAACGACCTGAAGGTCGCCTCCACCCCCTTCAGCCAGCAGAAGATCATCTTCAAGCGCAAGCACAACTGGCTGATGACCTGGCTCTACGTCGGCACCTTCGGCTCCTTCATCGGCTTCGCCGCCGCGCTGCCGCTGCTCATCAAGACCACCTTCCCGGACTACTCGGTCGCGACCTACGCGTGGATGGGCCCGGCCCTGGGCGCCCTGGCACGCTGGGCGGGGGGCTGGATCGCCGACAAGCTGGGCGGCGCCCGGGTGACGATCCTTTCCTTCGTCGGCATGGCCGCCTCGATCATCGGAGTGATCACCTTCCTGCCGGCCGGCTCCGGTCCGGGCTCCTTCCCCGGCTTCTTCCTCTGCTTCCTGGCGGCGTTCTTCTTCTCGGGCATCGGCAACGGGTCGACCTTCCGCCAGATCCCGGTGATCTTCCGGAGCCAGCACCTGAAGGGCCTGACGGAGGGCACGGCACAGTACGCGGCGGCCCTGAAGCAGGCGGAGATCGAGTCGGGTGCGGTGACCGGCTTCACCGCCGCCATCGCGGCCTACGGCTTCTTCTTCATCCCGGCGATGTTCGCCAACTTCGCGGTCACCAGCGCGATGTGGGGCTTCGTGGCCTTCTACGCCAGCTGCGTGGTCGTCGCCTGGTGGTTCTACGCCCGCAAGGGCGCGGAAGCCCCCAGCTAGAGCGCGGCTCCAGCAAGGGAGGGGTGGCCATGGGGCTGTGGGGAGCCGTCGGGGTGTTCGTCCCGGCCACCTGCTCCGGGGGTGGCGCCCGCCGGCACCCCCGGCATCGTCGACGCCATGCCGATCATCCTGGCGGTGATCATGGCGCCCGCCGCGAGGGAAGCGGCGGGCGCCATCGACTTCCTGGTCGGCCGGGCCGATCGCACGCTCCGGCGCAACCCCCGCCGCGTCGGCTTCGTCGCGCCCGCCCGCGACCCTGCCGGGCGTCCTCGTGGCGGCCACCGTGCAGGCCCGGACCGGCCGGGACCTCCACCAGGATCCCGGGTGCCTGCGGATGCCGGCCTCGGGCGAGATCGAGCCCACCGCCCCCGCCGGAACCGGCCCGCGGCCGGCGCCGCCGCGGGCGCGCTGGTCCGCGTACCTCTTCCTCGGCGGGGCCGTGGCCGTCGTCGTCCTGTCCTTCATCGGGGCCGACGAGGCCCGGATCACCGGCGCCCTCGGCGGCGTGGCGCGGACCCACCCCTGGTTCTCCCCGGTCATGCTGCTCCTCCTCTCCGCCCTGCCCTTCGGCCAGGCCACCACCGCCAAGGCCCTGATGCCGCCGGGTCCGGCCCTCGGCATCCCGGACCCCCTGATCGCCGCGTGGCCCGCGGTGAACGGCTCCTTCATGCTGCCGGGGCTCGTCACGACGTGCGTCGCCGTATCCACAGGCTTCGCCCTGGTGCGGATCATCTGACTTATCGGGCCTCCGGCGACCCGGTCAGAAGATTCTTGTGAATACGTTCACAAGCGCACGACGGACCTTCGACCCTACGGAAACACCAGGTCAAGCCACATGTGTAGGCCCGGCCGCCCCCCAGGGAGGGACCTTCGGGCCCCAGCTCGGGACCAACGCGGCGCCAAATGATCGATCAAAAGGCGTGCAATGGACACAAGCAACGAGGCGACTCAAGAAGGTGCCGGCCATGACTGCCACCCCTGCGGAAACCACGAAGAACGCCGAGGCCTGGGACGGCTTCAAGGGCGGTCTGTGGCGCGACGCCATAGACGTCCGCGACTTCATCCAGCAGAACTACACGCCGTACGAGGGTGACGACAGCTTCCTCGCCGGCCCCACCGAGCGCACCACCGCCGTGTGGAAGGCCATCACGGACAAGTTCCCCGAGGAGCGCGAGAGGGGCGTCTACGACATCGCGCACGACATCCCGTCGTCGATCACCGCGCACGCCCCCGGCTGGATCGACCGCGACAAGGACCTGATCGTCGGCCTCCAGACGGACGCCCCGCTCAAGCGCGCGATCATGCCGTACGGAGGCTGGCGCATGGTCGCCGGCGCGCTGGAGACCTACGGCTACCCGGTCTCCGAGGACCTGGAGAAGGTCTTCACCGAGTACCGCAAGACCCACAACGCCGGTGTCTTCGACGCCTACACCCCCGAGATCCGCGCCGCCCGCAAGGCCGGCATCGTCACGGGCCTCCCGGACGCCTACGGCCGGGGCCGCATCATCGGCGACTACCGCCGCGTGGCCCTGTACGGCGTCGACCGCCTCATCGCCTTCAAGAAGGAGGAGAAGGAGGAGCTGAACGCCCTCCCAGCGGGACCCCGTTCACTGGAGGAGACGATCCGCCTGCGCGAGGAGCTCTCCGAGCAGATCCGCGCGCTCGCCGAACTCAAGGCGATGGCCGCCGCCTACGGATACGACGTCTCCCGCCCCGCCTCCACCGGCCGTGAGGCCATCCAGTGGCTGTACTTCGCCTACCTGGCCGCCGTGAAGGAGCAGAACGGCGCGGCCATGTCGCTGGGCCGCACCTCCACCTTCATCGACGTCTACCTCCAGCGCGACATCAACTCCGGCCTCCTCACCGAGGAGCAGGCCCAGGAACTGGTCGACGACTTCATCATCAAGCTCCGCATCGTCCGCTTCCTGCGGACCCCGGAGTACGACGAGCTGTTCAGCGGAGACCCCACCTGGGTCACCGAGTCGATCGCCGGCATGGGCGAGGACGGCCGTCCGCTGGTCACGAAGACCTCCTTCCGCTACCTCCAGACCCTCTACAACCTCGGCCCGGCCCCCGAGCCGAACATGACGGTCTTCTGGTCCCCGCGACTGCCGCAGGGCTTCAAGGAGTTCTGCGCCCGCGTCTCGATCGACACCTCCTCGGTGCAGTACGAGTCCGACGAGCTGATGCTCCCGCGCTTCGGCGACGACACCGCCATCGCCTGCTGCGTCTCGGCGATGCCCGTCGGCAAGCAGATGCAGTTCTTCGGCGCCCGGGTGAACCTCGCCAAGACCCTGCTCTACGCCATCAACGGCGGCCGGGACGAGAAGTCCGGCGCCCAGGTGGGCCCCGAGACCGGCGCCCTCACCTCCGAGGTACTGGACTACGACCAGGTCATGGCGAAGTTCGACGAGCAGATGGAATGGCTCGCCGCCACCTACGTCCACGCCCTGAACGTCATCCACTACATGCACGACCGGTACGCCTACGAGCGCATCGAGATGGCCCTCCACGACCGCGACGTCCGCCGCACCATGGCCTGCGGCATCGCCGGACTGTCGGTCGCGGCCGACTCCCTCTCCGCGATCAAGCACGCCCGGGTCACGGCCGTCCGCGACGAGACCGGCCTGGCCACCGACTACGTCGTCGACGGCGCCTACCCCGCCTACGGCAACAACGACGACCGCGTCGACGACATCGCCGTCTGGCTCGTCGAGGAGTTCATGAAGAAGGTGCGCAAGCACGAGACGTACCGGGGCGCCGAGCACACCCAGTCCGTGCTGACGATCACCTCGAACGTCGTCTACGGCAAGAAGACCGGCAACACACCGGACGGACGCCGCGCCGGCGAACCCTTCTCCCCGGGCGCCAACCCGATGAACGGCCGCGACACCCACGGCTACGTCACCTCGGCGCTGTCGGTCGCCAAGCTCCCCTACGAGGACGCCGAGGACGGCATCTCGCTGACCAACACCGTCACCCCCGACGGCCTCGGCCGCACCCCCGAGGAGCGGATCAGGAACCTGGCGGGCGTCCTCGACGGCTACATGGCCAGCGACGGCTTCCACATGAACGTGAACGTCCTCAACCGCGACACGCTCATGGACGCGATGGAGCACCCGGAGAACTACCCGCAGCTGACCATCCGCGTCAGCGGCTACGCGGTGAACTTCGTCCGCCTCACGCGGGACCAGCAGCTCGACGTGCTGAACCGCACCTTCCACGGCTCTCTCTAGGACGACCGCGCCGTCCCACGTACAGACACCGGATCACTGGAGCACCTGCCATGAGCGTCCTCTTCGGTACGAGCATCCCCGTCGGCCCGGCCGCCGCCGCATTCGCCGGCGCCGGCCGCACCCCGGCCGCCGCCGCGACCCGGCGGCCGAGCGAGGGGTCGGTGCACTCCTGGGACCTGTCCACCGGCGTCGACGGCCCCGGGACCCGCTTCGTGACCTTCCTCTCCGGCTGCCCGCTCACCTGCCTGTACTGCCACAACCCCGACACCATGCGGATGCGCTACGGCAAGCGCACCTCGGCCGACGAGATCATCGCCGAGGCCCGCAAGTACACGCGGTTCATCTCGGCCTCCGGGGGCGGCGCCACCGTCTCCGGCGGCGAACCCCTGCTCCAGCCCGTCTTCGCCGGCGAGCTGCTGCACCGGATGAAGAACGACCTCGGCCTCCACACCGCCCTCGACACCTCCGGCTTCCTCGGAGCCCGTGCCACCGACGCCCTGCTGCGCGACGTCGACCTGGTCCTGCTCGACATCAAGTCCTGGGACCGCGAGACGTACCGCAAGGTGACCGGACGCCCGCTGGAGCCCACCCTGGACTTCGCCCGCCGACTCGCCGACCTCGGCAAGGAGGTCCACCTGCGGTTCGTCCTGGTGCCCGGGCTCACCGACGCGCGGGAGAACATCGAGGGCGTCGCCGCCTTCGCCGCGACGCTCGGCAACGTCTCGCGGGTCGACGTCCTGCCCTTCCACAAGCTGGGCGAGGGCAAGTGGGACGCCCTGGGGATGCCGTTCACCCTGCACGACACCCCCTCGCCGACCGCCGGGCAGGTCGCCAGGGCGAAGGCCGTCTTCGCCGCGCACGGCCTGACGGCCGTGTGACCCCGTTCGGAGTAGCCGAAGATCCGGCACAACGGGCTGAAACGGTACGAACCGCCTAGCGTGGTGCTGTGTCCGAGCCCACGGAAGTACTCGCCGACGCCCCGCCACCCCCGCCCGGCCCCCCGGAGCCCCCGCCTCCGGCCGGACGGCCCGTCACCGCACGGGCCACCCTGGCCGGAGTCGTCGTCTCGCTCCTGCTCATCGCCGCGATCGTGCTCGGCAGCCGCCTCCTGCGGGACTTCGACTCCGCCCTGCTGCCGTACGCCGTCGCGACGGTCTTCCTGGCCTTCGGCGTGGCCTACCGGTACACGGTCTGGGTCTCGGCGCCCGGCGCGCGACGCCTCTTCAAGAAGGGCTTCGGCAGCTTCTTCTCGGCGGCCAACTTCAAGAAGGCGCCCACGGCCCTGCCGAAGATGATCGCCACCTACCTCGGCTTCCAGAAGTTCCTCGGCGCCCGCTCGCGCGGCCGCTGGGCCGCACACCAGCTGATCTTCTGGGGCTGCCTGCTGGCCGCCGCGATCACCTTCCCCCTGACCTGGGGCTGGTTCACCTTCACCGCCGACAGCGGCTCCGGGCCCGGGTACGAGATGCGGGTCTGGGGGTTCAAGGTCCTCGGCTTCGACTCGCTGAACGTCCTGGGCTGGCTGATGTTCCACGGCCTGGACATCGCCGCCGTCCTCGTCATCCCCGGGGCCTCGTACTTCCTGTGGCGCCGCATGAAGGACCGCGGGGCCATCACCGGCCAGCGCTTCGCCTACGACCTGCTCCCGCTGATCTGCCTGATCGTCATCTCGGTGACCGGGCTGCTGCTGACCTTCTCGTCGATCTTCCTGCACGGCGGCGGCTACGAGTTCCTGGCGATCCTGCACATGGTGTCGGTGGTCTTCACCCTCATCTACATCCCCTTCGGGAAGTTCTTCCACATCGTGCAGCGGCCGGCCGCCGTCGGCATGCAGCTCTTCAAGTACACCGCCCGCCAGGACGAGCAGGTCTTCGCCTGCAAGCGCTGCGGCGAGCCCATCGACACCACCCCGTACGTGGAGAACCTGCGCGGCACGATGCAGGACCTGAAGCTCGGCTTCGACGCCTGGGCCGAGTACTGCCCGCGCTGCAAGCGGGTGCTGCGCGGCAACGCCTACCTGACCCACGTCAAGAAGGGCTACAAGTGACCGCGACGGACCCCGCCAAGACGGCGCCGCTGCCGCTCGACCCGTCCATCGCCCCGCCCGGCACCCGCAACTTCCGCGACGCCGGCGGCATCCCCGCCGACCAGTGGCACGCCGACCAGAACGGCGAGACGCTCGTCCCCACCCACTGCTGCTTCTGCGGCGTGCAGTGCGGCATGTACCTGCGCGTGGACAGAGGCGGCAAGGTCTTCGGCGTGGAGCCCCGCAACCACGACATCAACCGGATGCGGCTGTGCCCCAAGGGCATCAACGCCTACCAGCAGGTCAACCACCCCGACCGGCTGACGGCCCCGCTCATGCGCCGCTCCCGCGACGAGGAGTTCCGCGAGTGCTCCTGGGACGAGGCCCTCGACTTCACCGTCTCCGAGGTCCGCCGGATCCAGGGTGCCCACGGCAACGACGCCTTCGGGCTCCTCGGCGGCGCCAGCCTCTACTCCGAGAAGACCTACCTCGTCGGCAAGTTCGGCCGGGTCGCCCTCAAGACCCGGCACGTCGACTACAACGGCCGTCTCTGCATGGTCAGCGCGGCCGGAGCCAACAAGCTCGCCTTCGGCATCGACCGGGCCGCGAACCCCTTCTCGGACATCCTCCTCACCGACTGCCTGCTGATCGCGGGGTCCAACGTGGGGGAGTGCTTCCCCGTGATGACCCAGTACGTGTGGGGCGCCCGGGACCGGGGCGCCTCGCTGATCGTCGTCGACCCGCGCGAGACCGCCATCGCCCGCACCGCCGACATCCACGTCGCCCTCAAGCCCGGCACCGACTCCGCCTTCTTCAACGCCGTCCTGCACGTCATCGTCGCCGAGGGACTCGCCGACGAGGACTACCTCGCCGCCCACACCACCGGCTGGGAGGAGGTCCGCGAGAACGTCCAGGACTACCCGCCCGCCCGGTCCGCCGCGATCTGCGGGATCCCCGAAGAGCAGATCGTCCAGGTCGCCCGCACGTTCGGCCGGGCGGCGAGCGCCATGGCCTTCCACGCGCGGGGCGTCGAACACCACTCGCAGGGCGTCGAGAACTGTCTCTCCATCATCAACCTGTGCGTCGCCACCGGGAACCTCGGCAAGCCGGGCGCCGGCTACGGAACCATCACCGGCCAGGGCAACGGCCAGGGCGGCCGCGAGCACGGCCAGAAGTCCGACCTGCTGCCCGGCGGGCGCTCCATCATGAACGAGGAGCACCGCCGCCAGATCTGCGCGATCTGGGGCATCGAGGAGTCCGAACTGCCGCCCGCCGGAACCTCCATGATGGAAATGGTCTGGCAGATGCAGCGTCAGGAGATCCGGGGCCTGATCGGGATCTGCAACAACCCGTTCGTGTCCCTGCCCAACTACGGCGCGGTCAAGGACGGCTACGACACCCTCGAATTCCACGCCCAGTTCGACTTCTTCCTCTCCGAGACCGCCACCAACGCCCACGTCGTCTTCCCCGTCACCGTCTGGGCGGAGGACGAGGGCGTCATGGCCAACACCGAGGCCCGCGTTGTCAAGCACAACAAGGCGCAGGAGCCCCCCGCCGGAGTGCGCACCGACACCTGGGTGATGTGCGAACTCGCCCGCCGCCTCGGCGTCGGCGACAAGTTCGACTTCGCCGGCTCCCGCGAGGTGTTCGAGGAACTGCGCGTCGCCTCCGCCGGCACCGTCAACGACTACTACGGCATCACCTACGAGCGCCTGGAGGAGACCGGCGGCATCATGTGGCCCTGCCCCTCCACCGACCACCCGGGCACGCCCCGGCTGTTCGAGGGCGGCAAGACCTACCACCCCGACGGGAAGGTCCACCTCCAGGTCGTCGAGTGGCACGCGCCGATGGACCCCTACACCGAGGAGTACCCCCTCTCCCTGACCACCGGCCGTACCGTCGCGCACTTCCTCTCCGGGAACCAGACGCGCCGCCTGGGCGCCCTGGTGGAACAGACCCCGCGGCCCTGGGTGGAGGTCCACCCCTCGCACGGCTTCCGCAACGGCGACCCGGTCCGGGTCGTCACCCGGCGGGGCAGCGAGGTCTTCCCGGCCCTGGTCACCGAGGCCATCCGCCCCGACACGGTCTTCATCCCCTATCACTGGCCCGTCCCGACGGCCGCGAACGCCCTGACCATCGACGCCCTCGATCCCCGGTCCAAGATCCCCGAGTACAAGGTGTGCGCCGCCCGGATCGAGGCCGCGGAGCGGGTCGACGAGGTTCCGGCGCCGCCCACGGCCCCCGGCCACCAGGCCTATCCGCAAACGCAGGTCTCACGCACCGACGCCCAGCCCCCCACGTCCTCCCAGGGCCGTGGCACGGGCGAGAGGAGCTGACGCGCCATGATGGGCCGCACGATCTTCATCGACCCGGGCCGCTGCATCGGGTGCCAGGCCTGCGTCTCCGCCTGCCGCGAATGCGATTCCCACCGCGGCAAGTCGATGATCCACCTGGACTACACCGACCCCGGCATGTCCGTCGCCTCCCTCCCGACCGTCTGCATGCACTGCGAGGATCCGGTCGCCCCCTGCGCCGAGGTCTGCCCGGCCGACGCGATCCTGGTCACCGCCGACGGTGTGGTCCAGCAGGCCGACACCACCCGCTGCATCGGCTGCGCCAACTGCGTCAACGCCTGCCCCTTCGGAGTTCCGAAGATCGACCTCCAGGCGAAGCTCCAGATGAAGTGCAACCTCTGCTACGACCGCACCGCCTACGGCCTGGCCCCCATGTGCGCCACCGTCTGCCCGACCGGGGCCCTCTTCTACGGAACCCTCGAGGAGCTCCAGGCCGAGCGTCCCGGCGTGCAGGTCGCCGACTCCTTCGTCTTCGGCGACGTCATGGTCAGCACGGGCGTCGCGATGGTCGTACCCGCCGACAAGGTCCAGTGGCCCGTTCCCGGCGGCCTGCCCGTCGTCGAGATCAACGGAGTGGATGTCCGATGAGCGTGACCGAACAGCCCGCACCCGGAACGGGTCCCGACTCGGACGGCGACGCCGCCGCCGACCGGCTGCGCGACCGGATCAGCGCCGACTCCCTCACCACCCGCCGCGACTACCTGCGCATCGTCGCCACCGTCTCCGGGGGCCTGGCCATCGGCGGGGTCGGGGTCGCCGCCGGCATCCTGCACCGGCACGGGGACAGCGAGCGGCTGCCCGAGGCCAAGAAGGTCGCCGACGACCTGCCCCCGGGACAGTCCGTGGCCTTCCGGTTCCCCGGCGAGGAGGACCGAGCCCTGGCCGTCCGGCTGTCCGACGGCAGCCTCGTCGGTTACTCCGCCGTCTGCACCCACCTGGCCTGCGGCGTCCTCTGGCGCGAGGACCGCGGCCCCGCCGGGGAGCTGTACTGCCCCTGCCACGAAGGCGTCTTCGACGCCCGCACCGGCGAGGTGACGGCCGGACCGCCGCCACGCCCCCTCCCCAGGATCCTCCTGACCGAGCAGGCCGACGGCAGCGTCTGGGCCGTCGCCACCGTCCGGTCGGGGGAACAGGCCCAGGAAGCCCTGTGCCGGCAGATCGGCGAGTCCCGTCCGGAGATGGCCCAGCGCCTGGGCTGTCCCGTGGCGGACCGTGCCACCTCGACCGAGAGCAGGCGGACGTGAGCGACGCGCAGCTGCCTCCCCGTCCCGCGTACCGGCCCGGCAGCGCCGAGCCCCGGCTGAACCGGCCCGTGCGCGAGCGGTATCCGCAGATCCGCTCCACCAGCGGATACGGAGACCCGCGGATCCGGCACACCGGCCCCGGCCCCGGGGCCGGCACCGAACAGGAGCCGGAGCGCTCCTCGAAGCTCAACGCCCGGCTGGCCCTGGCACTCACCGTCGTGATCGGACAGCTCTGGGCGCTGACCGTGACCGTCAACGAGTGGATGAAGGGAAACACCGGCACGGCCTGGTGGGGGGCGGGATTCCTCGTCCTGTCCTTCCTGGTCGTGATCGGCCTGTGGCTCCTCGACCCGAAGGACCGATGACCATGTCCATACCCACGCCCACCCCGTCCGCGGTGCGTTCGCACCGCGCGGAGACCTACAAGCCGGGTGCCACCATCGGGGACTGGCGTCCCGAGGACGAAGGCTTCTGGCAGTCCACCGGCCGCAAGGTCGCCCAGCGCAACCTGTGGGTGTCGATCCCGGCGCTGATGCTCGGCTTCGTGGTCTGGCAGGTCTGGTCGGTGACCGTGGTCAAGCTGAACGACGTCGGCTTCGCCTTCTCCAAGTCGCAGTTGTTCTGGCTGACCGCCATCCCCGGCATCACCGGCGGCACCTTCCGGATCCTGTACACCTTCATCGGACCGATCTTCGGCGAGCGCAGGTTCACCGCCTTCAGCACGGTCATCCTGGTCGCCCCCATGCTGTGGCTGGGCTTCGCGCTCCAGGACAGCGGCACCCCCTACTGGGAGCTGGTGCTCATCGCGGCCGTCTGCGGCATCGGCGGCGCGAACTTCGCCTCTTCGATGGCGAACATCGGCTTCTTCTTCCCCAAACGGGAGAAGGGCAGCGCCAACGGCCTCAACGGAGGCCTCGGCAACCTGGGCGTCAGCGTGGTCCAGCTGGTGGCCCCGCTGGTGGTCACCGCCGCCGTACTGGGCGCCCCGGCGGGCGGCCCGCAGCACGACGCGAAGAAGGACACCGACATCTGGCTCCAGAACGGCGCCTTCCTCTGGGTGCCCCTTCTGGTGATCATGGCGCTGCTCGCCTGGTTCCTGATGAACGACCTCAGGGTGGCCTCGGCCCCCTTCAGCCAGCAGAAGATCATCTTCAAGCGCAAGCACAACTGGCTGATGACCTGGCTCTACGTGGGCACCTTCGGTTCCTTCATCGGTTTCGCCGCGGGCCTGCCCCTGCTGATCAAGAACAACTTCGAGTCCCAGGGCTACCAGGCCACCACCTATGCGTGGATCGGACCGTTCATCGGCGCGCTGATGCGGTGGGCCGGCGGCTGGCTCTCCGACAAGATGGGCGGCGCCAGGGTGACCATGCTGTCCTTCGTCGGGATGGCGGCGTCCCTGGTCGTCGTGGTCTTCGCGCTTCCGGCCGGCGGCGACCAGGGCAGCTTCTGGGCCTTCTTCATCGGCTTCCTGGCGGCCTTCGCCTTCTCCGGGCTGGGCAACGGCTCCACCTTCCGGCAGATCCCGGTGATCTTCCGCGACCAGCACATGCGCGAGGCCGAGGGGAAGGGCCCCGAGGCGCAGGCGGCCGCGCTGAAGCAGTCCGAGATGGAGTCGGGAGCCGTGACCGGCTTCTCCTCCGCCATCGCCGCCTACGGCTTCTTCTTCATCCCCGCGATGTTCGCCGCCATGGCGGTCCCGCACGCGCTGTGGCTGTTCATCGGCTTCTACGCCACCTGCCTCGCCGTGTGCTGGTGGTTCTACGCCCGCAAGGGCGCGGAAGCCCCCAGCTGACCGGCGCGGGAGGCGGGGGCAGGAGCGGGGCCCGCTGCCGGGGCGGCCGTACCCTTGAGGCATGAGCACCGCCCCCGCCTCCGAACCGCAGCCCCCGCAGCCCGAAACCGGGGCGCTGCCGGCCAAGCCCAGGCCCCGGCTGGTCTTCGACGACCCGCTGGACCAGCAGTCCTCGGACGACACGGACCGCGGCTGGGGAGAGCGGGCCCCCGCCGGCGGAAGCGCGGCCGACCTGGCCCGCTTCCTCGACGAGAAGCCCCCGCACCACATCTGATCCGCCGGGGCGGTCAGAAGGCGTCGCGCGACCCCGGCGCCCCGGGGGCGCCCCCGCCGTTCGCCGCGCGCTGCGCGACCAGGGTGTCCCGGATCTCCTTGAGGACCTCCAGCTCGGTGATCTCCATGGTCTCCTGCACGCCCTCCTTGGCCTTGCGGCGCGCCTCCTGCTTGGCGAGGTACTTCGCCATCGGCAGCACCATCAGGAAGTACACGACGGCCGCGGTGATCAGGAAGGTCAGCGTGGCGTTGAGGACCGAACCCCAGAGGATCTCCACCCCCGTCGGCTGGCCGTCCGCCCCGACGCCGCACGGGTTCTTGATGCAGGACTTGTAGACGTCCAGGTTCTTCGTGCCGATGGCACCGATCACCGGGCTGATGATGCCCTTCACCAGTGAGTTCACGATGTTCGTGAACGCGGCGCCGATGACGACGGCCACCGCCAGGTCGACCACGTTGCCGCGCATCAGGAAGGCCTTGAAGCCCGCCAGGACGCTCTCCTTCTTCTTCTCGCTCACCACTGAGCCTTTCTTCGCATCTACGGAACACGGAGCCAACGGTTCCGAAAGCTACGGCAGTCAAGGCCGGGCGTGTCCAATCGCTGCCCTCCTCGCGGTGACTTGACTGCTCGTCCGTGCGATTCAGCACAACGTCACCGCCAGCTTCGTCACCGTGCCCGCACCGACGAGTTCCCGCGCGGTCTCCCGGGGCACGGACAGCACCACCAGGGCCCCGCCTTCCCCCACCTCCCCTTCCGTACGCGGGACTTCGGACACCCGCGCCCCGGCCGCCACCAGCCGCGGCGGCCCCGTGCGTTCCGCGGCGACCACGTCCACCCGGTCCCCGGGCCGCAGCAGCCCCACCGTGGCCCCGTCCGCGATGCGCACCGGAGCCGACACCATGCGCACCACCGCCGGAGGCGGTTTCACCTCGGGAGGAGGTGCCCCCCGGGCGGCCCGCGCCTCGGTCCCGCCGACCGCCAGGGCGGCCGCCACCACGGCCAGTGCGGCCGACGCGGCACGCCGCCGGCGCCGTACCGCGCGGCGCAGCCGGCGCCCGCTCCCCCCCACCCGCAGCGGGGGGAAGAGGGGAACGGGGCGCGCGGGGGGACACGCGGAGGGCGAATGAGGGAACGAGGGGGAGAGACGAGAGGAAGGAGCCGAAGGAGAAGGAGAAGGAGAAGGAGGAGAGGTCCTGGACATGGTGGGCACCGCCGAACTGGTCGTGTTCCGCCGTCCGGGCCGGTGCCCGGACACCCCTCACGATCCGCCGCCGCCCCGGATCCCGCTCCCGCCTGTGGACCGTCCCCAGGTTGTGGACAACGCGGTCACCCGCACGAGTGGCCCCGAACCGTCCGGCCACCGGAGCCCGGGGCGTCAGGGCCTGGACGGCACCGTGCAGGCCTCGGCGAATCCCTGGCTGGTCAGCCCGAAGGCGCTGTTCACCCGCGAGCGGAAGTTCTCCAGGGCGACCACGGCGGTCAGTTCGACGAACGCCTCCTCACCGAGCCGGGCGATCAGCTGCGCCGCCAGCCCGTCGGTGACCGTCGGCTCGGTCTCGGTCATGGCCTCGGCGTACTCCATGACGAGCAGCTCCACCCCGGTGAACGCCTCGCGGGCGCCGGCCTCCCGCCAGCGCGGCACCCGTTCGATCTTCTCCGGCGACAGGCCCAGCTCCCGGCCCTCCCAGTAGCCGAAGTCCATGCACCAGGAGCAGTTGACCCGCGCGGCGGCGGCCATCACCGCGAGGTGCTTCAGCCCTGCGTCGAGCTTGTTCCACTTCGCCGCCCGCTGTTCGAGGCGGACGTACGCGAACAGCACGCGCGGGTTGTGGCCGTACGCCAGGCCGGGGTCGAGCTCCTTGCCGTAGGTGCGGCGGGAGTACCAGGCGGCGATCCGCACGAGGAGCGTGCGCGGCGGGGTGAGCGAGATGCGCGGCATGATCGGCCTCTTCCGGTCGGGGGGGCTTGGTGCCCCCTTCGCCAGAGGGACAAGCGAGCCCCGCGGAACGTGACACCTCCCGCGGAATTCCTCCGCACGGGACGCGCGAACCCGCCCGGCCGGTCACCCCGGAGCCCGCCGGAGCCGGCCGCCGGGCGGTCCCGTGCCGGGTCTCGACCGGCCCTCGACCGGGTCTCCCGCCCCGCCCTACGGCAGTTCGATGCCCAGGTCCCACCCGTCGTGGGCGTGGGTGCACAGGCAGTCCCGGGACTCCGTCGCCGGCAGCGCCGCCACCGCGTCGAAGAGGACCTCGCGGAGCCGTCCCACGTTCTCGCCGAACACCCTCAGGACCTCGGTGTGGGACACGCCCTCGCCCGTCTCGGCGCCCGCGTCCAGGTCCGTGACCAGCGCCATCGACGTGTAGCAGAGCCCCAGCTCGCGGGCGAGGACCGCCTCGGGGTGCCCGGTCATGCCGACCACCGACCAGCCGGCCGCCGCGTGCCACCGGGACTCGGCGCGCGTCGAGAACCGCGGCCCCTCGACGACGACCATGGTGCCGCCGTCCACCGGCTCCCAGTCCCGCCCCCGCGCCGCCGCCAGGGCCACGGAGCGCCCGACGGGGCAGTACGGGTCGGCGAAGGTGGTGTGCACGACGTTGGGGACGGACCCGTCGGGCAGCGGCTCCCCGTCGAAGAAGGTCTGGGCGCGGGACTTCGTACGGTCCACCAGCTGGTCGGGGACGAGCAGCGTGCCCGGCCCGTACTCCGCCCGCAGGCCGCCCACCGCGCAGGGGCCCAGTACCTGGCGGACGCCGACCGAGCGCAGGGCCCACAGGTTGGCCCGGTAGTTGATCTTGTGCGGGGGCACGGTGTGGCTGCGCCCGTGCCGGGGCAGGAACGCCACCTGGCGGCCGCCCAGCTCGCCCAGGTACAG
Source organism: Streptomyces sp. NPDC044704 (assembly GCF_056433525.1). Taxonomy (NCBI): domain Bacteria; kingdom Bacillati; phylum Actinomycetota; class Actinomycetes; order Kitasatosporales; family Streptomycetaceae; genus Streptomyces; species Streptomyces sp. NPDC044704. The sequence continues at coordinate 148,421 of NZ_JBWKGY010000008.1, forward strand.
GGAGTCGCTCGGGGCCCCGTACGGGGTCTCCACCTGGATCTCGGAGACGTCCTCCAGGAAGGAGTAGAAGCCCGATCCGCCGATTACACCGATCTCTGCGTTCGCCATGCCGTCACCCTAACCGGGTACGCGCAAGGCCCCGCCGCCCGTGGTGGGCGGCGGGGCCTTGCGGCGGAACGTACGAGGTCAGGCAGCCGAGCTGGAGCTGCTGCCCGTGCTGGACGACGTCGAGGAGGACGAAGCGGCAGGGGCGGCGGCAGCGGTGGACGTCGTCGTGGACGACGTGGACGCCGGCTTCGAGGCAGGGGTGCTGCTCGACGAGGCGCCGCGGCTGTCGTTCCGGTAGAAACCGGAGCCCTTGAAGACGATGCCGACCGCGGAGAACACCTTCTTCAGGCGTCCGTCACAGCTCGGGCACACGGTCAGCGCGTCATCGGTGAACTTCTGCACGGCCTCAAGGCCCTCACCGCACTCGGTGCACTGGTACTGGTAGGTCGGCACGAATTTCCTCCTGGCACTCTCACTCAATGAGTGCTAACGACGCTCCATGGTGACGTATTCCGGCGGATCAGTCCACCGTCACCGGCGTGCGGTGACCGATCCCACGCTCGTTCACCCGATTACGGGTGACGGGCGCGGCGGCCGCCGGCACGGCGGCCGAGGACGAGTTCACGATCCGGCTCGGGGCCTGCGGGGCCAGCTTCGCACGCAGCGCCAGCAGCGTCGCCAGCGCGAGCGCGGTGGCCACGAGCGGCACGAGGAAGCCGTACGAGGACCCGTGCGCGTCCGTCAGGCGGCCGGCCAGGGTCACGGCGCCGGCCTGACCGAAGGCGACCGCGCCGGTCAGCCAGGTGAAGGCCTCGGTGCGCGAGGCGGCCGGGATGAGCTGCTCGATCATGGTGTAGCCGGTGATCAGCGCGGGGGCGATGCACAGGCCGACGACCAGGCCGAGCGCGCCCAGCAGGATCACCGAGTGGGCGGCCCACAGGACGGAGGCGGCGGCGGTCAGGCCGATGTAGCCGAGGATCAGGCGGCGGCGCGGGCCGATCTTCCAGGCGATGGCGCCCATCGCGATGCCGGCGGTCATGTTGCCGGCGGCGAAGACGCCGTAGAGCAGGCCGTTGGCGCCGGGGTTGCCGATCTCGTTGGAGAAGGCGGCGAGGGAGACCTGCATGCCGCCGAAGACGGCGCCGATACCGATGAACGCGACGATCAGGACGCGCAGGCCCGGGAACGACAGCGCGGAGGCGTGCTTCTCGCCGTTCGCGAGGGCGGGGGCCGCCTTCGGCTCGGTGGAGCGCTGGGCGGCGAAGAACAGGCCGCCGAGCAGGGTCAGGGCCGCCTCGGTGGCCAGACCGGCCGCCGGGTGGACGCCGGTGCACAGCGCGGTGGCGAGGACGGGTCCGACGACGAAGGTGAACTCGTCGGTGACGGACTCGAACGCGGCCGCGGTCGGCAGCAGCGGGGAGCCCTCCAGCTTGGCCGCCCAGCGGGCCCGGACCATGGGTCCGACCTGCGGGACGGAGGCGCCGGCCGGGACGGCGGCCAGCGCGAGCACCCACAGCGGGGTGCCGATCAGGGCCAGCGCGGTCAGCGCGCTCACGGCGGCGGCGTGCAGGAGCACGACCGGCACGAGGACGGCGCTCTGGCCGCGGCGGTCGGTGAACTTGCCCATGACCGGGGCGAACAGGGCCATGGAGACGCCGGTGACGGCGGCGACGATGCCCGCGGAGCCGTAGGAGCCGGTGGCGTGCTGGACGAGCAGCAGGATGCTGATGGTCAGCATGCCGAAGGGCAGGCGCGCGGCGAAGCCGGGGAGGACGAAGGAGAGGGCACCGGGCGTGCGAAGGAGCTGCCCGTAGCCGGGTCGTGCGGACTTGTCGGTCGTGACCGCGGATGTCACGGCCTGGCCTTTCCGCTGCCTGGTAGAACTCCCCGTCTGCGGACGATGGGCCGCTTTGTGAGCGGCCGCACCCGTACATGTGGGAGCCCCGAGAGCTGTCCTCTTGCGCAGAACCGAGTGATACCTGGGCGCCCACTGCGGGAGGGAGCCACGGCCGCTTTGCGGTCGCGCCAGCTCTGCGTCAGGCAGAGTTGGTTCGATCTGTTGTGCCTTCATCGTACAGGGGAATCCGCTACCACGCCCTGTGATTACGGTGACAACTCGTGTCTTCACCTGCGATTAACTGGAATTTCGCATTCCCCTGCCACCGATATGGGGGCAAGGGCGGGCACACGCCACCGAAACCGTGTGAATTAGAACGTCACTCTAAGTCAAAACGGTCACGCGCGCGGCCGCTCCGGACACCCTCCGCCACCTAGAGTGACGTCGCGCCGCCGGTTCCGAGCCACCCCGCGAGCTTGCCCCCGCGCGCGACCGCCCGCAGCCGCGCCTCCGCCGCGTCCCGCACCGGGTCCGTGGCGACCACCAGCAGGTCGTCCCCGCGCCGCAGCACGGTCGACGGCGCCGGTACGAAGCTCTTCGCGTCCCGGACCACGAGGGTCACGGAGGCCCCCGCGGGCAGTCGCAGCTCGCCGACCTCCACGCCGTGCATGCGCGAGGCGGGCGGGATCGAGAAGGACAGCAGGTGCCCGCGCAGCTTCTCCAGCGGCGCCGACTCGATCCCGAGGTCCGAGGCGGCCTCGTCGGTGTCGCCGAGCTCCAGCTTGCGCGCCAGCCACGGCAGCGTCGGTCCCTGCACCAGGGTGTAGACGACGACGAGGACGAAGACGATGTTGAAGACCCGGTCGCTGCCCTCGATCCCGGACACCATGGGAATGGTCGCCAGGATGATGGGGACCGCACCGCGCAGCCCCGCCCACGACATCAGGGCCTGCTCCTGCCAGGGGATCCGGAAGGGCAGCAGGCTGACGAAGACCTCCAGGGGCCGCGCCACCATCGTCAGCACCAGGCCGATGATCACGGCGGGCCAGAAGTCGTGGACCAGCTCGTGCGGGGTGACCAGCAGGCCCAGCAGCACGAACATGCCGATCTGCGCGATCCAGCCGAGTCCGTCCGCGAACCCCCGCGTCGCCGGCCAGTGCGGCAGCTTGGAGTTCCCGAGCACCATCGCGGCCAGGTACACCGCGAGGAAGCCGGAGCCGTGGGCCATCGCGCCGGCCGCGTACGCCGTGATCGCGATGGCCATCACCGCGATCGGGTAGAGGCCCGAGGCGGGCAGGGCCACGTGCCGCAGCCCGTACGAGCCGAGGAAGCCCACCGTGAGGCCGATGGCGGCGCCGATCGCCAGCTCCAGCGCGATCTTGCCGATCAGGACGTACCACTCGTCCACGGGCCCGACCGTCGCGAAGGCCACCACCAGGATGACGACGGGAGCGTCGTTGAAGCCGGACTCGGCCTCCAGCACACCCGTGATCCGGGAGGGGAGGGGGACCTTCCGCAGGACGGAGAAGACGGCCGCCGCGTCGGTCGAGGAGACGACCGCGCCGATCAGCAGGGCCTGGCGCCACTCCAGCCCGACCAGGTAGTGCGCGCCCGCCGCCGTGACGCCCACGCTGATCGCGACGCCCACGAGCGACAGCATGACCGCGGCCGGCAGCGCGGGTTTGATCTCTTTCCACTTGGTGCCCAGACCGCCCTCGGCGAGGATCACGACGAGCGCGGCGTAGCCGATGACCTGCGTCAGCTCGGCGTTGTCGAAAACGACGTTGCCGATGCCGTCCTGGCCTATCGCGACGCCTATGCCGAGGTAGATGAGCAGGCTGGGGAGACCGCTTCGCGAGGAGACGCGTACCGCCGCGACCGCGACGAGCAGCACGAGCGAGCAGACCAGCAGGAGCTCATTGAGCGTGTGGACAGTCAGCGGGCGGCCCTTCCTCAAGGCGCCGCCCGGCGGATCGTTCCTCCCGAGGGCGCGTTCGGCAAGTACTTCGTTACCTTACCTAATCTTTGACGCTTCCTTAACGCGCTCCTCACATTGTGAAACGCCGCACCGGCCTTGTCCTCGGCACCCGGGACCGGACATCCCGGTCGGGCCGGGCAGCCCCTCGACCCCTGGCGGATCAACGCACCCGGGTCTGCGCCTATGGTTGCTCCCAGTACTCCCAGGACCACCCTGCCCCTCTAAGGACAGCGATGCCCGCCAACGAATCCGGACCTTCCGTCAAGAAGAAGGGACGACGCGCACGCCTGCTCGTGCTCGTCATGGTCCTGGCGCTCTTGGCGGGCCTCGGCTACGGCGCGTACTGGAGCGCGGACACCGTGCGCGCCTCGTTCCCGCAGACGACCGGCTCCCTGAAGGTTCCAGGCCTGACCGGGACCGTCGACGTGAAGCGCGACGAGCACGGGATCCCCCAGCTCTACGCCGACAACGACGAGGACCTCTTCCGCGCCCAGGGCTTCGTGCACGCCCAGGACCGGTTCTGGGAGATGGACGTACGCCGCCACATGACCTCCGGCCGTCTCTCCGAGATGTTCGGCTCCGGGCAGGTGGAGACGGACGCCTTCCTGCGCACGCTGGGCTGGCGGCAGGTCGCGCAGGCCGAGTACGACACCAAGCTCTCGCCCGAGACGAAGAAGTACCTCCAGGCCTACGCCGACGGGGTCAACGCGTACCTGAAGGGGAAGTCCGGCAAGGACCTCTCCGTCGAGCACGCGACCCTCAAGCTGAGCGAGGGCTACGCGCCGGAGCAGTGGTCGCCGGTGGACTCGGTGGCCTGGCTCAAGGCGATGGCCTGGGACCTGCGCGGCAACATGCAGGACGAGATCGACCGCTCGCTGATGGCGAACAAGCTGTCGCAGGCGCAGATCGACGAGCTCTACCCGCCGTACCCCTTCGACCGGAACAAGCCGATCGTCGAGGGCGGCACGGTCGCGGGCGGCAAGTTCGCCCCCCAGGGCACCCCGGCCACGGGTACGGGTACGGGCACCGGCACGGGTACGGGTACCGGCACCGGAACCGGCACGTCCAACGGCGCCGGCACGGGTACGGGCACCGGAACCGGCACGGGTACCGGTACCGGCTCGCAGGCCGCCCCCCACGGCGGCACCCCCACCGGGCTCGCCGGCAACGCCACCGCCCAGGGCGCGAGCGTCGGCCTGCGCACGCAGCTGACCGCCCTCTCCAAGACCCTGGACGAGATCCCGGCCATCCTCGGCCCCAACGGCAGCGGCATCGGTTCGAACTCCTGGGTCATCTCGGGCAAGTACACGACCACCGGCAAGCCCCTCCTCGCGAACGACCCGCACCTCTCCCCGCAGCTGCCCTCGGTCTGGTACCAGATGGGCCTGCACTGCCGGGCGGCCTCGCCCCAGTGCCAGTACGACGTGGCGGGCTACACCTTCTCCGGCATGCCGGGCGTGGTCATCGGCCACAACGCCGACATCGCCTGGGGCATGACCAACCTGGGCGCCGACGTCACCGACCTCTACCTGGAGCAGGTGCGGACCGACGGCTACGTCTTCGACAACAAGACGCAGCCCTTCACCGTCCGCGACGAGGTCATCAAGGTCGCGGGCGGCCCCAGCAAGAAGATCACCGTCCGCTCCACCAACAACGGACCGCTGATCTCCGACCGCAGCGACGAACTCGGCACCGTCGGCTCCCGCGCCCCCGTGCCCAGCTCCGCCCCCGACCGGGGCGACGGCTACGCGATCGCCCTGCGCTGGACCGCCCTGGACCCCGGCAAGTCGATGGACGCGGTCTTCAAGCTCAACCGGGCCAAGGACTTCAACAGCTTCCGGGCGGCCGCCGCGGACTTCGAGGTCCCGTCCCAGAACCTGATCTACGCCGACAACAAGGGCGCCAACGGCAACATCGGCTACCAGGCCCCGGGCCGCATCCCGATCCGCACCCAGGGCGACGGCCGCATGCCCGCCCCCGGCTGGGACCCCAAGTACGCCTGGAAGGGCGGCAAGGACGGCAACGCGGGCTACATCCCGCAGAACGAGATGCCGTGGGAGCTCAACCCGGCGCGCGGCTACGTGGTCACCGCGAACCAGGCGGTCACGGAGAGCGGCACCGGCGCGGGCAAGTACCCGCACCTGCTGACCACCGACTGGGGCTACGGCGCCCGCAGCCAGCGGATCAACGACCTCATCGAGGCGAAGATCAAGGACAGCGGCAAGATCTCCACCGACGACATGCGCACCATGCAGATGGACAACAGCAGTGAGATCGCCGCGCTGCTGACCCCGATGCTGGCGAAGATCCAGGTCTCGGACCCGGACGTGCGCTCGGCGCAGAAGCTGCTGGAGGGCTGGAACTACACCCAGGAGCCCGACTCGGCCGCAGCCGCGTACTTCAACGCGGTCTGGCGCAACATCCTCAAGCTGGCCTTCGGCGACAAGATGCCCAAGGAGCTGCGGGTCGAGGGCAGCTGCGTGAACGTCCGTGACGAGACCCGCGGCCCCGCCGACGACCTCGCCGAGCTGGTCCGCGAATGCGGCACCCGCGGCCCCGACTCGGCGCAGCCCGACGGCGGCGACCGCTGGTTCGAGGTGGTCCGCAGGCTGGTCAAGGACGAGAAGTCGGCGTGGTGGCAGAGCCCCGCGGTCCGCGCCGACAAGGCGACCACCACCCGCGACGAGCTGTTCGCGCGGGCCATGGAGGACGCCCGCTGGGAGCTGACCGCCAAGCTCGGCAAGGACCAGTCGACCTGGAGCTGGGGCCGGCTGCACCAGCTGACGCTGAAGAACCAGACCATCGGCACCGAGGGCCCCGGCTTCATGCAGTGGCTCCTCAACCGCGGCCCGTGGAACCTGGGCGGCGGCGAGGCCACCGTCAACGCGACCGGCTGGAACGCCTCCAGCGGGTACGGGGTCACCTGGGTCCCGTCGATGCGCATGGTCGTGAACCTCAACGACCTGGACAAGTCCCGCTGGATCAACCTCACCGGCGCCTCCGGCCACGCGTACCACTCCAACTACACGGACCAGACGACCCTCTGGGCCAAGGGCGAGCTCCTGGACTGGCCCTTCGGGAAGGCGGCCGTCGACAAGGCGACGGTCGAGACCCTGACGCTGAAGCCGAACTAGCCGAAGCGCACCACCCCCGACGGGGTGGCGACCGCCTGGACGGGGTGGTCGTGCGGTTCCTCCGGGACCCGCGCGACCACCTCTTCGTCGTAGAGGAGCACCACCAGCGCCGGATGGACCCCGGCCCGCTCCAGCCGCGCCAGCACCCGGTCGTACGAGCCGCCCCCGCGCCCGAGCCGCATGCCGCGCCCGTCCACCGCGAGCCCGGGCAGCAGGACGGCGTCCGCCCCGGTCACCGCGTCCGGCCCGAGCCGCGGCCCGGCGGGCTCCAGCAGCCGCATCTTGCCGGGGTGCGCGGTCTCGGCGAGGCCGTCCGGCCCCTCGTACCGCGCCCAGTCGAGGTCGTTGTCGGGCAGCAGCAGGGGCAGCAGCACCCGCTTCCCGGCGGCCCGCAGCGCGTCGAGCAGGTCACGCGTGCCCGGCTCGCCGCCCACGGAGACGTACGCGGCCACCGTGCGCGCACCGGCCAGTTCGGGCAGCGCGAGGGCGGTGCGGGCGAGCGCGCGGGCGGCCGTCCGGCGCGCCTCGGGGGACAAGGCACGACGGGCGGCGAGCAGTTCCCGGCGCAGGGAGGCCTTCTCGGGCGTCCGGGGTCCGTTTTCGGGCGGATTTTCTACCACAGTTGAGTCTCAATTCCTTGCTCATTCGGGCATAACGGGAGGTATTCACCGTAATCTCACGAGGTGTTCGGCCGGACCCACTATCGTTCTGCCCATGACTCAGTCGCACCCCGTGATCAAAAAGGCCGTCATTCCGGCCGCGGGCCTCGGCACTCGGTTCCTCCCGGCGACCAAGGCGACCCCCAAGGAAATGCTCCCGGTCGTGGACAAGCCGGCCATCCAGTACGTCGTGGAGGAGGCCGTGTCGGCCGGCCTGGACGACGTACTCATGATCACAGGACGTAACAAGCGGGCCCTCGAAGACCATTTCGACCGGAACTACGAGCTGGAGTCGGCGCTCATCGCCAAGGGCGACGACGACCGGCTGAAGAAGGTCCAGGAGTCCAGCGACCTGGCGACCATGCACTACGTCCGCCAGGGCGACCCGCGGGGCCTGGGTCACGCCGTGCTCTGCGCCGAGCCCCACGTGGGCAGCGAACCCTTCGCCGTCCTGCTCGGCGACGACCTCATCGACCCGCGTGACCCGCTGCTGCGCCAGATGGTCGACATCCAGGCGCGCACCGGCGGCACCGTCGTCGCGCTGATGGAGGTCGACCCGGCCAGCGTCCACCTCTACGGCTGCGCCGCCGTCGAGCCGACGGACGACACCGACGTCGTCCGCGTGACCGGTCTCGTCGAGAAGCCGGACGCCTCCGAGGCGCCCAGCAACTACGCGGTCATCGGACGGTACGTCCTGAACCCGGCGATCTTCGGCATACTGCGGGAGACCGAGCCGGGCCGCGGTGGGGAGATCCAGCTCACCGACGCCCTGCAGAAGCTGGCCGCCGACGAGAGCGTGGGCGGTCCGGTGCACGGCGTGGTCTTCCGCGGCCGCCGCTACGACACCGGGGACCGAGGGGACTACCTGCGGGCCATCGTCCGACTCGCCTGCGAGCGCGAGGACCTCGGCCCGGAGTTCCGCACCTGGCTTCACCGTTACGTCACGGAGGAGATGTAGCACCTTGAGCAGTCCCGCACCGCAGGACACCGGCCACCAGCGTCTGTGGTCGGTGGACGAGCACCTCGCGGACGTACTCGCCGCCGTCCGGCCGCTGGAGCCCATCGAGCTCCAGCTGCTCGACGCCCAGGGCTGTGTCCTGGTCGAGGACGTCACCGTGCCCGTCGCCCTCCCGCCCTTCGACAACAGCTCCATGGACGGCTACGCCGTCCGCACGGCCGACGTCCAGGGTGCGAGCGAGGAGTTCCCCGCGGTGCTCGCGGTCATCGGGGACGTGGCGGCCGGCAGCGGTGACCTGCCCACCGTCGGCCCCGGCCAGGCCGCCCGCATCATGACCGGCGCCCCGCTGCCCCCCGGCGCGGAAGCCGTCGTACCGGTCGAGTGGACCGACGGCGGCACGGGTGGCGGCGCGGCCTCCGGGATGACCCCGGCCAGCACCGCGCCCGAGGGCGCGGGCGGCGAGGTACGGGTCCACCGCGCGGCCGAGGCGAGGGCGCACGTCCGGGCCCGCGGCAGCGACGTACAGGCCGGAGACCTGGCGCTGGCCGCCGGGACCGTCCTCGGCCCGCCGCAGATCGCCCTGCTGGCCGCCATCGGACGCGGCACGGTCCGGGTCCGGCCGCGGCCCCGGGTGGTCGTCCTGTCCACCGGCAGCGAACTGGTCCAGCCGGGTGAGGCGCTGACCGCCGGGACGATCTACGACTCCAACAGCTTCGCGCTGGCCGCGGCCGCGCGCGATGCCGGGGCCATCGCCTACCGGGTCGGTGCCGTCGCGGACGACGCCGACACCCTGCGGTCCACCATCGAGGACCAGCTGATCCGCGCCGACCTGCTGGTCACCACCGGCGGCGTCAGCGTCGGCGCGTACGACGTCGTCAAGGAGGCCCTGACCTCCGTCTCGGCCGGCGACGCGGCCGTGGAGGCCGGGAACGTCGACTTCCGCAAGCTCGCCATGCAGCCCGGCAAGCCCCAGGGCTTCGGCACCGTCGGCCCCGACCACACCCCGCTGCTCGCGCTGCCCGGCAACCCCGTGTCCTCGTACGTCTCCTTCGAGCTGTTCGTGCGCCCCGCGATCCGGGCGCTGATGGGCCTGCCCGCCACCGAGGTCAGCCGGCCGAGCGTGCGCGCCGGGCTCCGCAGCGACAAGGCGATCGGCTCCCCGTCCGGCCGCAGGCAGTTCCTGCGCGGCACGTACGACGCCGGCACCGGCACGGTCTCCCCGGTCGGCGGATCGGGCTCGCACCTGATCGCCGCGCTGGCGCACGCCGACTCCCTGATCGTCGTACCGGAGGACGTCACCTCGGTCGAGCCGGGCACCGAGCTGGAAGTGATCCTGCTCGGCTGACCACCCGCCCGGGCGGGTAGCGTGTGTCGCACCACACAGGTCCCCCGGGACCCAGAGCGGAGCGGCACAGCATGAGTACCGAGAGCAGGCTCACCCACATCGACGAGGCCGGCGCGGCCCGGATGGTCGACGTCTCGGCGAAGGACGTCACCACCCGGACGGCCCGCGCCAGCGGACGCGTCCTCGTCTCGCCCCGGGTGATCGAGCTGCTGCGCGGCGAGGGCGTGCCGAAGGGCGACGCCCTCGCCACCGCGCGGATCGCCGGGATCATGGGGGCCAAGAAGACCCCCGACCTGATCCCGCTGTGCCACCCGCTGGCGGTCTCCGGGGTGAAGGTCGACCTCTCGGTCGCCGACGACGCCGTCGAGATCCTCGCCACCGTGAAGACGACCGACCGCACGGGCGTCGAGATGGAGGCGCTGACCGCCGTCGCGGTCGCCGGACTCACCGTGATCGACATGGTGAAGGCGGTCGACAAGGGCGCGGTCATCACCGACGTCCGGGTGGAGGAGAAGACCGGCGGCAAGTCCGGCGACTGGAGCCGGGGATGAACGCCCCCCGCGGCGGCGAGGTGCACAGCCACGTGCCGCCGGTGGCCGGCGAGGCCTGGACCGCGGCGGGTCGGCCCGCCGCCCCGGCGCCCGCGCCGCGCGCCCTGGTGGTCACCGCCTCCAACCGTGCCTCGCAGGGCGTCTACGCCGACCGGGGCGGCCCGCTGCTCGCCGAGGCGCTGGAGGGGCTCGGCTTCGAGGTGGACGGCCCGCGCGTGGTCCCGGACGGCGATCCCGTCGAACAGGCGCTGCGCGAGGGCGTGGCCGCCGGGTACGACGTCGTCCTGACCACGGGCGGCACGGGCATCTCGCCGACCGACCGGACCCCGGACGCCACCGCCCGCGTACTGGACTACGAGATCCCCGGCATCCCGCAGGCCATCCGCGCCGAGGGCCTCGCGAAGGTGCCGACCGCCGCGCTGTCCCGGGGCCTGGCGGGCGTCGCCGGCCGCACCCTGATCGTGAACCTGCCCGGCTCGACGGGCGGGGTGAAGGACGGCCTCGCCGTGCTGGCGCGGATCCTGCCGCACGCCGTCGACCAGATCCGCGGCGGCGACCACCCCAGACCCGCGCCGGCTCCCGGGAGCCCGAGCTGAACGGCCCGTCCTGGCCGGTGGCACTGGCGGACGGCGATGTCACGCTCCGGCCGATAAAGCTCCGGGACCAGCGCGCCTGGCGCGAGGTCAACCGGCGGAACCGCGAATGGCTGCGGCCGTGGGAGGCGACGATCCCGCCGCCCGCGCCGTGGGGCCCGGTCATCCACCGGCCGACGTACCGGCAGATGGTCCGCCACCTGCGGGCGGAGGCCAACGCGGGCCGGATGCTGCCCTTCGTCATCGAGTACGAGGGGCGCCTCGTCGGCCAGCTGACGGTCGCCGGGATCACCTGGGGCTCGATGTGCGCCGCCCACGTGGGCTACTGGGTGGACCGGGACGTGGCCGGGCGCGGGGTGATGCCGACGGCCGTCGCGCTCGCCGTGGACCACTGCTTCGGGAAGGTCGGGCTGCACCGCATCGAGGTGTGCATCCGCCCGGAGAACGGTCCGAGCCGCCGCGTCGTGGAGAAGCTCGGCTTCCGCGAGGAGGGCCTGCGGCCGCGGTACCTGCACATCGACGGCGCCTGGCGGGACCACCTCGTCTACGCGCTGACCCTGGAGGAGGTCCCGGAGGGACTGCTGCGCCGCTGGCACCGCACGAGGCCGCAGGAAAGCCCCCCGGCGAACGCCTGAAACCCGGTTATCGCAAAGGCGTTCGAATTCTTGCCGATTCGCCCATAACCTGATCCGAAGAATCGGAAAAAAAGTCCGTGATATCAGCCTGATCGTGCGACACACCGGCTCAATTGGCTGATCCCCCCGCCCGCGCCCCTCTACGGTGTGGGGTGTGAGCAGCAGCGGCCTCATCTACGCAGTCATTGTCGGGGCCTGGGCCGCCTACTTGGTGCCCATGTGGCTCCGGAGGCAGGACGAGCTGAACGAAGCCCGTCCGACGGAACGCTTCTCCACTGCCATCCGGCTGCTTTCCGGCCGGGCGGGAATGGAGCGCCGTTACGCCAAGGGGCTGCGTGAGCGCGGTGACGAACAGGCGGAGCCCCAGCCCCACGCGGACCCGGACGCCGCGACGGAAACGGTGAATTCCGTGGACGCCGACGCCCGGGCCTTCGGCGTGCCCCCGACCAGGACCGAGCCGAGGTTCGCCGAGGCCGAACGGGTGCGGCGCCAGCAGCGCCTCCAGGTGCTCGCGCGCCGCCGGCGCACCACCGCGCTGCTCTTCCTCGCCTTCAGCGCCGGCGCGATCGTCGCCGCCGTCGGCGGACTCCAGTACCTGTGGGCGCCCGCGGTGCCCGCCCTGCTGCTGAGCGCGTACATCGTGCACCTGCGCGTCCAGGAGCGCCGCCGCTACGAGTTCACGATGGACCGGCGCCGCGCCGAGGCCGCCGCCCGCAACCTGCGCGAGAACCGCCCCCGCCGCCGGACCTCCGAGGACTCCGCCGCCGCGGGCGCGGCCGAACCGGACCCTGCGCCACCGGTCTCCCCCCAGGAGGCCGGGCGCCGGGCGCTCGTCGAACAGACCGACCACGCCGAGTGGGTGGACCAGCAGCGCGAGCGCGAACGCGGTCCCGCGCGCGGCGACAGCTGGGAGCCGGTCCCGGTTCCGCTGCCGACCTACGTGACGGCCCCCGTCGCCCCGCGCGCCACCGGCCCGGCCGCCCCCGACGCCTGGAGCGCGACCCGCTCCAGCACCGCCGAGCCCACGGAGCCCCGGCTGCGCGCCCAGCCCGGGGTCCCGAAGCCGAAGACGGAGCCCAGGCCGGAGCCGGTGCCCGCGCCGGAGCCGAAGCCGGACCCGCGGCCCCAGGCCGCCGCCACCCCGCGCCCCCGCGGCCGCGACCGGGGCCGCACCCCGCTCTTCGACCAGTACGAGGGCGAGGACCGGCCGCGCGCCGCGAACGAGTGATCGGTGACCTGCGCGGACGCTCCCGACAACCCGTTTTGGAGCACCCGCGAGGGGATGCTAATGTTTCACACGTCGCAAGGGCCTGTGGCGCAGTCTGGTAGCGCACCTCGTTCGCATCGAGGGGGTCTGGGGTTCAAATCCCCACAGGTCCACAAACGACAGTTCGCGAGTAGCTCTCGGGAACGTCATGAGATCCCGTCCGGTCGGAAGACCGGGCGGGATCTTCTGCATGTCCGGACCGTGCGGGGGGACTTGGCCGCGCCGGCCCGTCCCGCCCCGCCGGTGAGCCGTCGTCAGGCGGGGCGGCGGGGGCGGGTCAGGGGTTCAGGGGCTTCGCCATGCAGAGGCTGGAGTCGTGGAAGCGGTAGTAGCCGAACTTCTCGGACGGGGTGTAGCCCGAGGAGAGGTAGAGGGCTATCGCCTCCGGCTGCTGGTCGCCCGTTTCGAGGACCATCCGCACGCGGCCCGCGGCGCGGGCGTCGGCTTCGAGCTCGGCCAGGATGCGGCGGGCCAGACCCAGGCCGCGGGCCGGGGGGACGACGTACATGCGCTTGATCTCCGCGTCGCCGTCGGAGTAGCCCTCGTCGCTCTTGTCCTGGCGGCGCCAGGCGCCGCTGGCCACGGGGGCGTCCGAGGCGTCGTAGGCCAGGAGGTAGAGGCCGTTCGGCGGGACGAACATCCCGGGGTCGAGGAAGGTGGCGTCGCCGTCGCCCTCGTAGCGCTCCTGGTATTCGAGCTGGACCTCGGCGTCGAGCTTGACCGCGTCGGGGTGGTCGTAGGCGACGGTGCGCAGATGTATCCCGTGAGACATCAGGACATCGTACGGAAGCGTCCGGCTATGGTGCTGGGATGCTCACTGTGACCTCCGTGAATGTGAATGGGATCCGCGCCGCCGCCAAGAAGGGCTTCGGGGAGTGGCTCGCGGGATCCGACGCCGACGTCGTGTGCCTCCAGGAGGTACGGGCCGAGGAAGGGCAGATTCCGGAGGAGGTGCGGCAGCCGGAGGGCTGGCACACCGTGTTCGCGCCCGCCGCCGCCAAGGGCCGGGCCGGGGTCGCGCTGTACACGCGCCGGGCCCCGGAGCGGGTGCGGGTCGGCTTCGGCAGCGACGAGTTCGACGCCTCCGGGCGGTACCTGGAGATCGACCTGCCGGGCGTGACCGTCGCCAGCCTCTACCTGCCGTCGGGCGAGGCGGGCACCGAGAAGCAGGACGAGAAGTACCGCTTCATGGCCGAGTTCCTCCCCCATCTGGCCGCGCTCAAGGTGCGGGCCGCCGCGGACGGGCGCGAAGTCGTGGTGTGCGGGGACTGGAACATCTGCCACCGGGAAGCGGACCTGAAGAACTGGAAGACCAACCGCAAGAACGCCGGCTTCCTGCCCGAGGAGCGGGAGTGGCTGGGGAAGGTGTACGCGGAGGCCGGCTACGTCGACGTCGTCCGCGAGCTGCACCCCGACGCCGAGGGTCCGTACTCCTGGTGGTCCTACCGCGGCCGGGCCTTCGACAACGACGCCGGCTGGCGGATCGACCTCCAGGTCGCGACCCCGGGACTGGCCGGCAAGGCCGTGAAGGCCTGGGTGGAGCGCGCCGAGACGCACCCGGAGCGGTGGTCGGACCACGCCCCGGTGACGGTGGTCTACGCGCTCGGGTCCTGACCGGCGGCGAGCAGCCGGTCCATCGCCATGGTGAGCTCCGCCTCGACCACGCTCTTCGCGAGCGGCCGCAGGCGGGGCAGGGCCTCCTCGGACAGGTGCGTGGAGATCAGCTCCGTGAACAGGGCGGCCATCGCGTCCGCGTGTTCGCGCACGCGGCGGCCCGTCTCCAGCACCACCGCCAGCGGTACGCCCTCGCGGACCAGCGCCGACGAGACGTCCAGCAGGCGGCGGCTGACGTGCACGATCGCCTCGCCGTCGACGGCGAGGTAGCCGAGGTCGAGGGAGGCCGCCAGGTTCTCCGGGGTGACCTCGCCCTCGAAGTAGTCGGCCAGGGCCTCCGGGGACAGCCGCACCGGGGTCTCCTCCGACCAGCCGATGCCGAGCAGCTCGCCGAGCTGCGTGACGTCGCGCCCGCTCTCGAACGCGGCGGTGAGTTCGGCGATGCCGCCGAGGGTGTGGCCGCGCTCCAGCAGGGCGGCGATCGTGCGCAGCCGGGCGAGGTGGTGGTCGTCGTACCAGGCGATCCGGCCCTCGCGGCGGGGCGGCGGCAGCAGCTTGCGCTCGCGGTAGAAGCGCAGGGTGCGCACGGGGATGCCGGCCGCCTCGGCCAGTTCCCCGGTCCGGTATTCGCGTGCCATCGCGGGCCCGTCCTCCGTCGTCACTGCTGTCACTTCGTCCGCCACACGGGCAGCCTAGGGCGTACCGTCGGTAACTTTCCGGGCGCGACCCCTACCCATGGGTACGGCGCTGCTCTACTCTCCCGATTGTGCCAGTGATTGCTGGCAGTGTTGCGGTGTGGTGGCTGGGACTGCGGAAGCGGAAGGCGGCGGGCATGGGCGGCATGGACGAGCGTGCACACGTGGGACGTGAACACGTACGCGTGGCGGTGATCGGGTCCGGGTTCGGCGGGCTCGGCGCCGCCGTACGGCTGCGGCGGGAGGGGATCACGGACTTCGTCGTCCTGGAGCGGGCGGACTCCGTGGGCGGGACCTGGCGCGACAACAGCTATCCGGGGTGCGCGTGCGACGTCCCCTCGCACCTGTACTCCTTCTCCTTCGCGCCCAACCCCGACTGGCCGCGGACCTTCTCCGGGCAGCCCGCCATCCGGGAGTACCTGGAGCACGTCGCCGACGTCTTCGGACTGCGCCGCCACATCCGGCTGAACCACGAGGTCCGGATGATGCGCTGGGACACCGAGGAACTGCGCTGGGAGATCGAGACCTCAGCCGGGGAGCTCACCGCCGACGTGGTGGTGTCCGCGACCGGGCCGCTGTCGGACCCGAAGGTGCCGGAGATCCCCGGGCTGGCGGAGTTCCCGGGCAAGGTCTTCCACTCCGCCCGCTGGGACCACGACTACGACCTGCGCGGCAAGCGCGTCGCGATGATCGGCACCGGGGCCTCCGCGATCCAGATCGTGCCCGCCATCGCCCCCGAGGTGGAGCGCCTCACGCTCTTCCAGCGGACCCCGCCGTGGGTCATGCCGCGCACCGACCGGGCCATCAGCACGGTCGAGCGCTGGCTGCACCGCCAGCTGCCCTTCACCCGCGCCGCGCGCCGCGGGCTGCTGTGGGGGATCCGCGAGCTCCAGGTCAGCGCCTTCACCAAGCGGCCGAACCAGCTCGGCCTGGTCGAGTCCCTGGCCAAGGCCAACATGTCCCGCTCGATCAAGGACCCGCAGCTGCGGGCCAAGCTGACGCCCTCCTACCGGATCGGCTGCAAGCGGATCCTGCTGTCCAACGCCTACTACCCGGCGCTGGCCCGGCCCGACGTGGACCTGGTGGCCTCCGGGCTGAAGGAGGTCCGCGGCTCGGTCCTCGTGGCCGCCGACGGGACCGAGACCGAGGTCGACGCGATCATCTTCGGCACCGGCTTCCACGTCACGGACATGCCGATCGCCGACCGGGTCGTGGGCGCGGAGGGCCGGACCCTCGCCGACGCCTGGAAGGACGGGATGCAGGCGCTGCGCGGGGCGACCGCGGCCGGCTTCCCCAACTGGATGACGATCATCGGGCCGAACACCGGTCTCGGGAACAGCTCGATGATCCTCATGATCGAGTCCCAGCTGAACTACATGGCCGACTACATGCGCCAGCTCACCCTCCTCGACGGGGGCGGTCAGGGCGGGCGGACCGCGCTCGCCGCGCGGCCCTCCGCCGTCAACCAGTGGAACCGGAACGTCCAGGCACGGATGGAGCGGACCGTCTGGAACACCGGCGGCTGCACCAGCTGGTACCTGGACTCCCAGGGCCGCAACACCACGGTCTGGCCGGGCACGACGGGCGAGTTCCGCAAGGAGACCCGGACCGTCGACCTCTCCGAGTACGAGGTCATCCGCGTCCGGGACCGCGAGCGCGCCCCGGCCGTCGCCGCGGCGGCGTCCGGGAAGGCCGGGAAGGCCCGGGCCGGGGCCCCCGCCGGGCCGGCGCCGCGCCCCGCACCCGTGGAACCGGCCGCGGCCCCCGCCGTCGCCCCCGCCGTCGCCGAGGAGGGGGCGGCGTGAGCCGGCCCGCGCACGTCACCACCGGGCGCTACGCGCCGCCCGCCCCGGCCCGCGTACTGGAGGTCACCTCCGCCGACGGGGCCCGCCTGCACGCCGAGGTCCATGGCGCCGAAGGCGCCCCGGCCGTGGTCCTCGCCCACGGCTGGACCTGCTCCACCGCCTTCTGGGCCGCGCAGATACGGGACCTGGCGCAGGACCACCGCGTCGTCGCCTACGACCAGCGCGGCCACGGCCGCAGCCCCGCAGCCCGGGCCTACGGCACCGACGCCCTCGCCGACGACCTGGTCGCCGTCCTGAAGGCCACCCTCGCCCCGGGCGAGCGGGCCGTCGTCGCCGGGCACTCCATGGGCGGCATGACCGTCATGGCGGCCGCCGGACGGCCCGAGTTCGCCGAGCACGCCGCGGCCGCCCTGCTGTGCAGCACCGGCAGCTCACGGCTCGTCGAGGAGGCGACCGTACTGCCGCTGCGCCCCGGGCGGCTGCGGACCCGGGCGACGCACGCGGTGCTCGGCTCGCGCGCCCCCCTCGGGCCCGTCACGCCCCTCGCCCGCTCGGTCCTCAAGTACGCGACCATGGGCCCGGGTTCCGCCCCGGACCGGGTGGAGGCCTGCGCCCGCATCGTCCACGGCTGTCCCACCGGGGTCCGCCACGCCTGGTCCCGGGTACTGGCCGGCCTGGACCTGGACGCCGAACTGGCCCGGCTGACCGTGCCCACCGCCGTCATCGGCGGCACGGACGACCGGCTCACCCCCATCGCGCACGCCCGCGCCCTCGCCGCGGCCCTGCCGCACTGCGCGGGCCTCACCGAACTCACCGGCGCGGGCCACATGACGCCCGTCGAGGCGCCGGAGGCGGTCACGGCCGCCCTGCGCGCCCTCACCGCCGAGCACCTCCCCGTACGGCCGGCCGCCACGGCCGACGGGGCAGCAGTCACCGAGGCCGAGAAGGAGAAGACGCCGTGAGCCGCAGCAGTCTGGAAGGCCAGGTCGCCGTCGTCACCGGCGCCGCCCGCGGGGTGGGCGAGCTCCTCGCCCGCAAGCTGTCCGCGCGCGGCGCGAAGATCGCCCTGGTGGGCCTGGAGCCGGAAGCCCTCAAGGAGGTCTCCGAGCGGCTCCACACCGACAGCGCCCACTGGCACGCCGACGTCACCGACCACGAGGCGATGGCCCGCGTCGCGCAGGAGGTCAAGGAACGCTTCGGCAAGGTGGACGTCGTCGTCGCCAACGCGGGCGTCGCCGCCGGCGGCCCGTTCGCCGACTCCGACCCCGTGGCCTGGCGCCGCGTGATCGAGGTCAACCTCATCGGCGGGGCGGTCACCGCCCGCGCCTTCCTGCCCGTCCTCGCCGAGAGCCGCGGCTACTTCCTCCAGATCGCCTCGCTCGCCGCGATCACCCCGGCCCCGATGATGACGGCGTACTGCGCCTCGAAGTCCGGGGTGGAGGCCTTCGCCCACTGCCTGCGGGCCGAAGTCGGCTACAAGGGGGTCAAGGTCGGCGTGGGCTACCTGTCCTGGACCGACACGGACATGGTGCGCGGAGCCGACGAGAACGACGTCATGCGCGAGCTGCGCCAGCGCCTGCCGTGGCCCTCGAACCGCACGTACCCGCTCGGCCCCGCCGTGGACCGGATCGTGGCCGGCATCGAACGGCGCTCGCCGCACGTGTACGCGCAGTGGTGGCTGCGCGGCATGCAGGGCGTGCGCGGTTACCTGCCCGGGATCATCGCGACGGTCGGACAGCGCGAGATGAAGCGGTTCGAGCCGCGGCTGGCCGGTGTCTCCAAGGGGCTCGTGGGAGCCGGCGGGGCCGCCGACGAGAAGGAGCGCACGCGTAACACCTAGGCCATATGGCCGAAATGCGAGGAAACGTCCCCCATGTCAGGCTGGTCGACAACACGCCCCGACCACCGTTCAGGAGGGACCGGCATGGGTCTGAGGGACCAGTTCCAGGACAAGGCGAGGCGGCTCGCGGAGCGGGCCGCGGCGCAGGACGCCGAACTGCGGCGGACCGGGGCGGAAGCGGCCGCCCCGGTTCCCGAACCGGCGCCGGAGGCACGGCCGGGAGCCCGCCCGGTCCGGGACGCCTACGAGGACGCGTTCGACAAGTAGGAGCGACAGCAGGGAGAGGGGCGCGGCCGGCGGGCCGCGCCCCTCTCGTGTGCCCGCTCCCGCGGGGTGCGCCTACTCCCGCGGCGGCAGCTTCGGGCGGCGCAGGTCCGGGACGTCCGTGTAGCCGGGCGGCACGGCGGCCGGGTCCTGCTCCAGCAGCTCCAGCGCGAGGTGCACGGCGTCGTCGAGCTGGGCGTGGCGCCCCTCGGCCCAGTCCAGCGGGGTGCGCAGGATCGCGAGGTCGGGCTCCACGCCGTGGTTCTCCACCGACCAGCCGTACTCCGGGAACCAGGCGGCGTTCATCGGCACGGTGATCACCGTCCCGTCGCCCAGGGTGTGGCGGCCGGTCATGCCGACGACCCCGCCCCAGGTGCGCTGGCCCACCACCGGCCCCAGGCCCAGCAGTTTGAAGGCGGCGGTGATCATGTCCCCGTCGGAGGAGGTCGCCTCGTCGGCCAGGGCCACGATCGGGCCGCGGGGGGCGTTGGAGGCGTAGGAGACCGGCTGGGCGTCCCGGGTCAGGTCCCAGCCGAGGATCGAGCGGGTCAGCTTCTCCACGACCAGCTCGCTGATGTGCCCGCCCGCGTTGCCGCGCACGTCCACGATCAGCGCGGGCCGGGACATCTCCATCCGCAGGTCCCGGTTGAACTGTGCCCAGCCCGAGCCGCCCATGTCGGGGATGTGCAGGTAGCCGCAGCGGCCGCCGCTGACCTCGCGGACGACGGCCCGCCGCTTCGACACCCAGTCCTGGTAGCGCAGCGGCCGGTCGTCGACGAGCGGTACGACGGCCACGCGCCGGGCCCGGCCGGACCCCTCGGCGGGCTCGAAGGTGAGCTCGACGGTGGTGCCCCCGGCCGCCGCGAGCAGCGGGTAGGGGCCGGTCACGGGGTCGACCGGGCGGCCGTCGACGTGGGTGAGGACCGCGCCCTCGCGGATGCCGGTGCCCGCGAGGGGGGAGCGCGCCTTGGAGTCGGAGGACTCGCCGGGCAGGATCCGGGCGAGCATCCAGGCGCCGTCCCGGGGCACGAAGTTGGCGCCGAGCAGCCCGATGGCCCGCTGGTAGTGGGGCGGGCCCTCGTTGCGGCGGGCGGGGGACACGTACGCGTGCGAGGTGCCGAGCTCGCCGAGCACCTCGCGCATGAGGTCGGCGAACTCGTCGGGGGAGGCGACCCGTTCGACGAGGGGGCGGTACTGGCGCAGTACCTCGTCCCAGTCGATCCCGCACATGCCGGGTTCCCAGAAGTAGGCGCGGATGAGCCGTCCGGCCTCCTCGAAGGCCTGGCGCCACTCGGCCGCCGGGTCGACCTCGTGCAGGATGCGCCGCAGGTCCAGGTAGACAGTCGAGTCCCCGTCGCCGGACTCCGTCGAGGGGACCGCGCGCAGGTCGCCGTCGTCGTTGACGACGAGACGGGTGCCGTCGCCGCTGACCGCGAACCAGTCCAGCCCGGAGGCCAGTTCCGTCTTGCGGGCCTTGGTCACGTCGAAGTGCTCCAGCGTGGGCTTGCCGCTGGTGTCGGCCGGGTTGGCGAAGGTCTCGCCGAGCGCGCCGGAAATGGGCCAGCGCAGCCACACGAGCCCGCCGCCGCTCACCGGGTACAGGGCCGAGTACTTCGACGCGGACACGGGGAAGGGGATGATCCGGCTCTCCAGGCCCTCGGCCTCGACGGTGACCGCGCCGTCTCCGGACTCCGGCTCCCCCTCGGCCGGGTCGAGGCCGCCCGCCGCCGGGCGGCCGTCGGGGGAGAACGCGAAGGGGGAGGGGGTCGCGGAGGACAGCGGCACCAGGTAGGGGCGGCAGCCCAGCGGGAAGGACAGGTCGCCGGTGTGCACGTCGTAGACCGGGTCGAACCCGCGCCAGGACAGGAAGGCGAGGTAGCGGCCGTCCCGGGTGAAGACCGGGTTCTCGTCCTCGAAGCGGCCGTTGGTGACGTCGACGACGGTGTGCGCGCCGGGTCCCGCGATCTTCGCCATCTTGATCTGCCGCAGCGAGCGTCCGATGCCCGGGTGCGACCAGGTGAGCCAGCAGCCGTCGGGGGAGAAGGCGAGGTCGGTGACGGGCCCGTTGATCGACCGGATCAGCTCGGTGACCTCGCCGTTGGACTCCTCCGTGGCGTCGAGGAGCAGCAGCCGTCCGTCGTTGGAGGCGATGGCGAGGCGTTCCCCGTCCGGATCGGACAGCAGCTCCAGTACGCGGCCCAGCGCGCCCGAGGCCAGCCGGCGGGGCTCGCGTTCCCCGGAGGCGCGGGGGAGGTAGGCGATCTCGATCGCGTCCTCGCCCTCGGCGTCGGTGACGTAGGCGACCTGGCCGCCGCTGCCGAGCATCTCGGGCAGCCGGACCCGTACGCCCGGGGTGTCGGCGATGGTGCGGGCCGGCCCGTCGCGGTGGGTGAGCCAGTAGAGGCTGCCGCGCACGACGACGGCGCTGGCCCGGCCGGTGGCGTCGACGGAGAGCGAGTCGACGTGGCTGGCGGCCGGCACCTGGTACGGACGGCGCCCCGCGCGCGGCCCGCCGAGGCGCACGCGGAGCTTGCGCGGGGAGGCGTCGGGGGCGAGGGAGTCCACGAGCCAGATGTCACCGGCACACTGGTAGACGACCCGGGTGCCGTCGCTGGAGGCGTGGCGGGCGTAGAACTCGGCGTGGTCGGTGTGCCGGCGCAGGTCGCCGCCGTCGGGCAGGCAGGAGTAGAGGTTGCCGATGCCCTCGTGGTCGGAGAGGAAGGCGATCCTGCCGCCCACGAACATCGGGGAGTCGAGGTGCCCCTCGATGCCCTCCAGCAGCCGCTGCCCGTGCAGCCAGAGCCGGCCGGTGGCGCCGCCCCGGTACCGCTTCCAGGCGGCGGGCTCGTGCGGGGGCTTGCCGGTCAGCAGCAGGCTGCGCCGCTCGCCGTCCTCCTCCTCCCGGACCTGGATGTCGGAGACCGGCCCCCAGGGGAGGCGGCCGCCGGGGCTGCCGTCGGTGGGCAGGCTGTAGGACCAGGCGAAGTAGGAGAAGGGCTGGCCGTGCGAGGACACGGCGAGGATGTCGCTGCGGCCGTCCTCGTCGGGCGGGGTCCAGCCGCAGACGCGGGTGTCGGTGGCGCCCCAGTAGCTGAGCTGGCGGGCCGGGCCGCCGTCCACGGGGACGAGGTGGATCTCGGGGTCGAGGCTGCGCCAGGTGGTGAAGGCGATGTGCCGGCCGTCGGGGGAGAAGCGCGGGTGGCTGACCCGGGTCCGGTCGACGGTGATCCGCCAGGCCCGGCCGGGTTCGGCTCCGTCGGGTACGAGGGGGGCGACCCAGAGGTCGTCCTCGGAGGCGAAGCACAGCAGGTCGTCGTGCAGGTGCGGGAACCGGAGGTACGCGACGTCGTGACTCACCCCCCAATGCTTTCCGCGGCGGGGGGCCCCGGCAACTCGTACAGGTGATCCCCTTCGGGGGATTCGGGGCCCGCGGCGGCCGGGTGACCGACGCCACTCCCCCTAACGAAACGGAACGGTTTCGTTCCCTTGGGGGTGGGGGTATCGTCTTAACGGTACGGAAGGGTTTCGCTCGGACAGGGGGCGCGGAGATGACCGAAGAGACGTCGGAGACGTCGGCGCGGCGTACCCGGATCACCCCCGAGCGGCAGGCCGAACTCCACGAGGCGGTCCTCGACCTCCTCCGCGAGGTCGGCTACGAGGCGCTGACCATGGACGCGGTCGCCGCCCGTACGAAGTCCAGCAAGGCCACCCTCTACCGCCAGTGGGGGAGCAAGCCCGAGCTGGTCGCGAAGGCCCTGCGGTGTACCCAGCCGGTCTCCCTGGGGGAGATCGACACGGGCACCCTGCGGGGGGACATCGCCATGATGGTGGCGCACTCCGACGACGTGCAGATGGCCAAGGACACCGCCCTGATCAGGGGTCTGGCCCATGCGGTCCACGAGAGCCCGGAGCTCCACAAGGCGCTCCGGGACCTGCTGGTCGACCCGGAGATCAACGATCTCCAGCGGCTGCTGCAGCGCGCCGTCGAGCGGGGCGAGATCCGGCCGGACTGTCCGGCCCTGGATTTCGTACCGCACATGCTCATCGGGGCGTTCATCTCGCTCCCGCTGATCGAGGACCGGCCCGTCGACCGGGTCTTCCTCAGCGAATTCGTGGACGCCGTGATCTTCCCCGCCCTCGGCGTCTGACTCCCCAGAAGCGTTCCGCACCGTCCCGCTGCTCCTGACACGCCGCTCTCGTCGTCGGGCCGGCTCTCCATGCCCTGATCCGTCCCGGATCCATCCCACGACCTGAACGGGAGAACCACCCACGTGGCCACCTTCCTCTACCGGCTCGGCCGCGGCGCCTTCCGGCGCCGCCGCTTCGTCGCCCTCGTCTGGGTGGCGCTGCTGTTCGCCGCCGGCTTCGGCGCCGCGACGGCCTCCGCGCCCACCTCCGGCTCGTTCTCGATACCCGGCACGGAGGCCCAGAAGGCCTTCGACCTGCTGGACAAGAAGTTCCCGGGCATGGCCGCCGACGGCGCCACCGCCCGCGTCGTCATCAAGGCCCCGGCGGGCGCCAAGGTCACCGACCCGGGCGTCAAGACCGAGGTCGAGAAGGTCATCTCCGGTCTGAAGGGCGGCGCCGGCGCCGACCAGATCGCCTCCGTCGAAGACCCGTACCTGACGAAGGCGGTGAGCCAGGACGGCTCCACCACCTACGTCAGCGTCAAGTACAAGGTCAGCGGGATGGAGCTGAAGGACGCCACCCGCGACGCGCTCAAGGACTCCGGCAAGGAGGCCCAGCAGCAGGGGCTCGGCGTCGAGATCGGCGGCGACGCCCTGATGGCGGCGCCCGAGACGGGCTCCGGCGAGATCATCGGCATCCTGGTCGCCGCGATCGTCCTCGTCATCACCTTCGGCTCGCTCGTCGCGGCCGGACTGCCGCTGCTGACCGCGCTGATCGGCGTGGGCATCGGCGTCTCCTCCATCACCGCGCTCGCCAACGTGCTGGACCTCGGCTCCACCACCTCCACCCTCGCGATGATGATCGGCCTCGCGGTCGGCATCGACTACGCCCTGTTCATCGTCTCCCGCTACCGCGCGGAGCTCGCCGAGGGCCGTGAACGCGACGAAGCCGCGGGCCGGGCCGCCGGAACCGCCGGCTCCGCCGTGGTGTTCGCCGGTCTGACCGTGGTCATCGCCCTCGTGGGCCTGGCCGTCGTCAACATCCCGATGCTGACCAAGATGGGCGTCGCGGCCGCCGGCACGGTGGTCATCGCGGTGCTCGTCGCCCTGACGCTCGTCCCGGCCATCCTCGGCTTCGCGGGCAAGAAGGTCCTGCCGGCCGGCGAGAAGAGCAAGCTCTTCGGCAAGGGCAAGCCCGCCGACGCCAAGCCCAAGGCCAACGGCGGCACCCGCTGGGCCCGCTTCGTGCTCCGCCGCCCCGTCATGGTGCTGCTCGCCGGCGTCATCGGCCTCGGCGTCATCGCCATCCCGGCGAGCAAGCTGGAGATGGGCCTGCCGGACGACGGCGCCCAGCCGGTCTCCACGACCCAGCGCAAGGCGTACGACCTGCTGTCCGACGGCTTCGGCCCCGGCTTCAACGGCCCCCTGATGGTGGTCGTCGACGGGGACAAGGCGCTCGCCGACGGCACCGCCGACCGGATCAAGGGCCTGGACGGGGTGGCGGTCGTGCTGCCGCCCCAGCAGAACGAGGCCAAGGACGCCGCGATCATCAGCGTCATCCCCAAGGACCGGCCCTCCTCCGCCGCGACCGAGGACCTCGTCCACACGATCCGCGACGGCAGCGGGGACGACGTCTACGTCACCGGCCAGACCGCGATGAACATCGACTTCTCGCAGAAGATGAACGACGCGCTGGTGCCCTACCTGGCACTCGTGGTCGGTCTCGCCTTCCTGCTGCTGATGCTCGTCTTCCGCTCGATCCTGGTCCCGCTCAAGGCGGCCCTCGGCTTCCTGCTGTCGGTCGTCGCCGCCCTCGGCGCGGTCGTCGCGGTCTTCCAGTGGGGCTGGCTCGGCTCGGTCTTCGGAGTGGAGCAGACCGGTCCGATCATGTCGATGATGCCGATCTTCATGGTGGGCGTCGTCTTCGGCCTGGCCATGGACTACGAGGTCTTCCTGGTCACCCGCATGCGGGAGGCGTACGTCCACGGCGAGCGCCCGGGCCAGGCCGTCGTCACCGGCTTCCAGTACAGCGCCCGCGTGGTCGTGGCCGCCGCCGTCATCATGATCGCGGTGTTCGCCGGGTTCCTCGGGGCCAGCGACCAGATGGTCAAGATGATCGGCTTCGGCCTGGCCATCGCCGTCCTGTTCGACGCCTTCGTGGTCCGCATGGCCATCGTCCCGGCGGTGCTCGCGCTCCTCGGGCACAAGGCCTGGTGGCTGCCGAAGTGGCTCGACCGGATCCTGCCGAACGTGGACGTCGAGGGCGAGAGCCTGCGCAAGCACCTCGGCGACGGCTCCGGCCACCCGGAGGGCCCGGACAAGGACCGCGAGCTGGTCAACGCCTGACCGTACGCGCACGTGGCAGCGCCCCGGCCCCGCACCTGTTCCCAGGTGCGGGGCCGGGGCCGTTCCGTACGAGGCGACTGCGCCTAACGGGTGGCGGGGGCGTAGGTGCGGCGCAGGAAGCGGCGGAGCGCGGCGATGTCGAACTGGACGACGGCCACCCCGTCGGGGGAGTGGAACTCGACGACCGCCTGGACGCGGCCGCAGGGCCACACGCGGACGTCCCCGGTACCCGTCGGGGCCAGCAGGCCCGCCTCCAGCAGCGCGCGGGGGAAGACCCACTCGTTGTCGGTGCCCTCGGGGGACAGCTCGGCGGGGAACACGATCCGTACGGCCAGCGGTTCGTCCGTCGCGAAGCGCAGGCGGACCGGGATGGTCCGGTAGAGGGGGTCGTCGGTGATGACGCGGGCGCGTACCCGCTCCTCCACGGCGGTCGTGTCTGCGGTCGCTGGCGCGTTCTCGGCGGGGGCTGACATCGACGGGCTCCTCGAAATCGGAACATTTGCGTCCGTTTGTCCGTCCAGCCTCGCACATTCCGACGAAAACGCGAGGCACTATTTGTGACGCGGCCGCTCTTGCCAACTGTTTGCAACTGGGCACTATTCTTGAACGGTTAAAGATTTTGTGAGGTAAACAGGAAGCGGAGCCGCTCCATGCATGTGCCCGACGGATTCATCAACGCACCCGTCTCGGTGGCCGCCGGAGTGGTGGCCGCGGGCGCGGTCGCCGTCAGCCTCCGCGGCGCCCGCCGCGAACTCGACGAGCGCACCGCGCCGCTCGCCGGCCTCGTCGCCGCCTTCATCTTCGCCGTGCAGATGCTGAACTTCCCGGTCGCCGCGGGCACCAGCGGCCACCTCCTCGGAGGGGCCCTCGCCGCGATACTCGTCGGCCCCTACACCGGCGTGCTCTGCGTGTCGGTCGTCCTGCTGATGCAGGGCATCCTCTTCGCCGACGGCGGCCTGACCGCCCTCGGCGTCAACATCACCGTCATGGGCGGCGTCACCGTCCTCGTCGCCTACGCCGTCTTCCGCGGCCTCCTCAAGGTGCTGCCGGCCACCCGCCGCTCGGTCACCGTCGCCGCCTTCACCGGAGCCCTGCTCTCCGTACCGGCCGCCGCGGCCGCCTTCACCCTCGTCTACGCCGTCGGAGGGACCACGGACGTCCCGATCGGCAAGGTGCTCACCGCGATGGTCGGCGTGCACGTGCTGATCGGCATCGGCGAAGCCCTGATCACCGCCGCGACCGTCGGCGCCGTCATCGCCGTGCGCCCCGACCTCGTCCACGCCGCCCGCGGCCTCGGCGCCCCGCTGAAGCTGCGCGTCGGCGGCGAGCTCGTCGACGCCCCCGCCGCCCAGGCCCCGGCCGCCGCACCGGCTGCCGCCCGCTCCACCCGCGCCGTGTGGCTGACCGGTCTCGCCACCGCCCTCGTCCTGGCCGGCGTCGTCTCCTTCTACGCCTCCGCCAGCCCGGACGGGCTGGAGAAGGTCGCCGCCGACAAGGGCATCGACGAGAAGGTCGAGGACCACGCGGCCGCCGACTCCCCGCTCGCCGACTACGGCGTCAAGGACGTGGAGGACCCCCGCCTGTCCGGCGGCCTCGCCGGGGTCATCGGCGTCGGCGTCACCGTCGCCGTCGGCACCGGGATCTTCTGGACCGTGCGCCGCCGCCGCGCCGACGAGCTGACCGCCACCTCCACCGCCGCCCCCTCGGCCCACTGACATGGGAGCTGGCCACGCCCACAAGCTCTACCGGCACGGGCACTCGCCCGTCCACGCGCTGCCGCCGCACTGCAAGATCGCCGCGGTCTTCGCCTTCGTGGTCGTCGTCGTCTCCACGCCGCGCGAGGCGATGTGGGCCTTCGCCGCGTACGCCGTCCTGGTCGCCGCCGTCGCGGCGGCGGCCCGGATCCCGGCCGGATTCCTGCTGCGCAGGCTGCTGATCGAGGTTCCGTTCGTGGCCTTCGCCGTGCTCATGCCCTTCGTCGCGGAGGGCGAGCGGGTGGAGGTGCTCGGCATGTCGCTGAGCGTCTCCGGCCTGTGGGGCGCCTGGAACGTACTCGCCAAGGGCACCCTCGGCGTGGCCGCCTCCGTGGTCCTCGCCTCGACGACCGAACTGCGCTCCCTGCTGCTGGGCCTCCAGCGGCTGAAGCTGCCGCCCCTGCTCGTCCAGATCGCCTCCTTCATGATCCGGTACGGCGACGTCATCACCGGTGAGCTGCGGCGCATGTCCATCGCCCGCCGCTCGCGCGGCTTCGAGGCCCGCGGGATCCGGCACTGGGGCGTCCTCGCCAAGACGGCCGGCGCCCTCTTCATCCGCTCCTACGAACGCGGCGAGCGGGTCTACCTCGCGATGGTCAGCCGCGGCTACGCCGGCTCGATGCCGGTGATCGACGAGGTCTCGGCCAGCCGCGCCCAGTGGGCGTACGCGGCCGTGCTCCCGGTGACGGCGCTCGCCGTCTGTCTGATGGGATGGACGCTGTGACCGCTGCTTCCGCTTCCGCCGCCGCCCCGCCCCCGCCCTCCCTGGAGGTCTCCGGCGTCGCCTACGCCTACCCCGACGGGCACCAGGCCCTCTTCGGGGTCGACCTCACCGTCGGGCACGGCGAACGGGTGGCCCTGCTCGGCCCCAACGGCGCGGGCAAGACCACCCTGGTCCTGCACCTCAACGGCATCCTCGGCGGCGGCGTCGGCACCGTGACCGTCGCCGGACTGCCGGTCGAGAAGCGCCACCTCGCCGAGATCCGCCGCCGCGTCGGGATCGTCTTCCAGGACCCCGACGACCAGCTGTTCATGCCGACCGTCCGCGAGGACGTGGCCTTCGGCCCCGCCGCCGCCGGAATGCGCGGCGCCGAACTGGAGGACCGGGTCCGCGAGGCCCTGGAACAGGTCGGCATGGCGGCCTTCGCCGACCGGCCGCCCCACCACCTGTCCTTCGGCCAGCGCCGCCGGGTGGCCGTGGCGACCGTACTCGCGATGCGCCCGGAGATCCTCGTCCTCGACGAGCCCTCCTCCAACCTCGACCCGGCCTCCCGGCGCGAACTGGCCGACATCCTGCGCTCCCTCGACGTCACCGTCCTGATGGTCACCCACGACCTGCCCTACGCGCTGGAACTGTGCCCCCGCGCCGTCATCCTCAGCGAGGGCGTCATCGCGGCCGACGGCCCCACCCGCGAGCTGCTGTGCGACGAGGACCTCATGGGCGCCCACCGCCTGGAACTCCCCTTCGGCTTCGACCCCCGCGCCACCGCCGCCCCCGGCCGCCGCCCGCGCTGACCGGCCGCGGCCGCCCGGGAAGCAGGACCGGCCCGCGCGCGTTGCACCCTCGTGTACGGCGCCGCACGCGCGCCGTCGCGGACACGCGAGCAGCACGCGCACAGCACACGCACAGCACACGAGGAGAGTCGGCCGTGGAGGTCCAGGGGACGGTGGCGGAGGGCTTCGAGGCCGTCCGGGAGGCGTTCGTACGCAACTTCGAGGTCCTCGGGGACCGCGGCGCGGCCGTCGCCGTGTACCGGGACGGCCGCCGGGTCGTCGACCTGTGGGCCGGTACGAAGGACGCCGACGGCGCGACCGCCGGGCCCTGGGAGGCGGGCACGGCCCAGGTGGTCCGCTCCGCGACCAAGGGCGTCGCGGCGGCCGTCCCGCTGCTGCTGCACCAGCGGGGCCTGCTGGACCTGGACGCGCCGGTCGGCGCGTACTGGCCGGAGTTCAAGGCGGGCGGCAAGGACCGCGTACGGGTCCGCGACCTGCTCGCCCACCGCGCGGGCGTCCCGGCGCTGGACCGGTCACTGACCCCGGCGGAAGCCGTCGACGGGGTGAGCGGGGCGCGCGCCGTGGCCGCGCAGGCAGCCCTGTGGGAGCCGGGCACCGCCCACGGCTACCACGCCCAGACGTACAGCTGGCTGCTGTCGGAGCTGGTGCTGCGGGTGACCGGGGTCTCCCTCGGCAGCTGGCTCGCGGAGCACGTCACCGGGCCGCTCGGACTGGACTTCTGGATCGGCCTGCCGGACGCCGCCGCGGGCCGGGTGGGCCGCGTCGCCCCCGTGGAAGCGCCGGAGCACGCGGGCGCGCTGAAGACCCGCCCGCGCAGAAACGTTTCCGAGGCGTACGCCGACCCGCACTCCCTGACCCGGCGCGCCTTCGCCGCGATCGACCCCCTGCCCGACGAGAACGACCCCGCGTACCGGGCGGCGGAGCTCCCGGCCTCCGCCGGCATCGGCACCGCCCGCGCCCTGGCCGGCTTCTACGCGGCGCTGCTGGGCGACACCGAGGACGGCGCCCGCCTCTTCGCGCCGGAGACCGCCGCGCTGGCCGGCACCGAGCTCTCGTCCGGACCGGACCGGGTCCTGGTCGTCAACACCCGCTTCGGCCCCGGCCACATGCTGCACGGTCCCGCGTCGCCGCTGCTGTCCCCGGCGTCCTTCGGCCACCCGGGGCGGGGCGGATCGCTGGCGTTCGCGGACGCGGAGGCGGGCATCGGCTTCGGCTACGTCACCAACGGCCTCGCCAAGTCCGTCACCGCCGACCCGCGCGCGCAGGCCCTCGTACGGGCGGTCAAGGCCTGCGCGTAGCCCCGCCGGCCCCAGTCCCGGTCCTGGTCCCGGTCCCGGTCAGGCGCGTTCGCGCACGTCGGCCAGCGCGGCCCCCGCGTGCGCGATGAGCTCCTTCGGGGCCATGGGGAACACCGAGTGCGGGGTGCCCGCCGCCGCCCACACCACCGCGTGGTCCAGCAGGGCGGGATCCGCCAGGACCCGCGTCCGGGTGCGGTGCCCGAAGGGCGGGACGCCGCCGATGGCGTAGCCGGTGGTCTCGCGGACCAGCGCCGCGTCCGCCCGCGTCACCTTCCCCGCGCCCAGCTCCCGCCGTACCGCCGCCACGTCGACCCGCGAGGCCCCGTCCATCAGCACCAGCACCGGGACCCCGTCGGCCGCGAACACCAGCGACTTCACGATCTGGCTCAGCTCGCAGCCGATCGCGGCGGCGGCGTCGGCCGCGGTCCGGGTCCCCTCGGGAAAGGTCCGTACGGAGAGTTCGAGCCCCAGCCCGGCCAGAGCCTCGGCGAAGAGGGGATGCGTGGTCGTCATACCGCGACACTAGCGCCGTGACCGGAAAGGTCCACCGGGTTGCGACGCCGTCGGGTGCGTCAGGAGGCGTTCAGCACGCGGGCGACGATCGGGCCCGCCGCGTCCGCGCCGTGGCCGCCGGCCTCGACCATCGCGGCGGCCGCGACGTCACCGCTGAACCCCGTGAACCAGCTGTCGGGGCTGCCCGCGCCGTCGACCTCCGCCGAACCGGTCTTCGCACCCTTGTCGGAGCCGCCGACCGCGGACATCGCGCCGGCGGCGGTGCCGTCGCCGGTGGCCGTCCGCTTCATCATGCGGACGAGCTGTGCGGACACCCCGGGCTGGAGCGGCCGGGAGGCCGTGGCCAGGGTCCGGCCGTCCACGGAGGCCTTGACGACCACCGGCTGGCGGAACACCCCGGTCCGGGCGGTGGCCGTGATCGAGGCGAGGTTCAGCGGGTTCATCTGGATCGCGCCCTGGCCGATGTACTCGGCGGCGGCAGCGGGACCGGAGGTCACCGGGACGGACCCGTCCTCGGTAACGACGCCGGCCTTCCAGTCCAGCCCGATGCCGAAGACCTCCTTGGCCTCGCGCGGCAGCGCGCCGTTGTCGCCCACCTCGTTGATCAGGCCGATGAAGGCGGTGTTGCAGGACCGGGCGAAGCTCGTCGAGAACGGCTGCCCCTGCAGACTGAAGCCGCCGAGGTTGCGGAAGGGCTTCCCCTCCCACGACACGCTCGGCAGGCACTCCGCCGGCTTGTCCGCCGCCACCAGGCCCTTCTCCAGCAGCATCGCCGCCGTCACGATCTTCATCGTGGAGCCGGGCGCGCGGCGCCCGCGCAGCGCCGCGTCGAAGCCGTCCTTGCGGTGGTTGGCGACGGCCAGGATGTCGCCGGTGCTCGGCTTGACCGCGACCACCGAGGCCTCCGGGTACGCGGCCACGGCCTTCTCCGCGGCGGCCTGCACGTCGGCGTCCAGTACGGTCTCGATCTTCCCGGCCTTGCCCTCGACCAGCGTCAGCAGGGACCTCTTCGGCGCGTCCGCGGCCGTCGGCTCGATCCACAGCTCGACGCCGGGGGTGCCGCCCGCCTTCTCGCCGTACGTCTTGCGGAGCTGCTCCAGCACCGGCCGCAGCGAGGGGTACAGCTCGGCCGTCAGCTCCTTGCCGTCGCGGTCGACCGCCGTGACCGGTGGGCTGGCCGGGGTGCCCGCGCGCAGCTTCTCGTCCTTCTGGAGCTGCGGGTGGATGACGGATTCCTGCCAGTCCACGAGCGGCTTTCCGGTGCTCACGCCGCGTACGACGGTCAGCTGGGAGTCGTAGACGAGGGGCTTGGTCGTGCCCTCGTACGTGACCTCGGCCTCCACCTTGAACGGCACGGTGGTGCCGTTCGGGGTGCCGGGGGTGATGACCGCCTTGGAGACGTACGCCTTGGCCTTGTAGTCGGCGACCGCCGTCCGCGCGGCCTGCGTGTTGTTGGTGAGCTCGGCCGCCGTGCCGTCGTCGCCCGCCGCCCACGCGGCGAGGAAGGCCTTCGCGGTGGCGACGGCGTCCTTCTCGCCGACGGGTCCGGTCCCCTTGGGCGCGGGGGCCGTCTTGGCCTCCACACCGCCGCCGTTCCCGCCCCCGCTCTCGTCCGCGACCAGCGTGTACGCGCCGTATCCGGCTCCGCCGACCATCGCCAGGAACACCCCGCCGATGATGGCGCCCTTTGCCGCCCCGTTCATGTGCGTCCTCCCCCGAAGCACAGTTCTCTGAACATGTTCAAAGAACCCCTGGTGCGGACCTTACTCTGCGCGAGCACCCGTCACCGCTTTTGTTACCGGACCGGAACATCGCCCGGACGGCGGGAGCGCTGGATCCGGGGGGCGCTGGGATCTGTGCGGGCCCCTAGATCCAGGTGTCCAGCCACATCCTGTTGCGCCAGGAGTCCATCGGGAGGGTCTGGCCCGTGTAGATGGGCCAGAAGTAGATGAAGTTCCAGACGATCAGGAGCACCAGGACGCCCGCCCCGATCGCGCCGAGGGTGCGGCGGCGTTCGGAGGAGCCCGCCGGACCCAGCAGGGCGCCGATCATCATGGCCAGCGCCAGGCACAGGTACGGGACGAAGACGACGGCGTAGAAGTAGAAGATCGTCCGCTCCTGGTAGTTGAACCAGGGCAGCAGGCCGGCGGCCAGCGCGCAGGCGATCGCGCCCGCCCGCCAGTCGCGGCGGAAGAACCACCGCCACAGCACGTACAGCAGCGCGAAGCAGCCCGCCCACCACAGCAGCGGCGTGCCCAGCGCCAGCACCTCGCGGGCGCACTTGCCCGCCTCGGTCGCCGGGCAGCCGTCCGTGCCGGGAGAGGGGGACTCGTAGAAGTACGAGACGGGACGGCCCAGGACCAGCCAGCTCCACGGGTTCGACTCGTAGGTGTGGCCCGAGGTCAGGCCCACGTGGAACCTGTAGACCTCGGTCTCGTAGTGCCACAGGCTGCGCAGCCACTCCGGCAGGAAGGACAGCGCGCTGCCCTGGTCGTGCTTGGCCGCCCAGTCCCGGAAGTAGCCGCCCTTGCCGTCGTCGGGGCTCAGGATCCAGCCCAGCCAGGACGCCACGTAGACGCCCAGCGCCACCGGGACCGTCGACAGGAACGCGGGCAGCGCGTCACGGCGCAGCATCGCCGCGTACGGGGCCCCCGCGCCGGCGGTGCGGCGCGCGGCCGCGTCCCACACCACGGTGAGGATCCCGAAGAACGCCAGCACCACCAGGCCGTTCCACTTGGTGCCGAAGGCCAGACCGAGACAGACGCCGGCCAGGATCCGGTACGGACGCCAGCCCAGCCGCAGGGTCTCGGCGGTATGGAGGTCGGGCCGGGTACGGCCCTCCTCGTCCACCGGCAGGGCCGCCGCCAGCCGGGCCCGGGCCTTGTCCCGGTCGATGAGCAGTGCCCCGAACGCCCCGAGCACGAAGAACATCAGCACCAGGTCGAGGAGCGCGGTACGGCTCATGACCAGGTGCAGGCCGTCCACCGCGAGCAGGGCGCCCGCCAGGCAGCCGAGGAACGTGGAGCGGAAGAGGCGGCGCCCGATCCGGCACAGCATCAGCACCGACAGCGTGCCGAGGACCGCCGTCATGAACCGCCAGCCGAACGGGTCGAAGCCGAACATCCACTCGCCGAGGCCGATCACCCATTTGCCGACCGGCGGGTGCACGACGTAGCCCGGGTCCGCGGGTAGCGGCACCCCCGCGGGGTTGGCGAGGATCGACTTGTCGATGTCCTTCGGCCAGCTGGCCTCGTAGCCCTGCCTGATGGTGGCCCAGGCGTCCTTCGCGTAATACGTCTCGTCGAATATCACCGCCTTCGGGCTGCCGAGGTGGGCGAACCGCAGCACGCCCGCCACCAGCGCCACCAACAGCGGACCGGCCCAGGCCATGACCCGCAGCCAGGTGTCCTGCGCCGCCGGCCGGACACCGAGCGCCTGCCACAACTGGGCGGAGGGCCGGGCATAAGGGGGCACGAGCCGCGTACGGACGTCCGCGCGCGCCCCGCCCGGGGCGCTGCGCGGCGCATAGCCGAAGCCGCGCAGGCGGCGCAGCCAGACGGGCGGCTCGTGTTCGAGGTCGCGGCCGGCCGTCGGCTCGGGCGGGGCCCCCGCGGGGCTGGGCGGCGGCGTCGCGGTACTGGTCACCGGGTCATCGTAGGGAACACCCCTGTGCGCACCCCAGTACCTCCTGGTTCCGGGTCCTCGGGGGCGGGCCCCGGGCACGGGGGAGCGGCGGGTCCGGGTGAGAGGATGGGGCGGTGACCGATCAGCCCCGTTCTGCCGAAGCTTCCTCCTCCGCCGGTGTCCTCGTCCTGGCCGGTACGCCCATCGGGGACCTCGCCGATGCCCCGCCCCGGCTCGGCGCCGAGCTGGAGCGGGCCGACGTCATCGCCGCCGAGGACACCCGGCGGCTGCGCCGGCTGACGCAGGGGCTCGGCGTGCACACCACCGGGCGGGTGCTGTCGTACTTCGAGGGCAACGAGTCCGCCCGCACCCCCGAACTGGTGGAGGCCCTGGAGGCCGGCAAGCGGGTGCTGCTGGTCACGGACGCCGGGATGCCGTCGGTGTCCGACCCCGGCTACCGGCTGGTGGCCGCGGCCGTGGAGAAGGACATCAAGGTGACGGCCGTGCCCGGGCCGTCCGCCGTGCTCACCGCGCTCGCCCTGTCCGGGCTGCCGGTCGACCGGTTCTGCTTCGAGGGCTTCCTGCCCCGCAAGGCGGGAGAACGCCTCGGCCGGCTCCGCGAGGTGGAGGGCGAGCGCCGCACCCTCGTCTACTTCGAGGCGCCGCACCGGCTCGACGACACCCTGGCCGCCATGGCCGAGGTGTTCGGCGCCGACCGGCGCGCGGCCGTGTGCCGCGAACTGACGAAGACCTACGAGGAGGTCAAGCGCGGCGGGCTCGGCGCGCTCGCGCTCTGGGCGGCCGAAGGCGTGCGCGGCGAGATCACGATCGTCGTCGAGGGCGCCCCCGCCGCCGGACCGGGAGACGTGGACGACGAGGAGCTCGTACGCCGGGTACGGGTGCGCGAAGAGGCGGGGGAGCGCCGCAAGGAGGCCATCGCGGCGGTCGCCGCGGAGGCCGGCGTACCCAAGCGGGACGTGTTCGACGCGGTCGTGGCGGCAAAGAACGCGGCACAAAAGGTGCCGTAAATCGGCAAAGGGCTACCCTGAAAGGCAAAGCTCAGACCGCGCACCGGGCGCTTTGGGCATGAGTCGCCCAAAGGCCGTCCAACAGTAGACAGGGCCTGATGCGCTCCCGCCCGAAGAGGCGTCCACTGGACATGGCACCAGTGGAACAAGAGGAGCTGGCATGAGTGAGATCGCAGACACCCCGGCACCCGCCCCGGCCCCCGTACACGTACCGGTCCCCGCGCACGCACCGGCCGCCGCGCCGGCCGTGCCGACCGCGCACGAGGCCTACTCCTTCGCGTGCATGAGGTGCGGGTACGGCTGGGAGCAGGCCTACGCGATAGAACACCACGTCGACGCCAGGGGCGAGGCGTTCATCGTCTACAAGGCCGCCGGCGAGCGGGTCCCCTCGCCGCTGTCCAACCCCACCTGCCTGAACTGCGGCGGACACATCGTACGGATCATGCGGGAGGGCCAGGTCTCGACGGTCACCGGGATGCTCGACCGGCTCTACCACCACCCCGTCGCCCCCGGCATCGCCGGACCCGTTCCGGCGGGGGCCTCCACGCCCCGTGCGCCGAGGCCCCGCAAGAGGACGCCGTCGCACGACGCGCCCGGGCCCGTCGCCGTCGATCCCGCCGGGGAACGCCGCGGCCCGTTCGCCCGGCTGATGCGGCTCTTCCGCCGGTCATAAGATCGGCCGTATGAGCCCCAGCCCTTCCTCCGCCGCCTCCTCCTCCGCCTCGAAGGACGTACCGCCGCCGCTGCCCGAACCGCTCCGGGTGGCGGTGGCCGATTCGCACACCCACCTCGACATGCAGTCCGGCACGGTCGAGGAGGGCCTCGCGAAGGCCGCCTCCGTGGGCGTGACCACCGTCGTCCAGGTCGGCTGCGACGTGAAGGGCTCCCGCTGGGCCGCCGAGACGGCCGCCGCGTACGCGAACGTCCACGCGGCCGTGGCCCTGCACCCGAACGAAGCCCCCCGGATCGTCCACGGCGACCCGGACGGCTGGTCCCGCCAGGGCGCCCGGCCCGGCGGCGGCGAGGCGGCCCTGGACGAGGCACTCGCCGAGATCGAGGCCCTCGCCGCGCTGGACCACGTCAAGGCCGTCGGGGAGACCGGCCTCGACCACTTCCGCACAGGCCCCGAGGGCATGGCCGCCCAGGAGCGTTCCTTCCGGGCCCACATCGAGATCGCGAAGCGCCGGGGCAAGGCCCTGGTCATCCACGACCGCGAGGCCCACGCCGACGTGCTGCGCATCCTGCGCGAGGAGGGCGCGCCCGAGCGGACGGTCTTCCACTGCTACTCGGGGGACGCCGAGATGGCCCGCGAGTGCGCGGCCGCCGGCTACTACATGTCGTTCGCCGGGACGGTCACCTTCAAGAACGCCCACCCGCTGCGCGAGGCCCTCGCGGTGGCCCCGCTGGAGCTGGTGCTGGTGGAGACCGACGCCCCCTACCTCACCCCGGCGCCGTACCGCGGACGGCCCAACGCCCCGTACCTCATTCCACTGACGGTACGGGCGATGGCGGCGGTCCGCGGCCTCGACGAGGACGCCATGGCGACGGCCCTGGCCGCCAACACGGCCCGCGCGTTCGGGTACTGACCGCCCGTCCGCCCCCCGCGCGAACGCCCGTTCGTCCGACACGCTGGGTAGTCGAACGGCTTTGAAGCGTGATGCCCGCTCCGGCTAGGGTGCCCTGCCCGAACCAGCAGGGGCCGGACCAGTGGAGCGAGCGACGTGAGCGAAACACAGGGCAGTCACCGCCGTGTCTCCTGGCCGGAGGCGGAACCGGACCCCGGCCCGGGCGCGGCCGCCGGCCCCGCCACCGACGCCGCTCCACGCTCCGGCCCGGCCCCCGAGTACGACCCTGACCCCGACGGCCCCGCCCCCGACGGAGGCGTCCCCGGCCCCAGGGCCGAAGGCCGCAGGGCGGCCCGCCGCCGGGCCTCCGCACCCGCCTCCGCACCCGCGTCCGCCCCGGCCCCCGCCGCCGACGCGGCCCGGCGCCCCACCGGCCGGCGCCGGGCCGCCGACCCCGCGCCGCCCCCCGCGCCGCCCGTCCCGGACACGGACGCCCCGTACGCCGGCCGGGCGGCCGGCAGACGCCGGGCCGCACCCCCGGAACCCGGCGGACGCCGGCGGGCGGTCCCGGCCCAGGGCGGCCCGGCCGGCCCCGGACAGAGCGGCGCGGGCGGCGCGGGTGGCACGGGCGGCGCGGGCGGACAGCGCGCCGCCGGCCGCGGCCGCCGCAACGCGGCCGCCCGCGACAGCTGGCGCCGCATCGTCCCCCAGGCGCTGGTCGTCGCCTT
This sequence comes from Streptomyces sp. NPDC044704, assembly GCF_056433525.1. Classification (NCBI taxonomy): domain Bacteria; kingdom Bacillati; phylum Actinomycetota; class Actinomycetes; order Kitasatosporales; family Streptomycetaceae; genus Streptomyces; species Streptomyces sp. NPDC044704. The sequence goes on from NZ_JBWKGY010000008.1 coordinate 186,142, forward strand.
CCTCGCGGGCGGCACCACGGCCTTCGTCGCCGCCGACAAGGCGGTCCGGCTCACCGTCGACGGAGTGCCCCGCACCCTCCACACCTTCGCCGGGAGCGTCGACGCCCTCCTCGCCGCCGAAGGCCTCGGCGTGGGCCCGCACGACCTCGTCGCCCCCGCCCGCGGCTCCGCCCTCGACGACGGCGAGGAGATCGTCGTCCGCTACGGCCGCCCCGTGCGGCTGACCCTCGACGGCCGGACCCGCCAGGTGTGGACCACCGCCCGCACCGTCGAAGCCGCCCTGCGCCAGCTCGACGTCCGCGTCGAAGGCGCCTTCCTCACCCTGCCCCGCACCGCCGCCGTCCCGCGCTCCGGCCTCACCCTCGGCGTGCGCACGGAACGCGGCGTCACCTTCATGGCCGACGGCCGCGAACGCACCATCCGCACGAACGCCGCCACCATCCAGGAGGCCCTGGACCAGGCTGGCATCACCCTCCACGGCCAGGACACCACCTCCGTGCCGCCCGGCGAGTTCCCCCGCGACGGCCAGACGGTCACCGTGCTGCGCATCACCGGCACCCGAGAGGTCCGCGAGGAGCGCATCCCCTACACGACCGAGCGGGTCGAGGACGCCTCCCTGTTCGCCGGGACCGAGGTCGTCGAGCGGGCCGGGCGGCCCGGCGCGCGCCGGGTCACCTACGGCCTGCGCACCGTCAACGGGGTCCGCCAGCAGCCCCGCAAGATCGCCGAGGAGGTCGTCCGCGAGCCCGTCCACCAGCTCGTCAAGGTCGGCACGAAACCGCTGCCGACCTCGGTCTCCGGCGCCGACAACCTCAACTGGGCCGCGCTGGCCCACTGCGAGTCCGGCGGCCGGGCCTCCGCCACCGACCCCTCCGGCACCTACGGCGGCCTCTACCAGTTCGACGTACGCACCTGGCAGGGCCTCGGCGGCAGCGGCCGCCCGCAGGACGCCTCCGGATCCGAGCAGACGTACCGGGCGAAGAAGCTCTACGTGCAGCGGGGGGCGAGCCCGTGGCCGCACTGCGGGCGCAGGCTCATGTCGTGAACGGGCTCATGCCGTGAACGCCGTGCGGTGTCCGGTTCCCCCCGGCCGATCTGAGACGCTGTACCGGTGAGCACCGCAGAGCAGCAGCAGCCCGACGAAACCCCTTCTGACGCCCTCCTCGGGCCGGCCGACATCCGGGAACTGGCCGCCGTACTCGGCGTACGCCCGACGAAGCAGAAGGGCCAGAACTTCGTCATCGACGCCAACACCGTCCGCCGCATCGTGCGCACCGCGGCGGTGCGCCCGGACGACGTCGTCGTCGAGGTCGGTCCGGGTCTCGGCTCGCTGACGCTCGCCCTGCTGGAGGCCGCCGACCGGGTCGTCGCCGTCGAGATCGACGACATCCTGGCCGCCGCGCTGCCCGCCACCATCGAGGCGCGGATGCCCGCGAAGAAGGACCGCTTCGCGCTGGTCCACTCCGACGCCATGCTGGTGACGGAACTGCCCGGCCCGGCGCCGACCGCGCTCGTCGCGAACCTGCCCTACAACGTGGCCGTCCCCGTGCTGCTGACCATGCTGGACCGCTTCCCGACCATCGAGCGGACCCTCGTCATGGTCCAGGCGGAGGTCGCCGACCGGCTCGCCGCCGAACCCGGGAACAAGGTCTACGGCGTCCCCTCCGTCAAGGCCAACTGGTACGCGCACGTCAAGCGCGCCGGATCCATCGGCCGCAAGGTGTTCTGGCCCGCCCCGAACGTCGACTCCGGACTCGTCTCCCTCGTGCGGCGCACCGAGCCGGTCAAGACCACCGCCTCGAAGGCCGAGGTGTTCGCCGTCGTCGACGCCGCCTTCGCGCAGCGCCGCAAGACCCTGCGCGCCGCGCTGGCCGGCTGGGCCGGTTCGGCCGCGGGCGCCGAGGCGGCCCTCGTCGCCGCCGGAGTCTCCCCGCAGGCGCGCGGCGAGTCCCTCACGGTGGAGGAGTTCGCCGCGATCGCCGAGCACAAGCCCGTCGCGGAGAGGCCCGCGCTGTGAGCGTGACCGTACGGGTCCCCGCGAAGGTCAACGTCCAGCTCGGGGTGGGCGCCGCCCGCCCTGACGGCTTCCACCCCCTCGCGACGGTCTTCCTCGCCGTCTCCCTCTTCGACGAGGTCACGGCCACCCCCGCCGCGGAACTGACCGTCACCTGCGAGGGACCGGACGCCGGCCAGGTGCCCCTGGACCGCACCAACCTGGCAGCCCGGGCCGCCGAGCTCCTCGCCGCCCGTGCCGGGATCGAGCCCGCCGTCCACCTCCACATCGCGAAGAACATCCCGGTCGCGGGCGGCATGGCGGGCGGCAGCGCGGACGGCGCGGCCGCCCTGCTGGCCTGCGACACCCTGTGGGGGCTCGGCACCCCGCGCGCCGAACTCCTCGACATCTGCGCCGAGCTCGGCAGCGACGTCCCCTTCAGCCTGGTCGGCGGCGCGGCCCTCGGCACCGGCCGGGGCGAGCTGCTCACCCCGGTCGACGCGGGCTCCTTCCACTGGGTGTTCGCGGTGGCCGACGGGGGCCTGTCCACCCCGGCCGTGTTCCGCGAGTTCGACCGGCTGACCGCGGGCACCTCCGTCCCCGAACCGGAAGCCTCCCCGGAACTCCTCGAGGCCCTCGCCTCCGGCGACCCGGACCGGCTCGCGCCCGCCCTGTCGAACGGCCTCCAGGCCGCCTCGCTGTCGCTGCGCCCGCGGCTGGCCGACACCTTCGCGGCGGGCATCGGCGCCGGGGCGCTGGCCGCGCTGGTCTCCGGCTCCGGCCCGACCACGGCCTTCCTGGTCCGGGACGAGGAAGGCGCCGCCAAGGTCGCCGCCGCACTGGAGGCCTCCGGCACCTGCCGCACCACCCGTACCGCGTCGAGCCCCGTCCCCGGCGCCACGGTGCTGCCGGCCTGACCCCGCCCGGCGGCCGGGCGGCGGCGGTACCCAGCGCGATCTGAGTATCCGTACCCTGTCGCCGCGGCAGCCCGGCCACGACCGTGGGGGACATGACAGTCACCGCACGCGACATGGCCGCCGCGACCCCCGCGAGCCGCGACCGGTACGTGGACCTGCTCCGGGTCGCCTCGCTCGGCACGGTCGTGCTCGGCCACTGGCTGATGGCGGCCGTCGCCGGAGACGGCATAGGGAACCTGCTCGCCCTCGTCCCCCCGCTCCAGGTGCTCACCTGGGGGCTCCAGATCATGCCGGTGTTCTTCTTCGTCGGCGGGTTCGCGCACGCCCTCTCGTACCGCTCGCTCGCCCGCAAGGCCGACGGACCCGTCTACGCCGCCTTCCTGCGGGCCCGCCTCCAGCGGCTGCTGCGGCCCACCCTCGTCTTCGTCCTGGTGTGGGCCGCCCTCGCACTGGCCGTCCAGCTCGCGGGACTGGACGGCGGACGGCTGACCGGCGCCGCCCTGCGGGTGGTCACGCAGCCGCTGTGGTTCATCGGGATCTACCTCGCGATGGTCGCCTTCACCCCGCCCCTGCTCACCCTGCACGAACGCCACGGCTGGGCCGCCTTCGCCGCGCTCGCCGGGGCGGCCGCGCTGGTCGACGTCCTGCGCTTCGCGCTCGGGGTCCCGTACGTGGAGTTCCTGAACTTCGCCTTCGTGTGGCTGGCCGTGCACCAGCTCGGCTTCCTGCGCGCCGACGGGCGCCTCACCCGGCCGGCGGTCCTGGCCGCCGCCGGGCTCGCCGGGGCCGTCCTGCTCGTCGCGGCCGGACCGTACCCGCTGTCCATGGTCGGGATGCCCGGGGAAAAGGTGTCGAACATGGCCCCGCCCACCCTCGCCCTGCTGTGCCACGGCCTGTGGCTCGTCGGCGCCGTCCAGCTGTGCGCGGGCCCCGCCACGGCCTGGCTGGAGCGGCCCCGCGTCTGGCGGCGGGTCGTCGCCGCCAACGGCATCGCCATGACCGCGTTCCTGTGGCACCTCACCGCCATGCTCGGCGTGTACGCGGCCCAGCTCGCCCTCGGCCTCGCCCTCCCCGAGCCGGCCACCGCCGCCTGGTGGGCCCAGGTCCCGCCGCGGATCCTCCTCGCGGCCCTGGTCACCGCCCTGCTGGTCGCCTGCTTCCGCCGCTTCGAAGCGCCCGCCCCCGCGTCCGCCCCCGCCGCGCGGGCCCCCGGCAGCGGGCCCGCCGCCGCCCTCGGCATCACCCTGTGCCTCCTCGGGATCCTCGGCCTCTCCATGACCGGCCTCGGCGGCATCCTGGAGGGCCACAGCGCCACCCTGATCGCCCTGCCCCTGACCGCACCCGCCGCCATCGGCATGGCTCTGGCGGGCGCCCTGCTGGTGGATCGGTCGGTGTCGCTCCGGAGCGTTAGGCTGAGGGGCTGATCCACACCCCTTCCCTGGAGCGCGTCTGATGGCCGTCAATCTGGTCAATGTCGAGGCAGTCAGCAAGGTGTACGGCACCCGTACCCTGCTCGACGGCATCTCCCTCGGCGTGTCCGAGGGGGACCGGATCGGTGTCGTGGGCCGCAACGGCGACGGCAAGACCACCCTCATCCGGATGCTCGCGAAGCTGGAGGAACCCGACACCGGCCGGGTCACCCAGAACAGCGGCCTGCGCATGGGCGTCCTCACCCAGCACGATTCGCTCGACCCCTCCGCCACGATCCGGCACGAGATCATCCGCGACATGGCCGACCACGAGTGGGCCGGCAACGCCAAGATCCGCGACGTGCTCACCGGCCTCTTCGGCGGACTCGACCTGCCCGGCTTCGGCCAGGGCCTCGACACCGTCATCGGCCCGCTGTCCGGCGGCGAGCGCCGCCGCATCGCCCTCGCCAAGCTGCTCATCGCCGACCAGGACCTCCTCGTCCTCGACGAGCCCACCAACCACCTCGACGTCGAGGGCATCTCCTGGCTGGCCAAGCACCTCCAGGAACGCCGCTCCGCGCTCGTCTGCGTCACCCACGACCGCTGGTTCCTCGACCAGGTCTGCACCCGCATGTGGGACGTGCAGCGCGGCGACGTCCACGAGTACGAGGGCGGCTACAGCGACTACGTCTTCGCCCGCGCCGAGCGCGACCGCATCGCCGCGACCGAGGAGTCCAAGCGGCAGAACCTGATGCGCAAGGAGCTGGCCTGGCTGCGCCGCGGCGCCCCCGCCCGGACCTCCAAGCCGCGCTACCGCATCGAGGCCGCCAACGAGCTCATCGCCGACGTGCCGCCGCCGCGCGACACCTCCGAGCTGATGAAGTTCGCCAACGCCCGCCTCGGCAAGACGGTCTTCGACCTGGAGGACGTCACCGTCCAGGCCGGCCCCAAGACCCTGCTCAAGCACCTCACCTGGCACCTGGGCCCCGGCGACCGCGTCGGCCTCGTCGGCGTCAACGGCGCCGGCAAGACCTCCCTGCTGCGCGCCCTCGCCGAGGCCGCCCGCACGCAGGGCGACGTCCAGCCCGCGGCCGGCACGGTCGTCGTCGGCAAGACCGTCAAGCTGGCCTACCTGTCCCAGGAGGTGGGCGAGCTCGACCCCTCGCTGCGCGTCCTGGAAGCCGTCCAGCGGGTCCGTGACCGCGTCGACCTCGGCAAGGGCCGCGAGATGACGGCGGGCCAGCTGTGCGAGCAGTTCGGCTTCACCAAGGAGAAGCAGTGGACCCCCGTCGGGGACCTCTCCGGCGGTGAGCGGCGCCGGCTCCAGATCCTGCGGCTGCTGATGGACGAGCCCAACGTCCTCTTCCTCGACGAGCCCACCAACGACCTCGACATCGAGACCCTGACCCAGCTGGAGGACCTCCTCGACGGCTGGCCCGGCTCCATGATCGTGATCTCCCACGACCGGTTCTTCATCGAGCGCACCACCGACACGGTGATGGCGCTCCTGGGGGACGCCTCCCTGCGGATGCTGCCGCGCGGCCTCGACGAGTACCTGGAGCGCCGGCAGCGGATGATCGAGGCGGCCGCCCCGGCGGCCCCGGCGCCGGCCGCGAAGTCGTCCGCCTCGGGGGACTCGCGCGCCGCGAAGAAGGAGCTTCAGAAGATCGAGCGGCAGCTCAACAAGATGTCCGACCGCGAGTCGAACCTGCACGCGCAGATCGCCGAGAACTCCACCGACTACGACAAGGTCGCCAAGCTCGACGCCGAGCTCCGGGAACTGATCTCGGAGCGGGACGACTTGGAGATGCGCTGGCTGGAACTGGCCGAAGAAGCGTGAGTCCGGACACTTTTGAGCGCCGTCCGGTCGGATAACGGCCGAGTCACGGGCCGGTCCTCCCTTGGGAACAGGGGTCGGACCGGCCCGTCGCATGTCGGCCACGAGTGATAGAAAGGGTCGTTCTACCGACCGCTTGACCGCCTGACGCCGAAGGTATGCGCTGATGACCGAGCCGCCCCAGCCGCCGAACCAGCCGCCGCCGCCGTCCGGTTACGGACACTTGCCCGGCCCTCCCCAGCAGGGGTACGGATTCCCGCCACAGGGCGCCAACCCGTACGCCCAGCAGCAGCCGCCGACCGTTCCGCAGCCCGTGCAGCAGGGCGGCTACGGGTTCCCGCCCCCGCCGCAGGGCATGCCCCCCGTCCCGACGCCGCCCGGCCGGCGCAAGCCGGCCGCGCTGATCGCGGCCGCCGTCGCCGGCGTGCTCGTACTGGGCGCCGGCGGCTGGTTCCTCCTCGCGGGGGACGACGGCAAGGCGCCCAAGGAACCCGTCGCGCAGAGCCCCGCCCCCTCCGGCGAACCCTCCCCCTCGGCCTCCGTGGACAAGGGCGACGGCAAGGGCGCCGGCGTCTCGTACCCGACCGACCTCAACTCCGGCCGCAAGCCCGGCGAGGACAAGGCGCTCTGGCTCAAGACCGCCAAGATGGAGGGCCCCGCCGTCGGGATCCCGACCGCCGGGCAGTGGGTGGTCGGCGACGCCGTCGTCAAGACCGTCGACAAGTCCGTCGTGGCCTACGCGGTGGCCGACGGCAAGGAAAAGTGGAAGCTCGACCTCGGCACGAAGATCTGCGGACTCACGGGTCAGACCACCCCCGACGGCAAGACCGTCATGGTCGTCAAGAACGCCGACGACTCCAACTGCAACCAGATGAAGCTGATCGACCTCAAGGGCGGCAAGGAGGTCTGGACCAAGGAAGTCGTCATGGACGGTTTCTTCAAGTCCGCCGTCGACACCACGGTCACCCTCACCGGGGACACCTTCGCCCTCGGCTGGATGGGCGGCCTCAGTGCCCACCGCCTGAGCACCGGCGACAAGCTCTTCTCCGACGCCGGCCCCGAGGGCTGCAAGCCCACGGACTACGCCGCCGGCAACGGCAAGATGATCGCCGTGGCCATGTGCCAGGACGCCGACAAGACCGTCGAGATCCAGGACGCCGACCCGAACACCGGCAAGAAGACCTGGTCCTACAAGCTCCCCAAGGGCTTCCAGGTCAAGGCCGTCTACTCGGTCAGCCCGACCGTCATCGACGCCCAGAACCGCGAGACCAAGCAGCGCGGCATCCTCGTCATCGACGACAAGGGACAGAAGCGCAACTCGCTCTCCGGCGACGGCAACTTCACGATCAACTGCGGCGGCAGCAGCACCAGCGAGGGCCTCCAGCACTGCGGGAACTCCGTCGTCGACGGCGACACCGTCTACCTGGGCACCGGCGCGGAACTGGACACCGCGAGCGCCGAGATCGTCGCCTTCGACCTCAACACCGGCAAGACCAAGTGGCGCACCAAGGCCGGCGACAAGCAGACCTTCGTCCCGCTGAAGGCCGCCAACGGCCAGCTGACCGCCTACCGCAGGGGCGCCCTCGACGAGCCCGGCGAGATCGTGTCGCTCCCGGCCGGCAGCGGCACGCCCAAGGTGCTCCTGAAGCTGCCCTCGGGCCCCGCCGCGAAGATCGAGGGCTCCTTCATGTTCTCCCAGACCGCCTACGAGGACGGACGCTTCTTCCTCTCCGTCACCAGGCTGGCCGGCGAGGGCAAGGAAGAGAAGCTCCTGATGGCCTTCGGCAAGTGAACGAGTCCACCGAGCCGCCCACCGAGAGGCAACAGCACTCCATGAGTACCCCGCCGCCCCCGCAGCAGCCCCCGTCGGGAGGCTTCGGCGCGCCCACGCCGCCGCCCCCTTCGGCCCCGCCGACCGTTCCCCAGCCGCCGGCCCAGCCGCCGACCCAGCCGGCCGGATACGGCTACCCCCAGCAGCAGCCCGGCTACGGCTACCCGCCGCAGCCGAGCACCGTCGTCCAGGCCCCGGCCCAGCGCCCGGCGGGCGGCGGCAACGACAAGCGCACCCAGCTGATGATCGTCGGCGCCGCCCTGCTGGCGATGGTCATGATCATCGGCGGCGGCTTCTGGTACGTCTCCGGCGACGGGGACGGCGGCCAGACCGTCGCCGAGGGCGACCCCACCGGCTCGGCCGACCCCAAGGCCCCCGCGGCCCCGGGCGGAACCGAGAAGGCCCCGTCCAACCCCAAGTCGAAGACCCTCGTCAACGTCCCGAGCCCGGCGCCCGCCGAGGTCGTCTCCGTCGACGGCTCCTGGCTCACCGACTCCACCTACGTCAAGTCCGACGTGGCGAAGGTCGTCGGCTACAACCTGGTCGACGGCGGCAAGAAGTGGGAGCTCCCGCTCCCCGCCCAGATCTGCGGCGCGACCAAGCACGTCACCGACAACAAGTCGGCCATCCTCTTCCAGGAGGCCATGCCGACCGAGGACAAGAAGTACCCGCAGTGCACCCAGGTCGGCGTCATCGACCTGAACACCGGCAAGCTCGTGTGGTCCGCCACCGCCAAGTCCGCCACCGGCGGCGACAAGCCGGTCAGCTTCAACGAGGTCTCCATCAGCGGCCAGACCGTCGCCGCCGGCGGCCTCAGCGGCGGCGCCGCCTGGAGCCTGGCCGACGGCAAGTCCCTGTGGACGCCCAAGGTCGACGGCGAGGGCTGCTACGACCTCGGCTACGCGGGCGGCGAGGCCCTCGCGGTCCTGCGCAAGTGCGGCCGGATCCCCAACCAGACCCTCTACGCGCAGATCCTCGACCCCGTCAGCGGCGCCCCGAAGTCCTCGTACAAGCTGTCCCCGGGCATCGAGTGGGCCGGCATCATCTCCACGAAGCCGCTCATCGTCGCCGCCGACGTCGGCGACACGGCCAAGAACGCCACCGGCGTCAGCGACCTCTTCGTCGTCGACGACGCGGGCCAGCTCAAGAGCCGCATCCCGCTCGCCACCGGCAACTACGCCCCCGAGTGCCCCGCCACCGAGGTCGAGCAGTGCTCGAAGATGGTCGTCGGCAACGGCAAGGTCTACCTCCCGACCTACGAGCACCAGGGCTCGGGATCCTCCGTCGGCCGCACCAACGAGCTCGTCTCCTTCGACCTGGAGACCGGCAAGGCCACCACCGACCGGGCCGACGCGGGCGAGAGCTACACCATCACCCCGCTGCGCATGGACGGCTCGAACGTCATCGCCTACAAGTCGCCCCCGTACAACAAGGGCGGCCAGATCGTCAGCATCGACAGCAAGACCATGAAGGAAACCCTCCTCATGGAGAACCCGCCGGAGAAGACGGGCCAGCGCGCCGAGGGCCAGTTCTCGGCGGACCACTCCGAGTTCCGCTACCACAACGGCAAGTTCTTCATCTCGCGCACGATGGTCCGCAAGCCGTACTCGGACAAGGCCGACCCCGAGTTCCTCTTCGTCTCCTTCACCGCGAGCTGACCGCGGGCCGGCCGCGCGCCGACCGCGGCCGACCGCGAACGGTCCCACCCCGAAGCCCCCGGAAGGTCCGCCCTTCCGGGGGCTTCTGCGCGGTAACCGGCACGCCCCGTCGAACAAGCGTGTAGCTTGCCGGGTCAGAAGGATCTGGGGTGGGAGCCTTGAATGGGCGTACGGGTCATGGTGGTCGACGAGCACCGGCTGCTGGCCGAGGCGCTCGCCTCGGCACTGAAACTGCGCGGGCACCGGGTGCTCGCGGCGGCCGCGCCGACGGCCGGAGCCGCCGAACTGGTCATCAGCCGCGCCCCGGAAGTCTGTCTGTTCGGCACCGCCACCCCCGCCGACCCCGGGATCTTCGAACCCGTCGCCCGGATCAAGCGGGAGCGCCCGCAGATCGCCGTCGTCGTCCTGGGCCCGGTGCCCAGCCCGCGCGGGATCGCCGCGGCCTTCGCCGCCGGGGCCTCGGGCTACGTACGCCACGACGAGCGCATCGAGGGCGTGGAACGGGCCCTGGCCAAGGCCCGGGCGGGTGAGGTGGCGATCGCCCCCCAACTGTTGCAGGGGGCCTTCGCCGAGCTGCTCAACCCCGCCGCCCAGCCCGACGACGAGGGCAGCCGGCTGCTGCGGATGCTCACCCCGCGCGAGGTGGAGGTGCTGGTCCGGGTCGCCGAGGGCGAGGACACCCGGCTCATCGCCGCCGGGATGGCGATCGCGCCGAGCACGGCCCGCACCCACGTCCAGCGGGTGCTGATGAAGCTGGGCGTGGGTTCGCGGCTGGAGGCGGCCGCCCTGGCCGCGCGCACCGGCCTGCTGGACCGGGCCGTGCTGCCCGCCCGTCCGCAGCCGGCCGCGGAATGAGTCGCGCGGCTCCGGCGATTTCCCCGGAGCCGCGGAATCCGGTAAGCCAGTCACCAGCACGCGCGTACGCGTGCGTCCGCGAGCAGTAGGAGTGCGAGTGAGCAAGTACCTGGTCACCGGCGGCGCCGGATACGTGGGCAGCGTCGTCGCCGCCCGTCTCCTGGAGACCGGCCACGAGGTCACCGTCCTCGACAACTTCTCCACCGGCTTCGGCGAGGGAGTCCCCGCGGGCGCCACCGTGATCGACGGCCGGATCCAGGACGCCGCCGAGCACCTGGACCCCTCCTACGACGCGGTGCTGCACTTCGCGGCCTCCTCGCAGGTCGGCGAGTCCGTCGTGAACCCCGGCAAGTACTGGGACAACAACGTCGGCGGCACCCTCGCCCTGCTCGACGCGATGCGCGGCGCCGGGGTCCGCAGGCTCATCTTCTCCTCCACCGCCGCGACCTACGGCGAGCCGGCCGACGGCCCGCTCACCGAGGACTCGGTCACCGCGCCGACCAACCCCTACGGCGCCTCCAAGCTGGCCGTCGACCACATGATCGCGGGGGAGTGCGTGGCGCACGGCCTCGCGGCGGTCTCGCTGCGCTACTTCAACGTGGCGGGCGCCTACCGCGAGTTCGGTGAGCGGCACGATCCCGAGACCCACCTGATCCCGCTGGTCCTCCAGGTCGCCCTGGGGGAGCGCGCCTCCATCTCGGTGTTCGGCGAGGACTACCCGACCCCGGACGGCACCTGCGTACGGGACTACATCCACGTCGCCGACCTGGCGGAGGCGCACCTGTCGGCGCTGGAGGCGGCGGCCGAGGGCGAGCACCTGGTCTGCAACCTCGGCAACGGCAGCGGCTTCTCGGTCCGCGAGGTGATCGAGACCGTCCGCAAGGTCACCGGCCGGGACATCCCGGAGACCGTCGCCGCCCGCCGCCCCGGTGACCCGGCGGTACTGGTCGCCTCCGCGCGCGCGGCGCACGAGCGCCTCGGCTGGACCCCGACCCGCTCGGACCTGACCACCATCGTCACCGACGCCTGGAACTTCGCCCGCGGGCAGCGTTCCTGACCCCGGCCCACCCCGGCCCGCCCTGCCCCGGCCCGCCCCGCGCGCCGCAGGTCCGCGGCCGTCCCCCGCGCCCCTCGCACCCGACCGGTGCGGGGGGCGTGCGCGTGTGCGGCGGGCGCGGTGCGCGGGCGCTCTGCGCGGGCGCCCAGCGTGCGTACGCCGGGTGAAAGCCCCCTCGTGCAACTGCCCATGGCACACTCCGGCCCCGATTGCTCCGTCCGGACCCTCAGGGCCATCGAAAACCAGCCACCCCAAAGCCTGTTCGGGACCCGCCCACCGGAAAATCCCTGGAAAAACTTCTGCTATTCGGCCAACCGCGAGACGCCCCCGGCCCTACGCTGATGCGTGACACCGGTGGGGGCCGGTGTTGATTCAGGGGTCGAGACACGCCGGGTACGGCGTCCGGTCCGGGGTAGTGCACAGAAGTCGCGGCGGCGGCCGCGGCGCCCTGTGGACCTCCTGGTCCGGGCGTCGTACCCGCAGCCGTCCGTTCCCCGACCCTTGGGGGTTTTGTGGTTCGCATCCGGGTTCTGGTGGTCGACGACCACCGCATCTTCGCCGAGTCCCTCGCAGCCGCGCTCGCGGCCGAGCCGGACGTGGACGTGTCCGCGGCCGGCAGCGGTCCCGCGGCCGCGCGCTGTCTCGAACGCGCGGCGGCCGAGGGCCGCCGCTTCGACGTCATGCTCGTCGACGCCGACCTCGGTGCCGCCGCCGGGACCGTACCCGCCCAGCGGGAGCCGGGCTCCGGGGCGCCGCCCGGGCCCGACGGGATCGCGCTCGTCGCCGGGGTGCGCGTCGCCCACCCCGGGGTCCGCACGGTGGTCCTCGCCGAACGGGACGACCCCCGCCGGGCCGCCCTGGCCCTCCAGGCGGGCGCTTCCGGGTGGGTGGCGAAGGACTGCTCCCTGTCACGGCTGCTCGCGGTCATCCGGGGGGTGCTGCGCGAGGAGACCCACCTGCCGCCCGCGCTGCTCACCGGGGTGCTCCGGGAGCTCACCGCGGCCCGCAAGCACCGTACGGACAGCGAACGGCTCGTCGAATCCCTCACGCCGAGGGAGCACGAGGTGCTCCGCTGCATGGTGGCCGGGCTGGGCCGCAAGGACGTGGCGGCCCGGCTGTTCCTGTCCCCGCACACCGTCCGCACCCACATGCAGAACGTGCTGGGCAAACTCGGGGTGCACTCCACGCTGGCTGCCGTGGCCCTGGCCAGGAGGGCCGGCGTACGGCCCGCCGAACTGTCCGGACTACCCGGGGACGTTGTCGAACGGAGCGGTCAACTGGCGTAGCAGCCCCGCGAGGTCGCCGCGCTGCGCCGTCGAGAGCTGGGCCAGGATCGCCCGTTCCTGGGCCAGCAGCCCCGCGAGGGACTGGTCGGCGCGGTCGCGGCCCTCGGGCGTCAGCCGGACGAGTACGCCGCGCCGGTCGTTGGGGTCGGGCAGCCGTTCGACGAGGCCCTTCTTGGCGAGCCGGTCGATGCGGTTGGTCATGGTGCCCGAGGTGACGAGCGTCTGGGTCAGGAGTTGCCCGGGGGACAGCTGATAGGGCGCGCCCGCGCGCCGGAGCGAGGTCAGCACGTCGAATTCCCACGGTTCCAGCCCGTGCTCGGAGAAGGCCAGCCTGCGGGCGCGGTCGAGGTGGCGCGCGAGCCTGCTGACGCGGCTGAGCACCTCGAGCGGTTCCACGTCGAGGTCAGGGCGCTCTCGCCGCCATGCCGCGACCAGTCGGTCGACCTCGTCCTCCATGCCGATCAGTGTAAGGGGTCTGTCGACATGAAGTCTCTTGAAATCAAGAATCTTGACTACGAGATATATTCTGGCCGACCATGGGGCATGGAGGTGGCCGGAACGGCTTCCGCTTCCGACCGCCCCACCAGCAGGGAGGCTCGAACATGCATTCCGACATCGCTCCGGCCGTGCGCCCCCAGGCCATGGACGGCTCCACCCCCTCCGCACCCACCTGGGACCCCCAGCAGTACCTCCGGCACGCCGGCCACCGAACCCGCCCCTTCCTGGACCTCCTCACCCGCATACCCGAGCTCCCCACCCCCCGCCGCACCGCCGAGGGCGCCCCCGGCCTGCGCATCGCCGACCTCGGCTGCGGCCCCGGCAACGTCACCGCCCTCCTCGCCGAACGCTGGCCCGAAGCCCGCATCACCGGCTTCGACCTGTCCCCCGAGATGCTCGAACGCGCCACCGCCGAACACGCCGGACCCACCGCCGGCGGCGGCCACCTCGACTTCCGCCGCGGCGACATCGCCGACTGGATGCCCGAGGAGACCTACGACCTGATCGTGTCCAACGCGGCCCTGCAATGGGTGCCCAGCCACCCCGGCTCCTTCGCCGCCTGGATCAACGGACTGCGGCCCGGCGGCACCTTCGCCTTCCAGATCCCCGGCAACTTCGGCGCCCCCAGCCACCGCCTGCTCGCCGACCTCTGCGACACCGCCCGCTGGCGCTCCCGCCTCGCCGGCCACGGCGCCCGCTACATCCACCTCCTCGAACCCGCCGAATACCTCGCCCGCTTCACCGAGCTCGGCTGCGCCGTCGACGTGTGGGAAACCACCTACCACCAGATGCTGCAAGGCCCCGACCCCGTACTCGACTGGGTCAAGGGCACCGCCCTGCGGCCCGTGCTCACCGCCCTCGGCGACGACCGCGAGGCAGCCGAACGCTTCCTCGCCGAATACCGGGAAATCCTGCGCGAGGCCTACCCGCCCGGCCCGCGCGGCACCGTCTTCCCCTTCCGCCGCATCTTCGCCGTCGCCCGCAAGGAGGCCTGACCGTGCTCACCGCCGTCGACCACGTGCAACTCGCCGCGCCCCCCGGCTCGGAAGACGCGCTGCGCGCCTACTACACAGGTGTCCTGGGCATGACGGAGCTCTCCAAACCCCCCGTCCTCGCCGCCCGCGGCGGCTGCTGGTTCGCCGCCGGCGGCGTCCAGCTGCACCTGGGGGTGGAAGAGGACTTCCGCCCGGCCCGCAAGGCCCACCCCGGCCTCAGGGTGAGCGGCATCGAGGCGTACGCGCGCAGACTGGAGGAGCGCGGGGCATCCGTCGTCTGGGACGGCGACCTGCCCGGCCACAAGCGCTTCTACTCCGAGGACCCGGTCGGCAACCGGCTGGAGTTCCTGGAGGCCCACGACGTGCGACGGCACGGCCTGGAAGAGCCCTGCCTGTAGCCGCGTGACGCGACGGCGCCCCGCCACCGGACCTCCGGTGACGGGGCGCCGTCGCGTCCGCTCAGCTCTTGCGGTGACCCACCAGCCGCGGTCTCGGCTCCAGGTTCTCCAGCCCGTGCCAGGCCAGGTTCACCAGGTGCGCCGCGACCTCGGCCTTCTTCGGCCGCCGGGTCTCCAGCCACCACTGACCCGTCAGCGCCACCATCCCGACCAGCGCCTGCGCGTACAGCGGCGCCAGCTTCGGATCGAAGCCGCGGGCCTTGAACTCCAGACCCAGGATGTCCTCCACCTGCGTGGCGATGTCACTGATCAGCGAGGCGAACGTACCCGTCGACTGCGCCACGGGAGAGTCCCGGACCAGGATCCGGAAGCCGTCCGTATAACTCTCGATGTAGTCGAGCAGGGCGAACGCCGCCTGCTCCAGGAGCTCCCGCGGGTGCCCCGCCGTCAGAGCCCCCGTCACCCCGTCCAGCAGCTGGCGCATCTCGCGGTCGACCACCACCGCGTACAGGCCCTCCTTGCCGCCGAAGTGCTCGTACACCACCGGCTTGGACACCCCGGCCTTCGCCGCGATCTCCTCCACCGACGTGCCCTCGAAACCCTTCTCGGCGAACAGGGCGCGGCCGATGTCCAGCAGTTGCTGACGCCGTTCGGCGCCCGTCATCCGGACCCGGCGGCCTCGCCGGGGCTTGTCGCTGCTGGAACTGCTGCCGTCGATCGCCACGTCCCCCATCATGCCGGGTTCGACGTCTTCTCCTGGCGCCGGGCATCGATCCGCTCGGCCGACGGCCACCGCACGTCGCTCGCCCAGCCCAGCTGCTCGAACCAGCGGATCAGCCGCGCACTCGAATCGACCTGCCCGCGCAGCACGCCGTGCCGGGCCGACGTCGGATCGGCGTGGTGCAGGTTGTGCCAGGACTCCCCGCACGACAGCACCGCCAGCCACCACACGTTGCCACTGCGGTCCCGCGACTTGAACGGCCGCTTGCCCACCGCGTGACAGATCGAGTTGATCGACCACGTCACGTGGTGCAGCAGCGCCACACGCACCAGAGAACCCCAGAAGAACGCCGTGAACGCCCCCCACCACGACATCGTCACCAGACCGCCCACCAGCGGCGGGATCGCCAGCGAGAACAGCGTCCAGAAGACGAAGTCCCGCGAGATCCGCCGGATCGCCGGATCCTTGATCAGGTCCGGGGCGTACTTCTGCTGATTGGTCTGCTCCTCGTCGAAGAGCCAGCCGATGTGCGCCCACCACAGGCCCTTCATCAGGGCCGGCACCGTCTCACCGAACCGCCACGGCGAATGCGGATCACCCTCGTGGTCGGAGAACTTGTGGTGCTTGCGGTGGTCCGCCACCCAGCGCACCAGCGGACCCTCCACCGCCATCGACCCCATGACCGCCAGCGCGATCCGCAACGGCCGCTTCGCCTTGAAGGAACCGTGCGTGAAGTACCGGTGGAAACCGATCGTGATGCCGTGGCAGGCCAGGAAGTACATGAACACCATCAGGCCCACGTCCAGCCAGCTCACCCCCCAGCCCCAGGCCAGCGGGATCGCCGCCAGCAGCGCCACGAAGGGGACGGTGATGAACAGCAGCAGGGCGACCTGCTCGACGGACCGCTTGCTCTCGCCGCCGCGCGTCGCGGACGGCTCGGACGCGGGATCGCCACCGCGCACGGAGGACGCCGAGGCGTCCTCGATCAGATCGGGACTGGTGGTCATGGGGGTTCCCCCGGGGGGTGAGGAGTCGGCAGGCACCGGGCCCGGACCTACGCATCCGTAACCTACGGCATCGTAAGTATGGCAAAGCTGCCGCTTCCGGCAAGAGGAGCACGGCCGGGACCTTCCCGCTCCGACCCGCACGGTCCACTGGGCGGGCACCCTGCCCGGTCACCCGCACAGGACACCTATCCTGGTGTCGTCGGACAGCGCGGTCCGCACGGGCAGCCCGAGCTGCGCATCAGGACGCGGCACCGCCGCGCGCACCCGGGAGCCCCCCGCCCAGTAGCGCTCGAACACTGCAAGGAGCCGCACCTGTGAGCAGTGCTGACCAGGCCCCCGCCACCTCCGTCGCCGCGACCGCCGCGGACACGGCCAACGCAGAGCTGCGCGCGGACATCCGCCGCCTCGGCGACCTCCTCGGGGAGACCCTCGTACGCCAGGAGGGCCAAGACCTCCTCGACCTCGTCGAACGCGTCCGCGCGCTCACCCGCACCGACGGCGAAGCCGCGGCCGCCCTCCTCGGCGACACCGACCTGGAGACCGCCGCCAAGCTCGTGCGCGCCTTCTCCACCTACTTCCACCTCGCCAACGTCACCGAGCAGGTGCACCGCGGCAAGGAACTGCGCGCCCACCGCGCCGCCGAAGGCGGCCTGCTGGCCCGCACCGCCGACATGCTCAAGGACGCCGACCCCGAGCACCTGCGCGAGACGGTCAAGAACCTCAACGTCCGGCCCGTCTTCACCGCACACCCCACCGAGGCGGCCCGCCGCAGCGTCCTCAACAAGCTGCGCCGCATCGCCGCCCTCCTCGAAGAGCCCGTCTCCGGGGCCGGCGAGCGCCGCCGCCACGACCTGCGGCTCGCCGAGAACATCGACCTCGTCTGGCAGACCGACGAACTGCGCGTCGTCCGCCCCGAGCCCGCCGACGAGGCCCGCAACGCCATCTACTACCTCGACGAGCTCCACGCCGGCGCCGTCGGCGACGTACTGGAAGACCTCGCCGCCGAACTCCAGCGCGTCGGCGTCGAGCTCCCCGCCGGCACCCGCCCGCTCACCTTCGGCACCTGGATCGGCGGTGACCGCGACGGCAACCCCAACGTCACCCCCGACGTCACCCGCGACGTCCTGATCCTCCAGCACGAACACGGCATCACCGACGCCCTCGAACTGATCGACTTCCTGCGCGGGCTGCTGTCCAACTCCATCCGCTACACCGGCGCCACCGAGGAACTCCTCACCTCCCTCCAGGCCGACCTCGAACGCCTCCCCGAGATCAGCCCCCGCTACAAGCGCCTCAACGCCGAAGAGCCCTACCGCCTCAAGGCCACCTGCATCCGCCAGAAGCTCGTCAACACCCGCGAGCGCCTCGCCAAGGGCACCCCCCACGAGGAAGGCCGCGACTACCTCGGCACCGCCGAGCTCCTCACCGACCTCACCCTCGTCCAGACCTCCCTGCGCGAACACCGCGGCGCCCTCTTCGCCGACGGCCGCATGGACCGCACCATCCGCACGCTGGCCGCCTTCGGCCTCCAGCTCGCGACCATGGACGTACGCGAACACGCCGACGCCCACCACCACGCCCTCGGCCAGCTCTTCGACCGGCTCGGCGAGGAATCCTGGCGCTACGCCGACATGCCCCGCGACTACCGGCAGAAGCTCCTCGCCAAGGAACTCCGCTCCCGCCGCCCCCTCGCCCCCACCCCGGCCCCCCTCGACGCCGCCGGCCACAAGACCCTCGGCGTCTTCGGCGCGATCAAGGACGCCTTCGAGAAGTTCGGCCCCGAGGTCATCGAGTCCTACATCATCTCGATGTGCCAGGGCGCCGACGACGTCTTCGCCGCCGCCGTCCTCGCCCGCGAGGCCGGCCTCATCGACCTCCACGGCGGCTGGGCCAAGATCGGCATCGTCCCGCTCCTGGAAACCACCGACGAACTCCGCGCCGCCGACGTCATCCTCGACGAGATGCTCGCCGACCCCTCCTACCGCCGCCTCGTCTCCCTGCGCGGCGACGTCCAGGAGGTCATGCTCGGCTACTCCGACTCCTCCAAGTTCGGCGGCATCACCACCTCCCAGTGGGAGATCCACCGCGCCCAGCGCCGGCTCCGCGACGTCGCCCACCGCTACGGCGTCCGCCTGCGCCTCTTCCACGGCCGCGGCGGCACCGTCGGCCGCGGCGGCGGCCCCTCCCACGACGCGATCCTCGCCCAGCCCTGGGGCACCCTCGAAGGCGAGATCAAGGTCACCGAGCAGGGCGAGGTCATCTCCGACAAGTACCTCGTCCCCTCACTGGCCCGCGAAAACCTGGAACTGACCGTCGCGGCCACCCTCCAGGCCTCCGCCCTCCACACCGCCCCCCGCCAGTCCGACGAGGCCCTCGCCCGCTGGGACGCGGCCATGGACATCGTCTCCGATGCCGCCCACACCACCTACCGCGAACTCGTCGAAGACCCCGACCTGCCCGCGTACTTCTTCGCCGCCACCCCCGTCGACCAGCTCGCCGACCTCCACCTGGGATCCCGCCCCTCCCGCCGCCCCGACTCCGGAGCCGGCCTCGACGGACTGCGCGCCATCCCCTGGGTGTTCGGCTGGACCCAGTCCCGCCAGATCGTCCCCGGCTGGTACGGCGTCGGCTCCGGCCTCAAGGCCCTCCGCGAAGCCGGCCAGGACGCCGCCCTCAGCGAGATGGGAGAGCGGTGGCACTTCTTCCGCAACTTCCTCTCCAACGTCGAGATGACCCTCGCCAAGACCGACCTGCGCATCGCACGCCACTACGTCGACACCCTCGTCCCCGAGGACCTCAAGCACGTCTTCGCCCGCATCGAAGCCGAGCACGAGCTCACCGTCCGCGAGGTCCTGCGCATCACCGGCGGCAAGAAGCTCCTGGACTCCAACCCGGTCCTCCAGCAGACCTTCGCCGTCCGCGACGCCTACCTCGACCCGATCTCCTACCTCCAGGTCTCCCTGCTCGCCCGCCAGCGCGCGACCGCCGCCCGCGGCGAGGAAGCGGACCCGCTCTTGGCCCGCGCCCTGCTGCTCACCGTCAACGGCGTCGCCGCCGGCCTGCGCAACACCGGCTGACCCCGCCACACACACACGAAGGCCCCCGCCACCGAAACGGTGACGGGGGCCTTCGCGCGTGGACGGCTACGAGTTGTAGGCCGACTGCGCCCGCTCCAGGCCCTCCTGGATCAGGCACTCCACCGCATCGGCCGACCGGTCCACGAACCAGTCCAGCTCCTTGCGCTCCGCGGACGAGAAGTCCTTCAGCACGAAGTCCGCGACCTGCATCCGGCCCGGCGGCCGGCCGATGCCACACCGCACCCGGTGGTAGTCCGCGCCCATCGCCTTCGTCATCGACTTCAGGCCGTTGTGCCCGTTGTCCCCGCCGCCCAGCTTCAGCCGCAGCGTCGGATAGTCGATGTCCAGCTCGTCGTGGACCGCCACGATCCGCTCCAGCGGCACCTTGTAGAAGTCGCGCAGCGCCGTCACCGGGCCGCCCGACAGGTTCATGAACGACATCGGCTTCGCCAGCACCACCCGGCGGTTCGCCGGGCCCGGCGGACCGATGCGGCCCTCGACCACCTGGGCCCGGGCCTTGTGCGCCTTGAACTTGCCGCCGATCCGCTCGGCCAGCAGATCGGCCACCATGAACCCGATGTTGTGGCGGTTGCCCGCGTACTCCGGCCCGGGGTTCCCCAGACCGACGACCAGCCACGGCGCCGCGTCGTCCGACATCAAAAGCTCCTTATGCCCGTGTACGAGAACGACCGCCGTCCCGCTCCAGTGGAGCCGGACGGCGGTCGGTCAGCAACTGCTGAGGGGGTGGGGCGAGGCTCAGGCCTCGGTGCCCTCGGCCTCGGCGGCCGGCTCCTCGGCCTGCGGGGCGACGACCTGCAGGACGGCGACGTCACCGTCGATGGCCAGGGTGGTGCCCTTCGGGAGGACCAGGTCCTTGGCGTGGATGGTGTCGCCGGCCTCGAGGCCCGCGATGGAGACGGTGACCTCGGTCGGGATGTGGGTGGCCTCGGCCTCGACGGAGACGGTGTTCTGCAGGGTCTCCAGCATGTTGCCGCCGGCGGCCAGCTCGCCCTCGGTGACGATCGCGACGTCGACGGTGACCTTCTCGCCCTTCTTCACGATCAGGTAGTCGACGTGCGAGATCGAACGCTTCAGCGGGTGCTTCTGCACGGCCTTCGGGATGACCAGCTCGGTGCCCTCACCCTCGATGTCCAGGGACAGCAGGACGTTCGGGGTACGGAGCGCGAGCTGAAGGGCGTGACCCTCGACGTTCACGTGCTTCGGGGCCTGGCCGTGACCGTAGATGACACCGGGAACCAGGGCGTCGCGACGGGCCTGGCGGGCAGAGCCCTTGCCGAAGGTGTCACGGATCTTGGCGGAAAGCTTGATCTCGGACATGCTCACTCCTCGTGGGGTGACGGAAACAAGATGACAGTCACCCGGCCGAAACGGCCTGCTACGAAGAGCGCGTCGATAACGGAGCATCCGCACCCGAAAACAGGTACGGCCTCCCTCGCCGAGCAACTCAAGGAGTGTACCCGGCGGGGGAGGCCGCACCAAAAGGATCTACCGCGGAGCGGTTACTGCTGCTCCTCGAACAGGCTGGTCACCGAACCGTCCTCGAAGACCTCGCGCACCGCGCGGGCGATCATCGGAGCGATCGACAGCACCGTGATCTTGTCGAGCTCCAGGTCGGACGGGTCCGGCAGGGTGTTCGTGAACACGAACTCGCTGACCTTCGAGTTCTTCAGACGGTCGGCCGCCGGACCCGACAGGATGCCGTGCGTCGCCGTCACGATGACGTCCTCGGCGCCGTGCGCGAACAGCGCGTCGGCCGCGGCACAGATGGTGCCACCGGTGTCGATCATGTCGTCCACCAGGACGCAGACGCGGCCCCGGACCTCACCCACGACCTCGTGGACGGTCACCTGGTTGGCGACGTCCTTGTCGCGGCGCTTGTGCACGATCGCCAGCGGCGCGTCCAGACGGTCGCACCAGCGGTCGGCCACCCGCACACGGCCGGCGTCCGGAGAGACGATCGTCAGCTTCGTGCGGTCCACCTTGGCACCCACGTAGTCCGCGAGGACCGACAGCGCCGACAGGTGGTCCACCGGACCGTCGAAGAAGCCCTGGATCTGGTCCGTGTGCAGATCGACCGTGAGGATGCGGTCCGCACCCGCGGTCTTCAGCAGGTCCGCGACCAGACGCGCCGAGATCGGCTCGCGGCCCTTGTGCTTCTTGTCCTGACGGGCATAACCGTAGGACGGGACGATCACGGTGATGGAGCGCGCCGACGCGCGCTTCAGCGCGTCGATCATGATCAGCTGCTCCATGATCCACTTGTTGATCGGAGCCGTGTGGCTCTGGATCAGGAAGCAGTCCGCGCCACGTGCCGACTCCTGGAAGCGGACGTAGATCTCACCGTTCGCGAAGTCGAAAGCCTTGGTCGGCACGAGGCCGACCCCCAGCTGGTGCGCGACCTCCTCGGCCAGCTCGGGGTGGGCGCGGCCGGAGAAGAGCATCAGCTTCTTCTCGCCGGTCGTCTTGATCCCGGTCACAGCACTGTCTCCTCAGACGTGTGGAAAGCTGCTCGCCCCCGTGTGCGTCCGTCCCGCACACGGTGAGCCAGCCGAATTGCGTGCACCTATCACGGTACGCCGTCCCGGGCGTACCCGTTTCCGGTCAGTTCACCTCACGGGTGACCGGAGTCCTTGTCCACCGATGACTGCGCGGCCGTCGCCGCCGCGCTGCCCGGACGCTTGCGGGCCACCCAGCCCTCGATATTCCGCTGCTGGCCACGGGCCACGGCCAGCGCACCGGGCGGCACGTCCTTGGTGATCACCGAGCCGGCCGCCGTGTAGGCACCGTCCCCGATGGTGACGGGTGCCACAAACATGTTGTCGGAACCCGTCTTGCAGTGTGAGCCGACGGTGGTGTGGTGCTTGTGCTCACCGTCGTAGTTCACGAACACACTGGCCGCACCGATGTTCGTGTACTCGCCGATCGTCGCGTCGCCCACGTACGACAGGTGCGGCACCTTCGTGCCCTCGCCGATCGTCGCGTTCTTCATCTCCACGTACGTACCGGCCTTCGCCTTCGGCCCCAGGTTCGTCCCCGGCCGCAGGTACGCGAACGGACCCACGCTCGCCGACTCCCCGATCACGGCCGTGTCCGCCACCGTGTTGTCCACCCGCGCCCGCGGACCCACCCGCGTGTCCTTCAGCCGCGTGTTCGGACCCACCTCGGCACCCTCGCCGACGTGCGTCTCACCCAACAGCTGCGTACCCGGGTGCACCAGCGCGTCCTGCCCGAACGTCACCGTCACGTCCACGAACGTGCTCGCCGGGTCCACGACCGTCACGCCCGCGAGCATCGCCCGCTCCAGCAGCCGCGCGTTCAGCAGCGCCCGCGCCTCGGCCAGCTGCACCCGGTTGTTGATCCCGAGGATCTGCCGGTGGTCGGCGCCCACCGCCGCACCGACGCGGTGCCCCGCCTCGCGCAGGATGCCGAGCACGTCGGTGAGGTACTCCTCGCCCTGGCTGTTGTCCGTACGCACCTTGCCGAGCGCGTCGGACAGCAGCGCGCCGTCGAACGCGAAGACCCCGGAGTTGATCTCACGGATCGCGCGCTGCGCGTCGGTGGCGTCCTTGTGCTCGACGATCGCCGTCACGGCGCCGGTGGCGTCGTCGCGGACGATGCGCCCGTAGCCGGTGGAGTCCGGCACCTCGGCGGTCAGCACGGTGACGGCGTTGCCGTCGGCCTCGTGCGTCCGCGCGAGCTGCTCCAGCGTCTCGCCGGTCAGCAGCGGGGTGTCCCCGCAGACCACGACCACGGTTCCGTCGACCGGTCCGCCGAGCTCTTCGAGCGCCATCCGGACGGCGTGCCCGGTGCCGTTCTGCTCGTACTGGACTGCGGTGCGGACGCCGGCGTCGATCGCGGCGAGGTGCGCGGTGACCTGCTCGCGGGCGTGACCCACGACGACCACGAGGTGCGCGGGGTCCAGTTCGCGGGATGCGGCGACCACGTGACCGACGAGCGAGCGCCCGCTGATCTCGTGCAGAACCTTGGGAGTGGCCGACTTCATGCGGGTGCCTTCACCCGCTGCGAGTACGACGACGGCTGCCGGGCGGGTTGCGCTCACGGGTGTGCCCTTCGGCTTCGGGTGGTGGACCCGTGAAGGATAGCGGGGGGTCAGGGGCCCCAAACGAAGCCGGGTCCCGACCGCGGAGGTCAGGACCCGAACGTGCAAGGCTCCCCCGCCAGGACTCGAACCCGGACATAAGGCACCAAAAGCCTCAGTGCTGCCAATTACACCACAGGGGATGGCGATCTAGTCCAAAACGGACATCTGCCTGTGCCGCCTCAACTAGACGCCCCTACTATGCCGTACCACCAGCCCTCGATGCGACGGTAAAGTCCCGCGCCCCGCAAGACGCGCACGGACAGGCAGCCGCGGTAACCCTCACCGGTGTTCTTCCGGGCTCAGGTCTGGCCTCGGCCCCTTTCCCCCGATACGCGGCGACGCCGACGAGGAAGCGGGAATTTCGCTGGCGGGTGTGCTGAGGGCCGTGCGTACGCTGGACGGCATGACCGGTACGGGGGTAGAGCGCGGCGGGGCGGGGCGGGACGGGCCCTGGTGGTGGGAGCGGCGGCGGGGGGCCGTCCTGGACGTGGGGCTGGGGGTGGCCTCCGCGATCGAGTGCGCCCTGGAAGGGGTGCCGACGGCCCGTGAGGCGGGCGTGCCCGTGGCCGTCGGGGTGCTGTTCGGGCTCGTGGTGGGGTCCACGCTCGTGCTGCGGCGCCGCTGGCCGATCGCGGTGGTCCTGGTCGGGATCGCGGTGACCCCGGCGATGATGGGCTTCCTGCTGGGGTTGGTCGGGCTGTACACCCTGGCCGCCTCCGAGGTGCCGCGCCGGATCGTGGCGACACTGGCCTCGATGGCGCTCGCCGGGACGTTCGTGGTGACGTACATGCGCACCCGCGGGGACGTGGAGGCCGACGGCACGCTGGTGCTGGTGCTGTCCGCGTTCATGGCGGTGGCGCTGACCGTGCCGCCGCTCCTCCTCGGGCTGTACGTGGGTGCCCGGCGCCGGCTGATGGAGAGCCTCCAGGAGCGTGCGGACTCGCTGGAACGGGAGCTGTCGCTGCTCGCCGACCGGGCGGAGGAGCGGGCGGAATGGGCCCGTACCGAGGAACGGACCCGCATCGCGCGCGAGATGCACGACGTGGTGGCGCACCGGGTGTCGCTGATGGTGGTGCACGCGGCGGCGCTCCAGGCGGTCGCGCTGAAGGATCCCGTGAAGGCGGTGAGGAACGCCGCGCTGGTCGGGGACATGGGGCGGCAGGCGCTCACGGAGCTGCGGGAGATGCTCGGTGTGCTGCGGGCGGAGTCGCCGAAGCCGGTGGCGCAGCCGTTGGTGGTGGCGCCGGTGGCGGGGGCCGGTGAGGACGGGCCGTCGCTGGCGGAGCTGGAGGCGCTGGTGGGGCAGTCGCGGGCGGCGGGGATGAGCGTCGAGCTGGTGGTGCAGGGGGAGCCGGGTGTGGGGGACGCATATCCGGCGGAGGTGGAGCAGACGGCGTACCGGGTGGTGCAGGAGGCGTTGACGAACTGCCACAAGCACGCTCCGGGTGCGCGGGTGGTGGTGCGGCTGGCGCATCGGGAGGGGGAGGTGGCGATGCAGGTGGAGAACGGGCCGTGTGACGGGAAGGCGGACGTGCCCGGGCTGCCGAGCGGGGGCAACGGGCTGGTCGGGATGCGGGAGCGGGTGCTGGGTCTGGGCGGGGTGTTCGTGTCGGGGCCGACGGAGGCGGGGGGTTTCCGGGTGTCGGCGGTGCTGCCGCGCGGGCGGGGTGCGTAGGGGCTTCGCGGTGCGGGGCGGTGCGGCGGGTCCGGTGTGAGGGGACGGCCGGGGGCCGGGGGACGGCTCCGGGCCAGTACGTGCCGGGGGTGTGCGGGGCGGCCGCCTGGGGGCGGCCGGGTCCCGGTTCAGCCCTCCGTGCTGAGGCGGGCCGGCTGGAGGCCGGTCAGGAGGAGGGTGAGGGCTTCGTCGAGGCCGGCGCCGAGGTACCAGTCGCCGGTGTGGTCGATGCCGTAGACGCGGCCTTCGCGGTCGATCGCGAGGTGGGAGGCGCCGTCGGAGTCCACGCCCAGCGGGCAGAGCTGGGTGGAGAGGGCGCGGCCGAGGTCGGCGAAGGTGCGGGCCAGGTGGAGGCCGGTG
Source organism: Streptomyces sp. NPDC044704 (assembly GCF_056433525.1). Lineage (NCBI taxonomy): Bacteria > Bacillati > Actinomycetota > Actinomycetes > Kitasatosporales > Streptomycetaceae > Streptomyces > Streptomyces sp. NPDC044704. Next base: position 211,839 of record NZ_JBWKGY010000008.1, read on the forward strand.
AGCGGGTCGAGGCGCACGGTGGTGGGTGCTGTCTGGCGGCCGGGTCCGGGGGCGGTGACGATGAGTCCGCCGAATTCGGCCCAGGCTTCGACGGCTGCCGGGAAGACGTTGTGGCGGTGTCCGGCGGGGGTGGTGTGGTCCCGCAGGGCGTCGGCCCAGTATTCGGCCTGCTTGATGTCCCAGCGGCCGGGTTCCCAGCCGGCGGTGCGCAGGGCGGAGTCCACGGGGCCCTGGAAGCGGGTGGCCGAGGAGCGGTCGTAGGAGGCTGAGGAGGCGGTCATGGTGGCTACTCGGGGTGGGTGAGGTCGACGGGGCGTACGCCGAAGTGGGTGAGGAGCGCGTCGCAGGAGCGGCACGGGGGTGCGTAGCTGCCGTGGAGGGGGTCGCCGTCCTCGCGGATGCGGCGGGCGGTGATCCGGGAGTGTTTGAGGGAGCGGCGGGCCTCGCCGGCGGTGAGCGGTTTGCGGGAGGCGCGGCGGCTGCGGGCCGCTTCGACGGCGGTGAGGTGGCGGGAGAGCAGGATGGCTTCGGGACACCGGCCGGTGAAGCGTTCGCGTTGGCCGCTGGTGAGGGTGTCGAGGAAGTCCTGGACGAGCGGGTGGAGGACGGGCGGCTGGTCGGCCTTGCCGGCGGTGCCGGTGAGGGTTTCGCCGCGTACGGAGAGTGCGGCGGCGACGGTGGGGAGGATGCCGTCGCGGCGGAAGCGCAGGACGGGTGGTGTGGTGCCGTCGGTGCTGCTCCAGCGCAGGCGGGGGTCGCCGGCGGGGCCGGTGGTGCCGGCTTCCGTCGGTTCCGCGTGGTCGGTGCGGGTTGCCGTGTTTCGTGGTGTCGCGGTCTGCATGGTCGCGCCTTCCCTCCCGTGGCGGCGGTGGTGGCCGCTGTCGCGCACGCCCCCGTGCTGCGGGGACAGCCTGTCAAATGTCACCTGCCGTGTGGAAGCGGGGTCGAATATTCGTATCAATTCGGATGTTCCTGCCTGGCGGGCGTGCGCACTGGGTAGGGGCGGGTGCCGGTCTTGCCTGAACACATAGGCTGTGGTGAACCAGCCAGATCCAGCAGGGGGCTACCGCCATGACGACAGGTCGGCTCGGGCAGCAGGCCGCGCCACCCAACGCCGCTTACTCGGGGCAGGTCGTGCACTTCCCGGACCCGGTCCGGGCCGCCCGCCATCCCCACGGTGTGCGGATGGACGGGGACGGTCATCCCGATTTCTCGCGTTACGCGCGTGCGGCGGTGGAGATCGCCGAGCCGCCGGAGGGCTTCGGTGTCGACGAGCTGCGTCTGACGGACTGCGTGTCCGCGAACGCGGCGATGCGGGCGGCGGGCCACGAGCTGTGGGACACGGTCGGTGCGGTGGCGACTCCGCACGGCTGGACCTGGCACCACGTGGCGGGGTCGCGCCGGATGGAGCTGGTCCCGGTCGAGGTCAAGGCGCTGCTGCGGCACCATGCCGGACTGGCGACGGCCCCGGTCGACCACGACAAGCGCGGTACGCGGCCGCTCCAGGAGGTGCGTCCGGCGCACCTGGAGCTGCCGAAGGCCGTGGTCTCGGTGTCGGAGCAGCAGGTGCAGGGGGTCGAGGAGGACCTCGGGTACCGACTGCCGGAGGCGTACCGGTCGTTCCTGAAGGCGGCGGGCGGTTGTGCTCCGGTGGGGGCGGGTCTGTTCGTGGAGCTGGGTCTGCTGGTCGACCAGCCGTTCTTCACGGTGCGTGAGGAGGCCGCGGTCAACGACCTCGTGTACGTCAACAAGTGCCTGCGGGACCACCTGACGAAGGACTACCTGTGCGTGGCCTTCGTGCAGGGCGGGCTGCTCGCGGTGAAGGTGAAGGGGCAGGGCATCGGTTCGGTCTGGTTCTCCCCGTACGACGACGCGCGCGACCGGGACGGCTGGTCGGTGCAGGAGCGGGTGGAGCGGCTGTTGCTGCCGTGCGGTGCCGATTTCGATGCCTTCCTGGAGCGGCTGGCGGGGAACCCGCCGGAGCTGGAGTCGGTGGCCGGTCTGATGGTGGACGGCGGATTCGCACGTTCGGTTCCGGTGCTGAGTCCGGGCATGGAGGGTTGATCGCACTGTGGTGACGTTCGCGCAGGCGCAGGAGCGCGCCGAGGAGTGGATCAACGGGGACGTGCCCGCGTACCAGCACCGTGAGGTGCGGGTGCGGGAGTTCGGTCTCGGGTTCGTGGTGTGGGCCGAGGACCGGCCCACCGGTCCGGTGTCGGGGGGTGGCCGGCAGCGGCTGGTCATCGCGCGGGACAGCGGTGAGGTGACGTTGTGGCCGGGGCTGCCGGTCGGTGAGGTGATCCGGCGGTACGAGGAGGAGTACGGGGCGTCGGCCTCGGCGGCCGCGGCGGAGGCTTCGGTGCCGCCGCCGCGGATCGACGCGGAGCAGACCTCGTTCATCCTGAGTCCGCCGGAGTGGCTCCAGGAGGCGGCGGACCGGGCGGGGATCCCGGGGGGCCGTCCGCGTTCTTCGCCGTCCCCTTCTTCCCCGCCTTCTTCCCCGCCCGATGCGCCGCCCGCTTCTTCCGGGTCCTTCGACCCCGGGGCTCCGGCGGCTCCGGGTCCGGTTTCCGAGCCGGCCGCGGCTCCGGCCGTGGCGGGGGACCCGGTGCCGCTGCGGCGCGGGGGCGAGGTCCCGTACGAGCCGACCGCGAACGACGGGGTGCCGGCCGGGTCCACGCCGTGGGCCGGGACCGATGTGAACTCCGGTGCGGACGACGCGTCCGTACCGCTGCCCGCGACGGTGTTCGCACCGCCGCTGTCCGGGTCGGACCTGGAGGAGGCGCCCTCGTCCTCCGGTGTGGCGCCGGAGGCGAAGACGACGTTGATGGCCGGTGGCAGCCAGCTGCCGAGGACGGCCGTGGTCCCCGCGCTGGGGCAGTCGCCGGAGGCGGCGGACATCGCCGACGCGCCGACGAGCAAGGCGCAGGTCTCCCGGCCGGGCGGCCCCGCGGGCGGTCCTGCGGGCGGCCCCGCCGGTGGTGCCGGCGGGGTGCAGCCGCCGCAGCCTCCCGGTGTGCCCGGGGGGTCCTCCGGGCGGGGGGTCGATCACGCCGCGACGATGCTGGCCGGCCCGGCGGTGGGCCGGCCGCAGCCGCCGGGTCCGCCCGGGGCTCCGGGTGCGGGCGGCCCGCCCGCGCCTCCCGGTCCGCCCGGTGTGCCGGGGGGTTCCTCCGGGCGGGGGATCGACCATGCCGCGACGATGCTGGCCGGCCCGCCGGTCGGTCAGCCGCCCGCGCCTCCCGGTCCGCCCGGGGCTCCGGGTGCGGGTCAGCCGCCCGCGCCTCCGGGTCCGCCGGGTGCGCCCGGTGGTGGTGCGCACCATGCCGCGACGATGCTCGCCGGTCCGGGTGTGCCGCAGCCGCCGGGTCCGCCCGGCGCGCCCGGTGCGCCCGGGGGCGGGGTCGATCACGCGGCGACGATGCTGGCCGGTCCGCCGGTGGGGCAGCCTCCGGCGCCTCCCGGTCCGCCGGGTGCGCCCGGTGGCGGTGCGCACCACGCGGCGACGATGCTGGCCGGTCCGGGTGTGCCGCAGCCGCCCGGTCCTCCCGGTCCGCCGCCCGGTCCTTCAGGTCCGCATCCGGGTGCCCAGGGGCCGGTGCCGTCCGGTGTGCCCACGGTCGGTCCCGGCTACCAGGCCGTCCTGCGCTACCGCGCGCCCGACGGTTCCGAGCAGCAGCTCATCCGTCGCTCGGCGCCCGGTACGCCGCACCCCGAGTGGCAGATCCTGTACGAGCTCCGTGCGATGAACGTGCCGCCGCAGCAGGTGCTGGAGCTGCACACGGAGCTGGCCTCCTGTGAGCTGCCCGGCGGCTACTGCGCCCGGATGATCCGGGAGACGTGGCCGCAGGTGCGGATCACCAGCGTGGCCCCGTACGGAACGGACCACGCGGGCCGTCAGCAGGGCATGCGGCACCTGCTCACCCATCAGGGTGAGCTGCACCAGGTGGCGGACGGTCCGGCGCGGCCCGCGCCGGTACGGGCGCCGCTGCCGCAGGTTCCGCTCCAGCCCGCCGTCCCGATGGAGGTCATCGGGCAGGAGCTGGCCGGGGCGTTCGGGCCGCAGGGCGTGTTCCGCTTCGATCAGCGGGCGGTGTCCCGGCAGGGCGTGCCCGACATCGTGGCGCAGACCCTGATGTGGGCGGGTCTGCCCGTCGACTTCGGGCCGTTCTTCTGGGCGCAGGCGGTACCGGGTCAGCCGGTGCCGACGCTCGCGGAACTGGCGGCGCAGCGGCAGGTGCAGCCGGCGTCCGACGCGGGTTCGTACCTCGTCGTCGGCAGCGACTTCGGGAAGGCGCTGTGCGTTCAGTACGGGACCGCGCACATAGTGGCGGTGCCGGTGGAGGCCGGTCCGGGCGGCGCGCCCGTGGCGCCGCAGTTCGTGAATTCGAGCCTGCCGCAGTTCGCGCGTTCGCTGGCGATGCTGGGTCACATGTGGCGGCTGCGGCAGCATTTGACGCCGGAGCAGGCGGGCCGGTGGACCGTCGATTTCCAGGCGAATCTGGCGGGTCTCGACAGTGCGGCGCTGGCCTCGCCGGAGAGCTGGTGGTCGGTGCTGCTGGAGCAGATGTGGGACGGATTGCTCTGATCGGATGATCGGATGGATGGCCGGGCCGGGACCCTCGAACGGGGTACCGGCCCGGCCATTCCGGCTTCTGCGAGCAAATGACGCATCCTTGACGGGAATCCCCGCGAGAGAGGCGCTTCCAGGATGAGTGCACCCATGTCACCTCACGGACCTCAGGGTTTGGCCACCGTGCGCGGTCGCGGCTACCGGATGGACGAGGTCGACCGGTATCTCGCGCGGCTCTCCGGGAGCCGGGACGAGGCCTGGGAACGGGTGGCACGGCTGACCGTCCTCGCGAAGCGGATGGAGGCCGAGGCGGAGCGGCTGCGGGAGGCCGTGGCGGCGCTGGCTCCGCAGACGTACGACGACCTCAGCGAACGGGCCCGGCGGATCCTGCTGCTCGCGCAGGAGGAGGCGGACGTACTGCGCCGGGACGCGCGTACGGACGCGGGGGAGGCGCTGGGCGCGGCGGAGGCGCACGCGGACCGGGTGGCGGAACTGGCGCGCCACGACGGGGAGGCGGTGCGGGAGCAGACGGAGGTCCGGGCGCGGCAGGGGTTGCTGCGGGCGCAGCGGGAGGCCGACGAGGTGCGGTCGGAGGCGCGGGACGACGCGGCGGCGTGGCGGGCGGAGGCGCAGGCGGGGCTGGCGGAGACGCGGCGCCGGTCGGAGGCGTTGCTCGCGGAGCGCGAGCAGGAGCAGGTGGAGCGGCGGGACGCGGCGGAGCGGGAGCTGGCGGCGCGGGAGGCGGAGCTGGAGGCGCGGGCGGCGGAGCAGGAGCGGTACGCGCAGGCGCGGCTGGACGAGGCGCGGCGGGGGTTCGCGGAGGCGGAGGAATCCGCGCGGCACGGGCAGGAGGACGCGGAGGCGCGGGCGGCGGAGCTGGTGGCGGAGGCGCGGGTGCGGGAGGAGCGGGTCGGGCGGGAGACGGAGCGGATCCTGCGGGAGCATGCGGAGGCGCAGGAGGAGATGCGGGCCCACATGAACCACGTCCGCTCCAGCCTGGCGGCGCTGACGGGGCGGGCTCCGGCGGAGGGGTGACGTTGCCCTGGCCGGGCGGGTGGGGTCGGGTGGGCTGTTACTTCGGCCCCGGCCCGGGCTGCCGCTCCGGCCCGGGCCGTTCCCGTGGTGGTGGCTGCGGGTGGGCCGGGGTCGGGGCCGGGGTGGGGGGTCGTCCGGGGCGGGCATGATTTATGGCGCCTGTTCGGGACTTGGTCTGCTGGTCGGGACAGGGCGCCAACAAATCACGTTTTAGCCCCGGCCGACCCCCCACCCCGTCCCCGCCCCCGGCCCGGGACGGTTTCCGTGGCCCGTTCAGCCTCCCGGGCCCTTCTCGGCGGCGCTGCCCAGGCTTGGCCGGCCTACCGCCCTGCGGTGCTGCTCCAGCCGGGCCGAGCCATGTTCAGCCTCGCGGTGCTGCTCCAGCCTGGCGGGCCATATCCAGCCCTGCGGTGCTGCTCCAGCCTGGCCATATTCAGCCTCGCCGGCGTTTGAGGCGCGGGGTCTGGGGCGGAGCCCCAGGGGTCCCGGCTCCGCCGGGCATGTCCGGCCCGGGACGGCCCCGGCTCCGCCGGGCGGCTCCCGCCGCGCGCGCCTGGCTTGTCAGGCTCGGGACGGTTCCCGGCTTCGCCGGGTTTGTCCGGCCCGGGTCGGTCCCGGCTCCGCCGGGTTGTTTCAGCCTCGCCGGCGTTTGAGGCGTGGGGGTTCGGGGGCGGAGCCCCCGGGGGCTTTGCTGAGCCGCGCCGGCGTTTGAGGCGGGAACGGTGGAAGGGTGGGTCGGGGACTGCCCCGCGCAGCGGCATACCCGGCGGCGAGCGCAGGGCAACGCCCGGTCCTGGTGGCGGGCGGTCGGGCCGAGGGCGTGGCCCCGGGCCGGGTCGGGGGACGCCCGAACGCCATGTCCCCCCGGGGGCGGGAACGCGCAGCGGGTGTCTTGGGGGTGGGTCAGTTCGGGAGGTCGGTGAGGAAGTCCTTGATCAGGGGGGTGATTTCGGGGAGGTGGGTTTCCAGGGCGAAGTGGCCCGCCGCGTCGAAGACGTGGAGCCGCGCGTCCGGGACGTCGCGGAGGTAGGCCTTCGCGCCCGCCGGGGTGAAGAAGGGGTCGCCCGCGCCCCAGACGACCAGCAGCGGGGGCTGCGCGTCGCGCAGCCAGGACTGCCAGGCCGGGTAGTGGGCGAAGTTGCCGGCGTAGTCGAAGGCGAGGTCGGCCTGGGCGTCGGCGCGTCCGGGCCGGCCGAGGTAGTGGACGTCGAGGGTCCAGCCGTCGGGGGAGATCAGTTCGGGGTCGGCGACGCCGGTCTCGTACTGGAAGCGGGTGCCCTCCTCGGTGAAGAGGCCGCGGACGCGCTCCTCGTCGCCCGGGACGTCCCGCTTGAGGCCGGCGAAGGCGCGTGCGGCGTCGGAGAGGCCGTCTTCGTAGGCGTTGCCGTTCTGGACGATGAGGCCGGTCACGCGTTCCGGGCGGCGGGTGGCGAGCCGCAGGCCGACGGGGGCGCCGAAGTCGAAGACGTAGAGCGCGTAGCGGTCGAGGCCGAGGGCGTCGGTGAAGCCCTCCACGATGTCCGCGAGCCGGTCGAAGGTGTACGTGAAGCCGTCGGGGGTCCGGGTCCGGCCGGAACCGGGGTAGTCGGGGGCGATCAGGCGGTACGGGGTGCCGTCCAGGGCGTCCATGAGGCGGGCGAACTGGTGGGAGGAGGTGGGGAAGCCGTGCAGGAGCAGCAGGACGGGGGCGTCGGCGGGGCCGCTCTCGCGGTAGGCGACGCTCACGCCGTCCACGTCGACCGTACGGTGCACGACAGTCATCACATGCCTCCTTGTGGGTTGGTGGCATTAGTTTGATCTAGGTGGGTGTAATGCGTCAAGGGGGTTGAGTAGCATTAGGTCTATGGATTCGTTTCCGCTCATCGGTGAGCACCTCGCCCTGGACCTGCTGAACACCCGGACCGCCGAAGGGGATCTGATCGCCGGTCCGTCCGGCCTCGCCGCGTGGCTGGAGGCGCAGGGCGGGCGGCTGGAGGCGGTCGGGGCGGGGCCGCGGGAGGTGGCCGCCGTCCATGCCGTACGGGAGGCCGCCGGCCCGGCGCTCGCGGCCGTCCGGCGGGGTGAGCGGCCGCCCGCGGAGGCGCTGCGCGTGCTGAACGGGGCCTTGGCGGCGGCGCCGGCGCACCGGGAGCTGGCCTGGGCGGAGGGGGGCGGGCTGGAGGCGGTGGCCCGTCGGGACGCCGGCCCGGCGCACCGGCTGGCGGCGGAGCTCGCGGAGGCCGTGGCCGACCTGCTGACCGGGACACGGGTGGCGGAGGTCCGGGAGTGCGGGGCCGAGGGCTGCGTGCTCCTGTTCCTCCCGGCGCACCCGCGGCGCCGCTGGTGCGTGGCGTCGGTCTGCGGCAACCGGGCCCGGGTCGCCCGCTACTACGCCCGCCACAAGGACGGCACTGCCTAGTGCCGTGACCGGAAAGGTCCACCGGGTCGCGACGCCCGGCACGGCACCTCTCCGCGTTGTCGGACCACGGAGGTACGTCCAGTACGAGCCGTGGCCCTCCGCCTTGAGATGCACCGCACCGGACGCCGCGACCCGGCAAACCTTTCCGGCCGCGGCCCTAGCCCACCCGGTACGGGTCGCTGCGCAGGCCGCGGGAGGTGACCACGACCGTGAACGGGGGTCGCGTCGTGGCGGGCAGGGGTGTCGTGAGGGCGCCCGTCAGGGGGTCGGGGGTGGCGGGCAGGACGGTGTCGTCGACGGTGAGGCGGGGTTCGGTGAAGCCGCCGCCCTCGACGGTGAGCAGTCCGTCGCGGACCTCGGCCCCGGTGATCACCGGGTTGGCGCGGGTGGCCAGCTTGTTGACCAGGTAGGCGCCGGCGGGGGCGCCCGTCAGGGTCCAGATCTCGCCGGGCAGGTGCGGGAGTCCGGCGCCGACGTCGGTGAGGAAGGTCAGGACGACGTAGAGCATCGTGACCGTGCCGAGGGCGACGTACTGGAGGTCGACGAGGTCGGTGCGGCCGCTGTCGTTCGCGATCAGCTCCCGCAGGGGGCGGCGGCCGTCCGGGGTCGGCTTCGGGGCCGGTTTGGCCATGCTGCCGTTCTCCACGCGCGTCCCGACGACCGCCTTCGCGCCGATCATGGCCGCGTAGGGCCCGCCAAGGAGCGGCAGGTAGACCTCGGCCAGCGGGGACAGGGGGCCGCCGGAGCCCCGGAAGTACGCGGTGCCGCCGCCGGCCGTCAGCCCGTACGCGAGGACCGTGAGCAGCAGCCAGACCAGGATCACGGTCCAGGCCAGGGCGAGGGTGGTGGAGGTGGAGAGCCGGCCGTCGCGGCCGGTGACGAAGCCCGGGGCGCGGCGCAGCCGCAGGGCCACGGGGCCGGCCAGGGCGGCCAGTATCGCCAGTGCGAAGAGTGCGGATGTCATGTCGTCCCCCCGGAAACGGTCCTGGGGACGAGAGGTACCGGATGGCCCGGTGCATGACAAGTCAGGTCTGGTCGTCCGTGCGGACGGGGAACTCGCGCGGCGCGATCAGGAGGAGGACCAGCAGCGCGGCCACGGCGGCGGCCGTCGCGCCGAGGAAGATGTGGTCCACGGCGGCGGCGACCGCCGAGCGCAGGTGGTCGGCGGTGGCCGCGGGGAGGGAGTCCCGGTCGGCCAGGGCCTTCGACACGTCGTCCAGCCGCCGGGGGAGTCCCGGCAGCGGGGAGTCGGCCAGCCGGGCGGCGATGGTCGCGTTGGCCACGGCTCCCAGCAGCGCGGCGCCCACGCTCTGGCCGACGGTGCGGCAGAACAGTACGGAGGCGGTCGTGGTGCCCCGTTCCTCCCAGCCCACCGTGGACTGCACGCCGATGATCAGCGGCAGTTGGAAGAAGCCGAGGGCGAAGCCCAGCAGCAGCATGATCAGTGCGGGCTGCCACAGCCGGGCGGGGTGGGGGAGCAGCGTGAAGGCGTACAGGATCACCGCGGCCAGGCCGATGCCGAGGACGGCGGTGTCGCGGAAGCCGATGCGCCGGTAGACGTGCTGGCAGAAGGCGGCGGAGATGGGCCAGCTCAGGGTCATGAGGGCCATCACGAACCCGGCGCCGACGGGGCCGAGGCCGAGCACGGTCTGGGCGTAGGTCGGCATGAACACCAGCGGGGCGACCATGAGCAGGCCCAGTGCGCCCAGGGCCAGGTTCACGGCGGCGATGGTGCGCCGCCGCCACACCCAGCCGGGCAGGATCGGCTCCGGGGCCCGGCGTTCGATCCGGACCACGACGGCGGCCAGGAGCGCGCTGGTCGCGAGCAGGGCCAGGGAGGGCGCGGACAGCCACGGCCAGGCGACCCCGCCCTGCACCAGCGCGAAGAGGAGCACCCCGCCGCAGGCGAAGACGCCGAGCGCGCCCGCCCAGTCGACGGGGCCCCGGCGGCCGGGGGAGCGTACGGGTTCGACGAGGTGCCGGGCGGTCAGCCACAGGGCGAGGCCGGCGAGCGGCACGTTGATCAGGAACGTCCAGCGCCAGCCCGCGTACGCGGCGAGCAGCCCGCCGAGGGCGGGGCCGATCAGGGCGGAGGAGGCCCACACGGTGGTCATCCGGGCCTGGATCCTGGGGCGTTCCTTCAGCGGGTACAGGTCGGCGGCCAGGGTCTGCACGGTGCTCTGGAGGGCGCCGCCGCCCAGCCCCTGGACGATCCGGAAGGCGATGAGCGCGGCCATGTTCCAGGCGGACGCGCACAGGACCGAGCCGACGAGGAACAGGGCGGTGCCGAAGAGCAGGACGGGCTTGCGGCCGAAGGTGTCGCTGAGCTTCCCGTAGACGGGCAGGGTGACGGTGACGGCGAGGAGGTAGCCGGAGAAGAGCCAGGAGAAGACGGAGAACCCGCCGAGGTCGCCGACGATCTGCGGTACGGCGGTGGAGACGATCGTGGTGTCGAGGGCCACCAGGGCCATGCTCAGCATCAGGGAGACGACCACGCGGGCGGGCGGGCGCCCGGCCGGGCCGCGGCGCTCGTCCCGGGGGTCCGGACGGTTGGCGGAAACGTTTCCTCCGGCGAGGTCCACCCCGTCCCCCACGGGCGTCTCCCCCTGGTTCCCGCCTGCCGCCACCGGACCTCCCCGCGCATCTGTGCCCCCGGCACCCGGACGCGGAGAACACCTTCTCACCGGGCGCGTGTCCGGCGGTATCCCTCACCCCGGGCGGGCCGGAGGCGCGGATCCCCTAGGGGTTCCTCCGCCTCACGGGCCAGGGGACGTTCGTCCCGCCGGATGAGGCCGAACGTCCCGCGACGTCTTTAACTGGTTCATATGAGCGGGGCCGCGGGGGTGGGGTTAACCCCCCGGTGGATACGGCGATGGGCACCAGCGCGCCGGACACCCCCCGCACCGCAGACTTCGACGGCGACGCACGCACGCACCAGCGCGCACAGAGCGCGCAGAATCCAGGGGGAGAGCACCGTGACAACGGCGATGACCGAATCCAGGCACGGGAGTACCGGAGGGCACGGCGCCGTCGCGGCCCGGGCGCGCAAGGTCGTCAAGGCCTACGGCTCCGGCGAGACCCGTGTCGTCGCCCTCGACGCGGTGGACGTGGACGTCCACGCGGGCCAGTTCACCGCGATCATGGGCCCGTCCGGCTCCGGCAAGTCCACGCTCATGCACTGCCTCGCCGGCCTGGACACCGTGACCAGCGGACAGATCTTCCTCGAAGAGACCGAGATCACCGGCCTGAAGGACAAGAAGCTCACCCAGCTGCGCCGCGACCGGATCGGCTTCATCTTCCAGGCCTTCAACCTGCTGCCCACGCTCAACGCCCTGGAGAACATCACGCTCCCCATGGACATCGCGGGCCGCAAGCCGGACCCGCAGTGGCTGGACCGGGTCGTGCAGACCGTGGGTCTCGCGGGCCGCCTCAAGCACCGCCCCACCGAACTCTCCGGCGGCCAGCAGCAGCGCGTGGCCGTCGCCCGCGCCCTCGCGGCCCGGCCGGCGATCATCTTCGGTGACGAGCCGACCGGAAACCTCGACTCCCGCGCCGGCGCCGAGGTGCTCGGGTTCCTGCGCCAGTCCGTGGACGAGCTCGGCCAGACCATCGTCATGGTCACGCACGACCCGGTCGCCGCCTCCTACGCGGACCGCGTCATCTTCCTCGCCGACGGCCGGATCGTCGACGAGATGTACGGGCCCACCGCGGACCAGGTCCTGGACCGCATGAAGGACTTCGACGCGCGCGGGCGGACCTCGTGACCGTCATGAAGACCGCGCGGCGCAACTTCGTCGCGCACAAGGGGCGGATGGCGCTCTCCGCCATCGCCGTACTGCTCTCCGTCGCCTTCGTCTGCGGCACCCTGGTGTTCACCGACACCATGAACACCACCTTCGACAAGCTGTTCGCCGTCACCAACTCCAACGTCACGGTCAGCCCCAAGGAAGCCGTCTCCGGTGAGGAGACCCCCGACACCGGCAAGCCGCAGACGCTGGAGGGCTCGGTCGTCGACCGGGTCAAGAAGGCCGAGGGCGTCCGGACCGCCGAGGGCGGCGTCCTGTCCATGGCCGTCACGGTGGTCAACGCCGAGAACGAGAACATGGGCTCGACCACCGGCGCCCCGACGATCGCGGGCAACTGGAGCGACAACGAGCTCAAGTCGATGAAGATCACCTCCGGCCACGCCCCGCGCGGCCCCACCGAGGTGATGATCGACAACGACACCGCGAAGAAGCACCACCTCGCCCTCGGCGACGAACTGCGCACCATCGCCGTCACCGGCGACAGCCGCGCGAAGATCAGCGGCATCGCCTCCTTCACGGTGACCAACCCGGGCGCGACGATCGTCTACTTCGACACCGACACCGCCCAGCGCCAACTGCTCGGCGCGGCCGGCGCGTTCACGCACGTCAACGTCACCGCCAAGGACGGCGTGAGCGACGAGCAGCTCAAGCAGAACGTCGCGAGGGCCCTCGGAGCGGACGCGTACAAGCTCCAGACCGCCAAGGAAGCCGCGGACGCCAACCGCAAGGACGTCGGCTCCTTCCTCGACGTCATGAAGTACGTGATGCTCGGCTTCGCCGGCATCGCCTTCCTCGTCGGCATCTTCCTGATCTTCAACACCTTCTCGATGCTGGTCGCCCAGCGCACCCGTGAGATCGGCCTGATGCGCGCCATCGGCGCCGACCGCGGCCAGATCAACCGGTCCGTGCTCGTCGAGGCCTTCCTCCTCGGCGTCGTCGGCTCGCTGCTCGGCGTCGCCGCCGGCATCGGCCTGGCCATCGGCCTGATGAAGCTCATGGGCCAGATGGGCATGGAACTGTCCACCGACGACCTGACCATCGCCTGGACCACTCCGGTCGTCGGCCTGGTCCTCGGCATCGTCGTCACCGTCGTCGCCGCCTACGTCCCCGGCCGCCGCGCCGGGAAGGTCTCCCCGATGGCCGCCCTGCGCGACGCCGGCACCCCCGGCGACCGCAAGGCCGGCATCGTCCGCGCCGTCCTCGGCCTGGTCCTCACCGGCATCGGAGGCACGGGCCTGTTCCTCGCCACCGCCGCCGAGAAGGCCTCCGCCGGCTCGATGTGGCTCGGCCTCGGCGTCGTGTTCACGCTCGTCGGGTTCATCGTGATCGGCCCGCTGCTCGCGGCCGGCGTGGTGCGGGTGCTCTCCGGCCTGGTCCTGCGGCCCTTCGGCTCCGTCGGACGCCTCGCCGAACGCAACGCCCTGCGCAACCCGCGCCGCACCGGCGCCACCGCCGCCGCCCTGATGATCGGTCTGGCCCTGGTCGCCTGCCTGTCGGTGGTCGGCTCCTCGATGGTGGCCTCCGCCACCGACGAGCTCGACAAGTCGGTCGGCGCGGACTACATCGTCAGCTCCGAGACCGGACAGCCGGTCATGCCGCAGGCCGAGCAGGCCATGCGGGCCAACACCCGCCTCGACCACGTCACCGCCTACCGGGAACTCCCGGTGAAGATCACCGCCCCGGACGGGACCACCAAGGAGACCAGGGTCGGTGCCACCGACCCGACGTACGCCCAGGACCTGCGGCGCAAGATGGTGGCCGGCGATCACGCGGCGGCGTACGGCAAGGGCGCGATCTCGGTCGGCTCGATCTACGCCGACGCGCACCAGGTCAAGCTCGGGGACGAGCTGACGGTCGCCTTCGACGGCGGCAAGACGGTCAAGCTCAAGGTCGCGGCCATCACCAGCGACGAGGGCAACCTCGACAAGGGCACGTTCTACGTCAGCACCGCGCTCGCCGAGGCCTCCGTCCCGGCCGACCGGATGCCCCGCCCGTTCATGCTGCTGGCCACCGCCAAGGACGGCCAGGCCGAGAGCGCCTACGCCGAGGTCAAGAAGGCCCTCGCTGAGTACCCGCAGTACACCGTCCGCAACCAGGCCGACTACAAGCAGGCGCTGAAGGACCAGGTCGGCCAGCTGCTGAACATGGTCTACGGGCTCCTCGGCCTCGCCATCGTCGTCGCGGTACTGGGCGTCGTGAACACCCTCGCCCTCTCCGTCGTCGAGCGGACCCGCGAGATCGGCCTGATGCGCGCCATCGGCCTCTCCCGCCGCCAGCTGCGCCGCATGATCCGCCTGGAGTCGGTGGTCATCGCCCTCTTCGGCGCCCTGCTGGGCCTCGGACTGGGCATGGGCTGGGGCGCCGCCGCGCAGCAGCTGCTCGCCCTGGAGGGCCTGAAGGTCCTGGAGATCCCGTGGCCGACCATCCTCGGGGTGTTCGCCGCCTCGGCCCTGGTGGGCCTGTTCGCCGCACTGGTCCCGGCCTTCCGGGCGGGGCGGATGAACGTCCTGAACGCGATCGCCAGCGACTAGGTCGCGAGGCGGTCGTACGGGGGGAACCGCGCCGGCCCCGGGCAGCCCGAGAGGGCGGCCCGGGGCCGGCGTTCCGCGTGTGCGGGGTCGGCGTGCGGGGTGCGGTGCGCGGGGTGCGGTGCGCGGGGCCGGTCAGACCCGGCGCAGGACGACCGTGCCCCGCGCGGTGCCCACCAGGGCGAAGCGGGCGTCCGGGTGCAGCTGCCGGGCGTACTCGACGGGGTCCTCGCCGGCCCAGCCGGAGGCGTTGTCGTAGGCGATGTAGTCCGGGACGACGCCCCGGGTGTCGCCGATCCAGAACACCCGGCAGCGCGAGGTCAGCCGCGTCAGGGGGCCGTTGTCGCTCTCCACGCTCGCGCCGTCCGGGATCCAGGCGAGGAGCGCCTCGACGGAGCGGACCCGGGCGGGCTCCTCGTACGTGGCGGGCTCCGCGAGCCGGACCGTCGGCAGGACGGTCGCGCTCAGCGCGAGGCCGGCCGCGAGCAGGGCGCCGGGCAGTTGCAGGGCGTACGCGCGCAGCCACGGCCGGGCGGACCGCCGGGAGGCGTCCACGGCGTCGGCCAGGGCGAGCGCCACGACCGGCATCAGGACCGCGCTGTAGTGCCAGTCGGTGGACCAGTAGTGCTCGTCTCCCGACAGGAACCGCCAGCCCAGCGTCGGTACGGCGACCAGCAGCAGCGGGGACCGCAGCGCGAGCAGCCCGGTGGTGGGCAGCAGCACCCAGGCGAGGGTGGCGGCCTTGGTGCCCAGCCCGTCGAGGGCGCCGGGACCGGAGCCGTCGAGCTTCTCCCAGTAGGCGTAGCCGTCGAAGGCGAAGGCGGGGACGACCACGGTGAACACCAGCGCCGCGAAGGCCGTGCCCGCCACGGCCACGGCCACCGCGAGCCGGGCGGCCCGCCGGTCGGTGCGCCGGGCCCGCCAGGCGACCACCAGGGCCAGCGCGGTGAGGGTGACGCCGAGGTCCTCCTTGACCAGCAGCAGCGGCAGCCCCCAGCCCAGCGCGGCCCGCCACCGGCGCGCGAGCAGTGCCTCCAGCGCGAAGGCCAGCAGCGGCACCGCGAAGCAGATCTCGTGGAAGTCGAACTCGACGGCCCGCTGGATCCCCCAGGACAGTCCGTACGCCGCCCCCAGCGCGAGCCCCCGGGACGGGCCGAGGAGCCGGGCCGCGGCCCGGGTGACGGGCACCGCGGACAGCGCGAACAGCGCCGCCTGCGCGACGAGGAGGGTGGCGGGGGTGGGGAACACCCGGTAGAGGGGGGCGATCAGCGCGATGACGGGGCTGAAGTGGTCGCCGAGGACGCTGGCGCCCGGCCCCTTCAGGTCCACCACGGGCGGTTGCAGCCAGGCGTAGGCCCGGACCGCCTGCTCGAAGATCCCCAGGTCCCAGGAGGCGCTCTCCATGCGCCGGTACCGGGACACGGACAGGACGGCGTACGCGAGGAACAGGACGCCGGCCAGCGCCCAGGGCGCCCGGGCGGCCCGGTGCGGGTTCCCGGGCTCCCGCGCGGCGCGGACCCGGCGCGGGGCCGGGACGAGCGGCGGACGGGACGGGGCCGGGGAGGCCGGGAGCTCCCCGGCCGTCAGCGGACTCCCGGATATGGACATACGTACAGATTGTCATTCCGGCCGGAGGGGCCGAGCTCCGGCCCCCTCGATCCGGCCGTGGCCGGAAACGTGCGATCGGTGCGGGGGTGGCGGCGGACGGGCGCGCAGCGCCTCCGTGCGGGACGGTGGTGGGGGGACCCGCGGGCGTAGGGTGGGAAACCCCGGCCCGTTCACGTGTCGGGTCCTTCGCGTTGCCCCGCTCCGCCCTTCCACGCCCTTCCACCGGATGGAAAGCCCCCTACATGAGCCTGCACGGACTGCTCGACGCCGTCACCCGGGATCCCGCCCTCGCCGAGGCGGTCACCGCGGCCGGGGACGGCAACCGGATGCACGTGGACCTCGTCGGCCCGCCCGCCGCGCGGCCCTTCGCGATCGCCGCCCTGGCCCGGCGCACCGGCCGCACGGTGCTCGCCGTCACGGCCACCGGGCGCGAGGCCGAGGACCTGGCGGCGGCGCTGCGCTCGCTGGTCCCGCCGGACGAGGTCGTGGACTACCCGTCCTGGGAGACCCTGCCGCACGAACGGCTCAGCCCGCGCAGCGACACCGTCGGCCGCCGCATCGCCGTCCTGCGCCGGCTCGCGCACCCCAGCGCCGACGATCCGGCGGCCGGGCCCGTCTCGGTGGTCGTCGCGCCGATCCGCTCCGTGCTCCAGCCGCAGGTCAAGGGGCTCGGGGACCTGGTCCCGGTCAGCCTGCGGCAGGGCCAGAGCGCCGACCTGGGCGAGATCACCGCCGCCCTGGCCGCGGCCGCGTACGCGCGCGTCGAGCTGGTCGAGAAGCGCGGCGAGTTCGCCGTCCGCGGCGGCATCCTCGACGTGTTCCCGCCCACCGAGGAACACCCGCTGCGCGTGGAGTTCTGGGGCGACGACGTCGAGGAGATCCGCTACTTCAAGGTCGCCGACCAGCGGTCCCTGGAGATCGCCGAGCACGGGCTGTGGGCCCCGCCCTGCCGCGAGCTGCTCCTCACCGACGAGGTGCGCGAACGCGCCGCGGCCCTGGCCGAACAGCACCCGGAGCTGGGCGAACTCCTCAACAAGATCGCCGAGGGGATCGCCGTCGAGGGCATGGAGTCCCTCGCCCCGGTCCTCGTCGACGACATGGAACTGCTGATCGACGTGCTGCCCGCCCGGGCGATGGCCGTGGTCTGCGACCCCGAGCGGGTGCGGACCCGGGCCGCCGACCTGGTGGCCACCTCGCAGGAGTTCCTGATGGCCTCCTGGGCGGCCACCGCCGGCGGCGGCGAGGCCCCCATCGACGTCGGCGCGGCCTCCCTGCGCGGCATCGCGGACGTCCGCGACCACGCCCGCGAGCTCGGCATGATGTGGTGGTCGGTGTCCCCCTTCGCCGCCGACGAGGCGGACCTGACCGGCGGGGACACCCTGAAGCTGGGCATGCACGCCCCCGAGGCGTACCGCGGCGACACCGCCCGCGCCCTGGCCGACACCAAGGGCTGGCTCGCCGACGGCTGGCGCACCGTCTACCTCACCGAGGGCCACGGCCCGGCGGCCCGTACCGTCGAGGTCCTCGGCAACGAGGGCATCGCCGCCCGCCTGGAGGCGGACCTGGCGGAGCTGGAGCCGTCGATCGTCCACGTCTCCTGCGGCTCCCTCGACAACGGTTTCGTCGACCCGGCCCTGGGGCTGGCCGTCCTCACCGAGACCGACCTGACCGGGCAGCGCACCGCCACCAAGGACCTCGGCCGGATGCCGACCCGGCGCCGCAAGTCCGTCGACCCCCTCACCCTGGAGGTCGGGGACTACATCGTCCACGAGCAGCACGGCGTCGGCCGGTACGTGGAGATGGTGCAGCGCACCGTGCAGGGCGCCACCCGCGAGTACCTCCTCGTCGAGTACGCCCCCGCCAAGCGCGGCCAGCCCGGCGACCGGCTGTACATCCCCACCGACCAGCTGGAGCAGGTCACCAAGTACGTGGGCGGAGAGGCCCCGACCCTGCACCGGCTGGGCGGCGCCGACTGGACCAAGACCAAGGCGCGCGCCAAGAAGGCCGTCAAGGAGATCGCCGCCGACCTCATCAAGCTGTACAGCGCGCGCATGGCGGCGCCCGGCCACACCTTCGGCCCGGACACCCCCTGGCAGCGCGAACTGGAGGACGCCTTCCCGTACGCGGAGACGCCCGACCAGCTCACCACCATCGCCGAGGTCAAGGAGGACATGGAGAAGTCGGTCCCGATGGACCGCCTGATCTGCGGCGACGTCGGCTACGGAAAGACGGAGATCGCCGTCCGGGCGGCCTTCAAGGCCGTCCAGGACGGCAAGCAGGTCGCCGTGCTCGTGCCCACGACGCTGCTCGTGCAGCAGCACTTCGGCACCTTCTCCGAGCGGTACGCGCAGTTCCCGGTCAACGTGAAGGCGCTGTCCCGCTTCCAGAGCGAAACGGAGTCCAAGGCCACCCTGGAGGGGCTGAAGGAGGGCTCGGTCGACATCGTCATCGGTACCCACCGGCTGTTCTCGCAGGAGACGAAGTTCAAGGACCTGGGCCTGGTCATCGTCGACGAGGAACAGCGCTTCGGCGTCGAGCACAAGGAGCAGCTGAAGAAGCTCCGCGCCAACGTGGACGTGCTGACGATGTCCGCGACCCCGATCCCGCGCACCCTGGAGATGGCGGTGACCGGCATCCGCGAGATGTCCACGATCACCACCCCGCCGGAGGAGCGGCATCCGGTGCTCACCTTCGTCGGCCCGTACGAGGAGAAGCAGATCGGCGCGGCGATCCGCCGCGAACTGCTGCGCGAGGGGCAGTGCTTCTACATCCACAACCGGGTCGAGTCGATCGACCGGGCGGCCGCCAAGCTGCGGGAGATCGTGCCCGAGGCGCGGATCGCGACCGCGCACGGGCAGATGTCCGAACAGGCCCTGGAGCAGGTCGTCGTGGACTTCTGGGAGAAGAAGTTCGACGTGCTGGTGTCGACGACGATCGTCGAGTCCGGCATCGACATCTCCAACGCCAACACCCTGATCGTGGAGCGCGGCGACAACTTCGGCCTCTCGCAGCTGCACCAGCTGCGCGGCCGCGTGGGCCGTGGCCGCGAGCGCGGGTACGCGTACTTCCTGTACCCGCCGGAGAAGCCGCTGACGGAGACCGCGCACGAGCGGCTCGCGACGATCGCCCAGCACACCGAGATGGGCGCCGGCATGTACGTGGCGATGAAGGACCTGGAGATCCGCGGCGCGGGCAACCTGCTCGGCGGCGAGCAGTCCGGTCACATCGCGGGCGTCGGCTTCGACCTGTACATCCGCATGGTCGGCGAGGCCGTGGCCGACTACCGGGCCGCCGTCGAGGGCGGGGTGGAGGAGGAGCCGCCGCTGGAGGTGAAGATCGAGCTGCCGGTCGACGCGCACGTCCCGCACGACTACGCGCCCGGCGAGCGGCTGCGCCTCCAGGCCTACCGGTCCATCGCCGCGGCCAACTCCGAGGCGGACGTCAAGGCGGTGCGGGAGGAGCTCACCGACCGCTACGGCAAGCTGCCGGAGCCGGTGGAGAACCTGCTGCTGGTGGCGGGTCTGCGGATGCTCGCCCGGGCCTGCGGGGTCGGCGACATCACCTTGCAGGGCCCCAACATCCGCTTCGGGCCGGTGGAGTTGCGCGAATCGCAGGAGCTGCGCCTGAAGCGGCTCTACCCGGGGACGGTCCTCAAGCCCGCCACCTCGCAGGTGCTGGTGCCGAGGCCGAAGACCGCGCGGGTCGGCGGGAAGCCGCTGGTCGGGCGGGAACTGCTGGCCTGGACCGGGGAGTTCCTCACCACGATCCTCGGCTCGTAGCCGCCCGCCCGCGCGCGGGGAGGGCGCCGGCCACCGCCGGCGCCCTCCCCGCGAAGCGGGCTACTTGTTGGGGTCGTCGTCGATCCCGAGCCTCTGCTCGGCCTGTTGCTGGGCCTTGTCGATCTGATCGGCGTACTTGCTGCCGGTCTTCTCGTTGGCCTCCTGCTCCAGGTTGTCGGAGATGTCCTTGCCCTTGGCCTTGGCCTGGTCCCTGAACTTGTCGAAAATCCCCATGCGTACGTGCTCCTTTCGGGCCCCGTTCGTGACGTTACGCCGGTTGTCGACGGTTCGCGCGCCGGGCCGCCCGGGGCGTCAGGAGGGTCGTGCGCTCCCGCTCGGGGAGGGGCTGGGCTTGCGGTCCAGACCGGGGAGCTTCAGGTATTCGGTGCCGGCGAAATCGGGCCCGCCGACCTGCCGCTTGACGAGGTACGGCGTGCCGTCCATCAGCACGTGGTCGGTGACCTCGCCGCCGCCGGGCACGGTCGACTTGAACACCGCCACCCGCCACTGGTCGTAGGAGGTGTCGGCCACCCGCCGGACGTCCTTGCGGTCGCCCGGGAAGAACGCGACCGGAAGCGCCTGCCCGCAGAGGTCGAGCAGGTCGGCGACCGCGGGGTCGGAGACCTCGGAGCTGATCCAGCCCTCCGGGTCGGCACCGGGCCGGGCGGCGTCCTTGAAGCGCTCCTTGAGGAAGCCCTCGTCCCCCTTGAAGGAGAGGGTGTCGTCCTCGACGTAGAGGTCGGCTGCCCCAGCCCGCATGACGGTCACCTTGCCGCGGCACACCTTCTCGTCCTCGACGGTCAGGAGGGCCTGGACCTGCCTGCCGTCCTTCGTGAGCGAGAGGTCCAGCTCCTTGGTCCGGACCCGTGTCGTCTCCTCGTAGGCGGTGCGCAGGACGGCGGCGGGGTCCTTGCCCGCGAACGGGTCGGGCGCGGCAGGGGCGGAGGCGGTGGCGGTCGGAGACGGCTTCGCCCGCGCGGCGTCGGAGGACGGTCCGCACGCCGTGAGGGTCAGCAGGGCCGCGCAGGCGAGCGCCGCGGTGGTGACGGGCGTGGTGGTGACGGGCATGGTGGTGACGGGCATGGTGGTGCGCAAGTCGGTTCCCCCCTGGGAGCGTTCAAAGTGACCCGAGGGTAGCTACGGCGGGGGAACGGGCGTGCGGGTTGCGGTGGAATCAGGACTTCTTCCAGGTCCCGCACCCCGTGGTCTTGAAGTAGGCGTCCTTCGCGGAGATCGTGACGACCGCCGGGCCCTCGGGGTTCTCGTTGGCGATGATCGAGTCCAGCTCGTGGTCGGCGGACTTGGACCGCTCCCAGTAGCAGCCGGCGGAGCCCTCGGCGAGACCGGCGGACTTGTAGGTGCCCGGGGCGATGTCGGAGCCCACCTTGTACATGCCGCCCTCGCCCGAGAACTCGGTCTTCGGCGAGCCGCCCGCGGCCTTGGGGTCGACGGCTTCCCAGTCCTTGCAGCCGTTGGACTTGAAGATCTTGTCGGTGGCCTCGACGGTCACGTAACTGGTGCCCGTGACGTTGTCGTTGGCGATGATCGAGTCCAGCTCGGCGGTCGAGTCCTTGGCCCGCTCCCAGTAGCAGCCCAGGTCCTTGTTGCCGGTGGTGCGGTACGTGCCGGGCTTGACGTCGCCGGGGACCTGGAAGGTGCCGCTGCCGCGGATCGCGGCCGCCTTCTTCGGCTCCTCGGCGGGCTTCTGGCTGCTCTGCGCGCTCTCCTGTCCGCTCGGCTGCCCGCTCTGCGCGCCCCCGGAGGAGCCGCCCGTGGAGCCGCCGGTGGAGCCGTCCGTCTTCGTGCTCGCGGCGGCGGGCTTGCCGCTCTTCGCCGTGTCGCTCTCGCCGCCGGTGCAGGCGCCGACGGCGACGAGCGCGAGGAGCGCACCGCAGCCGGCGAGCACCTTGTTGCGCGTGGTCCGACTCGTGCGCGGGGTGTGGGACATGGAGTGCTCCTGTCTGGAACTCGGGTTCGTGCGCGGCTGGTTGCTCGCGCCGCCGTTCACAGGATCATCACAACAGAGCCTGTGAACCGAGTCAACGCGATTCACAGGTTTGCTTGGAATTCACGCTGTGAAGCGGTCTCCCCCGCGTCCACCGGTATGCTCCCCGCATGCCGGAGGAGAACGTCGCAGAGGTCACCGCCGCCGAGATCGCCCGCCTGGCCGGGGTCGGCCGCGCCGCCGTGAGCAACTGGCGGCGCCGCCACGCCGACTTCCCCAAGCCGGTCGGCGGCACCGAGACCAGTCCCTCCTTCGCCCTGTCCGAGGTCGAGGACTGGCTGCGGGCCCAGGGCAAGCTCGCCGAAGTACCGCTGCGCGAACGCGTCTGGCAGCAGGTCACCGCCCACCCCGGCGGAGCCGTCGCCGCACTCGTCGAAACGGGGGCCGCGCTGCTCGTCGTACGGGACCGGCCCGCCGACTGGCTGGAGCTGACCGCGGTCACCGACACCCGCATGGCCGCCCTTCTCGCCCCCCTCCGCGACCGCGTCCTCACCGCCCGCCTCGGTCCCGGACACCCCCTCACCGCGGCCGCCCCGCCCCGGCCCGCCGGCATGCCGCTCCTGCGGGCCGCCGCCGAACTCGCCGCCGGAGCGGGAGCGCGCAAGGCCTTCGAGTTCCTCCTCGGCCGCCACCTCGACGCCAACCCCCGGCAGTACACCCTCACCCCCGAGGGCTGCGCCGCGCTGATGGCCGCCCTCGCCGGACCGGGCGTCCGCACCGCCCTCGACCCCGCCTGCGGCACCGGCGGCGCGCTGCGCGCCCTCACCGGGGCCACCGCCCTCCACGCCCAGGACGCCGCACCCGAACTGGCCGCCCTCACCGCCCTGCGCCTGGCCCTGCACGGCTCCGCCCAGGTCCGCGCCGCGGCCGCCGACAGCCTGCGCGACGACGCCTACCCCGAAACCGCCGTCGACGCCGTCCTGTGCCACCCCCCGTTCAACGAACGCAACTGGGGCCACGAGGAACTCGCCTACGACCCCCGCTGGGAGTACGGCTTCCCCGCCCGCACCGAATCAGAACTCGCCTGGATCCAGCACGCCCTCGCCCACCTCCGCGAGGGCGGCACCGCCGTCCTCCTGATGCCCCCCGCCGTCGCCGCCCGCCGCTCCGGCCGCCGCATCCGCGCCGACCTGCTGCGCCGGGGCGCGCTGCGGGCCGTCGTCGCGCTCCCGGCCGGCGCCGCGCCGCCCTACGGGATCCCGCTCCAGCTGTGGGTGCTGCGCCGGCCCGCCCCGCACGCCCCGGCCCCCGCCGGACTGCTGCTCGTCGACACCGCCGGCCTCGCCCCCGAGGGCCAGGCCCGGGCCGCCTGGCCCGCCGTCCACGAAGCGGTCCTCGACGCCTGGACCGCGTACGACCGCACCGGCACCGCCCCCGAAGCCCCCGGGGTCACCCGCGTCGTACCCGTCGTCGAACTGCTCGACGACGACGTCGACCTCACCCCCGCCCGCCACCTCCCCCCGCCCGGCACCGGGGGCGGCCTCGCCGAACTGGCCGCCGTACGGGAACGCCTCGGCGAGAGCCTCACCCGCGCCGCCCGCCTCACCCCGCCGCCCGCCCCCGCCGACGCACCCCCCGCCCGGCTCCCGCAGACCACCATCGGCGAACTCGCCCGCGCCGGGGCCCTGCTGCTGCACACCGGCACCGGCACCGGCAGCGCCCCCGGCGGCGCCGAACCCCCGGTCCTCACCGAGCACGACGTGTACACCGCCGCCGCCCCCTCGGGAACCCTCGCCGCCGGCCCCGAGGAGGCCTTCCTCGCCGCCCCGGGCGACGTCGTCGTCCCCGTCGTCGGAGCCGCCGGCACCGCCCGCGTCATCGGAACCGGCCCGGCGGACGGGGCGGGCGCCGCCCTCGGCCGCAACGTCCAGCTGCTGCGCCCCGACCCGGCCGCCCTCGACCCCTGGTTCGTGGCCGGATTCCTGCGCGGCACCGCCAACACCCGCCGCGCCAGCAGCCACGCCTCCACCGCCACCCGCCTCGACGTCCGGCGGCTGCGCCTGCCCCGCCTGCCCCTGGCCGAACAGCGCCGTTACGGAGCACGGTTCCGGGAGCTCGCCGAGTTCGAGGACGCCCTCAGGCTCACGGCCCGCCTCGGCGAGCAACTCGTCCAAGGCCTGTACGACGGCCTCTCGGACGGATCCGTCCTGCCGGAGTGACCCCTGTGCAGCGACCCTGCAACGGTTGCGTCCATCCCCTCACGGACGGCCGGAAAGGCTGTATACCCTCAGACCCGCAACCCTTCCGCACGGCCCGTCAGGAGCACCGATGCACGCCCCCGGCATCCCGCCGCAGCAAGGCCCCCACGGCCACCGTCCCACTTCCTCCACCGTGGTGACGCTGCGCGTGCTGTTCGCGGTGCTCCCCGTGATCACCTGCGGCTTCTTCGCCTGGGGCACGATGCTGCGCCTCGCCCTGGTGACCCGCAAGGCCCGCGACTGGGTCCTCCTCGTCGTCAGCGGCCTGCTCGCCGTCCTCTGGATGACCTTCATCCAGCTCGACCCGACCGCCGACACCAGCGGCTGGCAGGGCAACCTCGGGGCCGGCGGCTCGATCTTCACCGGCTTCGCCGTCTGCGTGTACTTCCTCGTCGCCGACATCAAGCACCACGAGGCCGCCTCCACCGCGCAGGTGCTCCCGGCCGCCGGCTGGTACCCGGCGCCCGCCCCGTACACGCCGCCGCCCCAGCAGCAGACCAACCCCTCCTACGGGTACCCGCCCGCGCACACCCCCGTGCCCGCCCCGGCGCCCCAGGCCCCGCAGACCCCTCCGCACGGGACCCCTCCGCACGCGACCCCGCCCCCGCGCCTCGGGCAGGTCCGCGCCGAACTCGACGAGCTCAGCGAACTCCTGCGCCGCAAGCCCCCGCAGCCCGGCGGCCCCTACCAGGACCCGAACGACACGTCCGTCCAGGACCGTGACCGGTGACGGAACGCCTCATCGGCGAGCGCTACCAGCTCGCCACCATCCTCGGCCAGGGCGGCATGGGCCAGGTCTGGACCGCCTACGACCGGCGCCTCGACCGCCGCGTCGCCGTGAAACTGCTGCGCCCCGACAAGGTGGCCGGACCCGGCACCGTCGCCGAGGAACTGCGCCGCCGCTTCGTGCGCGAATGCCGCGTCACCGCCCAGGTCGACCACCCCGGCCTGGTCACCGTCCACGACGCGGGCAGCGACGGCGACGAGCTGTACCTCGTCATGGGCTACGTCGAGGGCTCCGACCTCGCCGACCACCTCGCCGAACACGACCCCTACCCGTGGCCGTGGGCCGTCTCCGTGGTGGCGCAGCTGTGCGCCGTCCTGTCCGCCGTGCACGCCGTGCCGATCGTCCACCGCGACCTCAAGCCCCGCAACGTGATGATCCGCCCCGACGGCACCGTCCTCGTCCTCGACCTCGGCGTCGCCTCCGTCATGGACACCGACACCACCCGCCTCACCAGTACCGGATCGCCCATCGGCAGCCCCGCCTACATGGCACCCGAGCAGGCCATGGGCGGAGCCGTCGGCCCGTACACCGACCTGTACGCCCTCGGCGTGCTCCTGTACGAACTCCTCAGCGGCAACGTGCCCTTCGCCGGGTCCACCGCCCTCGGCGTGCTCCACCGGCACCTGTACGAGCCCCCGCTCCCGGTGCGCGGCGCGCGCCCGGAGATCCCGCAGGAGCTGGAGGCGCTCCTGATGCGCCTGCTCGCCAAGGACCCGCAGGACCGGCCCGGCTCCGCGCAGGAGGTCTACGAGGCCCTCGCCCCGCTGCTGCCCGCCCGCGGCAGCCGCCCGGCGGCCGGCCCGCTCGACCCGACCCGTCCCTTCCTGCGCCCCCAGGCCCCCTGGCCCGACCGGGCCGCCGTCGTCCCGCCCCGGCCCGCCGACCCGCCGGCCCCGCCCCGGCCCGACATCCCGGGCGCCGTCGACGAGGCCCGCAAACTCCTCGACCAGGGCCGCCTCACCCAGGCCGTGGACATCCTCGGCGGCATCCTCCCGGCCGCCGCCGCCGAGCACGGGGAGCACTCGCCGGTGGTCCGCTCGCTGCGCAAGCAGTACGCGGCCACGCTGATGGACGACGGCCAGTACCGCCGGGCCCTGCCCGAACTGCGCCGCCTCGCCGACGAGTTCCCGGCCGGCGACCCCCAGGCGCTGCGGTTCCGCTACGACGCCGCCCAGTGCCTGGAACAGCTCGGCGAACCGGCGGCGGCCCTGGCGGAGTACCGCTCGCTGCTCCCCCTCTTCGAGAACCACTACGCCAACCCGGACCCGGGCCTGCCCCTGGAGGTCCGCCGCCGCATAGCGCACCTGCTGCTCTCGCTCGGAGACCGCCAGGGCGCCCACGACACCCTGGTCCGGCTCCTGTTCGACGCGGACCGCGTGCACGGGCCGGGCCACCCCCTGCCCGTGGAGGTCCGCCGCACCCTCCAGTGGCTGGGTCAGGTGCGCTGACGGCGCCGTACCAGCGCCATGCCGAGCAGGGCCGCCACCGAGACCCCGGCGGCGGCCCCGCCCGGCAGCAGCCCCGGCGGACGGAACCCGCAGGTGAGGGTGGTGGTGCGGCCGTCCAGCGGGACGGCGACCAGACCCAGGTACGCCGAGGCCGGACGGCCGTTGCAGGTCCAGCCCGCGACGGCCGGGACCGACAGGACCGCCGTGCCCGTGCTCCCCGCGGGCAGGACCGCCCGTACGCCCGAGGCGGAGACCCGTACGGAGGTGGCGGCCGAGGCGCGCAGCGCGGCCACCGCCGCGTCCAGCCGGGGCCGGTCCAGGCAGGACAGCGCCCAGTCGGCCGGGGCGGGCCGGTCGAAGACCAGCTTCGAGGCGGACCCGTGCGAGGGGCCCATCGGCTGGAGCGCGGCCCGGTTGCGCGGGGCCCACCCGTTCAGGCGGAACGCCGGACCGTCCGCGAGCCGGGCCGTGGAGTTGTACTCCGGGGCCCACAGGAAGGCCTCCGTCCCGGCGCGGCACACGCCGGGGGCGACCGGATCCTCGTAGACCCGGGCGCCCAGCAGGAGTTCCTGGTTGGCGAAGGGCGAGTCGCCGTACCCCGCGGAGGGGACGCCCCCGGGGCGGACCGTCACCAGCGGGGGCACCTCGGCGCGGGCCACGGTCCCGTCGGGGCGCAGCCGGGCGCCCACCGCGAACACCGCGTCCGTGACGGGGCTGTCGAGGCTCTGGACGTTGCGGCCCCGCGAGGTCCAGCCCGCGCCCAGGGCCGCCATCGTGCGCGTGAACACGTCCGGGGTGTGGCTGCTGTAGTAAGAGCCGCCCTCACCGCCGAGCAGCATCGGGTCGTTGCCCGACAGCGCGGGCCGGCCCGGATCCGTCCGGTACGCGGGCCAGCCGTCGGCCTCGGCCAGGGCCCGCGCGCGGGCGGTGTGGGCCGGGCCCCAGGACGGGTAGTCGTCCAGCCCGGCCAGCTTCCCCTTGTGCCCGTACGCCGTCGTCGCCGCGGCCTGCCCCACCAGCACCGCCACCAGCAGTCCCGCCGCCGGCACCACCGCCCGGCGGCGGCCGAGCGCCCACCAGGCCCCGGCGGCCGCCGCCAGACCGCCGGTGAACAGCGCGCAGCCCCACGGCGTCGCGAGCCCGCTGCCGCCCGCCGCCACCGCCACGGCTGCCACGAGCACGCCCGCGCCCGCGGCGAGGGCCCGTACGCCGGGCAGCCCTGCGGCCAGGGCGGTCCACGCGGCGATGACCACGATCCCGGCCAGCACGAAGGTCTGCCGGTACGGACTGCCGTTCGGGGTCGCGAAGACGTGCCAGGCCAGATGCGTCGGCGCCCACTGAAGAGACAGCAGCACCGCCGCGACCAGCCCGGTCCACCACCACCGGGTCCGGGCCGGCACCGCGCGGTGGAACGGCAGCGCCGCCACCAGCAGCAGCGTCCCGGTGCCCACGAACAGGGCGGGGGAGGAGAAGGAGTACGTCGCCGGCAGCAGCCGCGCCAGCAGGTCCGGCCACGGCACGGGCCGGAACTCCTTGGACCACCCCGGGTAGGCCTGCTGCGAACTCAGGAACAGCGGCACCAGCACCGGCGCCGCCAGCGCGATCCCCAGCAGGGTCGTCACCGCCGCCCGCACCGCCACCCGGACCCGCTCGCGCACCTCCTCCCGCGTCAGCACCGCCCGCACCAGCAGCACCAGCGCCGCGCCGAGGGTGGCCATGTAAGCCGTGTAGAAGTTCGCCGTCCAGCACAGGGCCACCACCAGCGCCCCCGCGACCGGACGGCGTGAGCGCAGTGCCCATTCACCCGTCAGACACAGGAGCGGGAAGGCGACCAGCCCGTCCAGCCACATCGGGTTGTAGGAGGCCTCGATCACCGACCAGCCGCACAGCGCGTACGAGGCCCCCAGCAGGCCCGCCACCCACCACGGCCCCGGCCGCTGCGTCCGCAGCAGCCAGGCCATGGCCGCGGCCGCAGCCGCCGTCTTGACCACGGTGACCACGTACACCGCGAGGTCGATGTCGGCGCGCGGGAAGAACGCCACGAGGACGGCGAACGGACTGGTCAGGTACGTGCCCAGGTCGGGCAGGAAGCTCGTGCCGTACCCGGAGCGCCAGTTGAGGAGGAGTCCGCCCCCGGCACTCCCGTGCAGCAGGTCCCACAGCTGGGCGTGGAAGGGGACGAACTGGTTGCCGAGGTCGTTCACGCTGCGGTGGCGCGGACCGTACGGGAAGACCCGCGCGACGGCGTCCCCGGCGCACACGGCCACCGTCGTGATCAGGGCGGCCAGCGCCGCGCCGGAGAGGCTGTGACGGCGGCCGGAGCGGGGGGCGGCCGGTGCCCCGGCGGCTCCCGTGGCGGGTCCCGTCCCGGGGGCCGCGGAGCGTGCGGCGGAGCGGTCCGGGGCGTGCTGCGAAGTCGGCATGGTGGTCCGACCTTCCCAGGAACGGAGGTCGGGGTGGTAGCCGCGGAGTGAACTCGCACCTCAACACCAGCGGAATCGTTGGTCGAACCGGTGGCTCGGGCCACCCTGACTGCATACCATCGATCACCGCACGGCCCTTGTGCACCGACGCACAATCTCCCGGCCCTGGAGGCTCCTTTGCACCGTCGCACAGCGCTCTCCGTCTCCGCCGCCCTGCTCGTGGCGGCCCCCTTGCTGTCGGCCTGCTCGGGCGAAACCCGCCCCGGCACCGCGGCCGTCGTCGGCGGTGAACGCATCACCACCTCCGCGCTCCAGGCCCAGGTGAACGACGTCCGCGCCGCGCAGAACCGTTCCGATCAGAGCGCCCAGCTCATCGAGGCCACCGCGGGCCTGGAGCGCACCAAGCTCAACAAGATGATCCAGAGCGCCGTCCTGGAGCGTGCCGCCGAGGACGCCGGGGTCACGGTGACCACCAAGGAGATCGAGGGCGTCCGCAAGGCGCAGCTCCAGCAGGCGGGCGACGCCAAGACCCTCGCGGCGGCCGCCCTCCAGCAGGCGCAGCTGGCGCCCGGCCAGATGGACGCCGACACCCGCTTCAAGCTGCTGCGCGACAAGCTCTTCGAGCACTACGGCAGCCAGGAGAAGGCCCTGGCCCAGCTGGGCGCGGCCGCGAAGGCGCTGAACATCGAGGTCAACCCGCGCTACGGCCGGTGGGACGCCCAGCAGATCCTGCTCGGCGACCAGGAGACCCCGTGGATCACCCAGCGCACCCGGCCCGAGCAGGCGCCCCCCGCCGGAGCCTGAGCGCGCGGGGCGGAGGTAGGTTCGGAGGGTGACCGACCACACCGCCGAACCCGCCCCCGCCGCCCCCGCCGCCTCCCCGGAGGGGACGGACTCCGCCGGGCGCATCGTCCTGCTGACCGCGAGCCACCGGGTCGCCCCCGGCCTGCTGTCCTGGCCCGCCTGGCAGACCCTGCGCGGCGCGGACCGGGTGCTGTGCGCCGACCCCGGCCACCCGCAGCTGCCGTACCTGCGCGAGGCGGGCGTGGCCGTGGAGCAGGCGGGCCCCGACGCGCACGAGCTCGTCGAGGCCTGCGCCGGGGGCCGTACGGTCGTGGTGATCCCGGGCGGTGAGGGGGACGCGCGGCTCACCGACGGGCTGGCCCGCCTCGCCGGTTCCGGCCGCGTCTCGATGCCCGACCTGGAACTGCTGCCCGGCTCCTACGACCTGCCGGGCGCCCGGCTGCTCGACGTGGTCCAGGTGATGGACCGGGTCCGGCGCGAATGCCCCTGGACCTCCCGGCAGACCCACGGGGGACTGGTGAAGTACGCGCTGGAAGAGGCGTACGAGCTGGTGGAGGCCATCGAGAGCGGGGAGCGCGCCGAGTTGCGCGAGGAGCTGGGCGACGTCCTGCTCCAGGTCGTCTTCCACGCCCGCATCGCGGAGGAGGGCGCCGGGGGAGAGCACGACGGCGACGAGGACGGGTACGAGGACGGCGACGGGGACGGGGCGGGCGCGCCGTTCTCGATCGACGACGTGGCCGGTGACCTCGTGGAGAAGCTGATCCGCAGGCACCCGCACGTCTTCGGCGACGAGAAGGCCGACACCCCCGAAGAGGTCCACGCGCACTGGCAGGCCACGAAGGCGGTCGAGAAGCAGCGCGCGTCGGTGACCGACGGGGTTCCGCTGGCCCAGCCGGGTCTCGCGCTCGCGGCCAAGCTCGCGGGCCGGGCGCGGGCCGGCGCGCTGGCCGTGGAACTGCCCCGGGGCGAGGGCATCGGCTACGAACTGCTGGCGCTGGCGGCGCGCGCCGAAGCGGAGGGCACCGACCCCGAGACCGCGCTGCGCGCGGCGGCCCGCGTCTACCGGGACGCGATCCGGGCGGCCGAGGGCGTCGTCTAGCGGCCCTACGGCCAGGGGGCCGGCCGCGTCCGTCAGTGCTCGCGCGGGGCGCGTCCGGACGGGTTGTGCCAGTGGGGGGCGGGCCGGTTCAGGAACCACTCGCCGAAGCCCGTGGGCCGGTTCACGGCGGAGCCCGTGGGCGGTACGGCGTCGTGGAAGAGCCGGTCGGGGCGGGCCCCGAGCTCTTCCAGCAGGTACACGGTCTCGTCGACGAACTGCGGCGGCCCGCTCAGGTAGACGTCCTGCTCCCGCCACAGGCCCCGGTTGCTGAGCGCGGTCCCCAGCCGGTCGGTGGCCTCGTTGCGGTGCCGCCCGGGGGCGGGCGTGATGTAGGTGACGGCGAGCCAGCCGAGGGCGGCGGCGTACGCGTCGATCAGCGGCCGGTCGTAGAGGTGCGCGGCGTCCCGGGCGACGGCGAAGAGCCGTACGTCGTGATCGGGAGGATGTTCCGCGAGGTCCTCCAGCATGGCCCGGACGGGGGCCCAGCCGGTGCCGGCGGCGATGAAGGTGACCGGCCGGTCCCCGCGGCGCAGGGTCAGGGCCCCGCCGGGGGCGCCGAGCCGCAGCCGTTCCCCGGGCCGGACCTCGCGGACCAGGGCGGTGCTGAGCCGGCCGCCCTCGATCCGGCTGACGTGGAGGTCGACGGTGCCGTCGGGGCGGGGGGCGTTGCCGAGGGAGTACGTGCGCCAGGTGGTCGGCACGCGGTCGCTGCTCACGCTGACGTACTGGCCGGGGAGATAGGGGAGGGGGGCGTGCGGCCGCAGGGTCAGGACGCCGATGTCCTCCCCGTACTGGAGGTGGCGCACGACCTCGGCGTCCCACCACGGCGGGGCGTCGTCGGCGGCGGCTCCGGCCGTCATCACGTCGGAGATCATCTGGTAGGCCTCGGCCCAGGCCTTCTCGGTGGCCGGGCTCCAGGCCTCGCCAGAGGTCTCGGCCAGCGCGGCGAGCAGGCTGGCGCCGACGGCCGCGTAGTGCTCGGGGCCGACGAGGAACTTGCGGTGGTCGCGGCCGAGGTCGCGGAGGTAGGGGACGAGGGTCTCGTCCTCCAGGCGGGAGACGACATGGGTGAGCGCCGCGAAGAGCCGGTCCCGCTGCCGCTCCATGTCCTCGGAGGCGGACGGGAAGAGTTCGCGGATCCCGGGGTTGTGCCAGAAGAGGTGGGAGTAGAAGTACTTGACCGCGTGCTCGGCCCGTCTCTCCACCACCGCGAAGCTGCTTTTCAAGATCCTCACATCCACAAAACCGAAAGTAGGAACGGCGGGGAACGTGAGGTCAAGGGATGACCGATCTACGGACAGCCGCGACGAAGGGCCCATATGGGGTGGCCGGCGCGGGCCGGGATACGGTCTGCGGGTGCATGAGCAGACCTCCGCAACCCCGGCCGACTCCCCTTCCACCGAGGGCCCGACCCTCTTCGACTGGGAGTTCGCGACCGACCCCTACCCGGCGTACGCCTGGCTGCGCGAACACTCCCCGGTGCACCGCACCAAGCTCCCCAGCGGGGTCGAGGCCTGGCTGGTCACCCGGTACGCCGACGCCCGGCAGGCCCTCGCCGACCAGCGCCTGAGCAAGAACCCGGCGCACCACGCCGAACCCGCGCACGCCAAGGGCAAGACCGGCATCCCGGGGGAGCGCAAGGCGGAGCTGATGACGCACCTGCTGAACATCGACCCGCCGGACCACACCCGGCTGCGCCGGCTGGTGTCGAAGGCGTTCACCCCGCGCCGCGTCGCCGAGTTCACCCCGCGCGTGCAGGAGCTCACCGACCACCTCATCGACAAGATCGTCGAAAAGGCGGGGGACGCGGAGAAGGGGGAGGCCGACCTCATCCACGAGTTCGCCTTCCCGCTCCCCATCTACGCCATCTGCGAGATGCTCGGCGTACCGCGCGAGGACCAGGACGACTTCCGCGACTGGGCCGGGATGATGATCCGGCACGGCGGCGGCCCGCGCGGCGGGGTCGCCCGCTCGGTCAAGCAGATGCGCACCTACCTCGGGGAACTCATCCACCGCAAACGGGATGATCTGGGCAATGACCTCATCTCCGACCTGATCCGGGCGAGCGACCACGGGGACCACCTCACCGAGGCCGAGGCCACGGCGATGGCGTTCATCCTGCTGTTCGCCGGCTTCGAGACGACCGTGAACCTCATCGGCAACGGGGTCCACTCCCTCTTCATGAACCCGGAGCAGCGCGAGCGCCTCCAGGCCTCCCTCGCGGCGGGCGAGAGCGCCCTGCTGGAGACCGGGGTGGAGGAACTCCTGCGCTACGACGGCCCGGTGGAGCTGGCGACCTGGCGCTTCGCCACCGGCCCGCTGACCCTCGGCGGCCAGGAGATCGCGGCCGGCGACCCGGTACTGGTCGTCCTCGCGGCGGCCGACCGCGACCCCGAGCGGTTCGCCGATCCGGACACCCTGGACCTGTCCCGGAGTGACAACCAACACCTCGGGTACGGCCACGGGATCCACTACTGCCTCGGTGCTCCGCTCGCCCGTCTCGAAGGACAGACCGCGCTCGCGACTTTGCTGACGCGTCTGCCGGATCTGGAACTTGCCGTTCCCCCTACGGACCTGCGCTGGCGCGGCGGACTCATCATGCGTGGCCTGCGCACGCTTCCGGTCCGCTTCACACCCCGAAACAACTGAGGCCCGCCGGAAGTCCGTCTGATCCCACGTCAGTCACCAGCCGAACTTGTGACAATCGTTCGAAGGCCGCTAGGTTCTGCCGTTACCCCGCCGTTATGCGAAAGGTGCAGCCTCATGCGTTCCGGGAACGGCCGCCACAGACGCCCCCGCCAGGTACCCGCCCTGGTCGTCACCGCCGGAGTCACCGGCTCCGCACTCGCCCTGCCCCTGCTCGCCGCCACGAACGCGAGCGCGGCCGAAACGGCCACCTGGGACAAGGTCGCCGACTGCGAGAGCGGCGGCAGCTGGAGCGCGAACTACGGCAGCGGCGCCTACGGCGGGCTCCAGTTCACGCAGGAGCAGTGGAAGAACGCGGGCGGACTCGCCTACGCCGAGCGTCCGGACCTCGCCAGCCGCTCCCAGCAGATCGCCGTGGGCGAACGGGTGCTGGCCTCCCAGGGCCCCCAGGCATGGCCGCTGTGCGCCGCCTCGGCCGGCCTGACTCAGCAGGGTCCGGCCGCCGCCGTGGACCCGGGCGACCCCAAGCCCGCCGGACCCGTCGCCCCCACCCCGACCCGGATGGACGACTCGGTGCCCGTCACCGGCTCCGACGCCCCGATCGACTTCGGGGCCCCGACCCCGTCCCCGCAGGGCCCCACGGCCCCGCCGACCGGCCTGCCGGACTACCCGCTGGGCCCCACCAGCGGACTGCCCGTCATGCCCGAGCCCGACGCCCCGGCGCCGTCCACCGGTCCGGCGGTCCCGCCCGCGACCGTGCCGCCGACCACGGCTCCGCCCACCACGGCCCCGACCGCCCCGGCGGACCCGTCGGCCCCGGCCACCCCCACCACCCCGGTGGACCCGACGGCCCCCACGGCCCCGCTCACCCCGGGTGCCACGCCCTCGCCCACGACCTCGCCCACGAGCTCGCCCTCCGGCACGGCCGACGGCGGCGGCAAGCACCGCGGCCCGGCCGCCATCGAGGTGCAGACCGTCTCTGACGCCACGTCGGACCCCTCGTACACCGTGAAGCCCGGCGACAGTCTCACCGCGATCGCGGACGCCAAGGGGCTCAAGGGGGGCTGGAACGAGCTCTACAAGGCCAACGAGCAGGTCATCGGTAAGGACGCGGACCTCATCAAGCCCGGTCAGAACCTGGATCTAACCAAGGAATAGGGGCAGTTCGGTCATCCGGAAAGAGCTGAATGTCCGTTATCGGCAAGTGAGACATGCGTCTCTTCCGGTCAACTGGCGTGTCTCGTTCCGGAACTTCCCCAAACCCACCCCTCACCTGCACAAACGTGCTTTTGAGGAATGCAAGTAGGCCGGTTTCTCCCCGATATCGCACGTTGAACATCGGGGAGAGACCTGTCTACCTTCTGAGTCGCTCGCCACCGCGGGCTCCTTCGACCGCATCGCCGAATCCTGCCGGCGGACGGGGGGAACAGTCGTCGCGCAAGCGCCGAAGGCAGGAGCGGGGGAACCAAGGTAGGCGCCGGGAAAGGCCGTTGAGAGACGGCCGCGTACCGGCTTGGGGTTAAGCCACGTGCTCGACACGTGACCGGGCAACTCATCAGCCCGAACCCGACAGCTCACCTCGAAGGCGTCGGTGAGGAGAAATCCATGCTGCTTTCCGGCAAGGGCAAGCACCGTCGCGGCTCCAAGGCCGTCCGCATCGTCACGCTCGCCGGTGTCGCCGGTGTCGCCGTCGCGGCCCCCCTGATGGCCGCCGGTACCGCCAGCGCCGCCACCGCGTCCGAGTGGGACAAGGTCGCGCAGTGCGAGTCCGGTGGCAACTGGGCCATCAACACGGGCAACGGCTACTACGGCGGTCTGCAGTTCTCGGCCTCCACCTGGGCCGGCTACGGCGGCAAGGCGTACGCCGCGCAGGCCAACCAGGCCAGCAAGGCCCAGCAGATAGCCATCGCCGAGAAGGTCCTCAAGGGCCAGGGCAAGGGCGCCTGGCCGCACTGCGGCGTCGGCCTCTCCAACTCCTCGTACAACGGCGGCGGATCGACCACCCCCGCCAAGCCGAAGCCCGAGACCAAGCCGGCGAAGCCCGCCCCCGCGAAGCCGGCCACGCCGGCCAAGCCCGCGAAGCCGGCCACCCCGAAGGCCGAGCCGAAGCGCACCGAGGCCCCCGTCTCCCGCTCCGAGCGCGTCGAGACCCCGGCCGCCAAGCCGCAGGCCCCCAAGACCGAGGCCCCGAAGACGGGCAACGGCTCCTACGAGGTCAAGGCCGGCGACACCCTCGGCACCATCGCCCAGGCGAACGGCGTCAAGGGCGGCTGGGAGAAGCTCTTCGAGCTGAACAAGGACATCGTCAAGGACGCGGACCTGATCTTCCCGGGCCAGAAGCTGAAGCTCAGCTGAACTCCGGCGCAACACCGCGTCACCTGATCCACCCGCAGCATCCCCCCGCCCGGCGCGTATCCCCCCACGCGCCGGGCGGTGGCGTGTCCGGGGCCGTTTCCGGCCCGTTCCCGGCCCGCTTCCGGACCGATCCGGGCGGCCCCGACGGGCCGAACTCGAATTGATCAAGAGACCTATGTCCTGGAACAGGGGTATTCGGGCCCTTTTTCGTCCCAGGACCCGGGCGGTCGGCCGACCGAGTGCCCGGAGCCGGTTAGGCTCTAGGCGGCAAGGCCATCCCACGGCCTGACACGCCACCGCACACCCAGCGTCACATCCCAGAAGGAGATGCTCGTGCCGTCCATCGACGTCGTCGTAGCCCGGGAAATCCTGGACTCCCGAGGCAACCCCACGGTCGAGGTCGAGGTGGGCCTCGACGATGGCAGCACCGGCCGTGCTGCAGTTCCGTCCGGCGCCTCCACCGGTGCCTTCGAGGCCATCGAGCTCCGTGACGGTGACCCCAACCGTTACTTCGGCAAGGGTGTCGAGAAGGCCGTCCTCGCCGTCATCGAGCAGATCGGCCCGGAGCTCGTCGGCTACGACGCCACCGAGCAGCGCCTGATCGACCAGGCCATGTTCGACCTGGACGCCACCGACAACAAGGGCTCCCTCGGCGCCAACGCCATCCTCGGCGTCTCCCTGGCCGTCGCGCACGCCGCGTCCGAGGCCTCGGACCTGCCGCTCTTCCGTTACCTCGGCGGCCCGAACGCGCACCTGCTGCCCGTTCCGATGATGAACATCCTCAACGGTGGGTCGCACGCCGACTCCAACGTGGACATCCAGGAGTTCATGATCGCCCCGATCGGCGCGGAGTCCTTCTCCGAGGCGCTGCGCTGGGGTGCCGAGGTCTACCACACCCTCAAGAAGGTCCTGCACACCAAGGGCCTCTCCACCGGTCTCGGTGACGAGGGCGGCTTCGCCCCGAACCTGGAGTCCAACCGCGCCGCGCTCGACCTCATCGTCGAGGCCATCAAGCAGGCCGGCTACGTCCCGGGCAAGGACATCGCGCTCGCGCTCGACGTCGCCGCGTCCGAGTTCTACAAGGACGGCAAGTACGAGTTCGAGGGCCAGTCCCGCTCGGCCGCCGAGATGACCGAGTACTACGAGGAGCTCGTCTCCGCGTACCCGATGGTCTCCATCGAGGACCCGCTGTACGAGGACGACTGGGCCGGCTGGAAGACCCTCACCGACAAGCTGGGCACCAAGGTCCAGATCGTCGGCGACGACCTCTTCGTCACCAACCCCGAGCGCCTCGCCCGCGGCATCGAGGAGGGCTCCGCGAACGCCCTGCTCGTGAAGGTGAACCAGATCGGTTCGCTGACCGAGACCCTCGACGCCGTCGAGATGGCCCAGCGCAACGGCTTCAAGTGCATGATGTCGCACCGCTCCGGCGAGACCGAGGACGTCACCATCGCCGACCTCGCCGTCGCCGTGAACTGCGGCCAGATCAAGACCGGCGCCCCGGCCCGCTCGGACCGCGTCGCCAAGTACAACCAGCTGCTGCGCATCGAGGAGATCCTCGACGACGCCGCGGTGTACGCCGGGCGCTCCGCGTTCCCGCGCTTCAAGGGCTAATCACCGCCTCACGGCGCTGGCCTCCGTACGTCCCCGCACTCGGTCCCGTACCGTGTGCGGGGACGTATTGCGTAGTGCGCACCAGGGGAGGCGGGACCATGGCCGGGAACCGGGATCGGTTCTCCACCTTCTCGACGGCTACCAGGCTCAAGCAGCTCGGCGAGCGGACCGCCGCCCACGTCTACCGGTCGCAGTCGCGCCGGCAGGTCCGCCGCAGCCGGCTCACCGGCCGGGCCGCACTGCTGGTCCTCGTCCTCTGTACCCTGGTCGTCGCCCTCGCGTATCCGATGCGCCAGTACGTGTCCCAGCGCTCGGAGATCGCGGACCAGCGGCGGGCCGCGCTCGACGCGCGCAAGCGCCTCGAACACCTCCGCGACGAGAAGGCCCGCTGGCAGGATCCCGCCTACGCGGAACAGCAGGCGCGCAAGCACCTGCACTTCCTGCGCCCGGGGGAGACCGGCTACATCATGAACGACCCCGGGGCCGAGGCCTCGGAGCACCGCCGCGGCGGGGAGGCCGGTTCCGACCGCCCCTGGTACTCCAACGTCTGGGACGGGGTCGACAAGGCCGACCGCCCCCGCGACTGACCGGGTACCCGCCCGTCCCGCACCCACCCACGAGAACGAAGAGACTTCCTCCAGGCATGCAGACGCCCCCGCCCCAGACCGACCGGACCGAGCCGACCGACGCGGACATCGAGGCGTTCGAGCAGCAGCTCGGCCGCCCGCCGCGCGGACTGCGCGCGATCGCGCACCGCTGCCCCTGCGGGCAGCCGGACGTCGTCGAGACCGCGCCCCGGCTCCCCGACGGCACCCCCTTCCCCACGCTGTACTACCTGACGTGCCCGCGCGCGGCCTCCGCGATCGGCACGCTGGAAGCCAACGGCGTGATGAAGGAGATGCAGGCCCGGCTCGCCGAGGACCCCGAACTCGCCGCCGCCTACCAGGCCGCGCACGAGGACTACATCCGCCGCCGCGACGCCATCGAGGTCCTCCAGGGCTTCCCGAGCGCCGGCGGCATGCCGGACCGGGTCAAGTGCCTGCACGTGCTGGTCGGCCACTCGCTGGCCGCCGGTCCGGGCGTGAACCCGTTCGGCGACGAGGCCCTGGCGATGCTGCCCGAGTGGTGGGCCAAGGGCGCCTGCGTCACCCCGTGCGGGGAGAAGAACGCCGGGGAGAACGCCGGGGAGTCCCTGTGACCCGCGTCGCGGGCATCGACTGCGGCACCAACTCCATCCGCCTGCTGGTCGGGGACTTCGACCCGGCGACCGGCGCGATGACCGAGCTGGACCGCCGCATGACCATCGTCCGGCTCGGCCAGGGCGTGGACAAGACCGGCCGGCTGGCCCCCGACGCACTGGAGCGCACCTTCGCGGCCTGCCGCGAGTACGCCGCCGTGATCAAGGAGCTCGGTGCCGAACGGGTCCGCTTCGTGGCCACCTCGGCCTCCCGGGACGCCGAGAACCGGGACGAGTTCGTCCGGGGAGTCCTGGACATCCTCGGCGTCGAGCCCGAGGTGATCTCCGGCGACCAGGAGGCGGAGTTCTCCTTCACCGGCGCCACGAAGGACCTCACCGGCGCCGGCCGGCTGGAGCGGCCCTTCCTGGTGGTGGACATCGGCGGCGGCTCCACCGAGTTCGTCGTCGGCGAGGAGCACGTACGGGCGGCCCGCTCCGTCGACGTCGGCTGCGTCCGGATGACGGAGCGCCACCTGGTGGTGGACGGCAGCATCGTCGACCCGCCCTCCGCGGAGCAGATCGCCGCCGTACGGGCCGACATCGAGGCGGCCCTGGACCTCGCGGCCGAGACCGTCCCGCTGGCCGAGGCCCGCACCCTGGTCGGCCTGGCCGGCTCGGTGACCACGGTCGCCGCGATCGCCCTCGGCCTGACCGCGTACGACTCCGCGGCGATCCACCACTCCCGGATCTCCTACGACCAGGTCCGCGAGATCACCGAACGGATGCTCACCTCGACCCACGCGGAGCGCGCGGCGATCCCCGTGATGCACCCCGGCCGCGTCGACGTCATCGGCGCGGGCGCCCTGGTCCTCCTCGCGATCATGGAACGCACCGGCGCCCGCGAGGTCGTCGTCTCGGAACACGACATCCTCGACGGCATCGCCTGGAAGACCGCAGAAGAGGTCGAGACGGACAAGCAGCGCTCCTGACCCGCGGAAATGCCGAACGGCGGCGCTCCGGTCAGTCGACCGGAGCGCTGCCGTCTGCCTGGGATTCAGATGTTGCGGTGGATGTCGCGGCGGTCGCCCACCTTGACGACGAGGATGACGAGCTCGCCGTCCAGGACTTGGTAGGCGATCCGGTAGCTGCCGACGCGGAGCCGGTACAGGCCGGAGGGGCCGGTGAGCTTCTTGGTGTCGGCGTCCTCGCGGTACGGATCGTCTCCCAGCGTGGTCAGGGCGGCGAGGATCCGCATCGCTGCCGGCCTGTCGATCGCCCGGAGCTGCCGTTGCGCCGCGGTCGTGAACCGAAAGGCGTACTTCACGCCGCGCCGTCACCCCGTTCGCTGAACAGGTCGGCCAGCAGCTCGGCCATCGTCACGGTCGATCCGCCCTCGGCGAGTACCGCCTCCGCCTCGCGTGCGAGCAGCTCGTCTGCCGCCTCTTCGAGTGCGTTGAAGTCCGCGATGGGGACGAGGGCGGCCACCGGAGCACCGTTCCGCGTGATGATGGTCGGGGCGCCCTGCTCGGCACGGTTGATGTGGTCCGCAAGATGGGCGCGGGCTTCGCGCACGGTCACGGCGTTCTCATCACTCATGCCAGCCAGTGTACGCGCGAACGTGTACACCTGCCGGGGTGTCGCGTAAACGGGGTGTGGGTTCACCGGTCATGCCGGACGGCATCGCCTGGTCCCTGGCCTGAGGCCGCGCGGGCGGCGCCCCGGCCGGCCGGGGCGCCGCTTTCGCCGTCAGATGCCGCGGGGCGCCTCGCGGCCGTCCCGTGGGGGTTTCGTGCCGCGGACCCAGTCCAGGCCGAAGCCGTACTGGCGGTCGATCATCTCGTGCACGTACCGGTCCCCGTCCGGCACGTACCAGTTCACCTCGCGGCGCACCGTCAGCGCGTCCCCGTCCGGGACCGCGCTCGCGATCGTGCAGCCCAGCGCTCCGGCCGGGGAGTCGTCCAGCAGGATCCGGCAGCCCGGGCCGGCCGGAGCGGTCACGTCGACGGTGGCCCCGAGCCGGCGGAAGTCGGCGGAGCCCTCGTAGATGTAGACGAAGAACAGCAGACGGGCGAACCGCTCCCGGTGGGCCAGGTTCACCCGCAGCGTCTCCCCGTCCGAGGATCCGCCCGTGCGGTCGTCGTGGTCGAGCGCGAGGTACGGCCACTGCGTGAGCGAGCCGAAGTCCTCACCCAGCGCCTGCACCACCGTCGCCCGGCCGTCCCGGAACTCCACGAGGGCGCACAGGTTCAGGTCCGCGCGGGCCGCCGGCAGCCAGTTCAGGTTCGCCTGCAACTGGCCCCGGCCTCGGATGCGGGCCTGCGGCGCGGCCCGCGTGAGCACGGGTGCGGCGCCCTCTTCACCGCGCAGCCGGATCACTCCGCGCGGCCGGTCGGCTGAGCCCATCTCTCCCCCGATCAGATGATGGAGGATCATATGACGGATCGTCGGGCTGGGCTATGATCCGAGCGCGCCGCCGCGGGCCGCCGCCCGGGCGCGCAGGGGGTGGGCCACGGCTTCGTACGGGTCGTGCGCAGGACGTACGGCCGCCCCGCATCTTCCATGGGGGTGGAAATGCCCGTTGGGGCACTCGCGACGGCGTCCACGGTCGCCGCGCAGCTCGACGACCTCGCCGCGCACCCGGGACTCGGTTCCCGGCGGGACGAGCTGACAGCACTCTCCGACGCCTTGCGGGGCCTCGGCGACGGGGACCTCGAACCCTGGACCGAACTGGACCTCCTCCAGGCCTTCGCCCGGGAGGAGAGCGTCCGGGCCGTCTTCGACGAGCAACCCGAACACCGGGCGTGGGCCTGGCTGGAAGTCGGCATCGGCTCCCTGGTGTTCCTGCCCCTGCTCCTCACCTGGCTCGGCCTCTCCCGCGCCACCAGCGCCTACGAAGCCCTCATCGGCGAGGACCCGGCCGCCGCGGGGCGCCCCTTCCTCCAGCTCTGGCAGTCCGGCTTCGAGGGCCGGCTCGCCGCCTGGTCCACCTTCGGTCACGTCGCCGGCTCCGCCACCGCGGTGATCTTCCTGCTGGTCCTGCTCGCCGCCGTCCACGGAGTACGCCGCACCCGCACCGAACGCCGCTCCGACGACGCCCGCCGCACCGCCGACGACCTCCTCGCCCGGCTCGTCCCCGTACTGACCCGGGCCCAGCTGCTCCTCAACGAGCAGCGGCTGTCCTCCCCGCAGCGCTTCGCCGCCGAACTCACCGCGGCCGCGGCCACCCTCGGCAAGCTCGGCGACAAGGCGGTCCGCGCCCACCGGCAGCTGAACACGGCCGTCACCGCCGTCTCCGAGGCCGTCGAGAACGCCGGCAGCCGCCTCGCCTCCGTCGACGCCGCCGTGCTCCCGCTGGAGCGGGCCGTCACCCGGGTCGAGACCGCCGTGGCGGCCAGCGGCGCGGAGGTCAGCAAGGCCGTGGAGGACGTGCGCGCCGTCAACGGCGAGGTGCGGGACGCGCTGGGCGCCGCCGGGGAGCGGGTCGAGGACTCGGTGACCGTACTCGCCGCCGCGCAGCGCTCGTTCACCACGGGGACCGAGGTCGCGGCGGACGTCTCGGCCCGCGTCCTCGACCGCCTCGGCGAGGTCACGGAGAGCACGGCCGAGGCGGTGGCGCTCTCGCAGCGGGCCGTCCTCGGGCTGGACGGGCAGACGGAGGCCCTGCGCCTGGCCGCCGAACGGTTCGCGGAACTCGCCGAGGCCGTGTCCCGGGCCGCCGCCGACTTCACGGCCGCGACCCCGGTGACCCCGGTAACCCCCATGACCCCAGCGGTTCCAGCGGTCCCCGCGGCTCCGGGCCCGGCCGACGCGGTGCCAGTCGCTGCGGGCCCGGTCGACGCGGTGCCGGTCCCGGCCGCCGCTCCGGCCGCCCCCGTGCCGGGTGTGAACCTGGGCAAGGCCGGGGACGGCCGTCACGAGCGGGCCGCGGACCAGGTCCCGGCGGACGCGCGATGACGACGCCGCGGCGGCCGCGGTTCAACCCGCTGACGCTCGCCGGCTGGCTGTTCGCCGACATGCTCCTGGTCCTGGCCCTGGTGGCGATGGGGGACCAGGGCGATCCGGTGAAGGCCGCGACGGCGAAGAAGCCGGCGGCCTCGCAGAGCCCCGACGCCTCCCCGAGCCCCTCGCCCACCCCCTCGGGCCCCAGGGCCGTCGAGCGGCAGGCCGTGGAGCTCGCGTTCGACGCCTCCGCCTCCGACACGGACCGCATCGTGCGCCAGCTCCGCGAGAAGACGGAAGCCCACCGGGGCCGCACGGCCGCCTTCGTCCTCACCTTCGGCCGCAGCCCGGAGGTCGGCGCGGGCGTCGACTACGCCCGCCGCGTCAACTCCCTGCTGGCCCAGGCCCGTCCGGAGATGTTCACCGGCGCCACCACCCGGGACTTCTTCGTCCAGGGCCCCTCCGGCGGCCACGCGGAGCTCGAAATCTACTTCTACACCTACTGACTCCCCGGAGGCGCGAGACCGTGCAGATCCTTCCCTTCT
This sequence comes from Streptomyces sp. NPDC044704, assembly GCF_056433525.1. NCBI lineage: Bacteria > Bacillati > Actinomycetota > Actinomycetes > Kitasatosporales > Streptomycetaceae > Streptomyces > Streptomyces sp. NPDC044704. The sequence continues at coordinate 254,606 of NZ_JBWKGY010000008.1, forward strand.
ACCTGGTGTGCGACGAGTCGGGCTCGATGGCCGGACCGTCGATCGACAGCATGAACAGCGCCCTGCCGGAGCTCCACCAGGAGATCAGCACCAACCCGACGGTCGCCGACAAGACCCGCTTCTGCCTGATCGGCTTCTCGGACGACGCCACCGTGCTCCAGCCCCTGGCCGACCTCAGCGACCTCGACACCCTCCCGGCCCTGTCCGCCGGCGGACTGACCGCGTACGGGCAGGCGTTCCGCACGCTGCTGCGCTGCATCGAGACGGACGTCGCCGCGCTCAAGGCGCAGGGCCACGAGGTGTACCGTCCGGTGGCCTTCTTCCTCTCCGACGGCGGCCCCACCGACGAGGACTGGACGCAGGCCCACAAGGAACTCGTCGAGGCGCGCTACCGGCCGAACATCATCGCCTTCGGCATCGGCGAGGCCGACCGGGCGACGATCGGGCACGTCGCGACCCTCCGGGCGTTCATCCAGGAGGACAAGAACGTGTCGCCCGCCGCGGCGCTGCGCGAGTTCGCCGCCAGCCTGACCCGGTCCATCGTGCGTTCGGCGAGCAGCATCGCCGCCAACGGCGACGACACGTTCAGCCTCGTCATCGACGAGAACGTCCTCGGTTTCAAGACCGTCCCGCTCGACAAGCTCTGAGGCGCGCCGTGCACCAGGAGACCACCGGTCCCGCGGACCGCTCCCCCCACCCGTACGCGTACCCGTACCCGCCCGGACCGGCGGACGGGCCGCTCCCGCCCACCCCGGCGCCGCCGCCGCTCCCGCCGGAGGACCCCGGGGCGTCCCCCGCCCCCGTCCCCGCGCCTGCCCCGGCGCCCGCGCCGGCCGTCGACCCCGCCCCGGCCCGCGCGGCCGAACCGGCCGACGCCGAACCGCCGACGCCGCCCGTCCCGCCGGCACCGCCCGTCCCGCCCGTGCCGCCGGTTCCGCCGGTTCCTCCCGTGCCTCCCGTGCCTCCCGTGCCGCCGGTCGTGCCCGGCCCGCCCGTCGGGAGGCTCGGGGATCCGCCGTTCAGCGGGTCCAGGCCGCCGCTCTACCTCCCCCACCCCGGCCCCCCGGCCGCCGCCCGCGCGGACGCGGAGGCCGCGGCCGTGCCCGACACCGCCCTCGACGGCGCCGCGTACGGGCCGCTCACCGTGCGGGCCGCCTCCGTGCGGGGCGACCTCCACCGCTACCAGGCCGAGCCCCGCCAGGACTCCCTGGTCGTGGCCCGGCTCGGCGCCCCCGACGACGCCTCCGGGCTGCTCCTGCTGGGCGTCGCCGACGGGGTCGGCTCCGCGCCCCGCTCGCACCTGGGCTCGGCCTTCGTCTGCCGGGAGGCCGTCCGCCTCCTCGACGAGTACGCCGGGGAACTGTCCGAATGCCTGCGCGCGGGCAACGAGAAGGCCCTGAGCGGGCTCGTCAACTCCGCCGTCGGCCGGATCGCCGACGGCCTCGTACGGACCGCCGAGGAGGCCGGGCACCGGCCCGGCGACTACGCGACCACCCTGCGCGTGCTGCTCGTCCCCGTGGACCCCGCCGTACGCGGCCGGCTGCTGCTCACCGTCGGCGACGGCGGCACGGCCCTGCTGCGCGACGGGGCCTGGCGGCTGGAGGTGGTGGGCGGCGCGCGGAGCCCCGGTACCGGGATCATCGACACCGGAACCGCCGCGCTGCCCTCCACCCGGTACGCCGAGGCCGACCTCGTCACCACCCTCCCCGGCGACGTCCTCGTCCTGTGCACGGACGGCCTGTCCGCGCCGCTCGGCGGGGACGAGGGCATCCGCGACTTCCTGGCCCGGGCCTGGGGCGGCGGGGCGCGGCCGCCGGGGCTCGCGGACTTCCTCTGGCAGCTCCAGTACCGGGTCAAGTCCTACGACGACGACCGCACCGCCGTGTGCCTGTGGGAGGCGAGCGCATGACCGTCGCCGACGGAGCCGACGTACCGCTCTCCTCGCTGCGGCCCCTGCGGAAGGTCGGCGACGGCGGCCAGGGCGAGGTGAGCACCCTGGAGGGGCTGCCCGGCCTGCTCTACAAGAGCTACCGCGAGCCGCACCTGGTCGCGGGCGACGCCCTGTCCCGCCTGGTCTCCGTCCGCCTGGCCCTGACGCCGACGGAGCGGTTCCGGCTGGACGCCTCGGCGGCGTGGCCGCTGTGCCGGGTCGTCGACGCGGGCCGGGTCACCGGCTTCCTCATGCCCGAGGCGCCCGCGTCCATGCGCTGGTCCGCCGGCGACGGCACGGAGCGGCTGACGGAGCTGGCGTTCCTGCTCCGCCCGGCCAAGCCGGCCTGGCAAGGGGTGCTCCAGCCGACGCCCGCCGAGCGGTACGCCCTGGTGAGCGCGCTCGTCGAACTGGTCGACGGGCTGCACGCGGCGGGCCTGGTCGTCGGGGACGTCTCGCAGGCCAACGTGCTGTGGACGGTCCGGCCCGAACCGGCCGTGTACCTGCTGGACTGCGACGGCATCCGGCTGAGCGGCAGCGCCCCGGTCCTGGCCCAGGCGGACACCCCCGACTGGAACGACCCGCTCGCACCGGCGGGGACGGTCACCGTCGACAGCGACCGCTACAAGGCGGCCCTCGCCCTCGGCCGGATCCTGGCCCAGGACCCGTACGTGGCCCCGGGCCGGCCGCTGACCCCGCTGCCCGGGGTGCTCGACGACGACCGCAAGGACGCCGCCGTCCGCGCCCTGTTCGCCCAGGCCGCCGGCGCCTACGGGACCCGCCCGGGCCTCGGACAGTGGCGGGTGGCCCTGGCGGGCCGACAGCAGATCAAACTGACGGCCGCGAAGCCCCGTACGAGGCCGGAACTGGACCCGTCGGCGCTCGAAGGACCGCGCACGCGCGGCAGCATCCGGCTCCGCGACTGATCCGCCGGGGCTCCGCCGGACCTCCAGCCTGGTGGGAGGATCGCGCTCCGCGCGAGAACCGTCGGCGCGACGGCAGTGCGGAGCCCGGAGGGAGCCACGAGGGAGCCCGGAGGGAGCCCCCGAGAGGCCTTCCGGGGGCCGAAAGTCCCACGGTCCACACCAACTTCGTGAAGTTCTTCACAAGGAAAAAGGGCCGGTGGACCCCCGATGAGGCCCCTTCGGGGGCGGCGGGCGGGGTTCACGCGGGAGTTCGTGCGAAGTGTGGACACCGGGGGAGGCCCTCGGTAGGTATCCACGAACCCGGTGGTCTGGTCCGGATGAAGGCCTGGAGGCCAGTTCAGGACGGGTGAACAACGATTTCCGGTACACCCTGGTTCCCGTTCGACGCCATGATCTGGGTCACGTGGGTGGCGCAGTGTAGCAGAGGTCCGATGGCACCTTGTGAAGGGGCTCACGAGCGTCACCCCTTGGGGTGCTGGATACTCATTCTCATGAGCACCACGGAGCGTCCCAGGATCCTCGTTGTAGGAGGTGGGTACGTAGGCCTGTACGCAGCCAAGCGCATCATGAAGAAGATGCGTTACGGCGAGGCGACCGTCACGGTCGTCGACCCGCGCTCGTACATGACCTACCAGCCCTTCCTCCCCGAAGTGGCCGCAGGCAGCATCTCGCCTCGGCACGTCGTCGTCCCGCTGCGACGCGTGCTGCCCAAGGCAGAGGTTCTCACCGGCCGGGTCACGACCATCGACCAGGACCGCAAGGTCGCCGTCGTCACGCCGCTGGTCGGCGAGGCGTACGAGCTGCCTTTCGACTACCTGGTGATCGCGCTCGGCGCCGTCTCCCGCACCTTCCCGATCCCCGGCCTGGCCGAACAGGGCATCGGCATGAAGGGCGTCGAAGAGGGCATCGGCCTGCGCAACCACGTACTCGAACAGCTCGACAAGGCCGAGTCCACGACGGACGAGAACGTCCGCCGCAAGGCCCTCACCTTCGTCTTCGTCGGCGGCGGCTTCGCCGGTGCGGAGACCATCGGTGAGGTCGAGGACATGGCCCGCGACGCCGCGAAGTACTACGCCACGATCAAGCGCGAGGACATGCGCTTCGTCCTGGTCGACGCGGCCGACAAGATCCTCCCCGAGGTCGGGCCCAAGCTCGGCACCTGGGGCAAGGAGCACCTCGAGTCGCGCGGCATCGAGATCTACCTCAACACCTCCATGGACTCCTGCGTGGACGGCCACGTGGTGCTGAAGAACGGCCTCGAGGTCGACTCCAACACCATCGTGTGGACCGCCGGCGTCAAGCCGAACCCGGCGCTGGCCCGCTACGGCCTCCCGCTGGGCCCGCGCGGCCACGTCGACGCCGAGCCGACCCTCCAGGTCAAGGGCACGGACTACATCTGGACCGCGGGCGACAACGCCCAGGTTCCGGACGTCGCCGCCCGCAAGGCCGGCGTGGAGAACGCCTGGTGCCCGCCGAACGCCCAGCACGCGCTGCGCCAGGCCAAGGTCCTCGGCGACAACGTGATCTCCGGCATGCGGGGCTTCCCGCAGAAGGAGTACGCGCACTCCAACAAGGGCGCGGTGGCGGGTCTCGGCCTCCACAAGGGCGTCGCGATGATCGTCATGGGCAAGATGAAGATCAAGCTCAAGGGCCGGCTCGCCTGGTACATGCACCGTGGCTACCACGGCATGGCCATGCCGACCTGGAACCGCAAGATCCGCGTCTTCGCCGACTGGACCCTCGGCATGTTCCTCAAGCGCGAGGTGGTCTCCCTCGGAGCCCTCGAAACCCCGCGCGAGGAGTTCTACGAGGCCGCCAAGCCGGCGCCGGCCCCCGCGGCCGCCGCCGCACCGGCCGAGAAGGCCAAGGCCTCCTGACCCGGCGCAGCCCGGCAGGAACCTGAGCACGACCCGTACGTCCCCGAAGGGGCCGCCCGCCATCCGTGGTGCGGGCGGCCCCTTCGGCGTACCCGCCGGTACCTCCCCTGATTGACGCGCCGCCGAAGTGGGTAGGCCGTTCGGTCGGAACTTCTGGAGGTGCCTACGATGACCGACGCCGCGCCGCGGCTGGCCGCTCTTGCCGAAACCTTGCTGGGCGCCCCCCTGCCCGTCCGCATACGGGCCTGGGACGGAAGCGAAGCCGGCCCCGCCACCGGCCCCACCCTGGTCCTGGCGCACCGGCGCGCCCTGCGCCGCATGCTGTGGAAGCCGGGCGAACTGGGCCTGGCCCGCGCCTGGGTCGCCGGTGACCTGACCGTCGAGGGCGACCTCTTCGAACTGCTCGACCGGGTGGGGGGCCTGCTCTGGGAGCGGGAGCCCGCCCCGGCCGCCCCGCCCGCCCCGACACCGCCGACGGGGCTCGCCAAGCTCGCCGCCCTGCGCCCGTTCCTGCCCGCGCGGGCCTCCGGCGCCGTCGACACGGCCGCGTTACTCCGCGACCCGGCCGCACGGGCCGCCGTACGGGAACTCGTGACCATGGCCCGCCCGTGGCCCGCGCCCGCGCCGCCCGCCGAGGAGGCCGTGCGCGGCGGCGGACAGGCCCACACCAAGGGCCGCGACCGGCAGGCCATCAGCCACCACTACGACGTCGGCAACGAGTTCTACGAGCACGTCCTCGGGCCCTCGATGGTCTACTCGTGCGCCTACTGGACCCCGGGCGGCACCCTGGAGGACGCCCAGCGCGCCAAGCTCGACCTCGTCTGCCGCAAGCTCGGCCTCACCCCCGGCACCCGGCTCCTCGACGTGGGCTGCGGATGGGGCTCCATGGCCCTGCACGCGGCCCGCGAGTACGGCGTCCGGGTCACCGGCATCACCCTCTCCACGGAGCAGGCCGCGTACGCCCGCAAGCGCGTCGCGGAGGAGGGCCTGACCGACCGGGTCGAGATCCGGGTCCAGGACTACCGGGACGTCAAGGACGGCCCGTACGGGGCGATCTCCTCGATCGGCATGGCCGAGCACGTCGGCGCCGACCGCTACCGCGAGTACGCCCGCACCCTGCACGCCCTGCTGGCCCCCGGCGGCCGGCTCCTGAACCACCAGATCGCCCGGCCCCCGGAGCCCGACGAAGAGGCGTACCGGATCGACGAGTTCATAGACGCCTACGTCTTCCCCGACGGGGAGCTCTCCCCGCTGGGCACCACCGTCGGCGAGCTGGAGCGGGCCGGCTTCGAGGTCCGCGACGTGGAATCGCTGCGCGAGCACTACGCGCTCACCCTGCGGGCCTGGGTGGCCCGGCTGGAGGACCACTGGAGCGAGGCCGTACGGCTGACCTCGCCCGGCCGGGCCCGCGTCTGGCTGCTGTACATGGCGGCCTCCGCGCTCGGCTTCGAGCACGCCCGCCTCGGCGTGAACCAGGTCCTCGCGGTCCGGCCGCACCCGGGCGGCGCCTCGGAACTGCCGCTGCGCACCCGTACCTGGGGGGCGTAGCCCCGCCGCGGGCGGCGGACGACGGGAAGGGCCCCGGGGCGAACGCCCCGGGGCCCTTCCGTGTCCCTGCCGCCGTCCGGCGGGCTACTCGGTCTTGATCGCGGTCAGCATGTTCAGCCGGGCGGCGCTGCGGGCCGGCCACATGGCGGCCAGGACGCCGACCACCGCGGCCAGCAGGAGGAAGATGCCGATCCGGTCGTAGGGGAGGACCAGTTCGTAGTTCGGGACCGCCTTCGTGAGCGTGGTGCCGACGGCCCAGGCGAGGAAGACGCCGATGGCCACGCCGAGGACCGCGCCGAAGAGGGAGATCACCACGGCCTCCAGGCGGATCATGTTCTTGACCCGGCTCCGGTCGAGGCCGATCGCCCGCAGCATGCCGATCTCCTGGGTCCGCTCGAAGACGGACATCGCCAGGGTGTTGACCACGCCGAGCACCGAGATGATCAGCGCCATGCCGAGCAGGCCGTACATGATGTTCAGCGCCGTGTTGACGATGCCGCCCATCTCGTTGCGCATGTCCTGCTGGGTGGCGACCGTCATCGCCGGGTTCTTGCCGAGGGCGTCGACGACGGCCTGCTGGTTCGCCTTGGACTCCCCGCCGGCGGTGCTGACGTACACCTCGCGGATGTACTGGTCCTCGTTGTGCTGGGCCAGGATCTTGTTGTCGAGGACGTACGGGGAGAGCAGGCCTTCGAGGTCCTCGTAGACCGCGCCGACCTTCAGGGCGCCCTTCTGGCCGTCGTCGAACTTGACGTCGAACGTGGAGCCGGCGGTCAGCTTCTGGTTCTTCGCGGTGCTCTCGGCGACCGCGACCTCGCCCCGGGCCAGGCTGTCCAGCGAACCGCTGAGGACCTTGATGTTCAGCAGCCGGCCGATGGTGGCCGGGTTGACGCCGGAGGCCGACCGGAAGCTCTCGCCGACCTTGAAGTAGCCCTCCGCCTGCGGGGAGACGGCCGTGACGCCGGGGGCCTTGGCCAGGGTCTCGGCGACGGTCTTGTCCAGGCTGCCGATGCCGCCGGACATGGTGACCTTGTAGTCCGCCTTGAGCTTGTCCGTGCTCATCCGGTCCACGGCCTTGCCCATGGTGATGCCGAGCACCGACATGGTGGTGACGAGGGTCAGGCCGATGGCGAGCGAGGCGGCGGTGACGGCGGTGCGGCGCGGGTTGCGCACGGCGTTCTGCGCGGCCAGCTTGCCGGGGACGCCGAAGACCTTCTGCAGCGCCGGGCGGACGGCCGCGATGACCGGCTTGGAGAGCAGGGGCAGCAGCACGATCATGCCGAGGAGCATGAAGAACGCTCCGCCGCCGATGACCATGCGGCCGTCGCTGCCCATGGACACGCCGAGGAAGACCACGCCGATGCCGACGGCGCTGATGACGCAGCCGAGCACGTTGCGCAGGACCAGCGACTTGGCGCTGGCCGGCAGGTGGGCGCTGCCCATGGCGGCGACCGGGGCGATGCGGCCGGTGCGCCAGGCGGGCAGCAGGGCGGCGAGGGTGGTGACGAGGACGCCGATGACCAGGGCCGCGACGATGGTGCCCGGGGCGATCACGAGGTCGCCGCCGGGGATCTTGGCGCCGAACGAGTCCATCAGGGACCGCATGCCGGTCGCCAGGCCGATGCCGCTGACCAGGCCGATGGCGGCCGAGAGGGCGCCGACGACCAGGGCCTCGGCGAGCACCGAGCGCATGACCTGGCCGCGGTTGGCGCCGACGGCGCGCAGCAGGGCCAGTTCCTTGGTCCGCTGGGTGACCAGCATGGTGAAGGTGTTGTAGATCAGGAAGACGCCGACGAAGAGGGAGATGCCGGCGAAGGCGAGCAGCATGGTGCTCATGCCGCTCATCTGCTTCTTGATGTTCTCGGCCTGCTCGGCGGCGAGGGCGGCGCCGGTCTGGGCGGTGACGTTCTTGGCGCCGAGGAGGGGCTTGACGTCGGCGAGGAGCTGGTCGGCGGAGGTGCCGGCCTGGGCGCTGATCGACAGCTCGTCGTAGAAGCCGGGCTGGAGGTACAGCCGCTGGGCGACCTCGGTGTCGAAGAGCACCAGGCTGCCGCCGGCGTTGACGGAGCCGTCCTCGGTGGTGAAGACGCCGGTCAGGACGAACTCGCGGACCGGGCCGTTGGTGGCGACGCGGACCTTGTCGCCGACCTTGTACTTGCCCTTGGCGGCGGTCTCCTTGTCGAGGGCGATCTGGTCGTCCTTGGCCGGTGCGGCGCCGGCGGTGAAGTCGTAGCGGGGGTCCTTGCCGTCCTTGGCGGGGGCGAAGTTGGAGCCCTTGTTGGCCCAGCCCGAACCAATCAGCTTGCCGTCCTCGTCGCCGACGCCGGCGAAGCCGGACACGCGGCCGGAGACGGCGTCGACGCCCTTGACTCCCCTGACCTTGTCGAGGGTCTGCCGGCTGATGCCGGGGTCGCCCTCCTTCTGGCCCTCCTCGTTGCGGCCCTGGCCGTACGAGGTGACGGAGACGGCGACGCCGTCGTAGCTCTTGGCCGACTGGCCGGACAGGGACTTGCTGAGGGTGTCGGTGAAGACGAGGGTGCCGGAGACGAAGGCGACGCCGAGGGTGACGGCGAGGACCGTCATCAGCAGCCTGGCCTTGTGCGCGAGGACGTTGCGCAGGGCGGTACGGAACATGGGGATCTCAGTCCTGGGGCTGGAAGTCTGGAGGAGGGCTTCGTGGCTCGGGGAGTCCCCGGTCAGCTGGTGCGGCCCTTGGCGTCGAAGGCCTTCATCCGGTCGAGCACGCCGTCGGCGGTGGGCTGCGCCATCTCGTCGACGATCCGGCCGTCGGCGAGGAAGATGACGCGGTCGGCGTAGGAGGCGGCGACCGGGTCGTGGGTGACCATGACGACGGTCTGGCCGAGCTCGCGCACCGAGTTGCGCAGGAAGCCGAGGACCTCGGCGCCGGAGCGCGAGTCGAGGTTTCCGGTCGGCTCGTCACCGAAGATGATCTCGGGGCGGGAGGCCAGGGCGCGGGCCACGGCCACGCGCTGCTGCTGGCCGCCGGAGAGCTGGGTCGGGCGGTGGGAGAGCCGCTCGGAGAGGCCGACCATCGCGATCACGGTGTCCAGCCACTGCTTGTCGGGCTTGCGGCCCGCGATGTCCATGGGCAGCGTGATGTTCTCCAGGGCCGTCAAGGTCGGCAGCAGGTTGAAGGCCTGGAAGATGAAGCCGATCTTGTCCCGGCGCAGCTGGGTCAGCTGCTTGTCCTTGAGGGTGCCGAGCTCGGTCTCGCCGATGCGGACCGAGCCGGAGGAGAAGGTGTCCAGCCCGGCGACGCAGTGCATCAGGGTGGACTTGCCCGAGCCGGAGGGGCCCATGATCGCGGTGAACTGGCCCTGGGCGAAGTCGACGGAGACGTTGTCCAGCGCGACCACCTGGGTCTCGCCCTGGCCGTACACCTTGGACAGCTGCGTGGCGCGGGCGGCCACGGCCTGGATGGTGTGCGGGGCGTAGTTCATGGCGGTCAAGGGGGGACTCCTGTCGGGCGGACTGCGAACTGCGGGACGCTTCCCATCCTCACGGCGCCCCTACGGGTTCCGGATCAGCCGCGGTGCCCGTTCGCAGGCCCACTGGAGTCTGACCGGGCGTCCGCCCGCCTCCTCCTTTGGTATGACACGGCCCCGGGCGGCCCCGGCCGCCGCCGCGCGGACCGGGGTGGCGGCCGGGGTGGCCCGGGGTGGCGGAGGGGGTGGCGGGGCGGCGGCGGGGCGGCGGCGAAATTACGTCAATCCCGGTCCGGTGACCGGTGTCCCCAGGAGCGGTGCCCACCGTGACTTATCGGCCCTGACGCCCACTCAATCGCCAATAAAATCAGACAACATCGGATAGACGGCCGTCTGGGGCGGAGGGTGTTACGGATAGGCTCGCGTCAGCGTTCAAGGCTTTTCCACGGGGGCCCGCGGCGCCTTGCCCGGATGGTGGAATGCAGACACGGCGAGCTTAAACCTCGCTGGCCCTCGGGCCGTGCCGGTTCAAGTCCGGCTCCGGGCACTCAGCAGGCGTTCCGTTTATCCTCTGCGCCCCACCGCGCCTTCTCCTAAGATCCTCCTCCAGCAGTAGGGTGCTTTCTTTGCGAGCGCATTACTCTTGACGCAAGGCTGCGCACGGTGGCCATGGAGGAGTGAGATGAGGAGCAGTAACCCGGTCTTCTCGCGACGGGGGTTCAGCCGCGACAACGGCGGCTACGCGGGCTTCGAGGCGCAGCACGCGCAGGCCGGGACCGCGACCAACCCGTACGCGACGAATCCGTACGCCACCGACCCCACCACGGGGATGCCGGCGGCGCCGGTCAACAGCAACGCCATGACCATGGACGACGTCGTGAGCCGTACGGCCATGACGCTCGGCACCCTGATCGTCACGGCGACGCTCGCCTGGATCTTCCTTCCGGTCGACCCGGAGAACATCAACGCGTCGTACGCCATCGGGATCGGCGCGATGCTCGTCGCGTTCGTCTTCGCGATGATCCAGTCCTTCAAGCGCAAGGCCTCGCCGGCGGTCATCCTCGCCTACGCGGCCTTCGAGGGCGTCTTCCTCGGTGTGATCAGCTCGGCCACCAGCACGTACTTCGGTGCCGGTGTGGTCATCCAGGCCGTCATGGGCACGATGTGCGTCTTCGCGGGCGTCCTCTTCGCCTACAAGATGCGCTGGATCCGCGTCACCCGCCGCTTCACCGGTTTCGTGATGGCCGCGGCCGTCGGCTTCATGCTGCTGATGCTGGCCAACCTGCTGGTCTCGCTCTTCGCGGGCGGCGACGGCCTCGGCTTCCGCAGCGGCCCCCTGGGCATCCTGTTCGGCGTCGTCGGCATCATCCTCGGCGCCTGCTTCCTCGCCCTCGACTTCAAGCAGGTCGAGGACGGCGTGGCCTACGGCGCCCCGCGCGACGAGGCCTGGCTGGCCGCCTTCGGCCTCACCACGACCCTGGTGTGGATCTACATCGAGATGCTCCGCATCTTCCAGATCCTCTCGGGCGACGACTAGCCGGACCGCCTCACGGCACCCACGGCACCACAGCACGGGGAAGGCCCCGCGAGCACACCGCTCGCGGGGCCTTCCCGCGTTCCGGAACGGACAGCGTCAGAACGGACAGCGTCAGAACGGACAGGGAGTCGGGGCCGGGGGTGAGGGCTCAGCCGAACCGGCGGGCGGCTCTGCGCAGGTCGTACTCGTGGATGATCGCCTTGGCCTGGCCGTGCGACAGGTCGTGCGCGCCGAGCAGCCAGCTGACCTTCTCCTCGAACCGGAGGAGGGACGGACCCTCGTCGACGGCGCGGAGCCAGTCGGACAGCTCACGACCGGTGGTCTGGGGAATTCTGTCGATCATGTTGCGGTGGGTCTGTTCGGAGAACTCTACGGACATGGGCGCCTCCGGAGGTATCGCCGTGCTGTTCTCTTCACGTCACCGTGCCGGAGAGTTCGCCTGTTGGCAATGGCGCCGGAGCGGCGCGTAAGGTCGGCCGGGTGCTCGATACCTCACCCCTGACCGCAGCCGTGGAACGATTCGCCGACCGCCTGCGGGCCGCCCCGCAGAGCCGCCTCCAGCGCGGCGCGGCGGCCGAGGGGCTGGCCCTGGCCCGGGAGCTCGCCGTACGGGCACAGCGGCTGGAGGAGCCCGCAGGGGCGGCTCCGGAGCGCGTGGTGCCGGACGCGGGGATCTTCGTCGTGGGGGACCAGCTGTCGGTGACGGGCCTGGACCTCGCCGAGGCGCTGCGCGCCCGCGCGGCGGGCCCGGACACGGGAACGGCCCCGTCCGTGCTGCTGGACGAGGCCGTGGCGCTGGTGGAGCGGGCGGAAGTCAGAGCGATGCGATGACGCGGTCCGCGAGGATGTAGACGTTGCTGTCCGGGTCCTCGGCGTCCCCGCAGGAGAAGGTCAGCGCGTAGGCGCCGGAAATGCCCGAGCCGCCCAGCAGGACCGGCGCGGTGCCCGCCCGCAGGGCCTCGGAGAGGCGCTCCGCCGTCTCCCGGTGCCCCGGGGTCATGCACAGCGTCGTGCCGTCCGTGAAGACGTACACGTCCAGCGTGCCCAGCGGGCCGGGGCGGACGTCCGCGAGGGCCGTACGGGCCTCCGCGAGCTCCTCCAGCCGGTTCACCGTGCGCTCGTGGTCGGCGCCGTGGTGCGACTGGACCGGCACGAAGTCGGGGTGCGAGGGGTGGCGCCGGCGGGCGGCGGCCAGTTCGGCCGAATCCTCCGGGTACTCGTCGGCGAGGTCGTCGCCGAGCACCGGCTCCAGCCCCACCAGGTCCGCCTGCCGGGGCAGGAAGACCGGGCTGTCCTCGCCGAGCCCGGGCAGCCCGCCCAGCAGCGAGGGGGCGTCGGCGGCGTCACGGGCCTCCTGCGCGGCCCAGAAGGCCCGCGCCTCGGCCAGCTCCCGCTCCCGCTCCTCGGCGAGGGCTTCGGCCACGGCGGCTCGTATCTCCGCGGCGGGGGACTCCACGGCGTGGCGGGCGTGCGGGACGGCCGCGGCGCGCGCACGGACGGCCGGCATCGCCAGCTCACCGCGAAGGGCGGTGACCTGCTTGCGCAGTCCGTGTACGGCGTGCAGCGCAGCAGCGCCCACGGCCGTGGCAGCGGCCGTGGTCAGCAGCAGGGCAAGAGACATGGCGCTCACTGACTAACTCCTGATTGATTCGATCCCCCGACTTCCTACATCAGCTTGTCCTCTGCTGGGAATGGCGTGCAGTGCATTACGTCATGAATTGGACAGGTCTTTCGTCCTTGGGCCGCCGGGGGGATGGCGTCTGACCTGGGCAAATGCCGATCCCCCAGGACAAAGGTCACATCCTGGGGGAGATTCGGTCACAGCTCGGCCGCGACGGGGTTAGATTTCATGTCAGTACAGCGCATCGATCTAGAGGATCCCTTGCGGCGTCAGGGGTTCCGGCTTGATCGCTGGTGGGAGGGGGTCGCGAGCATCTCCACTGCGACCAAACCCCTACCCTCCGCTACGGCTCGGCTCAGGCGCTCGATCTTGTGATCGCGCCGGGCCTCAGCTCAGGCGCTCCGATCTTGTGGTCGCGCCTGGCTTCGCCACCGCTGCGGGCAGGTGCCGTCCCTCGTGCCTCGGGGCGGCCCCTACCCTCCGCTACGGCTCAGCTCAGGCGCTCGATGACCATGGCCATGCCCTGGCCGCCGCCCACGCACATCGTCTCCAGGCCGAACTGCTTGTCGTGGAACTGGAGGCTGTTGATCAGGGTTCCGGTGATGCGCGCACCGGTCATCCCGAACGGGTGACCGACGGCGATGGCCCCGCCGTTGACGTTCAGCTTGTCCAGCGGGATCTCCAGGTCCCGGTAGGACGGGATGACCTGGGCGGCGAAGGCCTCGTTGATCTCGAACAGGTCGATGTCGCCGACGGTCAGGCCGGCCCGCTTCAGGGCCTGCTTGGACGCCTCGACCGGGCCCAGGCCCATGATCTCGGGGGAGAGGCCGGTGACGCCCGTGGAGACGATCCGCGCGAGCGGGGTCAGGCCCAGGTCCCGCGCCTTCGTGTCGCTCATGATGACGAGCGCGGCGGCGCCGTCGTTCAGCGGGCAGCAGTTGGCGGCCGTGATCAGCCCGTCCGGACGGAAGACCGGCTTCAAGCCCTGAACGCCCTCCAGCGTGACGCCGGCGCGCGGGCCGTCGTCCGCGGAGACGACCGTGCCGTCCGGGGTGGTGACCGGGGTGATCTCGCGGGCCCAGAAGCCGTTCTTGATGGCTTCCTCGGCCAGGTTCTGGGAGCGGACGCCGAACTCGTCCATGTCCTGGCGGGTCACGCCCTTCAGGCGGGCCAGGTTCTCGGCGGTCTGGCCCATCGAGATGTACGCGTCCGGCACCAGGCCGTCCTCGCGCGGGTCGTGCCAGGAGGCGCCCGTGCTCTGCGCGACCTCGGCCGTACGGGCCTCCGCGTCGGCGAAGAACGGGTTGTGGGTGCCCGGCATGCCGTCCGAGGAGCCGTTCACGAACCGGGAGACGGTCTCGACGCCCGCGGAGATGAAGACGTCGCCCTCGCCCGCCTTGATGGCGTGCAGGGCCATCCGGGAGGTCTGGAGGGACGAGGAACAGTAGCGGGTGACGGTGAGGCCCGGCAGGTGGTCCATGCCCATCTGCACGGCCACGATGCGGCCCAGGTTGTGGCCCTGCTCGCCGCCCGGGAGGCCGCAGCCCAGCATCAGGTCGTCGATCTCGCGCGGGTCCAGCCCGGGCACCTTGGCGAGCGCGGCCTGGATGATCTGCGCGGTCAGGTCGTCCGGGCGGACGTCCTTGAGCGACCCCTTGCCGGCGCGCCCGATGGGAGAGCGGGCGGTGGAAACGATGACGGCTTCGGGCATCGGGACTCCAAGGGGTGCGTCGTTGCGGGACCGCATGCGAAGTTACCGCCCCGTACGGTCGAGGTCACGGGCCACGGCATGTGATGCGGGTCGCTCCGCAGGTCCCGGAGCCGAGGACACCGCCCCCGGGACGCCCCGGCGCCCTCCCGCACCCCCTCCGCGGGGTTCCCCGCCCCGCGGGCGGAGCGGACCGCGGGGCCGGGACCCGGCGGGACGCCGGCCCCGCCGGGCAGGGGCTCCCGTACCGCCCGCCAGGGGCTCCGTACCACCCGACAGGGGCTCGCGTACCGCCCGGCAGGGCGGGGCCGGGGGCGCGGGCCGGGGTCAGGCCGTTTCCGAGACCGGGGCCGGCGGGGACGCGGCCGGCGGGAGCTCCTCGCCCGCGACCCGGCGTCTGCGCCGGTGCTTGAGCAGCGCCCACGGACCGCGGGCCGGCGTGACCTCCGTACCGGCCTCGCCCGCCGCCGCGGACGCCGCCTTCGCGACCGGCAGCATGTCCTCGTCCCGCGACACGTCCAGCCGGTCGGACTCCGGCCACAGGCCCAGCGCCGCGCACAGCGTCGGCAGTATGGCCATCGCGGCGGTCGCGTACCCCTCCGCCGACGGGTGGTAGGAGTCGGGCCCGAACATCTCCCGCGGGTTCGCCGCGAACTCCGGCCCCAGCAGGTCGCCCATCGAGATCGTGCGGGCCCCCAGGGCCAGCACCCCGATCGTCTGCGCCGCCGCCAGCTGCCGCGACACCCGCCGGGCCATCCAGCGCAGCGGCTGGTAGACCGGCTCGATCGTGCCCAGGTCCGGGCAGGTCCCCACGACGACCTCGGAGCCCGCCAGCCGCAGCCTGCGCACCGCCGCCGTCAGCAGCCGCACCGACTGCGTCGGCGGCATCCGCCGCGTCACGTCGTTCGCCCCGATCATGATCACGCACACGTCCGGCGGCGGAGCGTCCCCGTCCAGCAGCAGTCCCACCTGCCGGTCCAGGTCGTCCGACATCGCCCCGGACAGCGCCACGTTCCGCAGCTCCACCGGCCGCTCCGCCACCGCGGCCAGCCCCGATGCCAGCAGCGCCCCCGGAGTCTGGCGGGCCCGCCGCACCCCCAGGCCGGCCGCCGTGGAGTCGCCCAGCATGCCCATCCGCAGCGGCCCGGGGCTCAGCTCGGGCCCGCCGAACTCGCTCCCGTACAGGCCGTCCGCCCGCGGCGGATCCGGCAGACCCGTACCCACGGTCCGCTTCGCGAACTGGACCTCCGCCAGCACCAGACCCACCGCGGCGACCCCGACGAGCCCCAGCCCGCCCCCGCCGTACGCCGCGCCCGCCGCGATCCGGCGGGCCGTCCTCGCCCTGGACACCCTTCAAGCCACCTCGCTCTGCTGTCTGGTCCCGATGACCTACCTGCCCCGTAGTGCAGGTCGGCCAATCCCTTTCCGCATACTCTGGCCGGACCTCCCGGAGAACCCGTGGAGTCCCCTCCTTGGAGAACATGGTGCAATTCCACGACTCGATGATCAGCCTCGTCGGCAACACCCCGCTGGTGAAGCTCAACCGTGTGACCGAAGGCCTGCAGGCCACCGTCCTTGCGAAGGTCGAGTACTTCAACCCCGGTGGATCCGTGAAGGACCGGATCGCCGTCCGGATGATCGAGGCCGCCGAGCAGAGCGGTGCCCTCAAGCCCGGCGGCACCATCGTGGAGCCGACCAGCGGGAACACCGGCGTAGGACTCGCCATCGTGGCCCAGCAGAAGGGCTACAAGTGCATCTTCGTCTGCCCTGACAAGGTGTCCACGGACAAGATCAACGTGATGCGCGCGTACGGCGCCGAGGTCGTGGTCTGCCCGACCGCCGTCGACCCCGAGCACCCGGACTCGTACTACAACGTCTCGGACCGCCTCGCGCGCGAGCCCGGCGCCTGGAAGCCCGACCAGTACAGCAACCCGAACAACCCCCGTTCGCACTACGAGACCACCGGCCCCGAGCTGTGGGACCAGACGGACGGGAAGATCACCCACTTCGTCGCGGGCGTCGGCACCGGCGGCACGATTTCCGGCACCGGCAACTACCTCAAGGAGGTCAGCGGCGGGAAGGTCAAGGTCATCGGCGCCGACCCCGAGGGCTCGGTCTACTCCGGCGGGTCCGGCCGCCCGTACCTCGTCGAGGGCGTCGGCGAGGACTTCTGGCCCACCGCCTACGACCCGAACGTGACCGACGAGATCATCGCGGTGTCCGACAAGGACTCCTTCCAGATGACCCGCCGCCTCGCCAAGGAGGAGGGCCTCCTCGTCGGCGGTTCCTGCGGCATGGCCGTCGTCGCCGCGCTGCGCGCCGCCGAGGGCCTGGGACCGGACGACGTCGTCGTCGTCCTGCTGCCCGACAGCGGCCGCGGCTACCTCAGCAAGATCTTCAGTGACGAGTGGATGGCGGGGCACGGCTTCCTGGAGGAGGCGGGCCCGGCCGCGCGCATCGGCGACGTGCTCAACGACAAGGAGGGCGGCATCCCCTCCCTCGTCCACATGCACCCGGAGGAGACCGTCGGGCAGGCCATCGAGGTGCTGCGCGAGTACGGCGTCTCCCAGATGCCGATCGTCAAGCCCGGCGCCGGCCACCCCGACGTCATGGCCGCCGAGGTCATCGGCTCCGTCGTCGAGAAGGAGCTCCTCGCGGCGCTCTTCGCCCAGCGGGCCTCCCTCGGCGACCCGCTGGAGAAGCACATGAGCTCCCCGCTGCCGCAGGTCGGCTCCGGCGAACCCGTCTCCGAGCTGATGGCGGTGCTCGGCGAGGCCGACGCGGCGATCGTGCTCGTCGAGGGCAAGCCCACCGGCGTCGTCAGCCGCCAGGACCTCCTCGCGTTCCTCGCCAAGGGCTCCAAGTAGCCCCACGGCGACCGGCCGGCCCGGCGGACCGGGGCCAGGTGCCCCCGCCCGCCGGGCCTGCCCGTTTCCGGCCGGTTTCCGGCAGGTCGCGCAAACGGTACGGGCCCGACACGTCACGGCAGCACCCGCTTAACACGGGTTCGGCACAGTGGGTGTCGTCGGCAGGAAGGACCGGGAAACCGGACGAATCTCCCGCCGGCGTCACGAACGGCGTCTGCGCGCCTCCGGAGCGGCTCCCGGACCACGCGGACGCCAAGGACGCGGCCGGCCCTGACCCGGCCCGTGTCCCTCGCGGGGACCGCCGTCGTCCCGCCCCCCGGGCGACCGGGGGTGCGGCGGTCCCCGCCATATCCTTTTCCGGGTCCCGCCGCCTCCGGGCGTTCGCGGCCGGCCGGCCGGTCGGAGTCAGTCCAGGGGGCTCTTCTCGCGGCGCCCCAGGGGGCGTTTCGACGCGTGGACGAAGTTCACGCCCAGGATGCCCGCCCAGGCGACGAGGAGGCCGCTCAGGTGGGCCTGCGTCGCGGCGATCGCCGACAGGGGGATCGCGAGGACGAGGGTGATGACCGCGAAGCCGAAGCGTTCCCCGAAGTTCCCGACGGCCGTGGCCGCCGGATCGGGGACGCCGCCGCGGGCCGCGAGCAGGCGTTCCTCCGCGAGCCGGCGCCGGACCTGCGTGTCGACCTTCTCCACGAACGACTCCACGAGCGCCGCCTCGTACTCCGGCCCGAGCTCCCGCCGGGCATCGAGGGCGGCGCCGAGTTCCTTCTTCAGCTCTTCGGCCTGGGGGGAGTGCTCTGTCATTCCCCCACCGTAGGAACCGCCGCGGCGCCGGGCACTGGGGCTATCCCCCGTATCCGCTCCGGGTCCGGATCGCGGGCGCGGCTTGCCGAGCTGCATAACCACATGCAGAGTGCACCGTGACTGAATATCTCACCGGGGACGGGACGGAGGGGACGGCGATGAGCGACAGCCCGGCCGCACGGCTGCAGAAGCTGTTCGAGGGGCACCGGCTGACGCCGACCCAACGGCGGATCGCCCACTGCATGGTGCGCGGGGCGGCGGAGGTGCCGTTCCTGTCCAGCGTGGAACTCGCCGAACTGGCCGGAGTGAGCCAGCCGTCCGTGACCCGGTTCGCGGTGGCCCTCGGCTTCGACGGCTACCCGGCCCTGCGCCGCCACCTGCGCGAGGTCGCCCCCGCCGGGCAGGAACCCGCCCCGCGGGAGGACTCGTACAACGAGTACCAGCAGGCCGTCCAGGGCGAGATCGAGAACCTGCGGCGGCTCGCCGCGATGCTCGCCGACCCCGCGCCCGTCGAGGAGGCCGGCCGGCTGCTCGCCGCGTCCGCGCCGCTGCCGGTGCTCGGGCTGCGGGCGGCGTCCTCGCAGGCCCGCGGCTTCGCGTACTTCGCCGCCAAGGTGCACCCCGACGTACGGCTCCTCGACGAGGGCGGCTCCATGCTCGCCGACCGCATCGACGCGGCCGCCACGGCCGGCGCCTCGGCTCTGCTGTGCTTCGCGCTGCCCCGCCACCCCCGCGAGGTGGTCGAGGCCCTGGACCACGCGCGGGCCGCCGGTCTGACCGTCGTCACCGTCGCCGACTCGGCCTTCGCGCCCGTCGCCCGGCACTCGGACCTGCTGATCCCCGCGCCCGTCGGCACCGGACTGGCCTTCGACACCGCCTGCGCGCCGATGCTCCTCGGCCGGGTGCTGCTGGAGGCCATGGCCGACGCCCTGCCCGACGCGCAGGCCCGCCTGGAGGCCTTCGACACCCGGGCCGCGGCCCGCGGCCTCTTCGTGGAGTGACGGCCGCTACAGGAGCGCGTCCCGGTGGCCGGCGCCCGCCTCCGCGGTGATCTCCGCCAGGGACTGCGCCGGCCGGGCCACCGAGAAGCGGATCCCGCCGTCGGGGCCGGACGCGAAGCCGTGGACGGCCGGGCGCGGCAGGCTGTTGTAGCCGTAGTGCGCGGTGAAGAAGTACGCGCCCGTGTCCGGGACGCCGATCAGGTCGCCCGGGGCCAGTTCCGGCAGCTCCCGGGCCGTGGCCAGGACGTCCCCCGCGAAGCAGGCCGGGCCCGCGATGTCCTGGGCGAGCGGCGGGCCGGACTTCGGGGCGCCCTTCGCGTCGTACGGCAGGATCCGCAGCGGCCAGGACGCCGGGGCGTACACCGTGCGGGTGGCCAGCTGGACGCCCGCGTGCGTGACGGCGATCGGGCGGCCGCCGCTCGTCTTCGTGTACTCGACCCGGGCCAGCACCAGGCCGTGCTTGGCCAGCAGTGACCGCCCGAACTCCGTGACCAGCCCGTACGAGCCGTCGAACAGCGCCGGGACGGCCTCCCGCAGGGCCGCCACGTACGCGGCGTACGTCGGGGCGTGCTCGTCGGAGGCGAAGTTCACCGGCAGGCCGCCGCCGATGTCGAGGGTGTCGATCTGCCGCCGCCCCACCGCCGCGTTGACCTCCTCGGCCAGCGCGTGCACCTCCCGCACCCCCCGCGCGATCAGCGGCAGCGGCAGGCCCTGCGACCCGGAGTGGGTGTGCAGCCGGGTCACCCAGGGCCGGTCCGCGCAGGCCCGCACCAGCCAGGCCCGGGCTCCCGGATCGCGCAGCGGGAAGCCGAACTTGGAGGTGGCGGTGGCCGTCGACAGGGCGTCGATGGCTCCCGCGCCCGTCTGCGGGTTGATCCGCAGTCCGACCGGGGGAAGGGCCCCGGCCGTGGCCGCCAGCGCGTCCAGGCGCTCCAGTTCCTGCCGGTTGTCGGCGTTGACGGCGATGCCCAGGGCCAGCGCCTCGCGCAGCTCGGCCTCCGTCTTGGCGGGGGAGTCCAGGACGGTGTCCGCGGGCCGGACCCCGGCCGCGCGGGCCAGGGCCAGCTCGCCGGGGCTGGCCACCTCGCAGCCGATCCCGGCGTCGCGCAGCAGCCGCAGTACCGGGACCAGGGGGGCGGCCTTCACCGCGAAGGCGTGCAGGACGGGCGTACCGGGCGCCACGGCGGCCGCGAACGCGCCGGTCAGGTCGGCGGCGGAGGCCCGGATGCCGGCCACGTCCAGCAGGCACACCAGCGGCTCGCGGTCCAGCAGTCCCGCGCCGACCGCGGCCCGTACGGCCCGGTCGCGCAGCGCGGAGGCCTCGTGGGCCCTGAAGGGCTCCTGGGGCTCCTGGGACTCCCGGGTCTCCTGGGACTCGTCGGGCTCGTCTGCGGAAGGGGTCGCCGTGTGCGTCTCGGGAGCCATGCCCGCCATCCCATCATCCGGCGGGACCGCCCGCAGCTGTTGACTGGATCTATTCATACGGCGAGGATGTGAATGGATTGACCAACACCGTCAGGAGGCACCCGCCATGTCAGGACCCCGCCCCGTACGGGCAGCGCGAGGCACCGAGCTCAGCACCCTGGGATGGCAGCAGGAGGCCGCCCTGCGGATGCTGCAGAACAACCTCGACCCCGAGGTCGCCGAGCACCCCGACAAGCTGGTCGTCTACGGCGGCACCGGCAAGGCCGCGCGCGACTGGCGCTCGTACGACGCGATGGTGCGCACGCTGCGGACCCTCAAGCAGGACGAGACGATGCTCGTCCAGTCCGGCCGCCCGGTCGGCGTGATGCAGACCCACGAGTGGGCGCCGCGCGTCCTGCTCGCGAACTCCAACCTGGTCGGCGACTGGGCCAACTGGGAGGAGTTCCGCCGCCTGGAGCACCTCGGCCTGACCATGTACGGGCAGATGACGGCCGGTTCGTGGATCTACATCGGCACCCAGGGCATCCTCCAGGGCACCTACGAGACCTTCGCGGCCGTCGCCGCGAAGAAGTTCGGCGGCACCCTGGCGGGCACCATCACCCTCACCGCCGGCCTCGGCGGCATGGGCGGCGCCCAGCCGCTGGCGGTGACGATGAACGACGGCGTCGCCATCTGCATCGACGTCGACCCGCGCGCGATCGAGCGCCGCATCGAGCACCGCTACCTCGACGTGAAGGCGGACGACCTCCGCCACGCCCTCCAGCTGGCCGTCGAGGCCCGCGACGCCCGCAAGCCGCTGTCCATCGGCCTCCTCGGCAACGCCGCCGAGCTGCTCCCGCAGATGCTCGCCGAGGGCGCGCCCGTCGACATCGTCACCGACCAGACGAGCGCCCACGACCCGCTCGCCTACCTCCCCGTCGGCGTCGCCTTCGACGACATGGCCGACCTCGCGGCCAAGGACCCGGCGGGCTTCACCACCCGGGCCCGCGAGTCCATGGCCCGGCACGTCGAGGCCATGGTCGGCTTCATGGACGCCGGCGCCGAGGTCTTCGACTACGGCAACTCCATCCGCGGCGAGGCCCAGCTGGCCGGCTACGACCGCGCCTTCGCCTTCCCCGGCTTCGTCCCCGCCTACATCCGCCCCCTGTTCTGCGAGGGCAAGGGCCCCTTCCGCTGGGCGGCCCTGTCCGGCGAGGCCTCGGACATCCACAAGACCGACAAGGCGATGCTGGAGCTGTTCCCGGAGAACGAGTCCCTGCACCGCTGGATCAAGATGGCGGGCGAGCGGGTCCACTTCCAGGGCCTGCCCGCGCGCATCTGCTGGCTCGGCTACGGCGAGCGCGACAAGGCGGGCGAGCGCTTCAACGAGATGGTCGCCGACGGCACCCTCGCCGCGCCCCTGGCCATCGGCCGCGACCACCTCGACTGCGGCTCGGTGGCCTCCCCCTACCGGGAGACCGAGGCCATGCTCGACGGCTCCGACGCCATCGCCGACTGGCCGCTGCTCAACGCCATGGTCAACGTCGCCTCCGGCGCCTCCTGGGTGTCCATCCACCACGGCGGCGGCGTCGGCATGGGCCGCTCCATCCACGCCGGCCAGGTCACCGTCGCCGACGGCACCCCGCTCGCCGGCGAGAAGATCCGCCGCGTCCTCACCAACGACCCCGGCATGGGCGTCATCCGCCACGTCGACGCCGGCTACGACATCGCCGAGACGGTGTCCGACGAGCGCGGCGTCCGCGTCCCGATGCGGGAGGGTGACTCCGCGTGAGCCACGGTTCCTTCCCCGGCCCCCGGGGCGAGACCCCGGGGGCCGGGGGGGCCGGCTTCCACACCATGTGGGCCGACCTCGCCCCCATCGGCCGCCACGCCGACTCCGGCGGCTACCGCCGGTACGCCTGGACCGGCGCCGACGCCGACTGCCGCACCTGGTTCCAGGAACAGGCCCAGGCGCGCGGTCTGACGTACGAGACCGACCGCAACGGCAACCAGTGGGCCTGGCTCGGCGACCCCCTCGCGGGCGACGCCGTCGTCACCGGCTCCCACCTGGACTCCGTCCCCGACGGCGGGGCCTTCGACGGCCCGCTCGGCGTGGTCTCCTCCTTCGCGGCCCTCGACGAACTCCGGTCCCGCGGCGTCCGCTTCACCCGGCCGCTGGCCATCACCAACTTCGGCGACGAGGAAGGCGCCCGCTTCGGCCTCGCCTGCGTCGGCTCCCGGCTCGCCGCCGGACAGCTGACCCGGGAGAAGGCGTACGAGCTCCGCGACGCGGACGGCATCACCCTGCCCGAGGCCATGGAGCAGGCCGGGTACGACCCGGAGACGATCGGCGCCGATCCCGAACGCCTCGCCCGGATCGGCGCCTTCGTCGAACTGCACGTGGAACAGGGCCGCGCCCTCGACCTGTCCGGCGACCGCGTCGGCATCGCCTCCGCGATCTGGCCCCACGGCCGCTGGCGCTTCGACTTCCACGGCGAGGCCAACCACGCGGGCACCACCCGCCTGGTCGACCGCCGCGACCCGATGCTCACGTACGCGGCGACCGTACTGGCCGCCCGCCAGGAAGCCGCCCTCGCCGGGGCCGTCGCCACCTTCGGGAAGATCGCGGTCGAGCCCAACGGGGTCAACGCCATCCCGTCCCTGGTGCGCGGCTGGCTCGACTCCCGGGCCGCCGACCAGAGCACCCTCGACACGGTCGTCACCGGCATCGAGAAGGCCGCCCGCGAACGCGCCGACCAGGACGGCATCGACCTGCGCGTGGTCCAGGAGTCCTTCACCCCGGTCGTCGAGTTCGAACACGCCCTGCGCGACGAGATGAACCGCATCCTCGGCGGATCCGTCCCCGTCCTGGGCACCGGCGCGGGACACGACGCCGGAATCCTCTCCGCCGCCGTCCCGACCGCGATGCTGTTCGTGCGGAACCCCACCGGCGTCTCCCACTCCCCGAAGGAGTTCGCCGCCGAGGACGACTGCGTGGCCGGAGTCCTCGCCCTCGCCGACGTACTGGAAGGACTCGCGTGCAGGTGACTGCGCACAAGACGTACTGGCTGGAACACGCCTGGCTCGGCACCCACGTCGAGCCGGGCGTCGCCCTGGAGGTGCGGGACGGCCGGATCGCCGCCCTGCGCACCGGCACGGACACCCCGCCGCCGGGCGCCGAGGTGCTGCGCGGGCTGACCCTCCCGGGCCTGGCCAACGCGCACTCCCACGCCTTCCACCGGGCCCTGCGCTCCACCGTCCAGGTCGGCTCCGGCACCTTCTGGACCTGGCGCGACGTCATGTACAAGGTCGCCCAGAACCTCACCCCGGACACCTACCACGCGCTCGCGCGCGCCGTGTACGCCGAGATGGCCCTGGCCGGCATCACCAACGTCGGCGAGTTCCACTACGTCCACCACGCCCCCGGCGGCACCCCCTACGCCGACCCCAACGCCATGGGCGAAGCCCTTGTCGAGGCGGCCGCCGACGCCGGGATCCGGATCACCCTCCTGGACACGGCCTACCTGTCGGCCGGCTTCGGCGAGGCCCCGAACCCGCACCAGCTGCGCTTCTCCGACGGCACCGCCGACGCCTGGGCGGAGCGGGCCGGCGCCCTCAAGGGCCGCGACCACGCGCTGATCGGCGCCGCGATCCACTCGGTGCGCGCCGTCCCCGCCGACCAGCTGGCCACCGTCGCCCGCTGGGCCGAGGAACGACAGGCACCGCTGCACGTCCACCTCTCGGAGCAGACCGCCGAGAACGAGGCCTGCCTGGCCGCCCACGGGCGCACCCCGACCCAGCTCCTCGCCGACCACGGCGTGCTGGGCGCGCGCACCACCGGCGTCCACAACACGCACCTCACCGACACTGACATCGCCCTGCTCGGCGGCACCACCACCGGCACCTGCATGTGCCCCACCACCGAACGCGACCTCGCGGACGGCATCGGCCCGGCCACCCTCCTCCAGCACGCGGGCAGCCCGCTGTCCCTCGGCAGCGACAGCCACGCGGTGATCGACCTGCTGGAGGAGGCCCGCGCGATGGAGCTGAACGAGCGCCTGCGCAGCCGCACCCGGGGCCACTGGACGGCGAACGCCCTGCTCACGGCCGCCACCGAGGGCGGCCACGCCGCCCTCGGGCTCCCGGACGCCGGCCGCCTGGAGGCGGGTGCGCTCGCGGACTTCACCACGATCGCCCTGGACTCCGTCCGCACGTCGGGCGCGCTGCCCCGGCTCGGCGCCGAGACGGCCGTGTTCGCCGCCACCGCGTCGGACGTGCGCCACACGGTGGTCGGCGGCCGCCACATCGTCCGCGACGGCCACCACACCCTGGTCGGGGACGTCGCCTCCGCCCTGTCCGAGTCCATCGCGGCCCTGCGCGCCTGACCGCGGCGGCCCCTTCCCCCACCCCAGTCCGGACCCGGGCCCCGCCCGGGTCCGGGGCGGAGCCCCAGGAAACGGCGGCAGGGCGGGCCGGGGGAACGAACCCTCTGAGAGGAACCCCCATGACCACCACCTGCATCACCAACATCGGCAGTCTCGTCACCAACGACCCCGCCCTCGGTGACGGGAGCCCCCTCGGCCTGATCCGGGACGCGGCGGTCGTCATCGACGGCGAGAGCATCGCCTGGGTCGGGCCGGCCGCCGGGGCCCCGGCCGCGGACGGGGCCTTCGACGCGCAGGGCCGCGCCGTCATCCCCGGCTTCGTCGACTCCCACTCGCACCTCGTCTTCGCCGGCGACCGCACCGCCGAGTTCAACGCCCGCATGTCCGGCCGCTCCTACTCCGCCGGCGGCATCCGCACCACGGTCGCCGCCACCCGCGCCGCCACCGACGCCGAACTCGAAGCCAACCTGCTGCGCCACCTCCACGAGGCCCGCCGGCAGGGCACCACCACCTTCGAGACCAAGTCCGGCTACGGCCTCACCGTCGCCGACGAGGCCCGCGCCCTGCGCATCGCCGCCGCGCACACCGAGGAGGTCACCTACCTCGGCGCGCACATCGTCTCCCCGGACTACGCCGCCGACCCGGCCGCCTACGTCGACCTCGTCACCGGCGAGATGCTGGCCGCCTGCGCCCCCTACGCCCGCTGGGTCGACGTCTTCTGCGAGAAGGGGGCCTTCGACGGGGACCAGGCCCGCGCCATCCTCACCGCGGGCGCCGCCGCCGGACTCATCCCGCGCATCCACGCCAACCAGCTCTCCCACGGCCCCGGCGTACAGCTCGCCGTGGAGCTCGAAGCGGCCTCCGCCGACCACTGCACCCACCTCACCGACGCGGACGTCGACGCCCTCGCCCAGGCGGCCGCCACGACCGTGGCCACCCTGCTGCCCGGCGCCGAGTTCTCCACCCGCGCGCAGTGGCCCGACGCCCGGCGGCTCCTCGACGCGGGCGCCACCGTCGCCCTGTCCACGGACTGCAACCCCGGCTCCTCCTACACCAGTTCCATGCCGTTCTGCATCGCCCTCGCCGTCCGGGACATGGGCATGACCCCCGACGAGGCCCTGTGGTCGGCCACCGCCGGAGGGGCCCGCGCCCTGCGCCGCGGCGACCTCGGGACGCTCACCCCCGGCGCCCGCGCCGACCTGGCCCTCCTCGACGCCCCCAGCCACGTCCACCTCGCCTACCGGCCGGGCGTCCCGCTCGTCTCCGCCGTGTGGCAGCGCGGGGTCCGCGCGGCCTGACCGCGGCCCGCGCGGCCGTCCGGAGCACCGCCCAACCGGCCCGAACCGGCCGAAAACAGTACGGCCGAAAGGCTGCCGATCCGGACCGTCCTTTGTCTTCCCTCCGTAAGGCCCCGGGCGTACCTTGAGCCACCAATCTGATGTGTCGTCAGTAACTTGTGGCCCGAGGGGAAGACGAAGGTGTCCGACCGGAAACGCTCCACCGCGCTCGCGCTGGCCTCCGCGGCGGCCGCCTCGGCGGTCCTGCTCGCCGCCCCCGCGGCCCACGCCGACGTCGTCGACGTGCAGTACGACTGCCAGACCCCGATCGGGGACAAATCGGCGGTCTCGCCCATCGACATCAAGGCCGTCAAGGAAGGCGACGGCTACAAGCTGACGATGTCCTTCCAGAAGGGCGTCTCCTCCAGCCCCATCGAACTCGGCAAGGGCGCGATGAGCCCCAGCGCCGTCATCCTCGCCGACGGCGCCGAGAAGGCCTCGATCCCGGTCTCCGGAGCACCCAACCCCGAGGCCGTGCCCGCCAACACCCCCATCAAGATCACCGACCTCTCGGGGACCTACACCCCGAAGAAGAGCGGCAAGGTCACCTTCACCGCCGGCGTCCTCACCATCAAGGCCATGGGGACCACCACCACCTGCACCCCCGGCAACAGCCCCAAGCCCTCCCTGGAACTGGAGGTCACGGCCCCCGGCGGCGGGGAACCGGCCCCCCGGCCCGGCGGCGGGGGCACCACCGGGGACACCCTCCCGCAGACCGGCCCCGCCGACTCCGCCCTGGCCCTCGGCACCCTCGGTGCCACCGTCCTGCTCTCCGGCGCCGCCGGCGTGCTCTGGCTGACCCGGCGCGGCCAACGGGCGCAGCGGACCCGGTCCTGAACGGAGCAGCCCCGGCCATGCCCGTGCTCCCCGTCCCCAAGCGGCTCGGCGCCGCCCTCCTCGCCGCCGCCCTCCTGTACGGCGCCGGCGGGCTCCCGGCCGCGGCCGCCGACGAGCCCGGCTGGACCGCCGGACCCGCCTCCGGCCGGCCCGGCGCCGCCCGCCCGTACTTCTACCTCGCGGGCACCCCCGGCGCCGTACTGGAGGACCGCCTCGCGCTGGAGAACACCTCCGACCGGGAGCGCACCGTCACCCTGCGCGGGGCCGACGCCTACAACACGGCGGACGGCGCCTTCGCCGTGCGGCCCGCCCGGGAGTCCTCCGGCGCCGGCGCGTGGATCAGCTTCGGCGGCACCGCCACCGTGCGGATCCCGCCCCGCACCCGCGCGGTGGTCCCCTTCACCGTCACCGTGCCGCCCGCCTCGTCCCCCGGCGACCACCCGGCCGCCGTCGTCGCCACCGAGGACGGCCGGGAGGCGGGCGTACGGGTCCACCTGCGGGTCAGCGGCCCGACGCTCGCCGCGCTGACCGTCGAGGACATCGCCGTACGCGGCGAGGGCGCGGCCGCCGTCGTCGCGTACACCCTCGTCAACCGGGGCAACGTCGCCCTCGCTCCCGAGCTCGCGATCCGCGCCGACGGCCGCTTCGGCGAGGTCCCCGGACGCACCGCGCGCGCCCTGCCGGTGGAACTGCTGCCGGGCCAGCGGGTCGAGCTGACCGAACCCTGGCCCGGCGCACCCGTCTTCGACCGGGTCGCCCTCACCGTCACCGTCACCGCGCCCGGCGCCGCCCCGGCCACCGCCTCCGCCTCCGCGTGGTTCGTGCCCTGGGGCGTCGCCGCCCTCACCGGCGCCGGTCTGCTCCTGCTCGGCGGGACCGCGACGGCCGCGCTGCTCCTCGTACGCAACCGGCGCACCCCGGGCGGACGGCCGCCCCCGGCACCCGCCGCAGCGCCGGTCCGGGAACCGCACCACGAGCTGACGGGAGCATCCAGGTGAGCCGCACGGCGGGCGCGAAGGCCCTCTCCCTCCTCGCGGCGGGCCTGGCCGCGCTCGCCCTCGCGCTGCTCCCTGCCGCGGCACCCGCCGCCGCCGACGAGGGCCGGGCCGCGGCGGCGCTCTCCCTCCAGGAGGCGGCCGAGGGCACCGAGATCACCGTCACCGGTACCGGCTGGCGGCCGAAGACCATGGTCATGCTGCTGGTCTGCGGCCAGAACATGATCGGCGGCACCAACAGCTGCGCCAACGCCGACGGGACCGCCGTCGCGGTCGCCGACGACGGGCGCTTCACCGCCCGGCTCCCGCTCGTGGCACCGCCCAAACCCTGCCCCTGCGTGGTGAACGTGGCCTCCGTCAACGGGGACCAGTCCACCGTCGCCCTCCCCGTGAAGATCACCGGCCATCCGGTGGCGGAGCTGCCCGCCGAGTCCGGGACGGCCCGGCTCGCGATGCTCACCGGGGTCCGGCTCCAGGGCGACGACGGGGTGCTGACCTGGTTCGGCGCCCCGCCCGCCCGGCGGTTCACCGTCACCGTCGGGAACTTGGGCTCGGCCCCGGTTAAGGACCCCGTCTTCCAGCTCGGCACCGCCCACGGGGTGTTCGCCCCGACCTGGGAGGAAGCCCGCTGGAAGGGCACCATCGCGCCGGGCGGCAAGGCCGAGGTCGCCCTGGACGTGACGCTGCCCGCCGGAGCCCACGGCGATTACACCGTCTCCCTCAAGTACGGGGACACGGTCGTGGCCGCCCAGCCGTGGGGCGTGGACCGCCCGTACGGGGTGCTGCTGTTCTGGGGCCTGCTGCTGGTGGTGATCCCGACCGCGCTGTTCCGGGCCGGCATGGCCGTCGTCGACCGCGTCCGCCCCCGCGCCATGGCGCCCGGCGGCGGCCGCCACCGGGGCGCGAAGGCCCTGGACGCGGCCACCGCGGTGACCGCCCGGCTGCCGGGGATCCCCGCCCTGCGGGGCCCCGCGCCGGCCGCCCCCCAGACCCCCACGGCGGTCCTGCCGTGGTTCACCCCCGAGGAAACGGAGCCGGCGCGGGACGCGCCGGCGGAGCCACCACAGACGTCCGCACCGTCTGAGAAGAGTCCGACGACGAAGGGACATTCGTGAACACCCAACGGAGGGCGAGCGCGGCCCTGGTCGCGCTGCTGCTCGGCGGCGCGGGCATCGCCATGGCGGCTTCCCCCGCCCAGGCCGCCGATGCCACCTACAAGGTCAAGTGCGTACCGCCCGCGGGCGGCGGCGACCCGGTGGAGGGCGAGACCACCGCCAAGATCACGGCCCCGGCCACGGCCAAGGTCGGCGACGAGGTCGACGTGTCGTGGGAGACCGTCAAACCGGCCTCCAACAACACCGACCTCATGGTGATCCCGAAGGACTCCGTGGTGCCCACCGGCTGGTTCACGGTGGGCGGCGCGGGAGGCGAGCTGAAGGTCGTCGGGGAGAAGAAGAACCCGGAGATCCCGAAGAAGGCCCCCATGGTCATGTCGACCATGAAGGGCAAGCTGAAGCTGACCAAGGCGGGCAAGGTCACGCTGACGCCCGGCCGGTACGAGGTCGCCGTCTCCTTCCCCTTCGGCACCTTCGTCACCAAGTGCGCCCCGGTGGGCACGGTCACGGGCGGGGCCACCATCGACGTCTCCGAAGGCTCCACGGGCGGCGCGACGACCGGCGGCGCGACGACGGGCGGCGCGACGACCGGCGGTGCGACGACGGGTTCGACCACCGGCGGGGCCACGACGGGCGGCGCGACCACGGGCGGCGCGACCACCGGCGGGGCCACGACCGGCTCCACTACCGGCTCCACGACCGGTGGCGGTGGCGGCCAGACCGACTTCCCGGGCAAGGCAGTCGAGGTCGCCTTCGACTGCGGGCCGGTCGTCCCGGGCGGCATCAAGACCCCGGTGACGATCAACGCCAAGAAGAACGGCGGCGACTACGAGCTCACGGTCAAGACCGCGAAGGGAGCCATGGCCGCCCCCATGGCACTGCCGGCCGGAGCGCTCAAGCCCTCGATGAACGTCAAGCTCGGCGGCGCCGACTCCGGCACCGTCAAGGTCTCCGGCCCGGCCAACGCCGAGCCGATCCCGGACAAGGCCCCGGTCAGCCTCAGCGACATGACCGGCACCTACAAGCCCGGCAAGACCGGCAAGGTGACGCTGAGCCCCGACCAGCTGACCATCGACGTCACGATGGCCCCGGGTTCCACCCCGATCAACGTGCCCTGCAAGGCGGCCAGCAGCGGCGTCTCGCTGGAGCTCGACACGGCCGCCCAGCCGGGCGGCTCCGGCTCCACCACCGCCGGGACCGGCGGCGGCTCCGCCGCCTCGGGCGGCCTCGCCGAGACCGGCGCCGAGGACGAGGGCGGCATCAAGGCCCTCGCCCTGGTCGCCGGCACCGTGATCCTGCTCGGCGGCGCGGTCTTCACCTTCACCCCGTGGCGCCGCCTGCGCGGCACGAGGTAACCCCGCGACGCAGAACGGCCCGGCACACCAGAGGGTGTGCCGGGCCGTCCTGTCGTACGGGGTGCGTCAGTGCACGCTGCCCATCAGGGACTGGACCTTCTTGCGGTACGAGTAGACCGCGAAGCCCGCGAGGACCGCGGCCAGCGCCTCGAAGGCGATCACCCACAGGCCGTTCAGGTCCACGCCGCCCAGCGACAGGAGGCTGGTCGTGCAGTCACCGGCGGTGACGGCGAGGAACCAGACGCCCATCATCTGGGAGGCGTACTTCTGCGGGGCCATCTTCGTGGTGACCGAGAGGCCGACCGGGGAGAGGCACAGCTCACCGATGGTCTGGATCATGTAGATCGAGACGAGCCACATCGGGGAGACCATGGTGCCGTCGCCCGCCATGTTCATCGGGACGATGAAGACGAAGAACGAGGCGCCGACCAGGACCAGACCCATCGCGAACTTCACGATGGTGTTCGGCTCCTGGTTCTTGCGGGCCAGCCACAGCCACAGCCAGGCGAAGACCGGCGCGAGGGCCATCACGAACAGCGGGTTCAGCGACTGGTACCAGGTGGCCGAGAAGCCGAGGCCGAAGACGGTGTCGGCGGTCTTGGAGTCGGCGAACAGGGACAGCGTGGAGCCACCCTGGTCGTAGATCATCCAGAAGACGGCGGCGGCGATGAAGAACCAGATGTACGCGGTCATCTTCGACTGCTCGGGACCCGACAGGTCCTTGTCGCGCTTGATGCGCGTCAGGACGGCGACCGGGATGATCAGACCGGCCAGCGTCAGCGGGACCAGCGCCCAGTTCAGCGTGTAGAGGCCCAGGGCGACCACGGCGCCGTAGAAGACGGCGATGCCCACGACGGCGAGGATGACCTTCGTGAGGACGGCCTTGCGCTCCTCCGCGGACAGCGGGTTCGGGACCTGGCTGCTCTTCGGGCTCAGGTGCTTGGTGCCGAGCAGGAACTGCGCCAGGCCCAGGCCCATGCCGGCGGCGGCGAGGGCGAAGCCCAGGTGCCAGTTGTACTCCTTGCCGACCGTTCCGACGACGAACGGGGCGATGAAGGCGCCGAGGTTGATGCCGATGTAGAAGAGGGTGAAGCCACCGTCACGGCGCGGGTCCTCGGGACCGTCGTACAGGTGGCCGACCATCGTGGAGATGTTGGCCTTCAGCAGACCGGAACCGGTCGCGACGAGGATCAGACCGACGAAGAACATCGCCTGCCCCGGAAGGGCGAGCGAGAGGTGACCACCCATGATCACGAAACCGGCGATGGCGACCGTCTTGCGGGCACCCCAGACGCGGTCTCCGAACCATCCGCCCGGCATGGCCATCAGGTAGACCATCGACACGTACACGGAGTAGATGGCCGTCGTCGTGGCCGCCGTCATCGCCAGGCCGCCGCCCTGGCTGCCCGTGGCGGCGTCGGCGCCGCCCGAGACCAGGTAGTAGACCAGAAGGGCGCGCATGCCGTAGTAGGAGAACCGCTCCCACATCTCGGTCATGAACAGAGTGGCCAGGCCACGGGGGTGGCCGAAGAAGGTCTTCTCGGTGGACGGGTCCGCCGAGCCCTTCGTCAGGCTGGAAGCCATGGTCGATCCTTGCTTGCTCGGGACGCTCGGCTTCGTGAGCTGAACAGCGCCCGGTGGGGGGTGGCCGGCACCGGCAACGGATGGCCCACCCCACGCCCTGGGGTCTCGTCCCCCGGGATGCCGGAGTCGAAGGGTCAGCCGTGACCGGGATCCACGCCCGGCACGCATCTTCGCGCGCAGGGCCCGGCCCACAGGTCATTCACTGTCATCTGGGCCGGGTAAACCGACCAGAGCAGAATTTGAGGTCTTTGGCTCGCTTTTCGGCACAAAGATCCCCTGGGTAGTGCATCAGGCGTCTCGCCACCATACGACACGACACTGCGGCATATGGAAGGACTTGAGAGATGGATCACAGGCATCCAGGGAACCGATCGACCATATTCGAAGGCGCCGCCTCGTGCATAAGCCCAGATAGAGAGGGTCCTGTGGGAGGGCCTCTCCTTTGAGCCGCCGCAGACTACCATCACCCACATGACGCGTGTACTGCTCGCCGAGGACGACGCATCCATCTCGGAACCCCTGGCCCGCGCCCTGCGCCGGGAGGGGTACGAGGTCGAGGTCCGGGAAGACGGCCCCACCGCCCTGGACGCCGGGCTGCAGGGCGGCGTCGACCTCGTCGTCCTCGACCTCGGCCTGCCCGGCATGGACGGCCTGGAGGTCGCCCGGCGGCTGCGCGCCGAAGGCCACGGCTTCCCCATCCTCGTCCTGACCGCCCGCGCCGACGAGGTCGACACGGTCGTCGGCCTCGACGCCGGCGCCGACGACTACGTGACCAAGCCCTTCCGGCTCGCCGAGCTCCTCGCCCGCGTCCGGGCCCTCCTGCGGCGCGGCGCCGCCGAGACCGCCCAGGCCCCCGCCACCCACGGCGTGCGCATCGACGTCGAGTCGCACCGCGCCTGGATGGGGGAGGAGGAGCTCCAGCTCACCGCCAAGGAGTTCGACCTCCTGCGCGTCCTCGTCCGCGACGCGGGCCGGGTCGTCACCCGCGACCAGCTGATGCGCGAGGTCTGGGACACCACCTGGTGGTCCTCCACCAAGACCCTCGACATGCACATCTCCTGGCTCCGCAAGAAGCTCGGCGACGACGCGGCCAACCCCCGCTACATCGCCACCGTCCGCGGCGTCGGCTTCCGCTTCGAGAAGAGCTGAACCGCCCCCGCCAGGGCGACCGGGGCTTCTAGGGCCTGTCGTCAAACTCCCGTCTGCCCTGCGACGCCTGGCACGCGCTCTCGCCGCACCGGGCGAAAGCCAAGTACGTCCAGTACGCGGGCTTCCGCCCGGCGCACCGAGAGCACGCACCAGACGCCGCAGGGCCGCCCTCCGGGCGACGACGGGAGTTTGACGACAGGCCCTAGGGCATCCTCTAAGCCATGCGCCGTCGCCTGATCAACTCCACGCTCGCCGTGGTGCTCGTCGTGATCGCCGTGTTCGGGGTCTCCCTGGTCATCGTGGAGACCCGGACCATCACCAGCAGCGCCCAGGACCGCATCGGGTCCGAGGCCCTGCGGCTGCTCGGCATCGTCGAGGCGGACGCCCTGGAGCACAAGCCCGTCGACGCCGCCGACCTCGCCGAACAGCTGGACCTCGGCACGTACGCCCGCATCACCGTCCCCGGACAGCCCGTCGTCGAGGTCGGCCACCGCATCGACGGCAGCGTCATCCGGGGCACCGCCCGCGGCGAGCAGGGCGAGACCGTACTCGTCGAGGAGACCCGCTCCACCGTCACCAGGGAGGTCGGCCGCACCCTCGCGGTGGTCGGCGCCGTGGCACTGCTGGCCGTCGTGGCGGCCGTCCTCCTCGCCGTGCGCCAGGCCAACCGGCTCGCCTCCCCGCTCACCGACCTCGCCGAGACGGCCGAACGGCTGGGATCGGGCGACCCGCGGCCCCGGCACAAGCGGTACGGGGTCCCCGAGCTGGACCGGGTCGCGGACGTGCTCGACGCCAGCGCCGAGCGGATCGGCCGGATGCTCACCGCCGAGCGGCGCCTCGCCGCCGACGCCTCCCACCAGCTGCGCACCCCGCTGACGGCGCTGTCGATGCGGCTGGAGGAGATCACCGTCACCGACGACCTGGAGACGGTACGGGAAGAGGCGACCATCGCCCTCACCCAGGTGGAGCGGCTCACGGACGTCGTCCAGCGGCTGCTCACGAACTCGCGCGACCCGCGGACCGGCTCGGCGGTCCCCTTCGACCTCGACGAGGTCGTCAAACAGCAGGTGGAGGAGTGGCGGCCGGCCTACCGCAGCGCCGGACGGGCCATCGTGCGCTCCGGGAAGACGGGCATGCGGGCCGTCGGCACGCCCGGGGCGGTCTCACAGGTCCTGGCGACCCTCGTGGAGAACGCGCTCATGCACGGGGGCGGGACGGTCGCGCTGCGCACCCGGGTCACGGGCAACCAGGCCGTACTGGAGGTCACCGACGAGGGCCCCGGCGTCCCGCCGGACCTCGGCAACCGGATCTTCGAGCGGGCCATCAGCGGCCGCAACTCCACGGGCATCGGCCTGGCGGTCGCCAGGGACCTCGCCGAAGCCGACGGCGGCCGGCTGGAACTGCTCCAGACCCAGCCGCCGGTGTTCGCCCTGTTCCTCAGCCGGACCGCGCAGGAACGGACGGAGCCGGCGCAGACGGTGCGGTGAGGGACGTATACGTCGGTGGCGCTAGTTGGTGGCGGCGGGCTCGGGGGTGAGCGGGGCCACGGGAGCGTCGTGGCCGTCACGCTGCTCGACGATCAGCGAGGGCGCGGCGGGCGTGGGCAGGGCCTTGAAGACCCAGGTCCGGTAGGACCAGAAGCGGAAGACGGTCGCCACGGCCATGCCGACGAACTTGATCACGTTGTTCTGGAGCGAGCTGTCCCAGCCGAGGCCGTACGTCGCCGCGTAGAGCACACC
This sequence comes from Streptomyces sp. NPDC044704, assembly GCF_056433525.1. Classification (NCBI taxonomy): domain Bacteria; kingdom Bacillati; phylum Actinomycetota; class Actinomycetes; order Kitasatosporales; family Streptomycetaceae; genus Streptomyces; species Streptomyces sp. NPDC044704. Next base: position 289,768 of record NZ_JBWKGY010000008.1, read on the forward strand.
GCTCTCGATGACCATGCCGATGGCGCTGAACAGTACGAAGAGGAACATCTCGCGACGGCGGCTGCCGAGGTCGCGGTCGCGGTAGGTGAAGTACCGGAAGCCGACGTAGTTGGTGATGATGGCCACCACGATGGCTATGACGTTCGCGCGCACGGTCTGGAGGTCGGTCGTGCTCCGGAGCAGGTTGAACACACCGAAGTTGACCAGGACGCCCAGTCCGCCCACTGCCCCGAACTTGACGACCTCCCGCGCGAGGCCGCGGAAGCGCTCGGACAGCGGTGCTGCTTTCGGCGTGCTCATGTGATGGTTCAGTCCCTGTCCGTCGTCGTCGCCCCGCGTTGAGGCGTCACTCGATTTCGTCAACCCGTTCATGGTAAGTGTCGCCCCCGGGGTCCGTACGTGCCTTGGCGCCCCTTGCGACGCACGGCACACGGGCCCTCCGGGAGGAACCGGCGGGTACGCGCCGGGGCCGTGCCCATGCGGGTCCCGATGGCGCAATACCGGCGGATACCCTGGAGTGGTGACGTTCCCGGTAGTCGGCATGGTCGGCGGCGGACAGCTCGCCCGCATGACCCACGAGGCGGGTATCCCCCTCGGCATCAAATTCAAGATCCTCAGTGACACCCCACAGGACTCGGCGGCCCAGGTCGTGAGCGACGTCGTCATCGGCGACTATCGCGATCTGGAGACACTGCGCGCCTTCGCGCGCGGCTGCGACGTGATCACCTTCGATCACGAGCACGTACCCACCGAACACCTCCGGGCCCTGGAGTCGGACGGCATCCCCGTCCGGCCGGGGCCCGGCGCGTTGGTGCACGCCCAGGACAAGGGGGTGATGCGCGCCAAGCTCGACGAGATCGGTGCGCCCAGCCCCCGCCACCGGATCGTGCGCGATCCGGCGGACGTGGGCGCCTTCGCGGAAGAGGTCGGCGGCTTCCCCGTCATCCTCAAGACGGTGCGCGGCGGGTACGACGGCAAGGGGGTGTGGTTCGTCCGCACCCCCGAAGACGCCGACGCCCCCTTCAAGGCGGGTGTCCCCGTCCTCGCGGAGGAGAAGGTCGAGTACGTCCGCGAGCTCGCGGCGAACATCGTCCGCTCCCCGCACGGCCAGGCCGTGGCCTATCCCGTCGTGGAGTCCATCCAGGTGGACGGCGTGTGCGACACGGTCATCGCGCCCGCCCCGAACCTCTCCGAGGAGCTGGCGGGCGAGGCCCAGGCCCTGGCCCTGCGCATCGCCAAGGAGCTCGACGTGACCGGCCACCTGGCCGTGGAGCTGTTCGAGACCACCGACGGCCGCATCCTCGTCAACGAACTGGCCATGCGCCCGCACAACAGCGGGCACTGGACCCAGGACGGCGCGGTCACCTCCCAGTTCGCCAACCACGTCCGGGCCGTCCTGGACCTCCCTCTGGGCGACCCGCGCCCGCGGGCCCGCTGGACGGTCATGGCCAACGTGCTGGGCGGGGACTACCCCGACATGTACGCGGCGTACCTGCACTGCATGGCGCACGACCCCCAGCTGAAGATCCACATGTACGGCAAGGACGTGAAGCACGGCCGCAAGGTCGGCCACGTCAACACATACGGCGACGACCTGGACGATGTGCTGGAGCGCGCACGTCACGCAGCCGGCTACCTCAGAGGAACGATCACCGAATGAGTACCGCCCCTTCCGCAGGTCCCGTCGTCGGCATCGTCATGGGTTCGGACTCCGACTGGCCGGTCATGGAGGCCGCCGCCAAGGCGCTGGACGAGTTCGAGATCCCCTACGAGGTCGACGTCGTCTCCGCCCACCGGATGCCGCGCGAGATGGTCGCGTACGGCGAGCGGGCCGCCGACCGCGGCCTGAAGGCGATCATCGCGGGCGCGGGCGGAGCCGCCCACCTGCCCGGCATGCTGGCGTCGGTCACCCCGCTGCCCGTCATCGGCGTACCGGTGCCGCTGAAGTACCTCGACGGCATGGACTCCCTGCTGTCGATCGTCCAGATGCCGGCCGGGGTCCCCGTCGCCACCGTCTCGGTCGCCGGGGCGCGCAACGCGGGGCTGCTGGCCGTACGCATGCTCGCGGCCCACGACCCGGACCTGCTGGCCCGGATGCGGGACTTCCAGCAGGAGCTGAACGACCAGGCCACCGAGAAGGGCAAGCGGCTGCGCACGAAGGTCGCCGGCGCGGACTCCTTCGGATTCGGCAAGTGAGCGCCGCGGACCTGCTCGGGCGGGCCCGGGAGCTCCTCGCCGCGCACCCGGTCGTCGACGGGCACAACGACCTGCCGTGGGCGCTGCGCGAGCAGGTCCGCTACGACCTCGGCCGGCGGGACATCGCCGGCGACCAGAGCGCCCACCTGCACACCGACATCCCCCGGCTGCGGGCCGGCGGGGTCGGCGCGCAGTTCTGGTCCGTCTACGTCCGCTCCGACTACGCCGGTGACGAGGCGGTCAGCGCGACGCTGGAGCAGATGGACGCGGTCGCCCAGCTGATCGACCGTTATCCCGCGGACCTGGTGCGGGCGCTGACGGCGGACGACATGGAGGCGGCCCGCGCCGAGGGCCGGATCGCCTCGCTGATGGGGGCCGAGGGCGGCCACTCCATCAACAACTCCCTCGCCACGCTGCGGGCCCTGCACCGGCTCGGCGTGCGGTACATGACGCTCACGCACAACGACACCATCGACTGGGCGGACTCGGCGACCGACGAGCCGAGGCACGGCGGTCTGAGCGACTTCGGCCGCGAGGTCGTGCGGGAGATGAACCGCGTCGGCATGCTCGTGGACCTCTCGCACGTCGCCGCGACGACGATGCGGGACGCGCTCGCGGTGTCGGCCGCGCCGGTGATCTTCTCGCACTCCTCGGCGCGGGCGGTGTGCGACCACCCGCGCAACATTCCGGACGACGTACTGGAACTGCTGCCGGCCAACGGCGGGGTCGCCATGGCCACGTTCGTGCCGAAGTTCGTCCTCCAGGCGGCGGTCGACTGGACGCTGGCCGCCGACGAGAACCTGCGCGCGCACGGCTTCCACCACCTCGACACCACGCCGGCGGCGATGGCCCTGCACCGGGCCTTCGAGGAAGAGCGGCCGCGTCCCGTCGCGACGGCGGCGACGGTCGCCGACCACTTGGACCACATGCGCGAGGTGGCCGGGGTCGACCACATCGGCATCGGCGGCGACTACGACGGCACGGCGTTCACGCCGTCCGGCCTGGACGACGTCGCGGGCTACCCGAACCTGATCGCGGAACTCCTGTCCCGCGGCTGGTCGGAGCCGGACCTGGCGAAGCTCACCTGGTCCAACGCGGTCCGCGCCCTCCGCGACGCGGAATCCGTCGCGACCACCCTCGCGACGACCCCCCCGTCGAACGCCCACCTCTGACCTGCCCCTCGCCCTTGCCCTTGCCCTTGCCCTGGCCGGGCGGGGTGCGGTGGAGCTGCCGCCCCGGGTGGTGGCTGAGGGTGGGGCCGGGGCCGGGGTGGGGGGTCGTCCGGGGCGGGCATGATTTATGGCGCCTGTTCCGAACTTGGTCTGCTGGCCGGGGCAGGGCGCCAACAAATCACGTTTGAGCCCCGGCCGACCCCCCACCCCGTCCCCGCCCCCGGCCGCTCCAGCCTCGCCGGCGTTTGAGGCGCGGGGTCTGGGGCGGAGCCCCAGGGTTCCCGGCTCCGCCGGGTGGTTTCAGCCTCGCCGGCGTTTGAGGCGTGGGGGTTCGGGGGCGGAGCCCCCGGGGGTAGGGGGGAGCCGCGCCGGCGTTTGAGGCGGGAACGGTGGAAGGGTGGGTCGGGGACGGCCCCGCGCAGCGGCACACCCCCGGGCGGCGGAGGCGAGCGCAGGGCAACGGCCGGCCGGGCCGAGGGGGTGACCCCGGGCCGGGTCGGGAGGTTCGGCGGGGCACCCGAACGCCACACCCGCCGGGCGGCCCCCGCGCCCCACGTGTCACGGTGGCTCCAGCCCTCCCTGCTGCCGCCGAGACCGGAGCCAAAGCCATGGCCGACCTGCAGGATGAACCCCACACCGTGGGCATCGGTGCCCAGGACGTACCCGCCCCCGCGATGGTGGCCGGCGCCCTGGACCGGGCAGCCACGCTGCTCGCCGTGCATCCCGTCGCGGACGGGTGCAACACGCTCGTCTGGACCCTGCGCCAGAGCCCGTACCACGACATCGACACCCCGGACACGGGCGTCGACACCGACATCCCGCGCCTGCGAGCCGGCGGCGTCGGCGCGCAGTTCTGGTCGCTGCTGACCCCGCACGAGGCGTCGGACCCGGACCAGGTGGTGTCCGACACCCTCGAACAGATCGACGTCGCGCTGGCCCTGATGCGCCGCTACCCCGACAGCCTGTGCCTCGCCCTCACCGCCGACGACATGGCCGATGCCCGCAACCGCGGCCGCATCGCCTCGTTCCTGGGCCCCGTGCCCGGCCGCACGCTGACCGGTTCGCTCGGCGCGCTGCGCGCCTTCCACGCCCTGGGCGTGCGGATCGTCGCGCCCGCGGGCGCCCCCTGGGCGGAGGAGGAGCTGACGGCCTTCGGCCACGAGGTGGTCCGCGAGACCAACCGGCTGGCGATGCTGCTGGACCTGACGGGCTGCCCGCCGCCGGCGGCCTGCCGGCTCGCGGCGGCCTCCAAGGCCCCGGTGGTGGTCTCGAACACGGGCGCGGCCGCCCTCAACCCGCATCCGGGGAACGTCACGGACGAGGTGCTGCTCGCGCTGCGGGCGGCGAACGGGCTGGCGATGGTCACCTTCGACGCGGCGCGCACGGGGGACTCCCTGCACGCGGTCGCGGACCACGTGGAACACGTACGCGCGCTGGCGGGCCCGGAGGGCGTCGGTCTCGGCGCGGCCTTCGGCTCGGACCGGGGCCATCCCCGGCCGGCCGGTCTGACGGATCCCTCGGGCTACCCGAGGCTGATCGCGGAACTACTGGAGCGGGGCTGGTCGGAGACCGATCTGGCCCTGCTGACCTGGGGCAACGCCCAGAGGGTGCTGCGCGGCGTGGAGTTCACGGCCCGCGCCGCACAGCACCGTAGGACCGCCTAGAGGGCGGACTTGGGCAGGACGGTCGCCTTCCACAGGCGCAGGCCGGACCACACCGTGGCGTACAGCAGGATGCCGTTGCGCGCGCACAGCAGGATGGTGCCGAGCGTGGTGTTCTCCAGGATGTCCGAGCCATACCAGACCGGGAAGATCAGCGTGGTGAGCGCGGTGGCGACCACCAGCAGCCAGGCGATGGGGCGCTGGGTGGTGTGACGCGAGGTCAGGCAGACGGCCGCGAGGCCGAGCAGCCAGATCATGTACTGCGGGCTGATGACGCGGCTGGTGACGGTGAACACCATGATGGCGCAGAGCGCGGCGTCGAACGGGGTCGCGTTCGACCAGCGGTTGGCCTTGACGCGCCACAGCAGGAGCAGCAGGAAGCCGATCACGGTCAGGCCGAGGGAGGCCCGGGCGATGCTCGACACGTAGGGGCCGACGTACTCGAAGGCCCCGTACTGGAAGTTGATCTTGCCGGGCCACAGGTCGACGAGCCGGGCGGCCATCAGCGCGGAGCCGCCGAGGGACTCGACCTGGATGCCGCGGTCGCCCTGGTTGCCCAGGAAGCCGAGGGTGTCGCGGAACAGCGCCGCGAAGACGGCGAGCAGTGCGACGCAGGACAGGGCGGCCGCGATGAGGGCCTCGCGCGTGGACTTGCCGCGCGGGGTGCCGAGCAGGGCCAGCAGGGGCCAGACCTTGACCATGGCGCCGATGCCGGCGATGACGCCGCCGAGGCGCGGGCGGTAGCGCAGGCAGAGCAGCGAGGCGACGGCGAGCAGGGTGACCTGGACGTCGTAGCGGGCGAACGGGGTGGCCATCATCATGGGCAGGGTGACCAGCCACAGCGCGGCGCCGGCCATGCTGCCGTCGTTGCGCCGGGCGGCCCGCATGAGGCCGACGAGGATGACGGCGTCGCACAGCACGGTCAGGGCGACGAAGGCCTGGAAGTAGCTGAGGAAGGGCAGCAGGTCGGGCGAGAGGAAGATCGCCGCGGCTGCCGGCGGGTACTGCCACATGATGTCGTTCTGCGGCAGCGTCCACGTGACGAGGACGTTGTACCAGTTGTGGTAGGTCGCCGTGACCTCTACTCGGACGACGTTCGAGCTGAAGAAGTCGTTGACGAGCATCCAGAGCATCGCGGCGCGGGAGGCCAGCCAGAAGCCCGCGATGCCCAGAAGGGCGCCGCGTCCTCGCATGGCTGCTTCGAAGGATCCCCGCCGGTCACGCGTGGCGGGCGCCGCCGTCGCAGATGCGGTGGGGTTGGTCGGAGGGCTGCTGGTCGTGGTCATCGGCCCGAAGTCTACCCAGTCATTTATTCCACATCTTTGACTGAGGCCCATCAAAACTGGGTATCGGTATACGCCCTGGTCAGCCTCCGGCGCCCGCAAGTCCCTTACGCGTGCGGCCGTCCCATGGCCCGGTACGTCCAGCCGGCCGCGCGCCACAGGACGGGGTCGAGGGCGTTCCGGCCGTCGAGGACGAGGCGGTCGGTGACGACCTCGCCGAGCGCGGCGGGGTCGAGGTCGCGGAACTCGCGCCACTCGGTGAGGTGCAGGACGACCTCGGCGCCGCGGGCGGCCTCCAGCGCGGAGCCGGCGTAGCCGAGGGTGGGGAAGACGCGGCGGGCGTTGTCCATGCCCTTGGGGTCGTAGACGGTGACCTGGCCGCCCTGGAGGTGGATCTGGCCGGCGACGTTGAGGGCGGGGGAGTCGCGGACGTCGTCGGAGTCGGGCTTGAAGGTGGCGCCGAGGACGGCGACGCGCTTGCCGAGGAATGAGCCGCCGACCGCCTCGCGGGCCAGCTCGACCATGTGGCCGCGGCGGCGCATGTTGATGGAGTCGACCTCGCGCAGGAAGGTCAGGGCCTGGTCGGCGCCGAGTTCGCCGGCGCGGGCCATGAAGGCGCGGATGTCCTTGGGCAGGCAGCCGCCGCCGAAACCGATGCCGGCGCGCAGGTACTTCGCGCCGATGCGTTCGTCGTGGCCGATGGCCTCGGCGAGCTTGGCCACGTCGCCGCCCGCGGCCTCGCAGACCTCGGCCATGGCGTTGATGAAGGAGATCTTCGTGGCGAGGAAGGAGTTCGCGGCCGTCTTGACGAGTTCGGAGGTGGGGAAGTCGGTGACGACCAGCGGGGTGCCTTCGGACATGGGGGTCTCGTAGACCTCGCGCAGCAGCTTCTCGGCGCGCTCGCCCTGGACGCCGATGACGATCCGGTCGGGGTGCAGGGTGTCCTGTACGGCGTAGCCCTCGCGCAGGAACTCCGGGTTCCACGCCAGTTCGACCCCGTCGCCCGCCGGGGCCAGGGACTCCAGCTTCGCGGCGAGGCGTGCGGCGGAGCCGACGGGGACCGTGGACTTGCCGACGACGAGGACGGGCCGGGTCAGGTGCGGGGCCAGGGACTCCATCGCGGAATCGACGTACGACATGTCGCAGGCGTACTCGCCGTGCTTCTGCGGGGTGTTCACGCAGACGAAGTGGACGTCGCCGAATTCGCCCACTTCCTCCCAGGAAGTGGTGAAGCGCAGGCGCCCGCTGGAGCCGGGCAGTCCGGCGACGTGCGCGGCGAGGAGCTCTTCCAGTCCCGGTTCGTACATGGGGACCCGGCCGGCCGCGAGCATCTCGATCTTCTCGGGGACCACGTCCAGCCCCAGCACCTCGAAGCCGAGCTCGGCCATCGCCGCGGCGTGCGTCGCGCCGAGGTAGCCGGTGCCGATCACAGTGATCTTGAGGGGGGCCATGAGTGCTCCAGAGGTGCGGGGCCGTTTGCGGCCACCGAGCATAGTCGCGCCCCCGGCGGGGGACGCTCCCCGCTGTCACGCAGCTCACGTGCGCCGTACATATCGCTGCCGGGACGCCGGACACTAAGATTTGGGTTACTTAACGGTAGTTAGCATCACGCATCACGCGGTCCGCAGCACGCTCCTGCACCACGCATCGGCGTCACGCGGCCGCGTCACCTTGGGGAGTGAGAGATCTTGGCGGGTTCTGCCGACTTCGACCTGTACCGCCCGGCCGAGGAGCACGACATGCTCCGCGAGTCCGTCCGCTCGCTCGCCGAGGCGAAGATCCTTCCGTTCGCCGCCGCGGTCGACGAGGAGTCCCGCTTCCCGCAGGAGGCCCTCGACGCCCTGGTCGCCAGCGACCTGCACGCCGTCCACGTGCCGGAGACCTACGGCGGCGCCGGGGCTGACGCCCTCGCCACCGTGATCGTGATCGAGGAGGTGGCCCGCGTCTGCGCGTCCTCCTCCCTCATCCCGGCGGTGAACAAGCTCGGCTCCCTCCCCGTGATCCTCTCGGGTTCCGAGGAGCTCAAGGCCAAGTACCTCGGCCCGCTGGCCAAGGGCGACGCGATGTTCTCGTACGCGCTCTCCGAGCCCGACGCGGGCTCCGACGCCGCCGGCATGAAGACCCGCGCCGTGCGCGACGGGGACTTCTGGGTGCTCAACGGCGTCAAGCGCTGGATCACCAACGCGGGCGTCTCCGAGTACTACACGGTCATGGCCGTCACCGACCCGGAGAAGCGCTCCAAGGGCATCAGCGCCTTCGTCGTGGAGAAGGGCGACGAGGGCGTCTCCTTCGGAGCGCCGGAGAAGAAGCTCGGCATCAAGGGCTCCCCGACGCGCGAGGTCTACCTCGACAACGTCCGGATCCCCGCCGACCGCATGATCGGCGCCGAGGGCACCGGATTCGCCACCGCGATGAAGACCCTTGATCACACCCGCATCACGATTGCGGCACAGGCTCTCGGCATCGCCCAGGGCGCCCTGGACTACGCCAAGGGGTACGTCCAGGAGCGCAAGCAGTTCGGCAAGCCCATCGGTGACTTCCAGGGCGTGCAGTTCATGCTCGCGGACATGGCGATGAAGATCGAGGCGGCCCGTCAGCTGACCTACGCGGCGGCCGCCAAGTCCGAACGCGTCGACGCTGACCTCACCTTCTTCGGTGCGGCGGCCAAGTGCTTCGCGTCCGACGTGGCCATGGAGGTCACCACCGACGCCGTCCAGCTGCTCGGCGGTTACGGCTACACGCGCGACTACCCGGTGGAGCGCATGATGCGCGACGCCAAGATCACGCAGATCTACGAGGGCACGAACCAGGTCCAGCGCATCGTCATGGCGCGCAACCTTCCGTAACAAGAACGTGGCCGGAGGCGGCCCCGGCGCAGCCGCCTCCGGCCTTCGCATGTCCCCGGATGGGCTAAATTTGAACCTTCGTACGCCCGAACCGGTTGGGGAGAAAACAATGACGGAAGCGATCCTGCTGGTTGGCGGGCAGGGGACGCGACTGCGCCCCGTGACGGTGAACACTCCCAAGCCGATGGTTCCGGCAGCGGGTGTCCCCTTCCTCGCCCACCAGATAGCCAGGGCCGCCGCCGCCGGTGTCACGCACATCGTGATGGCCACCTGCTACCTCGCCGAGGTCTTCGAGCCCTACTTCGGCGACGGTTCCGACTTCGGCATCACCCTCGAATACGTCGTCGAGGACGAGCCCCTCGGCACCGGCGGTGCCATCCGCAACGCCGCCCAGCGCCTGACCGGTGGCCCGGATTCCCCCGTACTCGTCTTCAACGGCGACATCCTGACGGGCCTCGACATCGCGGGCCTGGTCGACTCCCACCAGGCGGCCGACGCCGATGTCTCCCTGCACCTCGTGCGGGTCGACGACCCGCGCGCGTTCGGCCTGGTCCCCACCGACTCCGAGGGGCGGGTGCTGGCCTTCACCGAGAAGCCGCAGACCCCCGAGGAAATCATCACCGATCAGATCAACGCCGGCTGCTACGTGTTCCGCCGCAGCGTGATCGACTCCATTCCGGCCGGCCGATCGGTATCCGTCGAGCGCGAGACCTTCCCGGGTCTGCTCGCCTCCGGTGCCAAGCTGCACGGCGTGACCGAGGACACGTACTGGCTGGACCTCGGCAAGCCCGAGTCCTTCGTCCAGGCCTCCGCCGACCTCGTCCGCGGCATCGTGGCCTCTCCGGCCGTCCCCGGCCCGCGCGGTGAGGCGCTCGTGCTCCCCGGTGCCCATGTGGCCGACGGAGCCAAGCTGTCGGGCGGTACGGTGGTGGGTGCCGGCGCCCGGATCGAATCGGGCGCGGTCGTCCAGGGCTCGATCGTGCTGGACGGTGCGACCCTCGGCCCGGACACGGTGGTGAACGCCAGTCTCATCGGCGCCGGAGCTTCGGTGGGTTCGCGCACGGTGGTGAACGGCGCGGTCATCGGTGACGGTGCCGTAGTAGGGGCCGACAACGAACTTCGCGCAGGGGTGCGGGTGTGGTGCGAGGCTGAACTGCCCGCCGCCGCCGTCCGCTTCTCCTCTGACCGGTGACCAACTTCAGTGAGGCACAACCTGTGATAGGCGAGCAGCAGACTCCCCGCGCGACCGACGTCGCAACCACGAAGCTCCCGGACACCTGGGCACACACCCCGCTCACCGTGGTCATGCCCACGTACAACGAGGCAGGCAACCTGCCGGGCATGGTCGAGCTGCTCATGGGACTCGACCAGCCGGGCCTGCGCCTGCTGGTCGTCGACGACTCGTCGCCCGACGGCACCGGCAAGATCGCCGACGAACTCGCGGAGGGCTTCCTCACCGAGGACGGCAAGCCGCGCATGTCGGTCCTGCACCGCACCGCGAAGGACGGCCTCGGCCGCGCCTACGCCGCCGGCATGGCCAAGGCCGTCGAGGACGGCGCCGAGTACGTCCTCCAGATGGACGCGGACGGCTCCCACCCGGCCGGCAAGATCGCCGAGATGCTGGGCGTCGCCCGCTCCACCGGCGCCGGTCTCGTCGTCGGCTCCCGCTACGTCCCGGGCGGCACCCTGTCCGACGCCTGGGGCGCGCACCGCAAGCTGCTCTCCCGCTGGGCCAACGCGTACGCGAGCACCATCCTCGGCACCCGCGTCCGCGACATCACCGGCGGCTTCAACCTGTGGAGCGCGGACGCGCTCAAGGCGATCGACCTGGCGTCGATCGGCAGCGCGGGCTACAGCTTCCAGGTCGAGATGAAGTTCAAGGCGCTGCGCCGCGGCTTCCAGGTCATGGAGGTGCCGATCCACTTCGAGGACCGCACCGTCGGCGAGTCCAAGATGAACCTCGCGGTTCAGCTGGAGTCCATCGCCATGCCGTGGAAGCTCCGCGCCCGCGCCGGCAAGTAACGCGCACGGCAGGCCCGTACGACGGCCCGCACGACGAAAGGGGCACCCCCTCGGGGGTGCCCCTTTTCGTCCGTCATGTCCCGTGCGCGGACCTACGCCGTCGTGCGGGTCCCCGGCCGGCGCTCCAGGAAACGCTTCAGACGGCCCGCCAGCGGCCGTTCCACGAACCGGTGGATCAGCCAGGAGGCCAGCAGCATCACGGCCGTCGCCGCGCCCAGCAGCGTCCACGGCTCGACGTCGCGGTTCCACTTCTGCAGCAGGGTGATGCCGATCTGCTGGTGCAGCAGGTACAGCGGGTAGGACATGGCTCCGGCGACCGACAGCCAGCGCCAGTTGATCCGGTCCAGCCCGCCCAGGGCCACGGCGCCCATGACCACGTAGCACAGGGTCACCAGAAGCAGGCACATCTCCCAGGACAGCCGGTCGCCCTTCACCGTGTTCCACCCGACGATGTCGTTCAGCCAGCGCTGCATCAGCAGCCAGGAGAGGCCGAGCAGCACCCACGGCTCCCCGGCGCGCGCCCCCTCGCGGCGGATCAGGTAGAAGCAGATGCCGGAGATGAACAGCGGGGAGTAGACCGGGTTCGCCAGGACGTCCAGCAGCGGCAGCCCGGATCCCGGCGCCAGCAGCGAGGCGACGGTCCAGATCCAGCAGAAGTTGAGGACCTTGCGGTAGGTCAGACCGGTCCAGGCGACCACCGCGAAGATCAGGTAGAAGCGGAGCTCGGACCACAGCGTCCAGTACGACATGTCCAGCGGCTGGCTGTGCAGCGGGAACTGGAACATCGTCAGGTTCGTCAGGATCTGGCTCAGCCCGGGCCCGGCGCCGCCGAAGGGCTTGCCCACGGCCAGCAGCACGCCCATCGTGACGAGCACGCAGAACCAGTACCCGGGCCCCAGCCGGATCACCCGGCTGCGCAGGTAGCTGCCGAGGGGGCGCCCCCAGGCCGACATGCAGATGACGAAGCCACTGATCATGAAGAACAGCTCGACGCCGATCCAGCCGTAACGGCCGGCCATCGTCAGCCATCCGAAGGCGTCGCGCCCCCACACCGCCTCGCGGGTGTAGTGGTGCAGCAGCACCACCACGGCCGCGACGATCCGCAGCCCGTCCAGGACGCGCAGCCGCGGCCGGGCCGCGGGTGCGGGACCTGGGAGGGACTGCGCGGGCAGGGTGGGCAGTTTGCGGGGTGGGTCGCCGTCCTCCCGCCGGTCACCGAGGACATGCGGGGACGGATACAGGGACATGAACGCTCCACGGGCAGGACGGACGCGTGCCCGAACCAATAGACGGCCGCGGCCCGGAACGGCTCACGGCACAGATCCGGGCGATCCCCCCCCGGCGTTGGGCCGCCTCAGTCTTACGAGAAAACCCTCGGACTGTCCACAGTGCCCGGTCGAGATCACGTCATGCCCCGTCCCGGTCACTGGCCCCGGACGGTGACCTTTTCGTCCTTCTGGATCTCCTTGACCAGCTGCTGGACCTTCGCCTTGTCCCAGACGAGGTTGCCGCCGCGCTGACCGGAGATCGGCATGTTCATCGACACGCCGTCACCTCCGGTGATGCCCTTCATCGCGAAGAACATCTGCCCCATGTCGTAGAGCGACATGTCCTTGTCCACGATCAGGGTGTCGAGGCCGGCGCCCATCACCGGGTACAGCGTGAAGGGGTTGACGATCGTGCCCGGCGTCGCCGCCTGGCTCGCGAGGGCCGCCAGGAACTTCTGCTGGTTCTTCGTCCGCTGGAGGTCCGACTCGGCGAAGGCGTACCGGGTGCGCACGTAGGCCAGCGACTGCTCGCCGTTGAGGGTCTGCGTACCCGCCTTGAAGTCGGCGCCCGACTTCTCGTCCTTGAAGGCCTGCTCGATGTTCAGTTCGACGCCGCCCAGCGCGTCCACGATGTTCGCGAAGCCGGCGAAACCGATCTCGGCGTAGTGGTCGATGCGCAGGCCCGTGTTGAACTCCACGGTGCGCACCAGCAGCTCCGGGCCGTCCTCCGCGTACGCCGCGTTGAGCTTGACCCGGCGGCCCTGGGCGGGGAACTTCTTCCCGGACTGCGAGCCGACGAAGGACGGGATCTCCACGTCCGAGTCGCGCGGCAGGGAGATCATCGTGTTCCCGCTGGAGCACTTCGCCAGGATCATCATCGAGTCGGTCCGCTTGCCCTCGGCGGAGCCGGTGTGGAGCTTCTGCTTCTCCTCGGCGGACATGCCCTCGCGGCTGTCGGAGCCGACGATCAGGTACGTCGTGCAGTCGCCCTCCTTGGGACGCTCGACGACCTTGGCGAGGTCGACTTCGCGGCGCACCTTCGAGTCGGCCCAGAAGTAGGTGGCGACCGAGGTCACCAGCAGCGCGGAGACCAGGACGATCGAGCCGACCTTGATGCGCTTGCGCCAGTCGACGACCACCCGTACGGGAACGGGCCCGCCGCCGTCCGGACCGCCCGGCGGCCGCTGCCCCGGCCGCCCCGGGCCACCGGGACCCGACGGGGAGCCGTAGACCTGGCCGGTGTTGTAGCCGCTGTCGTAGCCGCCGGGACCGCCCGGGCCCCGCGTCTGCTGCGGCGGCACCCCGTACGCGGGCGCGCCCGCCGGGGGCGACTGCGGCGGGACCGGCGGCCGGGCCGGGCGCTGCGGCGGCTGCGGCTGCCGCTGGACGTGGCGCATCCGCTGCGCGCCTTCCGGCTGCGCCTGCCCGCTGCCGCGTCCGTACCCGTCATCGCGGCGGCCGCGTTCGTCGCGCTCGCCGCTCCACCCGTCCCAGTCACTCATGCGGACAAGAATGCCTGCCCCGGCGTGTCGCACGACACCCCGGTGGGGGGTTCGTACCGGTGCTGTTGCACACCTGATGCTTCCGGTACCGACTTAAGGTGTCTGCATGACAGACATACCGGCCGAACCGCAGGGCAAGCCCGTCTCGGCCTCCCGCACCACCCTCAGCCACATCATGACCGCGAGTGACACGAACCTCCTCGGCACCGTGCACGGCGGTGTGATCATGAAGCTGGTGGACGACGCGGCCGGCGCCGTGGCCGGGCGGCACTCCGGTGGCCCGGCCGTCACCGCCTCCATGGACGAGATGGCCTTCCTCGCCCCGGTCCGGGTCGGCGACCTGGTCCACGTCCGGGCACAGTGCAACTGGACCGGCCGCTCCTCGATGGAGATCGGCGTACGGGTCCTGGCCGAGCGGTGGAACGAATCCACCCCCGCCACCCAGGTCGGCAGCGCCTACCTCGTCTTCACGGCCGTGGACTCCGACGGCAAGCCCCGCCAGGTCCCGCCCGTCATCCCGGAGACCGAGCAGGACGAGCGCCGCAACCAGGAGGCGCAGATCCGCCGCACCCACCGGCTCGCCCGGCGCCGCGCGATCACCGAGCTGCGCGAGCGCCGCGCCGCCGAGGGCCTCGACGACTGACCCGCTCACACACCCGTCCTACGGGCCCCCCGTAGACTGGTCCGCCGACGTCAGGCTCCGAGCGGGGCGACGGCCCGCCCCCTCGACCGGCTCTGCCGCGGAGTGTCCCGATGCCGACTGCCACCCAGCCGCCCCTGGCCCAGGCTCCCGCCGCCGCGCCCGGCCGAGAGCGCCGGGCGGTGTGCCCCGACTGGCTGTGGGCGGCGCTGCTGACCCTCGCGGTCGCCTCCTTCCGCATCGGCACCCCGCAGCTGTGGCGCGACGAGCTCGCCAGCTGGAACGCCGCCTCCCGCGGTACGGGCGAGCTGGTGGGGATGCTGGGCAACGTGGACGCCGTCTCCGGCCTCTACTACCTGCTGCTGCACGGCTGGATCTCCGTCTTCGGGGACTCCGCCGCGATGCTGCGGCTGCCGTCGGCGCTGGCGATGGCCGGGGTCGCCGCGTTCGTGGTGCTGATCGCCCGCCGGCTCTTCGACCGCCGCGCGGCCGTCTTCGCCGGGCTGCTGTTCGCCCTGGTCCCGGCCGTCACCCGGTACGGCACCGAGGCCCGCTCGTACGCCTTCGCCGTGCTCGCCGTGACCGCCGCGACCTGGCTGCTGCTGCGGGCCCTGGAGCGGCCGTCCCTCCGGCGCTGGGCCCCGTACGCCGTCCTGGTCGCGCTGGCGGGGCTGCTGCACATGGTGGCCCTGCTGGTGCTGCTGCCGCACGCGCTGATCGTGGCCCTGCGCTGGTGGCGGGACCGGCGCGGGCGGACCGTGCTCTCCTTCGCCGTCGCGACGGCCGCCGGACTGCTGCCGGTGGTCCCGCTCGTACTGCTGGGACAGCGGCAGGTCGGCCGGCAGATCAGCTGGATCAAGACCCCGCGGCTGCGGGACGTCGCCGGGCTCTGGGACAACCTCTTCGCCTCCCCGCTCGTCGCCCTCGGCATCGCCGCCGTCGCCCTGCTGCCCCTCGCCTGGAGCCGGGGCCGGCGGCCCGCCGTGGAACTGCTGCTGCTGGGGGCGGCGCCGATCGCGGCCGCGTACGTGGTCTCCCAGGGCAGCACCTCGTACTTCATCGACCGCTACCTGCTCTTCACCCTGCCCGCCTGGGCGGTGCTGGCCGCCGCCGGGCTGGCCGCCCTGCGGCCGCGCGCCGCCGGGGCCGCCGGGCTGGCCGCGCTGATCCTCCTCGGGCTCCCCGACCAGCGCCAGCTCCGTACCGAGCGGGCCAAGGAGGGCTCCGACGGCCGGGCCGCGGCACGGGTCATCGCCGACGGCTACCGGCCCGGCGACGGCATCGTCCCGCTGCGCGGTCCCGACGAGCGCGTGTACATGCTCGACTTCCAGATCGGCTACTACCTCCCCGACCGCGTCCGGCTCCGCGACGTGTTCACCCAGCGTTCGGCGGTGGCGGGCGACGACCTGTTCCCCGTCGAGTGCGCCGCGCCCGAGAAGTGCCTGGGGGACACCCGCAGGATCTGGGTCGTCACCCGCGACACCGGCGTGGACGACCCGTACAACCGGCTGCCCGCCGCGCAGGTCCGGGCGCTGGAGGCGCACTACGACGTGGCGAAGACCACGAACGTCCGCGGCCTGCACGTCTCCCTCCTGGAACGCAGGAAGTAGCCGGCGTCCCCGCTACTTCCCGCACACCACCTGGTCGCCGGTGACCACGCCGAACGCGCCCTGGTACGGATCCTCCGCCCGCACCCGCACGACCTTCTTGTAGTCCGCTCCGGCGATCACCAGCACCGTGCGGCCCTGGCGCGGCACCGCGCGCAGCTCGCTGCCGGGCAGCGCCGTCGCCACCGTGCGCGCCGAGCGGTCCCACCGCGGGTCGTACGCGATCACCGTGCGCCGGACGTCCCGGCTGGCGCCGTTGCCCGGGGCCCGGGTGGTGTCGAAGCCGGTGGCGCGCAGGGCCGAGTCCACCCGGCCGCCGAGCCCGTCGATCCGCGTCCCGTTCTCCACCTGGACCTTGATCTGGCCCGGCGGCACGTCGACCGGCACCGCGGCCGGCCGGCCGGTACCCCCGGTGCGGGCGGGGGCCAGCGGCCGGTCCCGGCGCAGCGAGTCGAAGAGCTTCGCGGCCTTCGCCTCGTCCCACTTCACCGTCGACCCGATGCCCTTGACCGGGTACGAGGGGTTCCCCACCGGCACCGAGGCGAACTCGGACGAGGAGGGGGTGAAGTCCCGCATGGCCTGCCCCAGGGCGAGCATCTGCTCCGAGCCGAAGTCCTTGTCGGCCCGGACCGAGCCGAGCAGCGTGGAGCTGACCTCCTTGAACTTCACCGGGTTCAGCAGCACCCCGCCCCCGGTGGCCTGTTTGATCAGCGCGGCGACGAACCGCTGCTGGCGCTGCATCCGGCCGAGGTCGGAGGCCCCGTCGACGTGGCGGGAACGCACGTACTGCAGGGCCTGCCCGCCGGTCAGCCGGTGCGTGCCGGGCAGCAGGTCGAGGCCGGTGTAGGGGTCGCGCATCGTCTTGGCGGTGCAGATCTCGACGCCGCCCATGGCGTCGACGGTCTTCATGAAGCTGGTGAAGTCGACCTCCAGGTAGTGGTCGATCTTCACGCGGGTCATGTTCTCGACGGTGCGCACGGTCAGGTTCGGCCCGCCCTCGGCGTAGGCGGCGTTCAGCTTCACCGGGTGGGCCTTGTGCGGTTTGCCGGTCACCAGGTCGTGGTGGGCGGGGACCTCGGCGTAGCTGTCCCGCGGCAGGCTGATGACGCTGGCCCGCTCCTTGTCGGCGGACAGGTGCACCAGCATGATCGTGTCGGTGCAGCGGCAGGGCGCGCCGCCGAGCCGGTACTCGCGCTTCTCCTCCGGGGTGACCCGGTCCCGGCCGTCGGTGCCGACGAGCAGGAAGTTCAGTCCGTGCCCGGCCTGGGGGCGGTTCTTCATGTCCTTGAAGGGGTCCACCCGCTGGATCCCGGTGTCCAGACCGGTCATCACGGCGTGCCCGACGGCCCCGGACCCGAGCACCAGCACCGACAGTCCGGCCGCGATCCGTACCCCCCACCGCGGCTTGTCGCCCCGGCGCCGGGCCTGGGGACCGCCCCGCCGCGCACGCTGCGGCTGGGGCGGCCTGGCGGGTCGGGTGGGACGGTGCGGCTGGGGCACGAGGGACACCTCCGCGGGGGGACAGCAGGGCAACGGTCGGCTGATTCTCCGGATTCGTCAGAACAGTAGGCCCATACGATCAGCCTCTGTCCGTACCGCTCGTCCGGCGCGCACCCGTTTCCCCCGTACGCGGTAACGTGACACCGATACCCGACCTTGAAGGACCACATGCCCGCGCAGCAGCCCGCAGTCTCGGTGATCATGCCGGTGCTCAACGAGGAGCGCCATCTGCGTGACTCCGTCCGCCACATCCTCGGACAGGAGTACGCCGGCGAGCTGGAGGTGGTGATCGCGCTCGGGCCGTCCACGGACCGCACCGACGAGATCGCCGCCGAGCTCGTACGCGAGAACGCCTCGAACGAACGAGCACGCGTGCACACCGTGCCGAACCCGACCGGCCGCACGCCCGCCGCCCTGAACGCCGCGATCAAGGCATCGCGCCACCCGATCGTCGTCCGCGTCGACGGCCACGGCATGCTCTCCCCGAACTACATCGCCACCGCCGTCCGGCTCCTGGAGGAGACCGGAGCGCAGAACGTCGGCGGCATCATGCACGCCGAGGGCGAGAACGCCTGGGAGGAAGCCGTCGCCGCCGCGATGACCTCGAAGATCGGCGTCGGCAACGCGGCCTTCCACACGGGCGGACAGGCCGGCCCGGCCGAGACCGTCTACCTCGGCGTCTTCCGCCGCGAGGCCCTCGAACAGCAGGGCGGCTACAACGAGGAGTTCATCCGCGCCCAGGACTGGGAGCTGAACTTCCGCATCCGCGAGGCCGGCGGGCTCATCTGGTTCTCGCCCGAGCTGAAGGTCCAGTACCGCCCCCGCCCGTCCGTACGGGCGCTGGCCAAGCAGTACAAGGACTACGGCCGCTGGCGGCACGTGGTGGCCCGCTACCACGCCGGCTCGATCAACCTGCGCTACCTGGCCCCGCCGACCGCCGTCTGCGCGATCGCGGCCGGCCTGGTGGCGGGCGCGACGCTCACCCCGTGGGCGTTCGCGGTCCCGGCCGGCTACCTCGCGGCGATCACCGCCGGTTCCGTACCCGCCGGCAAGGGACTGGGGCTCAAGGCGCGGGCGCAGATCCCCGTGGCGCTGGCCACCATGCACATGTGCTGGGGCTTCGGCTTCCTGACCAGCCCGCGCTCGCTCGCGGCCAAGGTCATCGCCAGCCGCCGCCCGTCGGTGCGACGGGACTCCACGGAGGTCTGAGCGGTACGCGGAAGGGGTGACCCGGTCCCTCGCGGGACGGGGTCACCCCTTCGCGTCGCGCACCGCCGGACCTACCAGCGGTACGGCTTGTACACCTCCATGCAGGCCCCGCTGTCCGAGCCGTTGAGGGCGTCGGCCGTGTCCGGTACCGAACCGGCCTCGGGCGGCGCCTGCTGCGGGTAGACGGCGCCCTCGCGCCAGTCGGCGCCCACGATCAGCGTGAGCCGGGAGACCTGCGCCGACTGCTGCACCGCGCTCGCCGGGATCCCCATCGCGGCCGCGACGCTCTGCGCCTCGTCGGCGAGGTCCGCGGTCGGGTAGCGCACGACGGTGGTCTTCTCCGGGGTGAGCGCGCTGTCCGCCCGGGCCGCGGTGAACCCCTTCGTGACCAGGGCCTCGGCGATCGCGCTCGCCCGCTTCGGCGCCAGCGGCAGGCCGGCCGCGGTGCCGTTGACCACGTGCACGGCGATCTTGTCGTTGGCGGTGACCGGGGGCTTGGAGGACTCCTGGCCGGGCGCGGACGGCTGCGCGGAGCTCGCGGCGGGCTGGGGGGCGCTCGCGGCGGGCTGCGGGGAACCGGCCGACGGCTGCGGGCCGGCGCTCGCGGAGGCCTCGGGCGCCTGCGGGGCGCCGTTCTTGTCGAAGGCGACGTCCTTGCGGAGCATCGTCCACATCTTCTCGGCGTCCGTTGTGTTCACCACGAGCCGGTTCCCGTCCCGCGGGTCGGGGAAGGTCGGCATCGTCGTCATCGTGATGCGGTTGGTCGGGACGTGCTTGAGCTCCATGGCCAGGTTGAAGAGCTTCTTGACCGAGCCGATCTCCTCGGAGACCTCCAGCGCCTTCGTGCCGGCCTCGGCCAGGGCCGTGATCCGGCCGACGTCGGTGAAGGCGTTCTGGCCCTTGAGCTCGCGCATCATCGAGTTCATGTACATGTGCTGGGCCTGTGCCCGGCCCAGGTCGCTGCTGAAGGCGTGGCGGGTGCGCAGCCACTGGAGGGCCTGCTCGCCCTTGACCTTGGTGGTGCCGGCGGGCAGCTTGAGGCCGGAGCCGCCGGGGGAGGTGGGCAGGGGACGGTCCCAGACGTTGTCCTTGACGCAGACCGGGACCCCGCCTATCGCGTCGGCCATCTGCACCACACCACTGAAGTCGATCATCATCCAGTGGTCGATGTAGACGTTGGTCAGCTTCTCCCAGGTGGCCAGGGTGCAGCCGGGACCCCCGCGCCCGAGGGTCTCGTTGATCATCGCGTTGGTCTTCTTGAACTTCTCGCCGGTCTTCGGGTCCGTGCACTCGGGTATCTCGACCCGGGTGTCGCGCGGGATGCTCACCACGGAGGCGTTCTCCCGGTCGGCCGACACGTGGAGCAGCATCTGCACGTCCGCGAGCGGAGGCGCTCCGACGCTGTCGTGACTGCCGCCGAGCTCCAGGTTCTCCGGCTTGTTCCGGCTGTCCGAGCCCAGCAGCAGGATGTTCAGCGGCCGCTGGCCCTTGGCGTTGGCGCGGGACTTCTCCACGCTGCTGTCGCCGCTCAGGCGCTGGCCGCTGCGGATGTTGCCGTCGAGGTGCCGGTAGTAGAGGTACCCGGCCGCCGAGGTCCCCAGGATCAGGAACGCCGTCACGGACGCCACCCAGAACAGGGTCCGGCGCTTGCGCCGCCGGACCGGGAGCCCGCCGCCCGCGGGCCCGGAGCCGGTGGAACCCTTCCTCTGCGGGGGCACCGTGCCGACCGCCCCCGCACCGCCGGCTATGCCGCCGGCATCCTGGTCGGGCGCCCCCTCCCCCCGCATGCTGCTGTGCCTCACGCGTACCCCCCTCAAGATCACTACGGTCGGTGTGGTGCCGGTCCTACCGGCTACCGCCCGCCAGTTTCGGCGGTCTTTCTGTGAACGGCGCCCCTAAGCGCCGTCCGTGGGCCCGCACCCCGGCGCGCACCGCGGCGCCGCCCGGGCCCGGCGCGGAGCCCGGACCGGTCGGTCGGCCGGTCACCGCGCGCAGACCGCCTTGTCCGCCTCGGTGCGCTGGAGCCCTTCCGGAGCCTGCTGCGGAGCCGCCGCGGGCGCCCCCAGCGGGGTCCCGGGCTCCTTGAAGTCGGCGCCCAGCGTCAGCTTCATCGGGGCCTTCGGGGCGGCGTCCGCCGTACCGACCTTCAGGGCGGTGGCGGGCAGCCCCATCATGTCCGCCAGCGCCCGTGCCTGGTCCGCCTGGTTGGGGGCGTACTCCAGCTGGGTGCTGCCGAGCTTCACGGCGGCGTTGCCGTGGTTGCTCGCCCGGTAGACGCCCTTGCTCTGCTGGAGCCAGGACAGGGTGGTGGAGGCGGATCCGGAGGGGCCGCCGCCGTTGTAGACCTCCACCCGGACGTCGCCGGCCGGTGCGCGGTTGCCCTGGAGCAGCGCGTCCTGCTTGTTCTTCGCTTCGGTGTCGGCCGCCGCCTTGGCGGCGTCCTTCTGCTTCTCCACCTCGGTGAGCGAGACGTCCCCCCGGATCATCTCCAGCAGCGGATCCGCCTGGGCGTGGTTGACGACGACGGTCGCCTTCCGGTTGGGGGGTTCGTTCGGGTTGTCGAGCACCGGGAGCGTCGTGAAGGTGACGTTCTTGAGGTCTATGGCCTTCAACTCACCGGCCAGGTCGGTGAGCTTGCCGATGGATCCGAGGCCCTGGTCCACGGTCAGCGACTTGGTGGCCGCCTCCGCGAGCGAGAAGAACTTCTTCGGACTGGTCAGCGTTTCCTTGGACTTCATCTCGCGCATCATCGAACCCAGGAACTGCTGCTGGGTCTTGATCCGGTCGAGGTCGCTCTCCAGACCGAACGCGTGCCGGGTCCGTACGAAGGCCAGCGCGTCCTCGCCGGCCAGCCGGTGCTCGCCCGCCTTCAGGTCCAGCTTGGAGGCCTTGTCCTTGACGTCCTTCTCCACGCACACCGGCACCCCGCCGACCGCCGTGCTCAGCGCCTTCACCGCGTTGAAGTCGACCATCATGAAGTTGTCGACCGGGACGCCCGTGAGCTCCTCGACCGTACGCATCACACAGCCCGGGTCCCGCCCCTCCTGGCCCAGGCTGTTGTTGAAGCGGGTGCCCTTGGTGCCGGGGATCTCCTTCACCGCGCCGTTCGTCTTCGTCGGGCAGGCGGGGATGTCGGTGATCAGGTCGCGCGGGATGGACAGGGCGGTGGCGTTGGAGCGGTCCTTCGACACGTGGAAGAGGATCGTGGTGTCGGCGTGACCGACGCTCTCCGCGTCCCCGTAGCCCTCGTTGCCCTTGCCGCTGCGCTTGTCCGTGCCGATGACCAGGATGTTGATCGGCTGGTCCTTCTTGAAGCTGCCCGCCTTGCGCCCCGTGTCGATGACGTTCAGGTTGCCGTTCAGGTGCTCGTAGTACAGGTACGCGCCCAACGAGCCGCCGACCAGCAGGAACGCCAGGGTCCCGCCGGTGACCGCCAGGCGCTTGCGGCGCCGCTCCGAGGCGCCGCCGCCCTTGCGGGAGCGCCCTCCGCGCCGTCCGCCGGGCGGGCCCTCGCCCCGGCGCGGCTTCGGGACCGCGGGGGAGGCGGTTCCCGGTGCGGCCGGCGCGGCCGTGCCTCTGCGGGATCTGCGGGGGGCCGTGACGGTGGGCTGCTGCGCAGGGGAATGGCCCAGTCGCAGTTCGTAGTTGCCAGTGCGGGGATTGAGGACCCACTGGTCTGCGGGGTCGATTTCGTCCGCCCGCCCACGGCTTTGCGCATCCACGGTTGCTCGAATCCTCCGTCGGTGCTTCGCGACGCGCCTCCCCCCAGGCACGCGGTCAACGATCCGGCTGCTGGTGCACGGCCTCTTGGCCGGCCGGTGCACCGGATCGCTCACCTTATCCGGCCAGGTCAGCTGCAAACCATGCCGGTGACAAAACCCACTCCCCTTATAACGGGCCAAAACCCCCAACCGGCTCGGTTGGCCACCGGCTTTTTGGATTGCTTTACCGGCAATCGGCCGGACCCGCCGTCGTTCCCGTGAACGTGGGGACGGGCGTGGGGGCGGCGCCGGTTCCGGTTTTGCCGTCCGGGTCGCGCGTCCTTTCGTCCTCCGCCCGCGCTTGCGCCGATTCCCGTAGGAACCCGGTGCTTTCGCGGTCCGACCCGGGCTCGGGCGGGGTGACCTTCAGCGGCCGGTCCATGCGCAACTGCTCGAACAGCCGGGAGGCGTCCGGCTCGACCAGTTCGTCCCGGTTGGGATTCGAGGGGTACGGGCGGCGCGGTACGGTCAGGAACTTGACCTGCTCGGTCGGTATGTCCCTTACGCCCCGTACGAGTTCGTACAGACCGCGCAAGGAGGCGAGCCCCGGGTCCGTGGTCACCGAGGACGTCGCCGCGTCCAGCAGCGGGTAGAGCCGGCCCGGGTTCAGCAGGACCCCGTTGCTCTGCACCTTCTTCACGAGCGAACCGAGGAACTGCTGCTGGCGCTCCATCCGTTGGGTGTCGCTGCCGTTGCCGAGGCTCTGCCGGGCGCGCACGAAGCCGAGTGCCTGCTCGCCCCGGAGCAGATGGCGTCCGGCCGCGAGCCGCAGCCGCGCCTCCGCGTCGTCCACCGGCTCCTTGAGGCACACCTCCACCCCGCCGACGGCGTCGACCATCTTCTTGAACCCGCCGAAGTCCACCACCATGTGGTGGTCGATCCGGATCCCGGTGAGCTTCTCCACCGTACGGATCGTGCAGGCGGTCCCGCCCCATTCGAAGGCCCAGTTGAACTGGGCGAACCGCTCGCCGGTGCGGGTGCCGTCCGGCTTCAGGCAGCTCGGTATGTCCGTCAGCAGGTCGCGCGGTATCGACACCGCCGTCGCGCTCTTCCGGCCCGCCGCCAGGTGCAGCAGGATCGTCGTGTCCGAGCGCTGGGTGCCCCGGTCCTGCCCGTAGCCGGAGTTCCGCTCGCCCGCGCGGGAGTCCGAGCCGATCAGCAGGACGTTCTGCGCGCCGGTCGCGAAGTGGGAGGGCCGCTCCCGCTCGTAGCGCTCCAGCTCGGCGGCGGCCGAGGTGTCCGAGGTGATGTTCCCGTCGAGCTTCACGTACAGCCACCAGCCCACCGCGGCCCCGGTCAGCACCAGCAGGGCCAGGCCGAGACCGATCCAGCGCAGCAGCCGGCGCCTGCGGTCTGCCGGCAGGCCGGGACGGCCCCCGGGCGCCCCGGCGCCGTCCGGTATGTCCGCGCTGTCCGTCACTCGCGTTCCGTCCCCTCGGGCGCCGTGGCACGACGAGCCGTACGGATGAGCACGGCCTGGAGCCGATCCTGCCCCCGGGCGACGGGAGCGGCCCGGGGGCGGGGTCCGTAAAGGGCCGTACGGGTGACAAATCGTGTGAAGTCACCCGTACGCGACCGGGGCGGCGGCGGACCGGTCGGCCCGGGTGACGGCCCTGGGTGACGGCCCAGGCGGGACGTGACCGGGGCGATGTGGCCGGCGGGACGGGCTCCGGGTGGCGGGGCCCGCGGACGGTCAGACGGTGCGGGTGACCCGCTCGCTCTCCACCCGCTGCGCCAGCCCCGCCTGGGACAGCGCGTCCAGGTTCCGGCAGAGCACCACGGAGCCGCCGGTGGCCAGCGCCCCGAAGAGCCCCGCGGACAGCCCCTCCCAGGTGTCGTAGCCGAGCCCCGACAGCACCCGGGACCCCTCCCCGAGACCCAGCCCGGCCGCGTCCTCACGGGCCCGGCCGACGACCTCCGCGTACGTGAACTCCTCGCCGCCGACCACGAGGCCCGGCCCGTCCGCGTCCACGGGGGCGAACGGCGCGAACCGGTCACCCTGCCCCGGCACCTCCACCGCGTAGTCCGCGAACCCGGCCGGCGGCTGCGGGAACCGCCCGCCCAGCGGACGCAGCGCGAGCGCGACCCGCTCGCCCGAGCAGGCGCGGGCCTCGTCCAGGGTGTCCGGACCGCTCACCACCAGGTCCGCGCCGGCCGGATCCCCGCCCACCTCGGCCACCACCCCGACCGAGGCGCAGGCGAGCAGCCACACGGCGCTCTGCCAGTGCGCCGGGAGCAGCAGCGCGAGCCGGTCGCCCGGCTCGGCGGCCAGGTCGCCCTGGAGCAGGTTGGCGGTCTTGGCCACCCAATTGGCGAAGGTGGCGACGGACAATTCCACGCGCTCGCCCGTGGCGTCGTCGTAGAAGGTGACGAGCGGGCGGCCCGGATCCGCGGCCAGGGCGGATCGCAGCAGGTCGGCAGGGGTGCGGTCGGTTGCGTTCACCCGGCCCAGCGTACGCGGGCCCGTCCCCCGTACGGAGGGCAACGGCTCGGCCGTCCAGGGGAGGCGGCCGCCCCTGGCATCGGACGGATCGTCAGTTCTGCGATGGCGCTTCGTGGTGACTGTGCCCAGCATCGCTTCCATGCGTGGATTCCTTGCTTCCTCGATCGGCGTCGCGACGGCTGCCGCACTGGTCCTGCCGCTCGCCCTCACCACTCCGGCCCTGGCCGCTCAGTCCGGCACGGTCGCCCCCGAGACCCCCGCCGGGTCCACCCAGTCGCTGCCGCTCGTCCCCCTGGGGGCCCCGGCCGGCCGGATCCCCGGTGTGCCCGGCATGAGCGCCTCGCCCGGCCTGCCCGAAGCACGGGGCCTGGCCGCGCGCGAGGTCAAGACGTTCTCGCTGGTCGGCGTCGTCTGGGACGACGCGAGCACCCAGCTCCACGGCCGGGTCCAGGTCCGCACCCGCTCCACGGAGACGGCCACCTGGTCCGGCTGGCAGGACGTGGAGACCCACAACAGCGAACACGCCGCCGACCCCGACGCGGCGGAACGCGGTACCGGACGCGTCCGCGGCAGCACCGCCCCCCTGTGGGTCGGCGCGTCCGACGCCGTCGAGGTCCGGGTCCAGGCCGAGGCCGGCGAGACCGGCACCCGGGCCGCGTCCCGGCTGCCGTCCGGCATGCGCATCGAACTCGTCGATCCCGGAGCGGACCAGCCGCCCGCGGGGACCGACGGCAAGAACGGCACCGCCGACGGGGTCCCTCCGGGGGACGACAAGGGCGAGCTGGGCGCCCTGCCCGGCATGACCATGGAGATGACGGAGGCCTCCTCCGCGAACCTCCCGATGGCCCCGCTCGGAGCCCACGAGATCGTCGCCCTCGACAAGGCCGACTCCACCGCCGACGCGGTCCTCGCCGGGCAGGGCGCCGCGGGGAAGGCCGCCCCGTACATCGGCCCGCGCCCGCGCATCGTCACCCGCAAGGGCTGGGGGGCCGACGAGAGCCTGCGCGAGAAGGCGTTCGTCTACACGAACACCGTCAAGGCCGCCTTCGTCCACCACAGCGCCTCCGGCAACAACTACGCCTGCAAGGACGCCCCGGCGGTGCTGCGCAGCCTGTACCGCTACCACGTCATCAGCAGCGGCTGGCGCGACATCGGCTACAACTTCGCCGTCGACAAGTGCGGCACCGTCTACGAGGGGCGGGCGGGCGGAGTCGCCAAGGCCGTCCTCGGCGCGCACACCATGGGCTTCAACACCGACAGCATGGGCATCGCGGTGATCGGCTCCTACTCGACGACGGCCCCGCCGGCTCCGGCGGTGAACGCGGTCGCGCAGCTCACGGCGTGGAAGCTCGGCCTGTTCGGGGTGGACCCGCGGGCGAAGGCCACCCTGAAGTCGGGCGGCGGGAACCTGTACAAGAAGGGCAGCAGCGTGAAGCTCAACGTCATCTCGGGCCACCGGGACGGCTTCGCGACGGAATGCCCCGGCCGCCTCCTCTACGGCCAGCTCCCCCCGACCCGCACGACGTCGGCACACCTCCAGGGCCGCCCCTGACCTGGCCGGCCGGGGGTTGACGGGACCCCTGCCCTGGCCGGGCGGGGTGCGATGGGGCTGCGGCCCCGGGCCCGGTTGGGTGGGGCGGGGCTGCCGCCCCGGCCCGGGCCGTTCCCGTGGTGGGTGGCTGCGGGTGGGGCCGGGGTCGGGGCCGGGGTGGGGGGTCGTCCGGGGCGGGCATGATTTATGGCGCCTGTTCGGGACTTGCCTGTTGGTCGGAGCAGGGCGCCAACAAATCACGTTTGAGCCCCGGCCGACCCCCCACCCCGTCCCCGCCCCCGGCCCGGGTCGGTTCCGGGCCCGTTCGGTCTCTCGGGCCTACCTCAGTCCTCGCCCCGGCCGGGGACGGTTCCGCGCCTACCTCAGTCGCGCTGCCCAGGCTTGGCCGGCCTACCGCCCTGCGGTGCTGCTCCAGCCGGGCCGAGCCATATCCAGCCTCGCGGTGCTGCTCCAGCCTGGCCACATCCAGCCTCGCCGTCGTTTGAGGCGCGGGGTCTGGGGCGGAGCCCCAGGGGTCCCGGCTCCGCCGGGCATGTCCGGCCCGGGACGGCTCCCGGCTCCGCCGGGTGGCTCCCGCCTCGCGCACCGGGCTTGTCCAGCTCTGGACGGTTTTCGGCGTTTCAGCCTCGCCGGCGTTTGAGGCGTGGGGGTTCGGGGGCGGAGCCCCCGGGGGTTGGCCTGAGCCGCGCCGGCGTTTGAGGCGGGAACGGTGGAAGGGCGGGTAGGGGACGGCCCCGCGCAGCGGCACACCCCGGCCGGCGATGGCCCGCGCAGCCGCACACCCCGGGCGGCGATGGCCCGCGCAGCCACGCACCCCAGGCTGCGGCCGCCGCGCAGCCGCACACCCCGGGCTCCGGCCGCCCGCGCAGCGGGGTACCCCCCGGCGGCGTCCCCCGTGGCGTGCCCCCGGCGGGCGGGGCACCCCCCGGAGGCGTACCCCCGGCGGCGGGTGCCGGGGACGGCTGGGGGCCGGGTCGTCCCCCGGCCAGGGGATAGGCTCGGGGGGTGGCTTCTGCCCCCGACCCCCTCACCCGCACCGGCGTGCGCGGCGGCCGTACCGACGTCCCGCCGGGCCACGGCCACGGCCACGCCCGCGCGGCCGGGTCCGGCTCCAAGGCCCGGAGCTGGGCGCCGGACGGCCCCCTCGACCTCGGGCTCACGCTCGGCCCGCTCCGCCGCGGCCCCGGCGACCCTACCTTCCGCACCACTCCCGACGGCTCCGTCTGGCGGGCGACCCGGACCCCCGAAGGCGCGGCGACGCTGCGCGTGTCCCGTCACGGCGGGGCCGTGGACGCCGAGGCCTGGGGCCCGGGCGCCGACTGGATCCTCGACCGGCTCCCCGAACTGCTCGGCGCGGGCGACGACCCGACCGCGTTCGTCCCCCGGCACCGGCTGCTGCACGCCAGCCACCGCCGCCGCCCCGGCCTGCGCCTGACCCGTACCGGGCTGGTCCTGGAGTCCCTGGTCCCGACCGTGCTGGAGCAGAAGGTCACCTCCGACGAGGCGTACCGCGCCTGGCGCCGGCTGGTCCGCGGGCACGGGGAGCCCGCCCCGGGGCCGCAGGACATGTACGTGATGCCGGACGCCCGCGGCTGGGCGCTGATCCCCTCCTGGGACTGGCACCGGGCCGGGGTGGACGCCAAGCGGTCCGGGACCATCGTGCGGGCCGCCCGGGTGGCCGCCCGGCTGGAGGAGGCCGCGGCGATGGAGCTGCCCGAGGCGGCGCGCAGGCTGGAGGCCGTCCCGGGGATCGGCCCGTGGACCTCCGCCGAGACGCTCCAGCGCAGCAACGGCGCCCCCGACGCGGTGACCACGGGCGACCTGCACCTGCCCGGCATCATCGGCTACGCCCTCGCGGGCGACCGGGACGCCGACGACGCGGTCATGCTGGAGCTCCTCGCCCCGTACGCGGGCCAGCGCCACCGCGCGGCCCGCCTGGTCCTGCTGGCGGGCCGTACCCCGCCCCGCCGCGCTCCCCGTATGCCCCGGGGGGACATCGGCCGGCTCTGACGGGGTCCGGCGGGTCAGCGGACCTCGACGAACTCCTCCACCGGCCGGGGCGGCCGGTCGCGGGGCGGTTCGGCGGCGTGGCCGACGGCCACCGCACCCATCGGGTCCCAGTGCTCCGGCAGCCCGAGCACCTTGCGCACCACGTCCCGGCAGAACATCGTCGAGGACACCCACGCCGAGCCGAGCCGTTCCCCGGCCAGCGCGACGAGGAAGTTCTGCACGCCGGCGCCGGTGGCGACGACGAACATCTCCCGTTCGGCCGCGTCCCGCCGGGCGTGCCCGTAGTCGTGCGCGCCGTCGGTGACCATGCACGGCACGACGAGGTACGGCGCGGCCCGCAGGACGTCGCCGCGCCGGATCCGCCGGGCGACGGACTCCTCGGACTTGCCGTCCCGGCGCAGGTCCTCGATCCAGGCGTCGCGCATCGCGTCGAGGAGTTCCAGGCGCGCGGCGGGCGATTCCAGGAGCACGAACCGCCACGGGGTCGTGTGGTGGGGGGCGGGGGCGGTGAGGGCCGCGGCCACGGCCCGCCGGACCGCGCCGGGGTCCACCGGCTCGTCGGTGAAGGCGCGTACGGTACGCCGCTGCGTGACGGCTTCCCGTACGGCTTCCGAGGTGCCGAGCCGGAACATGTCGTCGGCGGGGGCGCGCACCAGGTCCCGGGCGGTGGAGCCCTCGCCCCGCAGGTGGCCCAGGCCCCGGACGACGGCGACGGGCAGCCCGGCGGCCTTGCCCTTGACGAGGTCACCGGCGGCGGCGAGTTCGTCGGCGGTGGCCACGACGGTGGCGCTGAGCGGGTTGCCGTGGGCGTCGGTGCCGCCGCGCAGGTCGTCCAGGACGCGCACGCCGGCCGCGCCGATGGCGACGTCGGTCAGCCCGGTGCGCCAGGGCCGCCCGAAGGTGTCGGTGACGATGACGCCGACGTCGACGGACAGGGCCGTACGGAGACCTTCGCGGAGGGCGGCGGCGGAGGCGTCCGGGTCCTCGGGCAGGAGCAGGACGGTGCCGGGCGCGGTGTTGGAGGCGTCGACCCCGGCGGCGGCCATGACCAGGCCCTGCCGGTTCTCGACGACGCGCAGCGTGCCCCGGCGGGCGACGACGCGGACGGTCTCGGCGTCGATGGCGTCCTCGCGGGAGGAGGCCTCGGTGATGCGGCCCTCGGCCTTGGAGACGATCTTCGAGGTGACGAGGAGGACGTCTCCGTCGCGCAGGCCGGGTGCGGCGGCGGCGATGAGCGCCGCGAGGTCGTCGCCGGGCCGGACCTCGGGGATGCCGGGGACGGCGTGGACCTCGTACGAGGGAACGGTCACCGGGAGGACTCCGCCAGGTCCAGTGCGGCCCGGGCCATCGCGGCGGTCGCGTCGAGGTCGGTCATCATCAGCGGGACGGCGCGGCAGGTGATGCCGGCGGCCTCGACCTCGGTGACGGCGGCCGTGTCGGCGGTGTCCACGAGCCAGCCGTCGAGCAGCCCGGTGCCGTAGTGCAGGGCGACGGCGGCGGCGGTGGATTCGACGCCCACGGCGGCGAGGACCTTGTCGGCCATGCCGCGTACGGGGGCGCCCCCGACGATGGGGGAGAGGCCGATGACGGGGGCGTCGGCGGCGGCCACGGCCTCGCGGATGCCGGGGACGGCGAGGATGGTGCCGACGGACACGACGGGGTTGGACGGCGGGAAGAGGATGACGTCGGCGGCGGCGATGGCCTCCAGGACGCCGGGTGCGGGCTTGGCCTGCTCGGCGCCCACGGGGACGACGGCTTCGGCGTCCGGCGCCGCGCGCAGCCGGACCCAGTACTCCTGGAAGTGGACGACGCGGCGTTCGCCGGTTTCGGCGTCGGTGACGGCGACGTGGGTCTCGACCCGGTCGTCGGACATGGGGAGCAGCCGGACGCCGGGCTGCCAGCGGTCGCAGAGGGCTTCGGTGACGGCGCTGAGCGGGTAGCCGGCGCCGAGCATCTGCGTGCGGACGATGTGGGTGGCGAAGTCGCGGTCGCCGAGGCCGAACCAGGTGGGTCCGACGCCGTAGGCGGCGAGTTCCTCCTTGACGGTGAAGGACTCGTCGGTGCGTCCCCAGCCCTGGTCCTCGTTGATGCCACCGCCGAGGGTGTACATCACCGTGTCCAGATCGGGGCACACCTTGAGCCCGAACAGGTGAATGTCGTCACCGGTGTTGCCGATGACCGTGATGTCCGCGTCGGGAACCGCCGACTTGAGTCCGCGGAGGAAACGGGCGCCGCCGATGCCGCCGGCCAGAACAACAATGCGCATGTGCCGCAGTCTGTCAGGCGGTGACGTGCGCCTGGTGGGCCGGGGAGCAGCTGTGCATCGGCATCTCGGTGAGGCCGGGGAAGTAGACGTGCAGGCTGACCGCTCCGTCGAGGGTGTCGTTGACGACCTCGTGGGCGTAGCCGGGGGCGAAGACGCGCTGGGATCCGGGGCCGAGGGCGAGGGGGCCGCGCGGGCTGTGCTCGGTGAGTTCGCCGTCGAGGACGGTCAGGACGCCGGAGGAGTCGCCGTGGCCGTGGAGGCCGCTGCCCTGGCCGGGGACCCAGCTGAGCAGCCAGACCTCGTAGCCGGGGCCGGTGCGCAGGCGGTGGTACCAGCGGGTGGTGGCGTCGTACTGGACGAGGTGTTCCCAGCTCGCGCGGTCCGCGGCGATGGAGCGGGCGAGGCCGACGAACTCGGCGACGGTGGCCGGGTGCTCGCGGGCGGGCTGGAGGAGGTGCTGGACGGAGAGGATGTCGCCGGCGATCTGGAGGTCGCTCTCGGTGACGGCGGGGGCGGCGGGCGCGGTGACGGCGGCGGCGGTGGTGGGTGCGGCGGCGCTGTTCATCGTGGGGGTTCCTCGACGGATGTCAGTCGTGCGGGGCGGTTGCTGTGGGGGTGTGGCCGGTGCTCACGGGAGCCGGGGCTCCGGGGGCATCAACAGCTGCAACAGCAACAGCGAACCTGGGCAGCACGCAGGAACCCACGAATGGGGGTCCGGGTGGCGGCTGCGGGCGCTGACATGAAGACAAGGAGAACGGGGGAAGGGTCGGACTGTCAACCCAATGTCCGGTTTGAGGGAAAAGTTTCACCTCATCCGGTTACCGTGCGCGGAGAAAGGTTTGTGCAGTCCACACCAGGGGATGTGGCGGTCAAGTACCGCCGAAACCCCCTTCAAACCAGTCGGCTCCACTCGTGACCGGAATGTGATCCGCGCCGCATGTTCGGCCGGATCGCAACCCCTCCTTCGGAGTGACGCGTCGACCACTGGGGAGGGGGTCACCCTCGTGATACCTGTGGCATGTGTCACGATTTTTGGCGATATGAACACTTTCTGCATACGCTTGGTTCCGCAGAGTGAATAAGGGGCCCAATAGCAGATCCCGGCTTGACTGCGCAGGAGCCACACACTTGTAATTTCACTCGTGTCGTTACGTAGCGATCAGTAACGGCAACACCACGGGGACGCACAGACAGAGCGAGGGGCGCACATGACCGAGCTGTTTCAGGAACTGCTGGTCGAGGAGGCGGACGAGGAGCTCGGATGGCAGGAGCGCGCTCTGTGCGCCCAGACCGACCCCGAGTCCTTCTTTCCCGAGAAGGGCGGCTCCACCCGCGAGGCCAAGAAGGTCTGCCTCGCCTGCGAAGTCCGCTCCGAATGTCTTGAGTACGCCCTCGCCAACGACGAGCGATTCGGCATCTGGGGCGGCCTCTCCGAGCGCGAGCGCCGGCGCCTGAAAAAGGCAGCGGTCTGAACCCGCCGGAGCGCCACCGTCCGGATACCCACCCCACCACCCACGACATATCGAGCCGCACCACCCGCAGGACGTTCAGCAGAGCAAACGGTCCGCCTCCCGCACCTTCCCCGCAGGAGGCGGACCGTCGTCTTTCCAGCCGTTAGTGTGGGGCGCTGTCCAGCAGCCTCCGAGGGCACACCACCCCCGGATCCCCGGCCGGAGGGCCCGTACCGCGATGTCCCTGCACAGCAACTCGACGGCCTCCCACCAGACAGCCGCCACCCCCGAGTTCCCCCGGCACGTCGTCACCGCGGTCCTCGTCGCCCACGACGGAGCCCGCTGGCTGCCCCAGACCCTCGCCGGACTCCTCGCCCAGGAACGCCCCGCGCAGAGCCACGTCGCCGCCGACACCGGAAGCGCCGACGACTCCGCGCGCCTGCTGACCGAGGCCTTCGGCGCCGACCGCGTCCTGCACCTCGCCCGCCGCACCGGCTTCGGCGCCGCCGTCGACGAAGCCGCCCGTACCGCGGGAGTCCTGACGCCCGAGGACCTCCCCTACCTCAAGCGCCCCAGCGGCTGGGACCCCGTCAGCCGCACCTGGCGCGACGACGCCTACGACCTCCCCGAACACCCCCACGGCGAACCCGTCCAGTGGCTCTGGCTGCTCCACGACGACAGCGCACCCGAACCGGACGCCCTGACCGAACTGCTGCGCGTCGCCGACGACAACCCCGAGGCCGCCGTCATCGGCCCCAAACTGCGCGGCTGGTACGACAGGAAGCAGCTCCTCGAAGCCGGCGTCACCATCGCCCGCAGCGGCCGCCGCTGGACCGGCCTCGACCGCCGCGAACAGGACCAGGGCCAGCACGACCAGGTCCGCCCCGTCCTCTCCGTCTCCACCGCCGGCATGCTCGTACGCCGCGACGCGTACGACGCGCTCGGCGGCTTCGACCGCCGCCTGCCCCTCATGCGCGACGACGTCGACCTCTGCTGGCGCGCCCACAGCGCCGGCTTCGACGTCCTCGTCGCCCCCGACGCCGTCCTGCGGCACGCCGAGGCCGCCGCCCGCGAACGCCGCACCGTCGACTGCGTGGGCCGCTCCGCCGTCGGCGCCCACCGCGTCGACAAGGCCGGCGCCGTCTACACCGTGCTGGCCAACTCCTCCGGCCGCGCCCTGCCCTACGTCCTGCTCCGCCTCCTCGTCGGCACCGTCCTGCGCACCCTCGGCTACCTCGTCGGCAAGGCCCCCGGCCAGGCCGTCGACGAGATCACCGGACTGCTCGCCACCCTGCTCCGCCCCGGCCGCGTCCTCGCCGCCCGCAAGGCCCGCCGCAGGCCCGCCGTCCCCGCCGCCGAACTGCGCCCGCTGTTCCCGCCCCCCGGCGCCACCCTGCGGGCCAACGCCGAACAGCTCGCCGGGTACTTCGGCTCCGACCGCGACACCGACCGGACCCCGGCCGGCCGCCACGGCGGCGCCGTCGAATCCGGGCCCGGCGCCGAGGACGCCGACTACCTGGAACCCGCCCCCTCCGGCCGGCTGGGGCGCATCGCCCGCAACCCGGCCCCCGCCCTCTTCGCCCTGCTCCTGTTCGTCTCCCTCGTCGCCTGCCGCGCCCTCCTCGGCGGCGGCTCCCTCACCGGCGGCGCCCTGCTCCCCGCCCCCGGCAGCGGCCTCGACCTGTGGCGCGCCTACACCGGCGACTGGCAGCCCGCCGGCGTCGGCACCACCGCCGTCGCCCCGCCCTACCTCGCCGTCCTCGGCGGCCTCTCCGTCCTCCTGCTCGACTCCACCCGGGCCGCGCTGACCCTGCTCCTCGTCTGCTCGGTCCCGCTCGCCGGACTCACCGCCTACTTCGCGTCCCGGCCGCTCGTCGAATCCCGGCTGCTGCGCGCCTGGGCCGCCGTCGCCTACGCCTTCCTCCCCGCCGTCACCGGAGCCCTCGCCGGCGGCCGCCTCGGCACCGCCGTCCTCGCCGTACTGCTCCCCCTCATCGCCCGCTCCGCCGTCACCGCCTTCGGCTTCGCCGAGGGCCCCGGCGGCCCCGACCCGCAGGGCGGGCGGCGCGCGCTGTGGACGTACACCCTGCTGCTGACCCTGGCCACCGCCTTCACCCCCGTCGTGTGGCCGCTCGCCGCCGTCCTCGCCACCGCCGCCGTCCTCGTACGCCGCGCCCACTGGAAGACGTACGCCCTCCGGCTGCTCGCCGCCCTCGCCGTACCGCTCCTCGTCCTCGCCCCCTGGTCCCTCGGGCTGCTCGCGCACCCCGGCCGCTTCCTCGACGAGGCCGGACTGCCCTACGCGGGCCGCCCCGCCGCCGCCCTCGACCTGCTCGCCACCAGTCCCGGCGGCCCCGGCACCGGCAGCGCCGTGCTCTTCGCCGGGACCGTGCTGGCCGCCCTCGCCGCCCTGCTCCGCGCCGACCGGCGGTTCGCCGTCGCCACCGCCTGGAGCGCCGCCCTCGCCGGCCTGCTCCTCGCCGTCCTGCTCAACCGCGGCGGCTGGGCCGGGCCCGCCACCCTCCTCTACGGACTCGCCCTCCTCGCCGCCGCCGTACTCGGCGCGGACGGCGCCCGGGAACGCGTCGCCGCCCGCAGCTTCGGCTGGCGCCAGCCCTTCGCCGTCCTCGTCGCGCTCCTCGCCGCCGCCGGACCGCTCGCCGCGGCCGCACTGTGGGCCGGCGCCGGAGCCGACGGACCGCTCAAGCGGCGCGACCCCGTACAGGTGCCCGCCGTCGTCGCCGAACAGTCCGCCGACAGCAACCAGACCCGCACCCTCGTCCTCGGCGGCGACTCGCCCGCCACCGTCTCCTACACCCTGGTCCGCGGCTCCGGCGTGCGCCTGGGAGACGCCGAACTCCTCGCCGCCGCCGGCAGCGAACCCCGCCTCGCCAAGGCCGTCGCCGGCCTGGTCTCCGGCTCCGGCGCCAACCACTCCGAACAGCTCGGCGCCTTCGCCGTCCGCTACGTGATGATCCCGCCCGGCGGCCCCGAGCGGATGCGCCGCGTCCTCGACGGCACCCCCGGCCTCAAACAGCGCCACCAGGACGACGGAACCGCCCTCTGGGAGGTCCAGCAGCTGCCCGCCCGCGTCACCATCCTCGACCGCAGGCAGGGCCGGGCCCCGATCGCCGTCGACGCCGGACCCGTCCGGGCCCGCGCCCGGATCCCGGCCGGCGAGGAGGGCCGCACCCTGCGCCTCGCGGACCGGGCCGACCCGGGCTGGAAGGCCACCCTCGACGGGAAGCCCCTCACCCCCACGACCCTCGACGGCTGGGCCCAGGGCTTCGAACTGCCCCGTGAAGGCGGTCGCCTCGACCTCGTCCACGAGGACTCCCTCACCCGCGACGCCTGGCACTGGGGGCAGGGCCTGCTCGCCCTGCTGCTGCTCGTCATGGCACTGCCGGGCCGCAGCGCCCGCCTCGACGACGACCTCCCCGACGAGGACACCGCCGCCCCCGCCGGGGACGGTCCCGGCGAGCCCGGAGAGGGCCGCCGCGCCCGCCGCCTGCGCGCCGGGGCCGCACCCGCCCCGGAGCCCGCCCCGGCCGAGGCGGTCGTCGACCCGTACGCGCAGATCCCGGCGCAGCAGGTGTACGGGGAGGAGTCGTACGCGTACGAGACGCCCTACCCGTACGAGCAGCAACAACAGCAGTCCCCGCAGCAACAGCCCCAGCAGTACCAGGAGTACACGGAGCACCAGGAGTACGCCGAGCCGTACCCGCACCCCCAGCAGTTCCCGCAGCAGCAACAGCAGCAGCCGCCCCACCCGTACGAGTACGAGCAGCGGTACGACACCTACGGACAGCACGACCCGCGTCCGGACGGGAGCCCCCAGCAGTGAAGCAGCGCGCCCTCCTGACTCCGGCGGCGGTGACGGCGGCGCTGGCCGCCGTCACCGGGCTGGCCTTCCTGACCGCCCCCGCCTCCGCCCCGGCCGTCGCGGCCCGGCAGGAGGCCGCCTCCCGGATGCCCGTGGAGCGGTCGCTGCTGGTGTGCCCCGCGCCCAGCTCCTCGGACATCGCCGAGACCACGTACACCTCCCTCACCCCCGGCCAGGGCGACGCCAAGGGCACGGCCCGGCTGCTGACCAAGGACGGCAAGCCCGTCCTGGAGCCGAAGGCGCCCGGCAAGCCCGTCGGAGCCACCGCCTCCGGAGCGGACGCGCCCGCGCTGACGGGAGCCGCCGAGGGGGCCCTGGCGCCCGGCTGGACCGCCCAGCAGACCACCAAGGTCTCCGTCGGCCAGGCCCGCGGCCTGCTCGGCGTCTCCTGCACCGCGCCCGGCACCGACTTCTGGTTCCCCGGCGTCAGCACCGCCAAGGGCCGCCAGGACTACGTCCACCTCACGAACCCGGACGACACCGTCGCCGAGGTGGACATCAAGCTGTACGGCCCGGAAGGGCTGGTCAAGGGCAAGCCGGGCACCGCCGACACCGTCATCGCCGTCGAGCCCCGCTCCACCACGAAGGTGCTGCTGTCCTCCCTCGTGCAGGAGGCCCAGCTGACGGACGTCACCGCGCACGTGACGACCGGTTCGGGCCGGGTCGGCGCCTCCGCGCAGATCGCCGAGGACGGGGTCGGCGCCGACTGGCTGCCGGCCTCCGCCGGCCCGTCCGGCTCCCTCGTCCTGCCTGGCATCCCGCCGGACGCCACCTCCGTACGCCTCGTCGCCTTCGCCCCCGGCGAGGACGACGCCGACCTGACCGTCCGGCTGGCCGGGCCGGGCGGCCCGATCAGCCCCGCCGGCAACGAACGGCTGCACGTCAAGGCCGGCATGACGGCGAGCGTGGACCTCGCGGACGTGACCCGCGGCGAGGCCGGCTCGCTCCTGCTGGCCCCGGCGGACGCGAAGAAGCAGGTACCGGTGGTGGCGGCGCTGCGGGTGGTCCGCGGCACCGGCGCGAAGCGGGAGCTCGGCTTCGTCCCGGCGAGCGCCCCCGTCGGCGCGCGGGCGACCGTCGCCGACAACCGCGCCGAGGACAAGGTGACCGCGCTGGCCCTGACGGCCGCCGGCGCCGGGGCGAAGGTCCGGGTGACGGCCTCCCCGGGAACCGAGGGCGGCACCCCGGAGGTCCGGGAGTTCACCGTCAAGGCGGGCACCACCCTCGCCGTCACACCGCCCCCGGCCCCCGCCGGCGGCAAGGGGGCCTACGCCCTGACCGTCGAGACGCTCGAAGGGGGCCCGGTCCACGCGGCCCGCACGCTGACCCTGCCCCACGACGGGATCCCGATGTTCACGGTGCAGACCTTCTCCGACGACCAGTCCACCGTCTCGGTCCCGAAGGCCGTCGAGGACCCCTCGGTCCTGATCCGCTGACCACCGGGCGCCCCCGGTGCGGGCTCAGTCCTGCCCGTACCGGGGGTCGACCGTCTCCGGCGAGAGCCCCAGCAGCTCGGCGACCTGCTCCACCACGATCTCGTGCACCAGCAGCGCCCGTTCGTCCCGCGTCTTGGCCCGGATCTCCACCGGCCGGCGGAAGACCACGATCCGGGCCGGCCGCCCGTCGCGGGCCTCGACCAGTCCGCCCAGCGGCACCGCCTCGTCGTTCCAGCCGCTCTCCGGGCCGCCCGGCGGCCCGGGCACGTCCGCGATGACGAACTCCACCTCGTCCAGCTGGGACCAGCGCCGCTCCAGCCGCTCCACGGAATCCCGTACGAGGTCGCCGAACAGCTCCGCCCGGCTCGCCGACAGCGGCACCTGGGGCGGAGCCAGCGGCCCGCGCATCCCCCGTCCGTGCCGGTCGCGGCGCCGCGGCCCGGGCGTGTGCGCGGGTTCGGCGGGAGGGGCGGGGTCGGGAGGAAGGGCGCTGTCCGTCACCCCCGCAGGGTAGCCCTCACCCGGTTGCCGGTCAGGGCTTCGATCCGGTCACGACCTGGTGTCGCGGCGGGAACGAACCGGCCCGGACCGGGCACCGCCCAGGGCCCGAAGGCCCGTGCGCACACGGCCGCGTGAGCACGACACGGGGGCGCTGCCGGGGGGTGAGTCGTCGCGGCCCGGTCAAGAGTGCGGTACCGTCCAACGTCGTGAGCCTTGTACGTCGCTGTTCGCGCACCGCGTGCGGCCGCCCTGCCGTCGCCACACTGACGTACGTCTACGCCGACTCGACCGCAGTTCTCGGCCCGCTCGCCACCTACGCCGAACCCCACTGCTACGACCTGTGCGCCGAGCACTCGGAGCGCCTGACCGCTCCGCGCGGCTGGGACGTCGTACGCCTGTCGGACGCTTCCGGCCCGTCCCGCCCCAGTGGCGATGACCTTGAAGCATTGGCCAACGCCGTGCGTGAAGCGGCCCGTCCGCCGCAGCGCGCGGCCGAGGCCGGCGGCGCCGGTCCCGGGCAGCGGAACACCGGGGAGACCCGCCGCGGCCACCTGCGCGTCCTGCGTTCGCCGGACTCCTGACGCCCGCATCGTCTGAAGAGCGGTTCCCCGTACAGGGTAGGTTTGCTCCACCGCACAGAACCTTCAGGAGGGCAGGCAGTGGCCGCAGATCTTTCGAACATCGTCAAGGCATACGACGTACGCGGCGTCGTACCGGACGAGTGGGACGAGCCCCTGGCGGAGCTGTTCGGTGCTGCCTTCGTCGAGGTGACCGGTGCGACCGCGATCGTCATCGGCCACGACATGCGCCCCTCCTCGCCCGGCCTGTCCGGCGCCTTCGCCCGCGGCGCGGCCGCCCGCGGCGTCGACGTCACCCTCATCGGGCTGTGCTCCACGGACCAGCTGTACTACGCCTCCGGCAAGCTGGACCTGCCCGGCGCGATGTTCACCGCCTCGCACAACCCGGCCCAGTACAACGGCATCAAGCTCTGCCGCGCGGGCGCCGCTCCCGTCGGCCAGGACACCGGCCTCGCCACCATCCGCGAGCTCGCCGAGAAGTGGACCGACGAGGGCGCCCCGGCGATCCCCGCCGGCACCGTCCCGGGCACCGTCACCGAGCTGGACAGCCTCCCCGGCTACGCCGACCACCTCAAGGGCCTGGTGGACCTCACCGCCATCCGCCCGCTCAAGGTCGTCGTCGACGCGGGCAACGGCATGGGCGGCCACACCGTCCCCACCGTCTTCGAGGGCCTTCCGCTGGACCTCGTCCCCATGTACTTCGAGCTGGACGGGACCTTCCCGAACCACGAGGCCAACCCCCTCGACCCGAAGAACATCGTCGACCTCCAGGCCCGCGTGATCGCCGAGGGCGCCGACCTCGGCCTCGCCTTCGACGGCGACGCCGACCGCTGCTTCGTCGTCGACGAGCGCGGCGAGGGCGTCTCCCCGTCCGCGATCACCGCCCTGGTCGCGGCCCGCGAGCTGGCCCGCAACGGCGGCAAGGGCACGATCATCCACAACCTGATCACCTCGTGGTCCGTGCCGGAGGTCGTCCGCGAGAACGGCGGCACCCCCGTCCGCACCCGCGTCGGCCACTCCTTCATCAAGGCGGAGATGGCCAACTCCGGCGCCATCTTCGGCGGCGAGCACTCCGCGCACTACTACTTCAAGGACTTCTGGAACGCGGACACCGGCATGCTCGCCGCGCTCCACGTCCTGGCGGCCCTCGGCGGCCAGGAGGGCACCCTCTCCGCGCTCGTCGCCGAGTACGACCGCTACGTCGGCTCCGGCGAGATCAACTCCACCGTCGCCGACCAGGCCGGCCGCACCGCCGCCGTCAAGGCCGCGTACGCGGGCCAGGAGGGCGTCACCTTCGACGAGCTGGACGGCCTCACCGTCGCCGCCGCCGACTGGTGGTTCAACCTGCGCCCCTCGAACACCGAGCCGCTCCTGCGCCTCAACGTCGAGGCCCGCGACGAGGCCACCCTGGCCAAGGTCCGCGACGAGGTCCTCGCGCTCGTCCGCGCCTGAGCCCCGGCGCAAGCCGGCCCCACCGGAGTCCGGGGCGCGGGGGTCCGGGGCAGAGCCCCCGGCACCAACCCGCACCCGCCCCCGGCCCCCGCCGCCGCTCCCCGGAGCGCGCGGGGGCCCGGGGCGGCCCCGCCCGGCGGGGCCGCCCCACCTCCGAGCCGCACCGCAGGTGACTCGGCGGTACGCTGACCTCGCCCGATCCGCATTTCCGAAGGGAACCGCCCCATGCCGCTCGAAGCCGGCCTCCTGGAGATCCTCGCCTGCCCCGCCTGCCACGCGTCCCTGGAGGACAAGTCGGCGGACGAGACGGCACCCGAGTTGATCTGCACCGGCCAGGACTGCGGCCTCGCGTACCCGGTCCGCGACGGGATCCCGGTCCTCCTCGTCGACGAGGCCCGCCGCCCCGCCTGACCCGCACCCCGCGCAGACCGCAGACGCTGAGACCGGTTCCGCCACCCCGGAGCCGTCAACACCGCCGGAGGCCGCCATGCTCGACGAGTCGCTCCTCGACGCACCGGACGATCTCGCCCGTGCCGACCGCCGCGGCCTGCTCCGCGGCGCCGCCGACGCCGGCGCCCGGGTCCGTACCGCGGCACGGCACGCGACCGAGGCGGGCCTCGCGGACCTGCGCCCCGACGGCCGCCCGCGCGCCGTGCTCATCGCCGGCTCCGGAACCGCCGCCACCGGCGTCGCCGACCTCCTCGGCGCCCTCGCCGGGTCCTCGGCCCCCGTCACCCGGCTCCACCCCACCGGCGTCGCGCCCGCCGCCGGGGCCCTGCGCTGGGCGCTCCCCGGCTGGGCCGGCCCCGTCGACCTGCTGCTGATCGCCACCACCGACGGCACCGAGCCCGGCCTCGGCGTCCTCGCCGAACAGGCCTACCGGCGCGGCTGCACCGTCGTCGCCGTCGCCCCCGAGCGGTCCCCGCTCAGCGAGGCCGTGGACGGCGCGCACGGAGTGCTCGTACCGATGGCCAAGGCCCCGTACCAGGAGTACGACGAGTCCGCCGCGGCCGGTCCCGGAGCCCTCTGGGCCCTGCTGACCCCGCTCCTGGTGCTGCTGGACAAGGTCGGCCTGGTCACCGCCGCCCCCGACACCCTCCAGCGGGTCGCCGACCGGCTCGACCGGACCGCCGAGCGCTGCGGGCCCGCCATCGTCACCTACTCCAACCCGGCCAAGACCCTCGCGACCGAACTCGCCGACTCCCTGCCCCTCATCTGGAGCGAGGGAGGCGCCGCGGGCCCCGCCGGCCGCCGTTTCGCCGCGACCCTCGCCGAGCTGGCCGGCCGGCCCGCCCTCGCCGCCGAACTCCCCGAGGCACTGCCGGCCCACGGGGTCCTGCTCGCCGGATCCTTCGCGGCCGGAGCCGACCCCGACGACTTCTTCCGCGACCGGGTCGAGGAACCACAGGCCCTGCGCGCCCGCATCGTCCTGCTGCGCGACCGCCCGGCCGGCGGCCTCACCGCCGCACCCGCCGCCCGCGAACTCGCCCTCAGCCACGACACGGCCATCAGCGAGCTCGAACCGGAGGAGGGCGGAGAGCTGGAACAGCTCGCCGAACTCCTCGCCGTCACGGACTTCGCCACCGCCTACCTCGCGCTGGCGACCCGGGGCCACGGCTGAGGCACGGACCCGTGCCCGCCCTACCTTTCAGATCCAGGAAGACGACGATGGACCGCCTGACGAACACGATCCGCCCCTACGCGTGGGGATCCACCACCGCCATCCCCACCCTGCTGGGGATCGAGCCCACCGGTGAACCCCAGGCCGAGATGTGGATGGGCGCCCACCCCGGCGCCCCCTCCCGCCTCGACCGCGGCGCGGGCGGCACCACCCTCGCGGACGTCATCGCCGCCGACCCGGAAGGCGAACTCGGCGCCGCCGCCGTCGCCAAGTTCGGCCCCCGGCTGCCCTTCCTGCTCAAGCTCCTCGCCGCGGGCGCCCCCCTCTCCCTCCAGGTCCACCCCGACCTGGCCCAGGCCAAGGAGGGCTTCGAGGACGAGGAGCGCCGCGGCGTCCCGATCGACGCGGGCCACCGCAACTACAAGGACGCCAACCACAAGCCCGAACTGATCTGCGCGCTCACCCCCTTCGACGGCCTGTGCGGCTTCCGCCCGCCGCTGGAGGCCGCGGCCCTCCTCGAAGGCCTCGGCGTCGACTCCCTCAAGCCGTACGCCGACCTGCTGCGCGCCCACCCGGAAGAGGCGGCGCTGCGCGAGGTACTCACCGCCGTACTGACCGCGGACCGCGCCGAGATGGCCCGTACGGTCACCGAGGCCGCGGCAGCCGCCGAGCGGCTCGGCGGCCCGTACGCGCCCTACGCGGGACTCGTCCACGACTACCCGGGCGACCCGGGCGTGATCGCGGCCATGCTGCTCAACCACGTCCGGCTCCAGCCCGGCGAAGCCATGTTCCTCGGCGCGGGCATCCCGCACGCCTACCTCGACGGCCTCGGCGTCGAGCTCATGGCCAACTCCGACAACGTGCTGCGCTGCGGGCTCACCCCCAAGCACGTGGACGTCCCCGAACTGCTCAAGGTCGTCATCTTCGAGCCGAGCGCACCGGGCATCCTGCGCCCCGAGGCCGACGGCGAGGAGGTCTACGAGACCCCCATCGACGAATTCCGCCTCTCCCGCTTCCTGCTGGCCCCCGGCGGCGCCCCGCAGACCCTCCCGGACGCGGCCCCGCAGATCCTGCTCTGCACCGCCGGCAGCCCGAAGGCCGGCGAACTGACCCTCGCGGCAGGCGAGTCCGTCTTCGTCCCGGCGGGCGAAAAGGTCGAACTGTCCGGATCCGGAACCGTATTCCGCGCCACCGTGGTGGTCTGACGTAGCGTCGGCACCACGATCGGCTGCAACAATGTGCGGCCGTAGTCAGTGGCTAGGAAGGGACATCCAGCACCCATGAGCGCGTCGGGCGGTACCAGGGCGATCGTGGCGGCACTCGCCGCCAACCTCGCCATCGCCGTAGCCAAATTCGTGGCATTCCTCTTCAGCGGCTCCTCGTCGATGCTGGCGGAGAGCGTCCACTCGCTGGCCGACTCCGGCAACCAGGGACTGCTGCTCCTCGGCGGCAAGAAGGCCCAGCGCGA
The DNA here is from genome assembly GCF_056433525.1 of Streptomyces sp. NPDC044704. Classification (NCBI taxonomy): domain Bacteria; kingdom Bacillati; phylum Actinomycetota; class Actinomycetes; order Kitasatosporales; family Streptomycetaceae; genus Streptomyces; species Streptomyces sp. NPDC044704. Next base: position 333,096 of record NZ_JBWKGY010000008.1, read on the forward strand.
GGCGACGCCCCAACACCCCTTCGGGTACGGGCGCGAGCGCTACATCTACGCCTTCCTCGTCTCCATCGTGCTCTTCACCGTCGGTGGCATGTTCGCCATCTACGAGGGCATCGAGAAGATCAACCACCCGCACGCCATCGAGGCCTGGTACTGGCCCGTCGGCGTCCTCGTCTTCGCGATCATCGCGGAGTCCTTCTCCTTCCGCACCGCGATCAAGGAGTCGAACGAGATCCGCGGGCGGCAGACCTGGACCCAGTTCGTCAGGCGGGCCAAGGCCCCCGAACTGCCCGTCGTCCTGCTGGAAGACCTCGGCGCGCTCGTCGGCCTCGTACTGGCCCTCGGCGGCGTCGGCATCGCCCTCGTCACCGGCAACGGCGTCTGGGACGGCATCGGCACGCTGTGCATCGGCGTCCTGCTGATCGTCATCGCCATCGTGCTGGCCGCCGAGACCAAGTCGCTGCTGCTCGGCGAGGCCGCCGGTACCGAAGAGGTCGACAAGATCAAGGCCGCCATCGTCGACGGGCAGGTCGTCACCCGCATCATCCACATGCGCACCCTGCACCTCGGCCCCGAGGAACTGCTGGTCGCGGCGAAGATCGCCGTCGAGCACGACGACACCGCCACCGAGGTCGCGGCCGCCATCAACGCCGCCGAGGCCCGCATCCGCGAGGCCGTCCCGATCGCGCGCGTGATCTACCTGGAGCCGGACATCTACGACCCGGAAGCCGCCGTCACCGGCAAGTGACCGGCAGCGCGCTGCACACGGAGGAGGGCCCCGCAGCCGACCGGCTGCGGGGCCCTCCTCCGTCCGGTTCGCACCGGCCTACGACTGCACGTCCGCGCGCTCCCCGGAAGCGGCCGGAGAGACCTGGTCCGTGTCGGCGCCGTCCTCGGCCCCGGCGGCCGGGGAGCCGGGAGCCTCCGGGCCCGCCGGAGCGTCCACACCCTGTGCGGCCGCCTCGGCGGCCTCGGCAGGAGCCTCAGGCGCCGCCTGGGCCGGCACGGGAGCGACGGCCCGCTCCGCGGCCCGCTTGCGCGCCCGCCGCGCCACGGCCGCCAGCGCGGCACCGACGAGGATCACGAGCACGCCGGCGGCCTGCCCCCACACCGCCAGCTTCGCCATCGGGTACGCCACGACCTTGGAGACGACCGCGCTCTCCGCGACCGGACCGTTGTTCGCGAACTGCGAGCCGTCCGAGTTCAGCCGGTTGTCGGCCATCAGGAACAGGTGCCCCTTGGGCACCCGCACGTCGAACGGCACCGTGGACGGGTTCTTCCACTGCTCCAGGTACGGCTCGTCCAGCGGCGTACCGTTCAGCACCAGCCGGTACTGGCCCGCGATCTTGCTGCTCACCTTGTACTGGATGCGGTCCCCCCCGACCGCGACGACCCGGTTCATCTGGGTCTTCTGCATGGACCACGGCACGGACGCGAGCACGACGTCACCCCGCCGCAGCTTCCCCTTGGCGACCGGCTCCAGGTAGATGCTCTCCCCGTTGGTGTAGGTCGGCGTCATGGTCCAGCCGACCTGCTTGCCCTCCGTGAACCGCGCGGGCGGAGCCACGGCCTTCGCCACCGTCACCCCCCCGAGGATGACCGCTCCGAGCACGAGCAGGACGATCGCCGCGATCCCGCGTCTGCGTCCTGGCCTGTGTTCCATTTCGTCCCTTCCGATGTACCTGCCTTGCATCGTAGGTCGACGCGGACGCCCGCCATGCCGCCGGGGCCCCGGTGCGTCCACTCCGTAGATACCGATTCGGACACTGCGCGGACGCCGTCGGGCCCCGTACCGCAGTGGTACGGGGCCCGACGGGCAGGGCCGGAAGGCGACGGCTAACGGATCTCCCGCAGCACCTCCAGGACGGCCGGCCCGTCCGGCGCGGACTGCAGCCGGGCCCGGAAACCGGAGTCCATCAGCTTGCGCGACAACAGGGCCAGGATCCGCAGGTGCTCGTCACCGGCAGCGGCCTCCGGCACCGAGATCATGAAGACCAGCCGGGCCTTCGTCCCGTCCAGGGCGCCCCACTCGATGCCCTCGTCGGAGCGGGCGAAGCCCACCGTGGGCCGGGACACCGCGTCCGTCTTCGCGTGCGGGATCGCGATCGACTCGCCGAGCCCCGTCGTCCCCTGCGCCTCCCGCGCCAGGGCGACCCGTACGAGCTCGTCCACGTCCCGGACGTTGCCCGTGGTGGCCAGCATCTCGGCCATTTCCCGGATCGCGGCCTCCTTGGAGTCCGACACGAGCTCCGTCTTGACCGTCCGCTCCGTCAGGTACCCGGACAGCACCTCCCGCTGCTCCGCCGCGGCCGGGGCGGGCGCGGGCTTCGTCAGCACGGCCGTCCCTCCGGTCCCGGTCCCGGTCCCGGAGCCCGCACCGGCGCCCGCACCCGGGCCGGCCACCGCGCCGGCACCGGCCGGTACGGGCGCTGCCGCCGCCGGCGCCACGACGGGCGCCCCGGCGCCCCGGCCCCGGCGCACCTTGATCTCGATCAGCGCGTTCGTCGTCAGCGCGGTCACCACCGTGCCCGTCGCGATCGCGATGAGGAACCAGCCCACCCCGCCGACGGCACCCAGCGCGGCCACGACCGGACCGCCGTGCGGCACGTGGTCGCCCACGCCCGCGACACCCGCGATGGCACCCGCCACCGCGCCGCCGAGCATGTTCGCCGGGATGACGACGGCCGGCCGGGCCGCCGCGAAGGGGATCGCGCCCTCCGAGATGCCGAACATGCCCATGAAGAGCGCCGCCATACCGGTGTCGCGTTCCTGATCGGAGTACAGCTTGCGGCGCAGCACCGTCGCCAGGCCCTGGCCGAGCGGCATGACCGGGATGGCCGCCGCGCACATGCCCATGACCGCGTAGTTGCCGGACGCGATGAGCCCCGTGCCGAAGAGGAAGGCCGTCTTGTTGACCGGGCCGCCCATGTCGAAGGCGATCATCAGGCCGAGGATGGCGCCGAGCAGGATCGCGCTGGTGCCGGTCATGCCCGACAGCCAGCTCGTCAGGCTCTCGAAGACCCAGGAGATCGGCTTGCCGATCACGTAGATGAAGAACAGGCCCAGCGCCGTCGTCGAGACGATCGGGATCACGATGATCGGCATGATCGGCTGGACGACCTTCGGGACCTTGACCTTCTTGATCCACAGGACCAGATAGCCGGCCAGGAAGCCCGTCACGATCGCGCCGATGAAGCCCGCGCCCGACTTGGAGTCGTAGAGGGCACCGGTGTTCGCGATGAAACCGCCGATCATGCCGGGCACCAGCGCCGGCCGGTCGCCGATGGCGTACGCGATGTAGCCGGACAGGATCGGGATCATCAGGGTGAAGCCCAGGACGCCGATCTGGAAGACGTGGTCCCAGAAGGTGCCCGGGGTGACCACGTACCCCTCGGCCGTGGCGTGACCGCCCAGCGCCAGGGCGATCGCGATCAGCAGACCGCCGACCACCACGAACGGGATCATGTACGAGACGCCGTTCATCAGCGCCTTGTAGGCGAGGCTGCGCTCCTTGCCCCCGCCGCCGCTGCCCGCCGCGGCGGCCGCGCCCTCCTGGACCGGCGCGTTCCGTACCCGCTCGATCAGTTCCTTCGGCTTGTGGATGCCGTCCGCGACGCCCGTCGACAGCACCCGCTTGCCGGCGAAGCGCTCCCGGTCGACCTCCTTGTCGGCGGCGATGATGATCCCGTCCGCTTCTCTGACATCGTTGTCAGAGAACACGTTCTCGGCACCGATGGAGCCCTGCGTCTCCACCTTCATGTCCACGCCCAGCTCGGCCGCGGCCTGTTGGAGCTTCTCGGCTGCCATGTAGGTGTGCGCGATGCCCGTGGGGCACGCCGTGACGGCGAGCAGCTTCAGGCGCTTCTGCCCGCTTGGGCCCCCGCCACCGGGAGGGCCGGCTGGACTGGTCACTGGAATCTCCTTCAGCCATGGGTCCACGGGATCGCGTACGACCCGATCCCCCGGCATCCTCTCGCAGAGGTGAGGCGGAGCAAAAGTCCGAAAGGCCCCGAACCGCTCCGCCATAGGGCCCTGGAACGCGCCGCGACTTGTTTCCCGGCCGACTGGGGCAGGCTCGGCCGATCGGTGTAGATTCGTCATCAGTGTCAGGCGTCGCTGCTGATGGCGGTCGGGCGGTCCCCGTGACCGGCCGAGGGGAGAGAGGGCCCCCGACGGACTGTGCTCGGTGCACCGCCCTGCCCAGGCCGGACGGCGCGCGGCTCAGCCGTACCCACCCTCTCGAACCATGAGGAGCAGCACCCATGGACTTCAAGGTCGCAGACCTTTCCCTTGCCGCTTTCGGCCGCAAGGAGATCACCCTGGCCGAGCACGAGATGCCGGGTCTGATGTCGATCCGCCGCGAGTACGCCGAGGCGCAGCCGCTGGCCGGCGCGCGCATCACGGGCTCCCTGCACATGACCGTGCAGACGGCCGTGCTCATCGAGACCCTCGTCGCCCTCGGCGCCGACGTCCGCTGGGCCTCCTGCAACATCTTCTCCACCCAGGACCACGCGGCCGCCGCCATCGCGGTCGGCCCGAACGGCACCCCGGAGAACCCGCAGGGCGTCCCGGTCTTCGCCTGGAAGGGCGAGACGCTGGAGGAGTACTGGTGGTGCACGGAGCAGGCGCTGACCTGGCCGAACACCCCCACCGGCGGCCCGAACATGATCCTCGACGACGGTGGCGACGCCACCCTCCTCGTCCACAAGGGCGTCGAGTTCGAGAAGGCCGGCGCGGCCCCGGACCCCTCGACGGCGGACTCCGAGGAGTACGCCCACATCCTCACCCTGCTCAACCGCACCCTCGGTGAGGCCCCGCAGAAGTGGACGCAGCTCGCGTCCGAGGTCCGCGGCGTGACCGAGGAGACCACCACCGGTGTCCACCGCCTCTACGAGATGATGGCCGAGGGCACCCTGCTCTTCCCGGCGATCAACGTGAACGACGCCGTGACGAAGTCGAAGTTCGACAACAAGTACGGCTGCCGCCACTCCCTCATCGACGGCATCAACCGCGCCACCGACGTCCTGATCGGCGGCAAGGTCGCCGTCGTGTTCGGCTACGGCGACGTCGGCAAGGGCTGTGCGGAGTCGCTGCGCGGCCAGGGCGCCCGCGTGATCATCACCGAGATCGACCCGATCTGCGCGCTCCAGGCGGCGATGGA